>LBRU01000001.1 GCA_000991575.1 candidate division TM6 bacterium GW2011_GWE2_36_25
AAAGTCATATGGAGAGGAATGCGAACACTTGAAGGAGCTGTTGAAATGTATCGTATTTTAAAAAAAGATGTGGGTAATGGATAGTCATGGCGAACGCTTGCTTTTATTTCCATTAATAACGCGAATTCGATAATTCGTTGAGAAGCTAAATAATTTTTTGTATTTTCAACAGGACTTTGTAAAAAGTTGAAAAAAGTTTCGAGTTTAATTGACAAAATTGAGATCATGTTGTTCATTTTTTAAAAGAAAAATTTTATAAAAAAAGGAGCAAACATGATCTCAACATTTCAAAGCGTAATAAAAAACTTTCCAAATGTCACGCAAAAAATGGTTCAAAAATTTTCACTCAATGTCTCACTGATTTTGCGAACATCGGAACATAAAAATTTTTCTTCCTTGGCAAGATATAATAATGTTTCATATCGTTCAATTTACGTTACAGAACAAGAAGTGAATGACTGCAAAAAGTATCTCATTGAGTTGATCTGTAGTCTTGCCACTAAAGACAACAAAGGAACGTTGCTTATTGATTTTACGGACATTGCAAAGCCGTTTTCCAAATGTATTCCTGATGTAACATATGATTATAGCGGAAGCAGTAAGCGCGTTGAAATATGCACATGATCTTGTACCAAATTGCCTGATACAATTTCGCACCCTTTTTGACCGGCAAGTTCATGAAATATTCGACGTAAAAAATCTCTTATTTCGCCATACATTGCCTTTTTCCTATACTTCGGTACAAATACTATATGATATTTGCAGTCCCACTTCGAATGACCTAAACTTTCATAAGATGATGTTGTCATATTCTATCCTTCATGACCGTCAAGCCATGAAAAGAATATCTCAACATCATCCAAAACTACAGCTATAGGCCAAGCCTGGTGAGTCCAACTAGTCAAACTAGTGGTTTACCCTTTCTAAAGAAATTAGGATTGGCTGATTGTCAGTCTACATACCGCATCAAGCAACATGCCCATATTTTTTTGGTGATGACGGCATATGCACAACTTGAGTTGATGAAAAATTACAAAACGGAAAAAATCACCAGAAGAAATTGTGAACCTTATCAGACATCAAAAATCACCCAAAGATTTGCGCGATTTACACGATCTGGAGGAAACTTTCATGGTTTAAGCAAAGCCCTGTTAAAAACCCTGTATAAGTAACAGATAAATTTTTTACTTATAAACGAGGAATTACAATTCCCTGTTGCTTCATATATTTTCCTTTGCGATCAGCGTAAGAAATTGAACAAGCTTCTTCTGCTTGAAAGAAAATAACTTGCGCAAGACCTTCATTGGAATAAATTTTAGTAGGAAGGGGGGTTGTATTTGATATTTCTAAAGTTACAAAGCCTTCCCATTCGGGCTCAAATGGGGTCACGTTTACAATAATACCGCAACGGGCATACGTAGACTTACCAAGACAAATAGTCAAAATATTGCGCGGAATACGAAAGTATTCAACACTCCGTGCTAATGCAAATGAATTTGGTGGAATAATACACACATCACTTTTAATATCCACAAAAGACTTTTCATCAAATTTTTTTGGATCAATTAAAGAATTATAAGCATTAGAAAAAACCTTAAACTCATCCGCAACACGCAAATCATAGCCGTAACTCGAAAGACCATAGCTAACTACTCTTTTATTGCCAACTTGTTTAACCTGATCGGCCTCAAACGGTTCAATCATACCATGTTCTTTTGCCATGTATGCAATCCACTTGTCTGAACGAATGCTCATAAGGCTCCCTTTCTCTTTTGCTTAAAAATTATTTGCTTGATGTTTTGTCTTCCAATGTAACATCGCGAACAGGTACCGCAATCTTAATTTTTGCCTTTTTAAATTCTTGAGCAATTGCAAAACGAATATCACTTCGAATATCCCATTGATTCAGCACATTTGAAGAACTCAAATAGCCTCGAATCAAAAATTCATAACCACTTAAAGTAAAATTGATAATACGAATAATTGGCATTGGGCTCTTCAAAACTGAAGGATTTTCATCAAGAATCTTTAAAAGAGTATCTTTTACCTTCATAGGATCAGCGCTATATGCAATGGTAATGTACATGTCTTCAAAAGCAAAGTAGCTGCGTGCATAATTCCAATTTAAAACAAGAGATTTTGTTATCTTAGAATTGGGAATAATAATATTATATGCATTTTTCTTACGCAAAATTACCGATCGTGGCGTAATTTTACGCACAACACCAGATATCTCACTCGTAACATCATTCAACCGAATATAGTCCCCAATCTTAACAAAACGCTCAACAAGAATAATGAAATACGAAACAAAATCATCCGCTGGTCCCTTAATTGCAAAAGCAATACCGACAACCAATGCACCTAATGCAACAGGAACCCAGCTACCAAGCCCAATATTAGTCAATCCAATAATCACAATAATAAGAACAATGACATAGCTGGTAATGCGCGAAATTGTATTTTGAACACCCGCATCAACTTGTAAAAGATTATAAATTCGCTCTAATACATAACGATTAAATATTGTTGCAATCAAAAAGCCACCAAAAATAAATGCTATGAGTCGCACAATTGACCAAAGGGTAATTGGAATAGTCTCTCCTGGCAAATCACCTTTAATTTTTGTAATTTCAACATTAAAGAAATTTGCAATATTATCAGCCGAAACGGGGTAACCCCAAATTTTTGCAAACAAGAAAACAACAAAGGCTATTAAAACAGCAAAACTTACTACAATAAACAACGCGTACCATGTTTTAGCATAGGAGAATCGTTCTTTAACCGTTTCACCAATAGAAACAAAAAAGAGATCTGATGAATAACGCTTTAATATTTTTTGCACCCACCAAAAAAGTGCAATCAGTATGATCGTCCAGAGAGTTCCCTGTAACATTGAAGTAACCAATTTGCTATAACCGACAAATGGATCACTCATAATGATCAATGCAATAATAATAACTAAGAAAATTAAATAATATTGATTAATCTGCTCTTTGATAAACAACCAAATCTTACCGCGATTTGGCAGCGCATCAAGAATTAACTCTTTAGTCATAATGAGAAAAACAAGTGAAGCACGTGTTATGATTGAATAAATCGCGAGTAAAATGGTTGGTAACTCAGAGTGACCATATGTCGTTATAATAAAAGCTTCTCTAAAAAACAAAATAATAATCGTAGCGAACATAAACAACTGGAAAATCCACGAAAATCGCTCACGAAAAGCATCGCTCATAAACTTGCCATTATCGATTAAGTAATCACGCATAAATATATGCGACAAATAACATAAATATGGTATTGAAAGTAGATAGAAGAGAACTTTTACTCGAACCCCAAAATCAATGACCACCCCAAAACGCATTACACAAAAAAAGACACTCCACAAAAAAATTCCCACTAAATGTCTGTTTAAAAATGAAAATAGTGCCGCAAAGGAGTTTAACAAAAACTGCCACCCATGCTTACGCTGAGCCCTACGTAATAACTTGCCGAGCAAGGGAACACTCATAGCCAACAAAAAATACAATGCCGCAAATAACAAAAGTGCAAAAATAATATTAAGAATATTAATAGGATCGCCAAAAATCTGTTTAAACCAAAGACTTATCTCAGTAGCGCTTGAATGAGAAACAATATTAATTAAATCTTCCCAGAAAAATTTAATGTCAGGAATCGTACTTTTAATACCCTCCCAAGTAATCGCCCCAGCTGAACGTTGCCAAATGCCACCAACACCCTCAAGTTTGCGTATGATCATTTCAGATTGACGTTTTATGTCAGACAAGGAAGATGTAATGCTCGAATAAATTTTTATAAGTTGGCCATTTAAATTAAGTTGCTCATTAACTTCATTTTGAGATTTTGCCAATTGATCCATAACCAACTGATAATTACTCTCACCATATTTTTTTGCAAAGTCTGATTTTTTATCCTTTAATGTTTCTATTCCCTGCTTAATGTGAGCGATCGCTCGTGTTTCAAGACTCATTAAGTTCGTTATAGCATTCTCTTTACTCTTATATTCATCCAATTCGCGGTCGATATCTATTTTTTTTGAAACAAAAAAATCAAGCTTTCCTTGTCGGTCTGTATCGTCGTGCATTAATTTGCGCTGAGTCACGATCAACCAAGCTTTCATCGCCTCAAGCTGCAATTCATCTCCAAAGATCTGCGTCTTATTTAGTGCCTGCTTAGCCTCGATTAATGCAATACTTCTGTCAATCGTCTGTAATCGATCATTTAAATATGCAACATGATAAAAACCAATCTCGTCTCCCGTGGCTTTTGCTTCTACTAACCACTCATTTAATTGGCGCAAATCTTTAACGGGCGTTGGCAACTTTTCATTGAGAACATCAAACTCTTTTTGCAATTTATCTCGCGCAGAAGCCAATTCAGCAAGTTCTTGTACGTAACGTTCTTGCCGTTGAGCATTCTGTTGTTTTTTTTTCTCTACGGCAGCTTGAACCGACTGAATATCAGATTCATTTACCCATAATTTACGATCGACTTTTGATAAATCTTTTTTAAAAATATCTAATTTTATTTTCGTGATAAAAAGCTGAAGATTAATTAAATCAGATTCCCGCTGTAATGATAGCCCCTTCTCTTCGATAAAGCTCTTTTTCGCTTTAAGTAATTTAATCTCCCAATCAATGAGCTCACTTTTTTGTCTCAAGTCTTCAGCATTTTCTTTTGATACAGCTGGAGAAAATTTTTCTTGTTCTTTTTCTTTCTGCTTTAATTCTTGTTCAATCTGTTCAAATTGACGTGTATTATTGCTAATTTCATCCTCAATGCGCTTCTTTTCATCTCGATAGCGAATAAATTCTTCTTGAGCACTTAATAATTGCTTCGATAAATTTTGAAACTCACTAAATTGATATGATGCTTTATCCGCTATACGCAAATCGCTAAAAACCGGATTATCAATATAACGCTCTAAAGCCTCAACATTTTTCTTTAAATGATAAACTTCTTGCCGACGAATTTGTTGAAACTCATTCAAAAACTGTTTAATATCTCGAATAAATGTCTCTTGTTTATTAAGAAAATCTACCCTCAAAACTGATGCTTGAGATTTTTTTGATTTGATTAATTTTTCATCCTTTACCAAAGCTTCAAGCTGCACATTGATTTCATTTACAATACTTTTTTCAATTGATTCAAGATCGGCTAGCTCTTTTTTCAATCGTTCAAGTTTCTGTTTTTTTTCTTCATATTCGGTAACAATAAACTGAGTCTTTGGCGTCCGCTTACTCAAAAGATCTAAGCCAAAAAATCCTCCGTTAGTTACAGTAAAAAATAAACTGATCAATAAGAATATTATTCTTTTCATCATTTAACCCGCGATAAAAAGTTAACCGTTTTTAACAATCGTCCATATGGATGAAATTTAATGCATTGATAAATAAAAATTTCCAGCTCTCTTTTATGCTCATCAGTTAATATCAACGTCACTAGATCGCCATATGGCTTATACAATAATGAACTTATCGTTAACTGATCAACATCTGCTGGATATTGACCAATCATAAAGAGTAATTTTGCTAATAACAACCTTTGCAAAGTGGTTTTTTGGGCAATATGATCAAGTTCATTAATAATGTAATATAATAGATCAAAACACTCTGTTTTTCCACTACATACTGGTATATAAAAATAACAAATTTCTAATAAATGATGCATAAACAATAATAAGAGTTCATTTTGATAAGTTGGAATTGATAATAATTCAATTTGTTTAACAAAAAAAACGTCATTTTCCTCTACAAGTTCATAAGAAATGACCGCCCCCACCGAAGCATAAGAAGCCCATTGCCAACTTGCAGGAACTACAGTTAAATGACCATATTGCTCATCAAGAACCGATATACATACTTTTTGGGGAAAATGTTTTCGTATAACAATTCCGCGCGAACGAATTTCACGTTTCATATTCATTACTCAACTATCGCTATCTTTCACTACAGTTAACGCAATATTTCGATAAAAATCAATCTTACCATTAAAAAAATTTAGATATCTACTCTCACTTTTTATCATAAAAAGACAAGCCTTAACGTTTTTTTATATATAATAATATAAAAAAAGAAGCGGTTTGATATCGCTTCTTTTTTTTCAGTACCTTTACAATATTATTTAAAAGTCAATGTTTTTCGAGTCAGTTCCTCATCAATAAAATCCAACATTTCTTGAGTCGGCTTAAAACTTTTAAATGCTTCATCGCATAGACCATAACGAATGCCAATAAAATTAACATCAGGCAAGTGAGTCTTTACTGACTCTAAACAATGCTGCCGATCATCAATCATTAAAATATTTTTTGGACTCAAACCCACGGTATTTAAAAATAACTTTAATGACTCACCCTTTTGTGGTGATCCCGCATAACCATTATAGATGATCCCCTCAATAAAATGGGTTCCATTTGCTTGTTTAAAATCAGAACCTTTAAAGCAACCATGAGAAAAATAGACGCCAATCGATGTCAACTTCTTAACTGTTACCTCACGCATCATATCCGGTCTGCCGGTAATCGCAATCACCGGAATTCCAATTTTTTGAGCATCATTAATGAATTCAACAAACTTTGGTTCAGAAGGAACCATCGTTGCTTTTTGGCCAAAATAGTCATAACCCCACACCATTTTTTGAAAGGCTTCGGCTTTAGAAAAACCTTTTTCTTGTAAACGTTTTTCAGCAACATCACACCATTGACAATTCGCTTCTGGAACGTCACTCGAATACATAATAGTATTGTCAATATCAAGAACAACTAAATTCGCCCAGCGCAAATAAGGCATTGCAAATTCAATAGTATCTTTATCATAAATTGCTCGCTCCATTGCTGGTAGCATAAAAAACGAACTCAAGTACAAAATAAGAAATGATTTTTTCACCAATGATCCTTTCATTAAAATACGTTCTTTTTTAATTCATCAATTTTATTCGTCTTTTCCCAGCTGAAGTCTTGATCTTCACGACCAAAGTGCCCATAAGCCGCTGTCTTTGCATAAATAGGTCGCCTTAAATCCAAATAACTAATAATATCAGCAGGCTTAAGGGCAAATACTTTTCTCACTGCCTGCTCAATCTTTTTTTCATCAATTTTAGCTGTACCAAAACAATTGACGTAAATTGAAACTGGTTCTGCCACACCAATTGAATAAGCTAACTGCACTTCACATCTATCAGCTAAATCTGCCGCGACAATATTTTTTGCAATGTGCCGTGCCATATATGCAGCTGAACGATCAACCTTTGAAGGATCTTTACCAGAAAAACATCCACCACCATGTCGCCCCATACCGCCATAAGTGTCGACAATAATCTTGCGCCCCGTAAGCCCCGCATCAGCTTCAGGGCCTCCCCTTACAAACATGCCCGTTGGATTAATAAAATATTGCGTATTATTCGTTAAATACTCACCACAAATAGGCTGAATCACATATTTTTTAATTTCTTTAATTATTTCTTCATGTGAAATTGATGGATCATGTTGCGTTGAAATTACAACAGCAGTTATATCTTGAGGTTTTCCGTCGACATAACGCACCGTAACTTGAGATTTTCCATCAGGACGCACCCATGACAACTGTCCAGTTTTACGAACCTCTGCCAACCGTTGCGTTAATTTATGGGCCAAACTAATAGGAAGGGGCATCAATTCTGGCGTCTCTTTACATGCATAACCAAACATAAGTCCTTGATCACCCGCACCCTCTTCATGATCTTCTCGCACATCAACACCACGAGCGATGTCGGGTGATTGCGTGCTTAATGAAACATGCACACTGCAGGTGTCAAAAGAAACACCAAAATCTTTATTTGTATAGCCAATATCTTTCAATGTCTGACGAACAATTTTTTCAATATCAATAGTACCATTGCTTGTAATCTCTCCAGTAACAACTACCTCCCCTTTTGCCGCCAATGTTTCGCAGCCAACGCGAGAATATGCATCCTGTTCTAATAATGCATCTAAAACACGATCAGATATTTGGTCGCACACTTTATCGGGATGCCCCTCAGTTACCGACTCAGAACTAAATAAATATTCACGGTTAGCATTCATAATTCCTACCATCAACAACGTTAACATCAATCGTTTATTCATAAAAACTCCCTTCAAAATTGCAATTAAAAAGATGCCAAAGAGTTTACTTGAATAAAAATTTTCTTCAAACGTACAATCGAAATAAAAGCAAAAGGTTCATAATGAAAAAACGTATTTTACTTTTAGCCATCATAACATCACTCACCGCACAACCAAAATTAACTGTCGTTATTATTATTGATTCTTTTGCTGCATATCAAATTGATAAATTGAATACAAATCTCCATTATGGCCTTCGAACATTTTTAGATAAAGGAGCCTGGTTCACTCATGCACTTTACCCACACGCAAATCCCATAACAGCACCAGGTCATGCAAGTTTAAGCACCGGCACATTACCGAAAGATCACGGCATTGTGGGCACCAGTTGGTTTAAAAATGGAAAAAAAATAGCCGTAAAAAATACAGCACCACAATCTCTCCTCCAATCAACAATCAATGATATCTTTATTAAACAAAATAAAAATAATCATGCATTTGCACTCTCTATTAAAAACTATGCAGCCCTCCTTACCGCTGGAAAGCGAACACCAGCTATCTGGTTCGAAACAAAAGATAATCAATTTCATGGAAATAATCTTACAAAAGAAACAGAACACACGCTGAACACCATGAATACCAAACTCAAAAAAATGTTTAACTATCCCATTACATGGAGACTTGCTTATGAAAATAATGAATATTATACCTTTCCCCATATAAATAATTATTCATATGCATTCCCTGAATCATTTATTAATAAAACAATTAAAAATTCAGACCCAAACTTTTCGGAAATATTCATACGGTCACCTATTACCAACAAACTTCTTTTTAATGCAGCTGAGATCTATTTAAAAAATGTTATGAAAGAAAATCCACAGCAAATTTTGTTATGGATCAGCTTAAACAGCCTTGATCAAGTAACTCATTACTTTGGCCCACAAAGCAAGGAAGCTATCGATACAATCTATCACCTGGACCGCTACATACAGGAATTTATGAATGAAGTATCAATGATAATTAGCCCACGGGATACACTTTATGTACTTACCGCAGACCATGGTTTTATCCAAATTCCCGAATTTACCAATGGAAAAAGTTTTCACGCTCCTACAATTAAAGAACAAATTAACAAAACTCTTGAAATGAAATATGGATACTCCAATCTTATCAAAGACTTGAGAACCCCTTTTGTTCACGTTAATCATGAGCAAATAAAAACATGTAACAGTCAGATTCAACAATCAATCCTAGCTGATATTCAATTACTGCTTAAAAAACACCCGGCCATCGCCAAAATGTACAAGGTAATTGATTTTATTAAAAAAGATTACAAGATAGGCTCAAAAAAATGGCTCTTTAAAAATCTCATTCATCCCTCAAGAAGCGGAGACTTTATTTTTAAAGTAGCACGCAACACTCTTTTAAGAAACGAAAAAAACAAAACGGTTCACAACACGCCATATCAAGAAAACCTTCATGTACCTCTCATTTTTTACCACCCAAACAAACGTGCACAAAAAATAGAAACACAGGTCTGGACACCGCAACTAACTGCAACACTCGCCTCAATTCTTAATATAACACTAAGCCATCAAAGCCTTCCCCCATTACCTATAGCTACAAACGAATATAAAACTTAAATCTCTTTACTTCCATAGCAATAATTTGCAATTATAAAATAAAAGTGGAGGAGTTATGATAAAAAGGTTGCTATTTGTCGCATGCATGCTTTTATTTGGTCATCTGGTCAATGCAAAACCAAAAATAACTGTCGTCATGGTGATTGATCAGTTTGCAGCGCATTACTTGCCGAAACTAGATCCATATTTAAGCCATGGTTTTTATAATCTTTTACGCAATGGGGTCGTTTACACAAATGCATATTTGCCTTATGCAACAACTTCAACGGCCGTTGGTCATGCAAGCATTGGCACCGGCGCTCTTCCAAAAGACCACGGCATTATTTACAATAAATGGCTTGATCAATATGGCAACAAGGTTGCACCAGAAGATGACAATGGTAAAAATATTATGCTACCAACACTTAATGCACCATTCCTCGCTGAAAATAAAAATAATAAAGCACTTGCTATCTCGTTTAAACCACGAGCGACATTTGGCATGGCAGGAAAAACCGCCGCAGCAATTTGGTTTAATGAATCAACCGCACAATTTGAAACAAATAGTAATAGCTCACTTATCAATAAAATCCTAGCGCAATGGAATAAAAAAATAAAAAATTTAAGTCTTTCCTGGAAGCCAATTTATAACGATGAACGTTATTATCAATTTCCCCATATTCATGACTATCGATACGCAAGTGAACCAAAAATAATCAACACACAGGCCTCGCCAACTAACCCAGAAGAGTTTTCTGAGCGGTTTACAAAACTTCCCATAGCAAACGAAACCTTGCTCGACATGGCAACCGAATATATTAAGCAACAATATCAAAATAATCCTGATGGCAACATCTTACTCTGGATTAGCCTCAGCCCTCTTGATAAAGTTGGCCATATTTACGGTCCATATAGTCAAGAAGTCGTCGATATGATTTATCAACTTGATCATCAAATAGATTCTTTCATGAATAACGTAAATACTATTACCAGTGATGATACACTTTATGTTTTAACTGCTGACCATGGCGTTATGCCAATACCTGAACTCATCAAGGATCAGCATCCTTCAGCGTTTCGCCTTGATGAAGAAAGAATTGTTAAAAGTGTAAATAATAAAATAAAGAAAAAATTAGGATACAACGACGCTATTGCCTGTCTCAAGGTACCTCATGTATTTTGTAATAAAAAATTAATAAAAAAATTATCACCGGATAAGAAAAATGAACTTCTTAATGCAATCAAGCAAGCTTTTAGAAAAGCTCCCGGCATACAAAATATTTACACGGAAGCAGAATTACTCCACATGAATCCACCACAAGGAACCGTTCAATGGCTTCTAAAAAACAATGTTTACCCAACACGCAGTGGCGATCTCTTAGTAGAAATCAAGCCTTATACCATCATCAGCAAATATACGGGGGGGACTAAGCACCTCGCACCATATTCGTACAACACACATGTACCTCTCATTATTTATCAAAAAGGGCTTCATGAACGCAAAGTAATATCTCAAAAGTTATGGATGCCCCAAGTCACCGCAACACTTGCCAATGCTTTAGAAATTCCTCAACCATCGGAAAAAGTATTGCCCGCACTACCATTATAAGAAAAGAAGAACCGCACGAAGATCATAAAAAGATCTTCGTGCGGTTCTTCTTTAAAATTACGTTTAAAAACTTTGGAGTAAAGATAATTATATCAATGCTTTCAAAACTAACTGACTCCATGTTTCAAACTTTGACAAATCAGTAATTGAAGATAATTTAACCATATTACCTTCTTTGAGCTCTGAACGAACTTGAATATTTGACGTTTCCCCTTTGATCAAAAAGACAAATCCCAAATGCACCTGGCCAACACTATTGGTGTCATCATTTACAATGCCAAGAGGTTCAAATTCAAATTTATCATGATAGACAACTTCTTCGTGAAATTCACGACACGCCCAATCAAAAATTGTTGAACCTAATAAATCTTCTTTTCGAATATGGCCACCAATGCCAACACTCAATTTACTCGCCAACCGTTGTTCGGATGCGGTTGATTTCCGTTGCACAACAAAAACATGATCTTCATGAGTAAAAACCAAATATGGAATAATCTGTTTATAATGTGGATCATTTTCCATTGCTATGCGCGACTGAAACTGTCCATGACGTTCAATAGCCCACATATACCAATCATAATCCAACTGCTTCAAACCATACCATGCCGGCTCAGGCTGAAAAACAATATCACGACGTATGACTAAAATTTGCTCATCTTGAACCGCTGGACTTGGCTGTGTGAATAATTGCTTTTGCATATTCATCCCCTGTGAGATGTTTGTTGGTAAACTTATTCTATTAATTTCTAAATTGCAAGCGCGTGTAGGGAAAAGGCCTTGTTACCAAGGCCCTCGCTCTCATACATCTCCCATTCCACCGCACTGCTTAATTACAGATGAATTGAAAAAACATTAGAACAAGAATAAAAAAATAACAAGTCTTTTTTTATTCTTTATAAAAAATTCATAAAAATCATCTTATCACAATTATTTTCAATCTATGATATAATCTAAAAATTAAGAGTTCTCATTAACCATCCACTATTAATTTACAAGGATGCTCCAATGAAAAAAGTAACAATATCTGAAATTTGTATAATCGGCCTCGCAATATTTTCCATGCTCTTTGGTGCAGGCAATATTATGCTTGCCATTAATGTTGGCATGCGCGCAGGATTCCATTTTACCTGGGCGAATTTCTCATTTATTTTAACGTCAGTAATCATGCCAATTGCAGGCTTAATTGCAGTCGTCCTTTTCAATGGTGATTACAATGAATATTTTAATCGACTCGGTAAAATTCCAGGGCAAGCACTCATCTTTCTGATCATGTTAATCATCGGCCCACTTAATGTCATTCCTCGCATCATTACACTCTCTCATACCATGCTTGAGCAATTTTTACCAAACAATAGCCTCGCTCCTTTTGCTATCGCATTTCTTCTACTTACATTTTTAGCAACTGTTAAAGAAAGTAAGGTTATCTCTTTACTTGGTCGAATTATTAGCCCAACACTTATCATAGCACTTCTGGTAATTATCGTTGTTGGTATGTTCAAAACCGGCACCGTTATACCAACCACCAGTTCACTCTGGGAAATTTTCTGGCGTGAAAGCAAATATGGATTTGTTACGTTCGATCTCTTAGGAACCATCTTTTTCGGATCAATAGTTATCAATCTCTTAAAAAAAGATTCTCAAGAAAAACTCAGTCAACAATCCACTTTGCGCGCTTCGTTATATGGCGGATTACTTGGAAGCGCACTTCTTGGCATAGTCTATGTTGGCCTCGCCTGGGTCGGCAATAAACAGAGTTACGGATTAACCTATATAAATGAAGGCGAACTTTTACGCGAAATTGCCTTACGAATTCTCGGACCCTGGGGTCTTTTGTTTATGGCTACTGCTGTATTTATGGCATGCTTTTCAACAGCTATTGCATTAATGGTTGTTGTAAGTGAATACATTCAAAAAAATGTTTCTCGCAATAAGCTGAGCTACATACAATCACTCATCGCCGTTCACCTTGCTACTTATTTTCCATCAACGATGGGACTCAGCGCTGCCATGAGTCTTTCAATTGGACCTGTTGCAAGCATCATTTACCCTATTGTAATGATGATAACTGCATGCAATTTGGCTTATAAATTCTTAGGCTTTAAATCAATCAAAATGCCAACACTTATTACGGCTATTATTTCAACTGTGCTATACTTGGCACTATAAAAAAGATCTTGTCCAAGGATAATAAATGACTTACGAGCCACAAAAAATTCAAAAAAAATGGCAAAAACGGTGGGAAGAAAAATCAATCATACACGTACAACAATCAACAGAAAATATTAAAAAATATTATTGTCTCGACATGTTTCCCTATCCATCAGGAGCAGGACTTCACATAGGACATTGGAAAAGTTACGTCCTTTCAGATATTTATACACGCATAAAGTGGCTTCAAAAATACAACGTCCTTCATCCAATGGGATGGGATGCTTTTGGTCTGCCAGCAGAAAATGCTGCAATTAAAGAAGGAATTCATCCACGCGTAAGCACCGAAAGAAATGTAAAAAATTTTAAAAGACAGCTCACTGAAATTGGCGCCTTATATGATTGGTCTAAAGAGATAAATACGACTGATCCTGATTATTATAAATGGACACAATGGATCTTTTTACAAATGTATAAAGCTGGATTAGCTTATCGTGCAAATATGCCGATTAATTGGTGTCCCTCTTGTAAAACAGGTCTTGCCAATGAAGAAGTTATTAATGGTGCATGCGAACGTTGTGGTACACATGTCATACAAAGACAGATTCCACAATGGATGTTAAAAATCACTGATTACGCAGAAAAACTTTTAGATGGACTTGATAAATTAGATTGGTCAGAAAAAGTTAAACAGATGCAACGCAACTGGATTGGCAAAAGCTATGGTTGCAAAATTATTTTCAAAACGCAAGATCATCATGGAAATGAAATCGAGCTTCCCGTATTTACAACACGCCCCGATACTATTTTTGGTGCAACATATCTCGTCTTAGCTCCTGAACTCGATTACGTACTTGATATTGTAACGCCCGAACAATTTGATGCAGTGCGCGCTTATCGCGAGAAAGTGCAAAAAATGTCATCTTTCGAGCGACAACTTGATAAAGAAAAAAGTGGCGTATTTACGGGCGCCTATGCAAAATGCCCAATATCAGAAAAAAAACTTCCCATTTATATAGCCAGTTACGTCTTACCTGATTATGGTACTGGCATGATCATGGCCGTTCCAGCACATGATGAACGTGATTTTGAATTTGCCAAGAAACATGATCTACCAATCGTACAAGTTATCGATTCTCCTGAAGCAAAAAAAGATGCACAAGGAAATCTCATTGAACCTTACACAGGTGAAGGCACCTTAATTAACAGTGATTTTCTCAGCGGCTTGGATGCCAAAACAAGTGGCATAGAAACCATATGCAATTATATTGAAGAAAAAGGTATTGGAAAAAGAGAAGTTCAATATAAATTACGTGATTGGATATTTTCACGCCAACGTTACTGGGGAGAACCAATTCCACTGATTTATTGCGATAAATGTGGAATCGTTCCGGTACCAGAAGACAAATTACCAGTTTTTCTTCCCGATGTTGAAAAATATGAACCTACTGGCACTGGAGAATCTCCTTTAGCAGCTATCAAAGAATGGGTTAATACCTCGTGCCCCCAATGCGGTGGACCTGCAAAAAGAGAAACAAATACGATGCCTCAATGGGCAGGATCATGCTGGTACTTTTTACGATATCCAAATCCACAACTCAAAGACAAACCATGGACACTTGAAGAAATTTCTTATTGGCTTCCAGTTGACCTCTATGTTGGTGGTATTGAACACGCTATTTTACACCTTCTTTACGCTCGTTTTTACGTAAAAGTTCTTGCTGATTTGGGCTATTTGCCTTTTGATGAACCATTTAAAAAACTTTTCAATCAAGGCATGATTCTCAAATATTCAGAAAAAAGCGGCCAAGTTGAAAAAATGTCCAAATCAAAAGGCAATGTTGTTAATCCTGACGACATCGTGAGTGCTTATGGCTCAGATATTCTCCGTTTATATATCATGTTTATGGGACCGCCAGAACTTGATTGCGAGTGGCAAGATAATGGACTAGAAGGAATGCGCAGATTCCTTAATAAATTCTGGAATTATTTTACCAATCCTCAAACTATTTTGCCCGATAATGAAAAAGAAGATCAAAAAGCATCACAACGGGTGAGCATCTTTTTAAAAGAATTCCAAGAACGAATTGAAAATTTCAAACCCAACACAGCGATTTCGGCCGCTATGGAATTTATTAATGACGCAAGCACACAAGAGTTACGACTCAGCAAAAAGAGCGCAGAGGCGATTTTAACCTCCTTATCAATCTTCGCTCCATTTATCACCAGTGAATTATTAGAAAAATTATTTAATAAAAAACTTTCTGAATGCACATGGCCAACATACGACAAAAAACTCGTAGCTTCACAACCCGTAACGATCGTCATTCAAATAAATGGAAAAACACGCGCAAGTTTTGAAACTGAAAAAGACACAACTAAAGAAATGATTCTAACAGAAGCCCATAAAGTAGCGCAACGATGGCTTGAAGGCAAAAAAATTATTAAAACTATTTTTGTACCAAACCGACTTATAAATTTTGTTATTAAGTAAAAAAGTGGCCGAGTTTTCAATTTAACTCGGCCACTTTTTTAAATAGAGATTTTCTTAAATCTTGTGTCCCTTAAATAAAATGTATTCTACCCCAAATTTATCAGTAATCTTAATCAGAAACATATTTTCAATAATTGTATATTCTTCCGATGAAGACATCGCCTTCTTTTCATCTTCTTCAATTAAAACTTCTTCAGGTTGCTCCAAAAATGGCCTTCCCTTATCTATTGCTTCTTTTAAATCTTGTTCATTCTTATCATGAAAAAAGCGATGAATCACTGTCTGCGTTTCCTTATTGTAAGCAATTGCAAAATATCCTATGAGCATTTCTTCCCCCGGAATCTTAATTGCACCAGGAAAATTAAGCACGCGATAGTCTCTACCTTTTTTATGATAATCATTTTCAATAGCTAAATGTCTAAATTCCTGCTCAATGCAAAAAGGAAGACGGTGACGAATAATAGTCTCTTTTTTTGGCAATAATGATTTGGGGTTTGCCGGATCACAATATCCTTGGCGCTTAAAAGCTTCCTCCTCATCATTATGCCAATCTAATACGCGAAAATCATAATCTTGAAAAATAGGCTCAGAACGAGGAAAATCAAAGTTCAAATTAAATTCATCTGATTCACTTGCAATGGAAATTGAAGATAGATCCTCGCATAAAACATTTTCTGCATCATCCTTTTCTGATTCCTCTTTAAACACTAAACTCTTTTTTTTGCCCTTCTTTTTGCGAGAATATCTTTTCTTCTTACCAATTTTAGTAATCTTTTCAGTTTTTTCGATGCAAGATTCTTCTTTTTCTATTTTTTCATGAGGAATCTTTTTATCAGGATCTTCAAAAGATAATAAATGGGATAGTAAATCTTCTCCTTTAAAAAACCAGCTTTTGCGTTTTTCTGGATTATCTTGAGTTAATCTAGAAAATTTTTCTATCGATGATTCATAAAGTTTATCAAATTTTGGTTTCAAATCTTTATAAAACTTAACCAGCCTGTCACAGGCTGATGCATATTTGTCTTCCGAAAATACGTTATGAACCACTCCCTCTTTAAGTCGAGAAATATCCATCAATATGAAATAAGCACACGCAGGATAACAGTATTCTCTTATACAATCAATCAGACTGTTCATATCAACTTCAGGCATCATTGAAAACAATCTTACTGCTTCCTCCTTATATTCATCCGCTAAATCTTTATAACAGTCCGTCTTTTTTATATATAAAGCTGCCTGCAACTGTTTATCAGCAACTCTGCTAATTAAAAAATCTAGCAATCGTATTCGTTGTACAATGCTTAAATTCTTTCTGTCGGCATTTTCTAATATAAGATTAATACTTTTTAATTCAGGAGAATCTTTAATATCAACTTCATAAGAATAATCTCCATCGCTATCACGCCGCTTGCTCAACCATGAAAAATGTTTATTAAAAAAATCAACCAGTCGCAAATTTTCTTGTACCGCCCATCTAAGAGACGCTACTGAAACAATCAATCGATCCTGCCAAGCAAGAAAGTTCGCTATAAGATGCAATCTACCTACATAAGAATCGAAAGTTTCTCGATGAAGCTTTTTTATCTCCAAATCAGGCAACTCTTCTTTTTGTCGTCGATCTGAATCCCATTTTGCTTTTTTTCCCTTAATAGAAGATTCGCAATGATTTACAGCTTCTTCCCATGTAAGTTGCTTTTTCATCGAATTACAAGAAAAAATAAGCCCTAAAATAAAAATAAATGAACATAATTTCTTCACAATTAATCCTCCAAAAATTTCATAAAAATTAAAAAAACACTTATTAAAGTTATTTTTCACACTTTATATATACAACGTTTTGGACCAAATATTCTTTCAAGGCTTTTATTAAACTTTCAGCACAAAGCTTTGATTGATAAATCACATCCAACAACCAATCGGTTTTCACAGCAAAACCAAACCCTTCAATCTTTTTTTCGCGATCTCTATCACACGTATAACAGGTGCGACCATGAAATAGTTCACCTACTCCCAATAAAAATGCTTGCAATGCATTACAAGGAGGAATAAAAAAAAGTTTATTACCACTCACAATACTGTCGCGATAAAATTTTTTATCTATTTTTATTGCAAATCCAAAGGGAGCACTTGCTATAAATTCTCCCGCAACAGCACCTGGCATATTTATTTCACCGTCCTCAGCAAAATAACTTCTATCGTTATTTGCGCCACCTAATAAATATCCAAAACAATAAGAAAATTTCTTTACATGCTTTTTCGTAAGTTTTTCCTTTTCGCCTACGATAACATACTTTTTTTCCGAACCACGATACATAAAATAATCATTGGGATTATCTCTTTCATTTAAAATTGCATTTACTAAAAATTGATCAGCAAATCGTGAAAAAAGATTATCTAAAACAAATCCTACTTCTTCAAAACATGTATGTTTCACATCATGTCCAATTAAAAATTGATGTGCTGAAATAAATAACTTTAACTCAGATAAAAGCTGATTAATCAAATCAATGGCTGGCCAACGCAATTGCGCATAAAGCGGTATTAAATCATTATTAAGTGCGCGCGAAAAACATATAAGAGAATCAGAAAAGAGTGTTTCATTAAAATTTTTAAAAAAATCATGCCAAATCAACGTACAATTTTCATCCGAAGGATAAGTTTCTCTTATATCTCGTTTACAAAAGAAAAAATCACTCATCTCATAAAATTCACCATCAAAAGCTTTAAACAAGCGGTGTTTTTTTAAAAAGATAGCCAGTTCTTTTTTATCAAATAAACTTGGAAAATCAATATAACTTATAACATGTCGAACCAATTCAGATGGCAAGTTCAATAAAGGAAGTACCCTTTTTATCTTTTCATGCTGATCGAGCCAAGTATCTAATTTTTCACGCATAAAATCACACAAAAATCCATCATCCTCCATCGTTGATGTATCACTATCTACACAAATAGCAGCGTGAGATGTCTGAAAAGCAAATATGTGTCTTCTATCAAAAAAACCCCTTTTTATTAATTTACCCAAATGGGCTATCACTATTTGTTGCATACTCAGTTTTGCTGCATACAACTCGCATAATGTTGTCGGAATAAAGGATAAAATATAATTTGCTCCTAATCGCTCCTGAATTTTACCTTGAATAAAAGATTGTTCATCACTATCTAACTGAATCTTTTCATCTTCCGAAATATGGTCATTATACACATACATCGGAAAACGGTAGGTATTAATAATTTCATAAGCATGCTTAAACTCATCACAAGATAATAAACAAGCCTTTTCCCCTTCTTGACGCCAAACAATATATTCAGCAGATAAGAAAGTAGGAATAAAAAACACTAAAAAAAGCAATAAAAAATTTTTCACAAAAAACCTCCATTAAAAAGCATAAATCCAAGCTTCTACTCAGCCCACGCCTACAATTTAAATATATCAAAAATTTTCAATCTGTCAATAATTTTCACTAAAATACCTATAAACTAGCTGAGAAATATATTCAAAAAAACGATAAAATTTGCATCCTAAAACCACAGTGTCTAAGCTAAGAAAAAGAAAAAAGGGTATTTATGAAAGTTTTTCTCGATACGGCTGATATGAAAATGATAAAAAAGTATGTTCAGCTTGGCATTATCGATGGTGTAACAACAAACCCAACACATTTATCCAAAGAAAAAGAAAAGCCAGAAAAAATCATAAAAGAATTAGTTAAAATAGTTCCTGGCGATATTAGTGTTGAAATAACGGAAAAAAGCGCTGATAAAGTTTATCTACAAGCTCAAAAAATCTCAAAAATAGCTAAAAATATTGTTGTTAAAATTCCTTGTCATGCAGATTATTACGAAATTATTAAAAAGTTAGTTAAAGAAAAAATTCAAATCAATATCACTCTCGTTTTTTCCCTCGCACAAGCACTTTTTATGTGCAAGCTCGGCGTAAAATATATTTCTCCTTTTATCGGAAGACTTGATGATATTGGCGCAGATGGCACGCAACTTCTTTATGAAATTCGTGACATGATTGATAACTATGGTTATTCTACACAAATTATCGCCGCATCGATCAGATCAATTGATCGATTTAATGAAGCAATTATGGCTATTGCCGATGTTGCAACAATTCCTAGTGATGTATTTGAAAAATCACTTCAACATCCATTAACAGATAGTGGTATGGAAAAATTTTTATCCGATTGGAAAAAAACTGGCATCAAGCAATTTCCATAAAGCAATCAAAATAATTTAAATGAAAAAGAGAGAACCGGGTTTGATTCTCTCTTTTTTTAAACAATATTTTATTATCTTATCCAGCCGATTGAGCCTTTTTAAAACGCATTTGCAATTCTTCTATAAAATTTTTTGGCTTACCCTCTAAGATGCTCCGTTCATCTTCAAGTTTTCCTTTTAAAATATTATAACTTGCCTCTGAAATCTTTTTTTGTTCGAAACGTGATTCTAATTTTTCTAAATCTTTTTTAATATCGTCTAATTCGCGCTCTTCCTTTTCCTTAACAACGCGCTCCTTCAGCTTCACTCCCTTTTTAAGCTCAGCAATCAATTGATCGCTCGCTTTTTGGGATTGAACCATCTGATCAATATCGGTACCCCCAAGACGCTCCGCTCTTTGCTGCGCTGCTTGTTGTAATGCACTTAAATCAAGAGCTGCACCCCCAGCCAAACCTTTTGTAACAGGAGGAAGAGGTGGTGGTGGCGGTGGTGGCGGCGGAACTGAAGCACCACTCGCAGTTTTTAAGGCTTTAATTTGATCTCCATAAATCTTAATATCTTGTTGATACGCTTCACTTTGTTTTTGTATTTTCCCTCTTTCTTCTTCGCGTTGCACCAAAACATCAGCTAACATTGCTAAATTTTCATCCGACCCCAACTGGACACGATCAAGCGCAACAGAAGACATATCTGCTAAGACCTCTAGATCTAATTTTGCTTTTTCTAGTTGATTTGATGTATCTTCCAAGACTTGTTTAGCCATAGCAACAATTTTGTCTCTCTCGGCTAAATCGATATTATTCCATTTAAAGATTCCCCGAGGAATATTAATTCTTCTGTCAGCAAACAATTCAATGAGATTATTAATGCTATTTGGCTGTTGCTGCGCACAAAGGGAACCAAATAAAATGGAAAAAGAAAAAATATTTTTCATAAATACTCCTTCGCCTCTTTTTTGACTTTAATAAAAAAGAAAATTCAAAAACAAGAATTTTAAAAAAAAACTAAAAAGAGAGAATCAGTGAACCCTCTCTTTTTAGAAAATTGTCTGTTTAATTAAATAGAGACGCCAAACTTAAACCAAATAGTCCAACGACGAACAGAAGTATTATCATTCGTAAATTCATATGATGCGCCACCATTGATAAATGTTGGAAACTTTAAATCTCGCCACTCATAACCAAGTGCTGCATAAATAGTTTGAGAAATGCATGCTGGTGATGCACCTGAATTTGGATTTAAATCATCAACAGTGATTGGAATAAATGTTGTATATGCATTAACGCCATTTGGATTTATCACCTCATCAACATATCGAGCAACATTTGGTTTAAGAATTTCATTTTCAATGGTGCACCCTTGATAGGTACGAGGAACAGCGTCATTGCCACTCAAATACTCATGCAACGCCAATAAGCCAACTTCCCCATTCATTGGACGATCAAAGCGGATTTCTTCGGCTTTTCGAGCATAAAAATTATACCCGGCTTCTGCATGAAAACCACGATCTCGATAATCAAAAGCTATATTAAAATCATATGAGTATAATGGCTGAACTTGCACACATAACGTAGTATAATTAATTAGATAATCAAGATGAGAATTTAAATCAGCAATCGCTAAATTTTGGCCATCATTATCATTTTTCCAAACTTTTAAATAACGGCTCCATGGCTTACCTTTAAGATCAAATGAACGTCGCTGATGATTTGGTGCAAAATAACGCGTTAATGCATGGTAATAGGTTGTGAACGTACGATCTCTATCATCACGCAGTAATTCAACCTTGCCGTAACCACCAAGCATAAATGCCCAATGACCATTATTTCCTACAACCGGTTCAAACATATAATAAGCTAAAGGTTTGTTGCCACAAGGAATATAAAGGCCAACAAAGCCACCAAAGGGATTAATGTCACCTTCAGAAATTTCACGCCCAACACGCAATTCGATGTGCGATAACCGCGTTTTTTTCATTTCACGACTTACAATGCGACCATATTTTAAATTGGCATTACAATCACCGAGCGCACACAATGCGTTAGCAAAATACCCATTGGGAACATCAACATTACCACCAACACCACCACCTTTGTTGTAAATATATTCTTTTACGCCTAAAAGATTTTTTATGCTTTGAATCGGAGCTGCGATATCCCACCAAAAGCGTTTAGGCAGCCGCTGTTGATAAGCAAGCCCAATGCCCATAACTGTTTGACGTGGACAAAATGCAACCTTACTTTCAAAAGTTAAATTGGTGTATCCAGCAGTTTCTGCTGCTTGATATGTTGTAGGGCTTAAAACATCATCAGTCAAAACACCTAAGTGAAAAGCATTTATATCACGCGTTCTACTAACCGCAGACTGTGACGCATCTTCACCAACCGTTATATAATCTTTACCGTTAGGTAAGAAATATTTCGCTATTTCAGTTGGACTTACTGTTCTACCAAAAAAAGCGGCTGCTTGAAATGCGCCACCTTTACCATCTTTGCGATCATCACATCTTCCTCTGAACATAACTAAACGTTCAGGAAAATTAAGCTCAAAACGAGGACGAATAGTAAGATAAGAACGACTATAAACATCTGCATGAATTGCAGAATGAGCCAACAAGGCAACTACGAGTAAATATCGTTTTTTTATGCTCATCAATTATTCTCCTTTTTGCAAAAAGGTTACCTTTTCTCAAACCCTAGCATGCTTTTTGGCGTTCAGCAAATATTTAAAAAAAAGAACGGAGGATTAATTAGTCCTCCATTCTGCAAGATTTAATTAACTTTTATAAATTGGACATATGATATTTGTATTTAATTTTGAAAGTTCTTGTTCAATCTGATTTAAAAGGATAATTGCATTACCACGCTCAACTTCATTGCCGAGAATATGCAATGTATCTATTTTATTGAGAATAGCTTCAATTCTATG
The DNA here is from genome assembly GCA_000991575.1 of candidate division TM6 bacterium GW2011_GWE2_36_25. Taxonomy (GTDB): domain Bacteria; phylum Babelota; class Babeliae; order Babelales; family UBA12409; genus UBA12409. Next base: position 23,133 of record LBRU01000001.1, read on the forward strand.
CAGCCTTTGGCAAACCTCTTGAGCCTGCTCACTTATAACCTGCCAACGAAATGCTTCTTTGTCTTTGATGCCAGACATACGTCGTCCAAAAACCATGCAATGACTTACGAAAGGCTTAAATTTAGACTTTATTGTATCTTTAATTTGATCAATTCGATCAAGCTGAATCTTTTTCGGTAATTTTCCACTTTTTGCCAATAAATATAATTCCTTGAGATAAGAATTAATAAGCTCTCTTAAATCTCGAGGTAATTCACAAATAAATTTTCGTGCAACCTCAAAGTCTTCACGAGATGTCAAAAGATCATCTCCAATCTCCAGGCGGCCAAGTTTCAATCTTTGCGTATAAACATCTTTTTCATCTGTTAATACATAATTTTCAAAACGAGCCCGCAACACCTTATAAAGATCTTTTGGTGCTTTTAATTCTGGGGAAGCAAGTAAAAGTTTTTTAAGATACACATCTTTGCTTGCTAAACGTTCATCGCTTAAAAGATCACGCAGTAGATTAACCAGATGATTGGCATAGTTATTTGCATAAACCACCATGTCTTTTCCAAGATCCGAACCTGAAAATTCACAAGCAAAACGACTTTTCATTTCATTAATATTCTTTATGATTTGCATTAATGATAAGAGTCGGTCATATTTTTCACCTTCTGATGCATCAAAGTATTGATTAATCCATTCGCTCAATAATTTTCTTTGATCAAACAAACGAGCAAGAAGATCATTGAGTTGTTCTTCAAATAATTTACCAGCAGAACATCTAATTTCCGCATTCAATAACAATTTAAGTTGCTCTTTACGCTCAAGAGGACGCTCCGGCTCTACTTCTTGTGGTTCTTCAATCGCACGAGAAACTTCTGTTTCTTTTTTCACCCCTTCTTCAGCTGGTTCTTCTTTAACTTCCGGTGAAATCACTTCCTTTACCGCAGGTTCTTTTCTCATTTCTTCAAGCAATTCTTCCATCTGTTGCGCCTCAACTTGTTGTTCTAAAAGACTTGTTAATTTATCTGTCAATGAAATTCGCTCTTTTTCACTGCTTTCAAGTTTACTTTCTAACTCTTTAGCGAACTCTTTCTCTTTCTTTTCTATTTCGCTACACCTTCTAAAATTCTTCAATAATCGGTTATATTCGCTTTTTATTTCATTCTTCTCTTTTATGCAATCTTCTAATTTAAGATTAATTTGGCTTAATTCATCATTGACCTTGCCTAAATCGCTTTCTCTTTCCTGAAGCGTAAGAGTTATTGTCTCCAATTGCTTTTCAGCCGAAGCAATTTTATGTGTTAAATCTTCAATGCTATTTTTACTCGTCCCTTTTATATCAGTAAGCTCTTTTTCTAATTGCGCAATCCTTTGATTTCGTTCTTCAATTTGGCTTACATCACGATCATGAATGCGCTCCAACCTATCAGCACGCTCTATTTTATCTCTCAATTTAGTATTTTCAGTGGCAAGATCGCTGATTTGCTGATTCAATTCTTCTCGTATCTTAAGCCACTGCTGCTTTTCTTCTCTTGTATTAAAACTCTTTATTTCGTGCTCAAGAACCCGTGCATAATCTTCATAACTTCTGATCTTAATATCAGGATATTTTTCTTGATACGTTGCGCCCAAAATATCTTTCAATAACGAACCCATCTTTCCTTGAAAACCATCTATTTGCTCTTTTAATGTTTTATTCTCTTTTTCTAAAATTCGGAGAGCTTCTTCAGATTTTTGAGCATTTTCTTTTTCTTTAACCATCATCTCTTGTAATAGTGCCTGAGACTTACTGCTCTTTTGCTGAACATTCTTTTGTTCTACAATTTCTTTCTGCAAACGATTCTGCTCTGCTCGCGATGCAACCAGTTCACTTTGTGCAACATCCAACTGCTGTCGCAATCCAGTCATTTCTTGTTCCATTGCGCGAGATACATTCTTGATTTCATCAACTGTTCTCTGAGTTAGATTAAGCTCTCTTTCAACAAGTTGCGCGGCTTCCTCTCTTCGTTTAATATCTTCTCGCGCACTTTCCATTTCATTTCTTAATAACTCGAGTTGCTGATCCTTGCCCTCTAATTGGTCTTGTAATCCTCGCATATCGGTTCTTAAATCAACTTGTGCGCTTTCAAGGGTTTCGCGACTCGTTTTTAATGCATCTCGTTCTTCTTGAATTTTCCGCAACTCATTCGCCATATCTTCAAGTCGTTTTTCTTGATCTCTTGTTTGAATCGTTAATAAACCAATTGAATCACGTGCCCCATCCCGTTCTTGCTGCATATTTTGCAATGCCGATTCCAATTCACGAACTTTTTGTTCAGTCACTTCTCGAAGCTGAACTTGACTTTCTTTTTCTTCACTCAGGTTTTTCATCTGTTGCGATAATTGGTCAAAACTTTGTTGCAACTCATTATAAGCACTTTCTTTCTCTCCAAATTCTCGTTTCAGTTTTTGTAATTCTTCGATCTTTTGTGCAATCTTCCCTTGTGCACTTTCTTCAACCGCTGATAACTCTTTTGAAGATGTTACTTCGTTATCTCTTAACTGTTGAGAAAGTCTTTCAATTTCATCATTCAGCTCCCTAACCCGTGCAACTTGCACCTCAAGCTGAGCTTGCATTTCATTTTCCACTGCCTTTTGAGCTTGATCAACTGCCATTACACGTTCACGCTCTGCAGTTTCTTGATATTTCTCTAAATTCTTTTTAACCTGATCACGCTCTCTTTCAACCTGTACAGCTACTTCACTTAATCGCCCAATCTCAGCTTTCAATTCTTTTTCAACAGATTCTCGTCCTTGTTTTTGCTCACGTATTTGTTCTTGAAGCTGTTCTAATAAACCTTTTTGACTTTCTATTTCTCGAACCGCAGCACTGGCTCTTGCCTCATTCTCATCTTTCTCTTTTTGAGCGCGGGCTAACTCTAAACGTAATTTTTCAATACCACCTTTTAAATCAATGCGTTCAATAATTTCTCGTTCTCTTTCTTGTTGCATCTTAGTTTTTTCTTCTTTTTCTGCTTGCAATTGGGCACTTAATGATTCAAGTTGTTCTTGCAATTCTTTTTCTCTTCTTTCTTTTTCCTGCCGCGCAACTTCAATCTCTTTGCTTACTTCAACTTCTCTTGCTTGAATTTCTTCACGCACTCTTCTATTTTCTTCGCGAATTTTTTCCAGTTCTGTTTGTAATCCTTCTTGTTGATCAGTTGCTGATGCTAATAATTCTTCTTGTTCTTCACTTTTCCTCTCTGATTGTTCGCGACTGAGCTCTACTTCTCTTTCTAATCTCTGAATCTGATTCCTTAATTTTTCTTTTTCCGCTTCATCTTTTCGTGTTTGCTCTTCCAGCTCTCCTCGTACAATTTTTAACGCTCTCTCTTGTTCTTGTTCTCTTTGCGTTTTCTCCAATTGCATTTCTGTTTGTTGCGCCAACGATCGTTCAAGCTCACGAACTCTTTGTTCAGTAACTTCTCGAAGCTGCGCTTGACTTTCTTTCTCTTCACTCAATTTCTTGATTTGTTGTGATAATTGGTCAAAACTCTGTTGCAGTTTATTATAAGCACTTTCTTTTTCAGCAACTTCTCGCTCTCTTTTTTGCAACTCTTCGTTCTTTTGTTCAAGTTTCTTTCGCGCACTTTCTTCAACCGCTGATAATTCTTTTGAAGATGTTACCTCTTTATCTCTTAACTCTTTCGAAAGCTGTTCAATTTCAGCATTCAATTCTTTAACTTGTGCAACTTGCAGCTCAAGCTGAGCCTGCATTCTGCTTTCTATTGCTCTTTGTGCTTGCTCAACCGTCATTACTCGTTCACGCTCTGCCTCTTGCCTATATTCACTTTCAGCCTGCACTCTTTCTCGTTGTATTCTCACTTTTTCTTCTTTTTCTGCTTGCAATTGGGCACTTAATGATTCAAGTTGTTCTTGCAATTCCTTTTCTCTTCTTTCTTTTTCCTTCCGCGCAACTTCAATCTCTTTGCTTACTTCAACTTCTCTTGCTTGAATTTCTTCGCGCATCCTTCTATTTTCTTCGCGAATTTTTTCCAGTTCTGTTTGTAATCTTTGTTGTTGATCAGTTGCTGATGCCAATAATTCTTCTTGCTCTTCACGTACCGTTATTAATGCCTCTTGCTGCTCAGTTGTCTCTCTTTGAGCCTGCTCACGAGTTTTTGCAAGCTCTTGTTCACGCGCTCTAATATTTTTTTCTAATCCCTGAATTTGCTCTTGCAGCGTCCCTCTTTCTGTTGTCGCTTTTCTCGATTGTTCCTCTAATTGGTTTCTCAATTGACCTTCTAATGTTGCTTGTCGTTCTCTTTCTTGCGCAACCTGCTGTTGTCCTCTTGCGCTTTCCTCGCGGACTCTTTCTAATGTTTCTTGTAATACTCGCCTTTCTTCACGAGCAGTCTCCAATTCACTCTCTCGTTCTCGCGTACTCGCTTCTATTTGTGTTTGTAATGCACTTAATTGTCCTCTTAATTGTGTCTCTAATGCACCTTGCCGTTCTCGCTCTTGTGCAACTCTTTCCTGTTCTCTCAATCTTTCATCTCGAATTCTATTCAACTCTTCTTGTAGGGTTCGCCCTTCTTCACGTGCTACCCGCAAGGCTTCTTGTTGTTCTGTTGCCTCTCTTTGAGCCTGCTCACGTGTCTTTGCAAGTTCTTGTTCAAATAATAATTGTTGACGGCGAGTTTCATCTTCTCTTCTCTGAAGCTCATCTTGCCGTTGACGTTCAGCCTCTTGTTCCGCCTCTAAGGCTTCACGAAGCTGAGATACATCAATACCCTCTTCTTCAGCAAGCTCTTCCGGCTCCTCTTCTTCCGCCTCTTCAGCTTCTTCCGCCTCTTCAGCTTCTTCCGCCAACCGAGCTTGATCTTGCGCTCTTTGAACAGCCTCTTTTTCAGCCAATATCTTATTTTTTTCAGCAAGACTCTTTTCAGCTTTAACCAAAAGCGATGTTGGATTACGCAATGTTGCTTGAAGAGCAACAGGTTTCAACGCAGCGCGACGCCATTGACTGTAATCAGTTAAATCTTTTATTTCAGCGCGCAATGTTTCAATGTTTTCAGCGTGCTTTCTTTCAACAATGAGAGGAATTTCACGACTCAATCGATCCATCTCACCTTTAGATAATGCAAGAACATTAATTACAGAGAAAAAAATTGAAATAAATAATAAATATTTATGCCGTAAAAATTTCATGCTCAACCCCCATTAATTTCCACTTATAAATAAAATACTCTTTGTAATATTAAAAAATCAATAATATACCTGAAAAAGGCAAAACGCGTATCTTCTTGTGAAATTATTGAAGTGCGAAAAAATTAAAAAAAAGAGCGAACTAAAAAAGCTCGCCCCTCAATCTTAGAACTTGTACGAAAATTCGAAATTCGCTTGCAATAAGCAAAGCCTAAGGGTACAAAAGCTCGTATGGTTCGACAAGCTCACCACGAGCGCAAGAATTGATTTTAGGATTCAAATCCAAAGTGTCTTAAGAATGCATCCTGACTTGGCTCACGCCCCAAGAATTTTCTCAGTAAAACAGCTGGTTCAACACTGCCACCTTTACTTAAAATTTCATGTGCGACTTTTTTGCCAACTTCAGAATTAAGTAAACCCTGTTTCTTGATCGTCTCAAAAAGATCCATAGAATATATTTGTGCCCATAAATAACTATAATATTTTGAAGCATATTCTGTTAAATGACCAAAACTTGCAGCACCATGATCTTTGTCATCAAAAACAATATTGGGACGAGTAAATGTCATAATTTCTTTATAAAATTCTTGAATGTCATGATCAGAATTATCAAATAATTGCAAGGAAAAGAGACTTAATCCAATCTGCCTTAAGTAACGATCACCAGCATCAAATTTATCCAACTCAATCAGTTTTTCTATGTTGTCATCAGACAAAGACTCGCCAGTTTGATAATGATGGCTTAATTTTTTGAGCACATCTTTATCATTCAACCATTCTTCAAACATCTGCGACGGCGTTTCAACAAAATCAAACTTCACACTCGTACCGGCAAAACCATGCATTTGCGTTGCACCCAATAATCCATGCATGGCATGACCAAATTCATGAAAGAAGGTACGAACATCACCAAATTTCAACAATCCCGGAAACTCTTTTGATCCCTCTGGAAAATTCGCCAAGATAGCAATAAGTGCCGGGCAAACAATCTTCTCATTAATAAGTCTTGGTGAAACAACATCAACCATGCATGCATGTGAAAACTTATTTGGACGAGGATATAAATCAAGAATCAGAAAACCACGCAATCTTCCGTTATCATAAACACGAATGCAGTTTAATTTCGAAGCCCAAAGTCCTTCGCAATTAAATTCTTCAAAGCGTAATCCTAAAAAGTGTTCGTAAATTGATAATACGGTAGGAATAACATGTTCTACCGGAAAATATTCAGTCAATTTTTTATCATCAATAGCAAGATTTTTTTTCTTATATTCCTCTTTCAGAAAAGCTACATCCCAAGGCAACAATGTACCGTCTTCTGTTAATTCTACCGATGACGGTACATCTGTAACCAAATTTTTAAATTCCTGAGACTCTTTATCTCGCGCCCTATTCATAACATCTTGTAATAACTCCTGAACATTTTTACTCGATTTTGCCATCGTATTATCAAGATCATAAGCAACATAATTTTCAAAGCCTAAGAGGTGCGCTAATTTTTCACGACAGTTCATTATGTTTTTCAAAACAGGAAAATTTGCCGGATATGCTCGATTTTGAAACGCTTCATACATTTTTTTGCGCGTTTGCGCATTGGTAGAAAATTTCATAATCGGAAAGACGGTTGGGTAATCCATTCCAGCTAAATAGTTGCCTTGCTCATCCTTTTTCAATGATGCGATAACTGATTCGGGAACGCCCGCAAGTTCTTCTTTGGAAAATGTAATCCTTGTATCAACATCAGCAATATTTTTGCTAAATTTTAAAGTTAATTCCGTCAATTCCGTTTGCAATTTTTTAACTTGTTCTAGTTTATCTGATGACAATAATAAACCCTCACGAACATAAGCTTTCATCGTTTCATCAAGATAATAACGTTCTTCTGCATTTAATTTTTCTTTTTTCGCATTGCCATCAAAGTAAGCTTTAAATGCTTCGAACAATTTAATATTTTTAGAAACTTCTTCTTGCGCAAAGGGTTGCCATTCAAGAATTGCGGCATAAGACGCATTACGAACGGGCTCCTCTGGACTCACTTCCCGCAATAATCCGATAGGGCTCATCGTTTTGCTGGATAAAACGCCAATATCGTCCATCGCCTGTACGGTATTGGCAAAGATTCTTTTATCATTTGGAATAGCAATAATTTTTTGAACGGCACTTTTTACTTCAATCTTCAAATTCTGCACTCTTTGATTAATCTCTTCTGCAGTCTTTGGAAAAAGATTAATAACATCATTAAATTCTTTAATTGCACACACATCCATATCTTTTTCAGCCTTATTTAAAAATGGAATTGAACAACTCGTTAAAAATAATGGTACCAGTACCCATGCTATTGTTTTCACAAAATCTCCCCAATTAATTTAATCTCTGCAAAAAAGCGTCTTGTTGTGGTTTGCGCCCCAAAAAATCAACTATAATTTTCATTGGATCTAGACCAGCCCCTCTACTTAAAATAAGTTCTTTGACTTTTTCCCCCGCCTCAGGTCTCATTAATCCGCATTTTTTTATTTGATTAAAAAGATCAACTGCCAAAACTTCTGACCATAAATAACAATAATACTTGGACAAATAACGCTTTTCTTGACCAACATGAATCCAACCAGCCGGAAAATGATTTTGTTTATCAAATTTTAAATACGGTTGAGCTTTACTCATCTCGTGTTCAAAAATCTCTTGAATAGATTTGTTCCTATTTTTATAAAATTCTAAAGAGACAAAAGATTTGCCAATTAAATATAAAAAGTCGTTACTCGATGCAAATTTTTCTGCCTCAAGCAATTTATCAATTTTTTCATCTGACAATTTCTCGCCTGTTTTATAGTGAGAACTTATCTTTTTAATAATATCTTTATCAGTCATCCATGTTTCAAACATCGTTGAAGGAACTTCCACAAAATCTGTTTTTACATTTTTTATAGCTGACAAACAATATATCTGCGTATTACTCAAAAGAACATGCATTGCGTGACCAAACTCATGAAAAAAAGTTTTTACACATAAATAATTCCATAGTGCTGGCACTTTATCATTTCCACATGGAAAATTAGCCGCTAAAACCATAAAACCGGGTAAGATTTCACTTCCATGAGACTGAACCCCCACTGCACGATCAACCCACGCAAGATGAGCTCCCTTCAATGGACGTGGATATAGATCTAAGACCAGATAACCTCTTAATTTAATCCTGTCATAAACTTTTAGGCAAATAAGAGAAGGATCCCAAAGAAAAACATTCTTTTCTATCTTAAACTGTAAGCCTAAAAATTTTTCATAAAGAGAACAAACCTCTTTAATTACATAATTAGCAGGAAAATATTCTGCTATTTCGGCATCATTAACATTAAAAAATTTCCTTTGGTAACAATTAATTAAGTATGGCAAATCCCATGGTAAAAATTGGCCATCTTTAAGTAATATTTCAGCCTCAGGAACTGTTTTTAATAATTGATCAAGATTTTTGTTCTGTTTAGGACGTATAGACTCCGCTAAAACTGTTAAAAATTTTTCAACAGTTTCAATATTTCTAACCATTTGATTATCTAAATCATATTCAGCATAATTATTAAAACCTAGTAAAACTGCAATCTGATGACTCACATTAATAAGTTCTTCCAAGACCAGGTAATTTTCAGGATAAGCTCGATTATTAAATGCCCTGTATATCTTTTTACGCGTTTCTCGTTTTTTTGCATTAGTCAAAATTTCTAGTACAGAGGTAAAATTCAAGGTAACCAAATAATTTTCATTATCCCTTTTAAGATTGAGGAGAAAATTTTCAGAAAGGCCTTCTAACTCTGCCGCAGAAAAAGATAATTGTGTATCAATTTTAACTAAATTTTTATTAAAATTTGTTAATAATTCTTTTTGTTTGGATAACAAATTTTTGAAAGTTTCTTTATCTTCTTCAAATAAGAAAAGTCCATTTCTCTTTCCTTCCTGCACAATATAATCCAAAAAATATCTCTGTTCAGAAGAAAGATTTTCATTGAAACTTTTTTTATCTACATATGCCTTAAAGGTTCTAAAAAGATCACTGTTACTCCAAATTTTTTCCTGTTCTAATATTTTAACAGCCCCTAAAATTTCAATCGCCTTATTACGTAATTCCTCCTGAGAGAAAAAAAGTCGGACTATATCTATTGTTTCTGCAAAAATAGTTATCTCACGAATGATATCATCAAGTTTTTGCGCAACCTTTTCAAATGAATATTCTTCTTCAGACACATTTTCTAATTCTTTTATTTCTGTAGAAATAATCTTTTTGATCTCTACAAAACGTTGTTCAATCTCAGTACCACTTTTAGGAAATAAATGATCTAAATCAATATCTCCTCGCAACAAAAAACAGCTAAAAAAGAAAAAAATCGCCTTAATATTCATCTTTAACCCTTAAAATAAAACCTTGCTAAAAAGTTAACATTTAAGAGGAAAAAGTAAATTAAGAAGATTTAAGATACTGCCACTCTTCACGCAATTTAATTGCTGTTTCAAAATCTAAACGTTCAGCCGCTTTTTGCATTTCATATTCAAGTTCAATGATGCGCTTCAATTTTTCATCTTGATTCATGCGTTTTAATTTTTCTTTCTGTTTTTTGTGCGCTGCACTGGCTTCTAAAATAGATTTTTGAATACCACTAATGCTTTTTTGCACTTCACGCTTAACCGTTTGAGGCTTAATTTTGTGTTCTTTATTATAATCAAGCTGTAATTGGCGTCTTCTATTCGTTTCATCAATCGCACTCTCCATAGATCGCGTTATCTTATCAGCATAAAAAATAACCTTTGAATCAACATTTCGGGCAGCACGACCAATCGTTTGAATTAATGAACGTTTATCACGTAAAAAACTTTCAATATCGGCATCCATAATGGCAACAAGCGCAACTTCTGGCAGATCTAAACCTTCGCGTAATAAATTAACACCAACTAAACAATCAAAAATTCCCAGGCGCAACTTCTGTAATAATTCAGTACGTTCAGATGTTTTGATTTCACTGTGCAAATAACAGACCTTAACGCCTTTATTTTCAAGAAAATCAGCTAATTCTTCAGCCATTCTTTTAGTTAATACCGTTATTAATGTTCGATAATTTTTGGAAGATTTTTCTTTTATTTCAGACAACAAGTGCTCAATTTGATTTTCTCGTTTATGAATCTCAATAATAGGATCGACAAGACCGGTTGGACGAATAATCTGCTCCACATGCTGTTTACTTTGTGAAAATTCGTATTCTCCAGGCGTCGCTGAAACATAAATAATGTCATTGAAATATTTTTCAATCTCTTCAAATTTTAAAGGACGATTATCAAGCGCCGATGGTAACCTAAAGCCAAAATCAATAAGCGTCTGCTTGCGTGAGCGATCGCCACTATACATCCCTCGAAATTGCGGAATTGCAATATGTGATTCATCAACAACCAAAAGAAAATCGCCACCTTTCTTTCTCTCAGAGCGCTCTCGTATGGATTCGGCAGGCTCACCACAAGCGCGCTCATCCTGCCCGTGCGGCGAAGCCTTGGCGAAGACACAAGCTTGTTGAAGGAGATGAGCGCTGTCTCTTTCACCAAAAAAGTCAAAAAGACAAAATGGCTTTTCTCCTTTTTTCCGACCATCTAAATGAATCGAATAATTTTCAATACCATTACAATAGCCATATTGCTCTAAAAGTTCTAAATCATAGGTAACGCGACGGGATAATCGATCTCGACACACGTCTTTTTCCATTTGAGGCAACCAGTCGCGCAGCTCTTCACGAATGCTCGTAATAGCGGCCCTCTTTTTATCTTCAGTCGTTACAAAGTGTTTTGCAGGAAAAATAATAGTATTAGTGACTTCTTCCATCACGTTATTATTCATCCGATCAACCCATTGCATGGAATCAATTCGATCACCAAAAAGCTCTATACGTAACTTATGTTTATAATAAGGCAAATTAATCTCAACAATGTTGCCAAAAACCTGAAATGTTCCAGGATTTCTTTCTGTATCAGACCGCTCATATTGAATAAAAATGAGCTTATAAATCAAATCTTGACGTGAAAAAATATCGCCTACATTAAGCGGTAATGCTAATTTTTTGTAATCATCAGGATTTCCCAATGAATAAATACACGATACTGATGCAATAATAATAACATCATCGCGATTCATTAATGAAGCTGTCGCCTCAATACGTAATCGCTCAATTTCCTGATTAGTTTTAGTCTCTTTCGGAATATACAAATCTTGCGCAGGTAAATACGACTCCGGTTGATAAAAATCATAATAACTCACAAAATAACAGACCTTATTTTCAGGAAAAAATTGGCAAAACTCTTCATATAATTGAGCTGCCAACGTTTTATTCGGCGAAAGAATCAATGTTGGTTTATTATGTTGTGCAATTACATTTGCTAAAGTAAATGTTTTTCCTGAACCAGTAACACCCATTAACGTAGACCTACCTGGCCTACCCTTGACTAGTTGCTTAATTGCATCAGGCTGACTTCCTGCAGGGTGATATGGAGCATGCAGTTTAAACAAAGAACCCAAGAAAACCTCCAATAATTTAAAAAATTCTTATTTAATTATCTCACAAAAATCACAAATAGACAAAATAAAAATCTCCCGCCTACTCATCATTCAAGAGCCTCTCTGTGAAGCAATTTTACATAACTATTTAAAAGATCTTTTGACAAGATGCTTATGGTATATTTTTTTGCCGTTAACCATGCGTCATATTGAAGCTTCTCAAACAAAGACTGATCATGGAAAATGTCTTCAATCACAGTTTTCATCTGCTGTAAATTCTCAACCAAAAACCCATTTTTACCAGTTACAACAATATCATCTTGTCCAGCACCCTTAAGTGAAACAACAGGGGTCCCCGCGGCCATCGATTCAATCAAAACCATACCTTGTGTCTCAGAGGTTGATGCAAAAACAAATAAGTCTGCTTCCTGATAAAGTTGCGCAATTTTATTCTTTGAAGGCCGCTGTATAAATTTCACCTCTTTTTGAGTCAAATCTAATACGCAATAAGCATAATTTTCTAAATCAGCCTGATAATAACCATAACCAGCAAGTTGAAGTTTAAAACCACTTCCCAATCCTTTAATTAAATCGAGCAAAAAGGAAATATTTTTCTCTTGGGTAAAACGACCAACATAAAGCAACGTCCCTATTTTTGATCTTTTTTTTAACTTAAATTTTGGCATATTATCGGCAAAAACAGACAATAAAGGACTTGGAAGAATTGTTACTAAAGAATTTACTGGATAACTAGATAAATAATCTTTTATTGCATTACTCGGAGCAATAACTAAATCACAACTATTACAATAAGATACAACCAATTTATTGACCACCGGTCTCGTCAATTTCTTGGTAATCGGAATATAATGAAGATACTGATCATATTGGGTATGATGAGTAAAAACGACTGGAATGTGTAATCGTTTGCAGGTTATTTTCGCAGCAGATCCCAATAAAAATGGATGATGAGAATGCACAATATCAGGTTTTAGCTGCATAAAAAGCTGCTCCAGTGCCTGTGCAGCATACCAAGACATCGCCATCGGATTATCTTTATACCTAAACTTTAAAGGGCAGTAAAGTCGAACAACATCCTCTTCATACACCGAATCTTTAAAATCAAGCGTTACAATATAAACCTTGTGCCCCAAATCACGCAAGCCAGCTACAAACGCTTTAATCGAACTCACAACCCCACCAGAATAAGGAGTATAATTATTAGTTACAAAAACAATCGTCAAAGCTTCCATTTTTTCCATAATCTTATGATAACAAAACTACTCCCTTTTATCACAAGCCTTATCACTCCAAAAAAACAAAAAGTTGACTATTTGTAAAAGTTATTTATAATAAAGAGTAAGAAATATATGTTTAACCGTTAAACCTCTTAATGATATCTAATCTGCGTTAAGAGCATGCTTATTAAAAATAAGCTTTTTCTCCAAGGAGTTTTATATTTATGTCAAAAAAAATACTTCAGCCAAAAGATTTTGGCAGAGTAAACCTTATTATCCCTGAAAGTCACTTGAGCTTTAATGAAGAACAATTAAAAGAGCTCAATGATTTATATGAACAAACCTGTTCACACCTTAAAGAAGGCCAACTCATTTCAGGAAGAGTTATCGAAGTTGATGAAAATGGCGTTCTTGTTGATGTTCAATACAAATCTAATGGGTTGATTCCTCGTTATGAGTTCTCTGAACATGAACTTAAAGGTTTTAGCGCTGGTGATTTAATTGACGTCATCATTTCAGAACTTGAAAATATTGACGGAGAGGTATCCCTTTCTTATGAAAAAGCTAAAGCACTTAAAGCGTGGGAAAAAATTACGAAGCTTTTTGAAGAAGGCAAGCCAGTTGAAGGTGTAGTCACCCAAACAGTTAAAGGTGGCTTAAGTGTCGACATCGGCATTCCAGCATTTCTCCCCGGCTCACAAGTTGATGTACAACGCATAACTGATTTTGATCAATTTATTGGTCAAACAATTACCGCAGACATCATAAAAATTAATAAAAAACGTGGAAATGTTATCATTTCACGTCGCAAATACATCTCTGATCAACGCGCTGATGCTCGTAGAAAAGCAATGGAAACACTCAAAGAAGATCAAATTATTCAAGGCATTGTCAAAAACATTACCAATTATGGTGTCTTCATTGACATCGGTGGTGTTGACGGACTTCTCCATATCACCGATATGACATGGGGCCGCATTTCACATCCAAGTGAATTAGTAAAAATTGGCGATACTATTGCGGTCAAGATTCTTTCTATTGATAAAGACAACAGCAAGATTTCTCTCGGCATGAAACAGATGACCGACAATCCATGGGCATCCATTGATCCATCAGTTCAGGCTGGATCCAAAATCAGAGGCAGAATTTCGAGTATCACTGATTACGGCTTATTTGTAGAGATTAAAGAGGGGGTCGAAGGACTCGTTCATATATCAGAAGTCTCATGGACAGATCGCGTTGAAAACCTTAATCATCTGTACAAAGTTGGCCAAGAAGTTGAATCTTTTATTGTTGCACTTGATAAAGAAAATCGTCGCATGTCACTCAGCGTAAAACAACTCAAAAATGATCCATGGAAGTCTGTTAAAGAACAGTTTAAAGTTGGCCAACGAGTAAAAGGTCCAATCACTAACATCACAGATTTCGGTATTTTCGTTCAATTAATGCCTGGCGTTGATGGTTTAGCTCACGTTTCAGACTTGTCATGGACTGAACATATTGATCATCCTGGAATGTACTACAAGAAGGGCGATGAAATTGAGGCTATGATTCTTGGTATTGACGAAGACAATAAAAAAGTATCTCTTGGTGTCAAACATTTGCAAGAAGATCCTTTAGATACATTCCTCAAAGAACACAAAATTGGCGATATTGTTGAAGGTGAAATTTCCAAATTCGTCAATATTGGCGCATTCGTTAAAATTAGCAATGGCCTCGAAGGGCTCATTCATAACAGTGAACTTGTTACAAAAAATAACGCACGTTTCACTAAAGATGGTGAACCATTAGAAATTGGGTCTAAACAGCAACTACGCATTACCAATATCAATAAAGAAGAGCGCAAAGTTGATCTTTCACTGAATCTTATGCCACGCAAAGCAACCAAGGAAATCCGTCAAGCAACCGCCCCAAAGAGAAAACCAATGCCTTCTGTTGCGCCTAAGGGCAAAACACAATTACAACTTGCCTGGGAAAAACTAGAACAACAAGAAACAGATGAAGAAGAGTAAGGGCTTACGATGATTGAACAAACACTTGGACTTATTAAACCTGACGCAGTTGCCGCAGGAAAAACTGGTGACATCATTAAGATGATCGAAGAAAATGGATTCATCATCGATCGCCTGGAAAAAGGAATTCTCAAGAAAGAACATGCTGAAAATTTCTATGAAATACACAAAGAAAAGCCTTTTTTCGGTGAACTCGTTGAATTCATTACGTCAGGGCCATTGATTGTTTTAGCTCTTCGCAAAGACAATGCGGTTGAAGAATGGCGCAAACTGATGGGAGCAACTGATCCTCAAAAAGCAGCCGACGGATCAATTCGTAAAAAATACGGAACAAATATCGGCAAAAATGCTGTCCATGGATCAGATTCACTTGAGAATGCAAAAAAAGAACTGATGCTTTTCTTCGGTGAGCAATAAAATATAATACAATTATTTTTCAGAGGCCTTCGTAATGGAGGCCTCTTTCATTTGCAAGAAAAATAAGAATCATATAATTTTGAAATACAAAAAATGAAAAGGATGGAACAAGTGAAAAAATTAATTTTTAATATATTTTTACTCTTAGCTATCAAAAGTTATTCAAATGAAGCACAAAGACCACTTGCAGCTCCTTTTATTAGCGGCGATGATTTTCGTTCTTTTTGCAAATTCATGTTCGATGCGCCTAAGCCTGCTATCAACAAATCATTCAACTTTGCCAATGTTATTGCATTCAATCCCGCAGAAGTCCGAGATGGCGATACCATTTTTGTAAACTTATTTTATCTAGAGCCATTCTTTAAATTTTTTCACCCACGCATAAAATCAAAATACATTCTCATAACACATAATGGTGATGATGCAGTTGATGAAAAATTTCTTAAATATTTAGATGATCCACAGCTAGCCTTTTGGTTCACCCAAAACTGTCAAGTCAAACACGAAAGAGTAATTCAAATCCCTATTGGCCTTTCACTTCGTTGTTTAACGAATAATATACATATTCATGAAAATGTTTTAAAACTTCAGCACTCAATCAAAAATATACATCCCAAAAAAGAACGTCTTCTTTATGCGAACATAAGAACCTACACAAACCCACAAGAACGGGCTCCATTGGAACAACATCTTTCAAAATTAAATTTTTGTTCAGTTGCAGGCCAAAAAGGCTTTACGGACTACTTGATCGATCTCGCATATTCAAAATTCACCGTTTCTCCGGCTGGAAAGGGGCCTGATTGTCATCGCACCTGGGAAGCCATGTATGTCGCTTGCATTCCTATTGTAAAAAAATCAATCATGGACCCACTTTATGAAGATCTGCCAGTACTCATCGTTGATAAATGGGAAGATATTACCGAAAAATTTCTTGAAAAAAAATACAAAGAGATGACTAAAAAACAATATAACTTTAACAAATTGTATATCAAATATTGGTTCAATCTTATTCAAAAATATCAACAAAAAGTTAAAGATGCGGCACTTTTAGAATTTCTCACCTTAGGCTAAAAAAATCTCTCATCTACGAGTAATTTAGATTCGCAAACACTTGATCTTTTGCTATGCTCGAGCAAATATAATTATACTTTTTACCTTTTATTTTAAAATTAAGGAATTCTGAAATGAAGTTATTGTTTTTAAGTTTTTTGTTAGTCCCACTAATTTTTTATCCAATCAATTCACAAAGACCAACTTGCAGCCCTTTTATCAGTGGCGATGATTTCAGATCTTTTTGTACATTTATATTCGATTCACCATATCCTGCAACAAAGGCTTCCTTAAACTTTGACCAAGCGATTGCTTTTAACCCAGCCGATGTTAAAGATGGTGACACTGTTTTTGTTAACCTTTTTTACATGGAGCCATTTTTTAAATTTTTTCATCCTTACATAAAGTCAAAATACATTCTCGTAACACACAATGGCGACGATGTGGTTGATGAAAGCTTTCTTAAATATTTAAATGACCCTCAGTTAGCTTTCTGGTTCACTCAAAATTGCCAGGTTAAACATGAAAGAATAATTCCAATGCCTATTGGGCTACCCATAAAATGTTTGCCGAGTAACATAAATTTAGATATTACACTTCTAAAGATTCAACAAAACATCAAAAAATTAAAAACGCAAAAGAATCGACTTCTTTACTTAAACATTGCAACAAACACAAACCCAGCTGAAAGAATCCCCCTCCAAGAGCATCTTTCAAAATTAAATTTCTGTAATATAGGCGAGCGTAAATCTTTTGCAAACTACATGATCGACCTCGCATATTCAAAATTTACCGTTTCTCCAGAAGGGAAAGGTCCTGATTGCCACCGCACCTGGGAAGCAATGTATGTCGCCTGCATTCCCATCGTAAAAAAATCGATCATGGACCCACTTTATGAAGATCTACCAGTACTCATCGTTGATAAATGGGAAGATATTACCGAAAAATTTCTTGAAGAAAAATACAAAGAGATGACCAAAAAACACTATAACTTTAACAAATTGTACATCAAATACTGGTTTGATCTTATTCAAAAATATCAACAAAAAGTTAAAGACAACTCTCTTTAGAATTATCCCATGGAATTGAAAAATTTCTTTGTTATAATTTTAATTTTTCTATTGTTCCCAGCATTACCTAAAAGTGACTCCTATGACGTTATCATTATTATTCCGGGAACATGGGCACTTAAAGAAAATTGGTTCTGTATTGGTGGCGATTTTTTCGAAGAACTTAATTCATCAGCAAAAAAGAAAAATATGAGAGCTACATCATTTCGATGGCTTACCGATAATAATGAGGGAGGCCGAGAAAAAGGAGCTCAAGAACTCTGTAATTTTTTAAGCTGTTTTGAACTGAAGACAAATTTACACCTGGTCGCCCACAGCCATGGCACCAATGTAGCAATCAAAGCATGTCAACTACTCGCTCAGCAACAGCCTGAAAGAAAAATTTGCACGCTTATCGCATTGGGGGCACCAGTTGATGAAGAAACATATAAACCAAATATGACCATTATAAAGAAACTTATAAATTTATATTCATTAAATGATGGCATTCAAACTTTTTGGGCATGGAAACGCATCTTTCAACACCAACGAGGAATTCACAATCTACATACCTTTATCAATAACCAAGAACCAACTCATACACAAATGCATCACCCTCTCATCGCTCGATGGCTCATTCACATTATGAATAAAAACCTTCCCAATGAAGGAATTCTCCATATCTTTGATAATAAAAATCCTATTGTTGAAAAAGACTTCAAACAAAAGGAAAAATTAGAAAATGATAAACCGCTCAACCTAAATGCACTTATAGACTGGAGAAAAAATCTTAGTTAAAAAGTAGATCGTTCCCTTTTTAGATCTTCTCGCTTCTCAGCAACCTGATCTAAAATACCGTTAATGAACTTGTATGCATCTTTTTCAGCAAAATCTTTTGCCAATTCAATCGATTCATTAATGATAACACTTGAAGGAGCATCAGTAAAAACAAGCTCCCAAACGCCCATACGCAAAATTAAACGTGTACATAATCCAAGGCGACTCAATCGCCAATTTTCAAGAAATTTCTGAATAATTTCATCTAAATAGTCGCGACGCTCTACAATTGATTCAACTGTTTGTGCAATCTCGCCATCCATCGGAATATCTTGCTCATATCCTCGATTAATATTGTCAATAACATACGCAACTGAATTTTCATAATTATACGTATCAAGCGCATAAAGCATATGAAAGGTTAAAGACCTCATTTGCGTACGTGTATAAGGACTCGAATCATCCCGTTCAATCGAACACATAAAACACCTCTATTTTTTTACGCGTTCAATATAACTTTTATTTCGGGTATCTACCTTGATGCAATCACCTTCTTCAACAAACAATGGCACCTGCACACGCAAACCAGTCTCTAAGATAGCTGACTTATTAGCCGATCCTTGAGCCGTATCGCCACGAACACCTGGAGGAGAATCAATTACCTTTAATTCCATAAAGAGCGGTGCTGCCACATCAATCGGTTTATCTTGAAAATACAATATGGAATAAATAGTCTCTTCTTTAAGCAGATCTAACACCTCTTCAAGATGACTTTTGTTTAAAACAACTTGATCGTAATCTTCCTGATCCATAAAATGATATTCTTCTCCATCTTGATACAAATATTGCATATCACGATATTTAAGATCAGGTACCTCAAACTTTTCTTCAGTTCTAAATGTTTCTTCGTAAATTGAGCCAGTAATCATATTGCGCATTTTTGTACGCATAAATGCGCCACCTTTACCTGGCTTTACATGCTGATAGGTTACAACAACATGTGGCTCACCATTATAAAGAAACTTTGTCCCCTTGCGAAAATCCCCTGCAGTTATCATAACTTGCCTCGATTTTAACAATAATCTATACTACATATAGTTTAAAAAAGTGAGAAAAAAAAGCAATATTAAGCTCTGCGGGGGGCCTTTTTGACACATGAATAATACAAAAAGCGGTTTATTTATTTCCATTATTCTTTATTTAAACTGTTTGTCGATGGAAACGCATTCTACAAAGTCAAAAAAGCCATGCGACTGGGATGTAGAAAACCAACATATTTTATCACCAATAGAAAGAGAAAGGCCCGAGAAAGAGCTTTCTGAAACAAAATTTGACTTAAGGGAACATACAATAGATGTTTGCATTGCAATACTTTATGTAACAAGCGGCCTACCATTTCTCTCACAAAAAGCCCAAAATGCAACAGATCTCACGGCAAGCAGTCTCTGGCTTTTTGATAGCTCCACATTATTATTTTTTACATTACGTAAATTTTTTAAACTGCGTAGACAACAGACCAATTAGCAAACTAAAAAATTCATGCCTATTGCTTCATAAAATGTAATAATCTATGATGGTCTAGAATAATTTAAAAAAATTGGTAATGCTATGTTTCAACCATCTGATAATCAAATCTGGAATATCATAAAAAAAGAAGAACAACGTCAATCTGATGCCATAAATTTAATCGCCTCGGAAAATATTGCACCACGAGAAATTCGTGAAGCCATGGCATCAGTTTTAGCAAATAAATATGCCGAAGGATACCCTGGAAAAAGATATTATTCAGGATGTCAATTTGTCGACGAAATTGAAACAATTGCCATTGAACGCGCAAAAAATTTATTTGGCGCAGAACATGCCAATGTACAATCTCATGCGGGCTCTCAGGCCAACATGGCTGTCTATTTTTCAATTTTAAAACCGGGAGAGACCGTTCTGGGAATGCAATTGTCTTCTGGAGGGCATCTCACGCATGGCCATCCGATTAATTTTTCAGGAATGCTTTACAATTTCGTTTCTTATGGAGTTAATCAAGAAACAGAAACTATCGATTATGACGAAGTTGAAAAATTAGCGCTTGAACATAAACCAAAACTTATTATCTGCGGCGCATCAGCTTATTCTCGCATTATAGATTTTGAACGTTTTTCAAAAATTGCTCAAAAAGTTGGTGCATACCTCATGGCCGATATTGCGCATATTGCAGGATTAATTGCAGCAGGATTACATCCAAGTCCCGTTCCACATGCCGATTTTGTTACAAGCACCACACACAAAACAATGCGCGGACCCCGTGGTGCATTTATTTTATGCAAACAGGAGCATGCAAAAACAATCGACCGCGCTGTCATGCCAGGAATTCAAGGGGGCCCCTTTATGCATGCCATTGCCGCAAAATCCATCATGTTTCAACTCGCAATGACACCAGAATTCAAAAAATATCAGCAACAAGTAATTATTAATGCTCAAACAATGGCTGAAGAATTCAAAAAACTCAATTATCGAATCGTTAGCGGCGGCACAGATAATCACCTATTCTTGATAGACCTTCGCTCAAAAAATATCACAGGAAAAGATGCAGAAATTGCGCTTGCAAACCAAAGCATATATCTTAACCGCAACACAATTCCGTTTGACCCTCAATCGCCTTTTATTACAAGTGGCATCCGCATTGGAACCCCTTTTATTACGTCACAAGGAAAAACTGAAAGTGATGTTATAGGTATCGTTCATAAAATAAATCAGATCCTTTCCCGTTAATCAACAAGTATTTACTAAAAAAATTTTTTATATAAGAATGAAATTATACAAAATTGCAAGGAGAAAATAATGAGAAAATTTTTACTAATTCTTTTAATAAGTTTTCCACTTTTATCAAAAATGTCACCAGAAGCATTAGAAACAACAACCCTTACTGACGACTGGGATGAAGAAACAACAACGCTCACAGACAACCCTAATTATGAAGCAGAGGGTGGTGATTATGGTGAGAATTATCCATGGATTCCACAGGAATAAAAATACTAAAAAATAGCTTTATTCACATTTTTAAAACATAAACATATCTTATTACAAAGACTATCTTTTAAAAAAATATAAAAATCTCTCCAAGAATAAAGATTAGTGCATTGTAATATTTTGAGTATTTTATTTCGCGAATAAATTACATTGTTTAACAAACATTCTTTTCCTAAAATTTGTTCATCAAATGTAAAGACCCTAATGCTTGGATCAATTTTTTGTAAAACAATATTTTCCTTGCTTTTAAAATCTAAAAAAAATACCGATGCATATGTTTTTTCCAAAGCATAAATACAATATGATAAATTTATGTTCTTTAAAAAGGGTTCATCATTTGAAAATAAAACATAATCAGAACCCTTTTCTACTAAAGGTCTGAATAAAGATTTAAATGTTTGTGCCTTAAAACTTACAAAAAGAACATCTTTAAAATCTCGATTTAAAATATCATATCTCTCTTTTACCACTTCGTTTTCTTCATAAAAAACATGTATATCTTTAAAATTAATTTTAGATTTTCTTATTAATTCCAAACTTTTTTTAAGTTTAATCGGGTCTTTTGAAACAATTTTCAAATCAATATTTGAAAATTGTTTTTTTGAAATCCTGTTACTCAAAGGACGATATCGCTTGCATTTGTGCAAGAACTCTGTAACTTCGCACTGCTCTTTTCGATGAACCTTAAAATCATTAATGGGAGACTTAACATTTCTTATACACAAAATTTGAGAAATAAACCTAAACCTGCTTCCACACATTTCTAATATTGGAAAAACTAAAGCAACATCCGCAGCAGCAGGAAAAAATTTTCCTTTATACTCTTTACTTGGAGATATTAAATGCTTAAGTTTAATTTTTTTAGCTAACCAAGCGCGCCATGTTCTTAAGGCAGCACCACGAAAACCATATTTTCTAAAATTATTGGTTTCAGCAACTTTCTGCGGTATAGACATACACCAACCCCTCTTCATTGTTGGCCAATTCATAAATTGCCCATATGTAAACCATACATTTTTATCTTGATAAACTTGATTAAGATGCGAAAGAACATTTGCATGAGAAAACCAATCATCCCCATCTAATGTTACAAAAATCTCATCATCATCGCACATATGAATTGCTCTATAGGTATTATAAAGCGCACCCCTATTATGCTTATTATGCAATAAAGTAACTTTTGACCATAAATTATATTGATCAATATACTGCCTTGCTAAATCATATGTCCCATCTGTTGATGCATCATCGGTGTAAATAACACGATAATTTCTATGTTTTTGATTAAAAACAGAATTAAGGTTATAACGATACCACGATTTATTATTATAAGAGGGAATAAAGACAACAAATTTATAGTTTTTATAAGTCATCCAGCAAAAAAACTTGTATCCAATCAAACTGATTATTGTTAAAATAAAAAAACCGTAAAAAACTATTTTTTTATTTTTATAACTTATCACTAGCATGCTCCTCTTAAGAAACCATTTAAAAGATTATATCGCAACTTTAAAAAATTTTCTCACCTGCTCCATTGGCAGCATTTTATTGCGAGGAATAACTGCCATTACATCCCTTTTAACTCTTCGCATTTTTACACCAGCAGAGTTTGGACTTCTTTCCCTTATCAATCAATTCATGTTAATTTTTCCCATTTTTTTAAACTTAGGATTAAGACAGGCGTTTTGGATGGAATATTTTCATATCGACTCTCACGAAAGGCGCCGACTTATCAATCGCATCATTATCATTTATCTCAGCATCGCAATTCCCATTGTTTTTATAGCACTTCTTCACACTCAATTGATAAATAAACTTATATTTTTTGGACAAGCAACCCAATCGATGATTATCATTGCACTTTTTTATAGTTTTACTCAGTTTTTTTCTGAGCTTTATTTACAAGTTTTACGCAACCAAATGAATGCATTATCACTTACGTTTATTCAAATCAGTGCAGCATTACTCACAATTTTTATTAATATAATTCTCGTCTTTTTCTTGCAGTGGGGGATTATTGGGGTCATACTCGCTAACACAGCAAGCATTTTATTTATAGCTGTCTTAAGTTTTTATCATTACCTCAAATGCAATTCTCATTGTTACATCACAACAAAAAAAATTACTTCTCAAGCAAAATATTTGTTACTTCTCGGTTTTCCGTTTATACCGAACATACTATTCTCATGGATTTTATCTTCAGGTGATCGGTGGGTTCTCGCTTATTTAACAGACATGAATCAAGTAGGTATTTATGCATTGGCAGATACGGCGGGACAGCTATTTAATATGTGTGTACTTTATCCCATGAGTGCTTCGTACATTCCTTATATGCTCAATAAATACAAACGAAACCAAAACGCAATCCCTAAAATAGAAAAACAGAATAGAAAAAACATGTGGTGGTCAATGGGCATTATGAGCATTATTATTACTCTAGGAACCGGAATTGCATTCCTTATTGGACCACGAATTCTTCCCCCTAAATACCTTCCATCATTGAATTATATCTGGATACTTTTAATGGGGTATGTATTTTTCATGGGCACCTATTTTAGCTCATGCATTCTTGTTTTTAAAAGAAGAACCTGGCAAATTCTCGGCATGAACATCATGGCGGCAACAACAAATATCATTCTCAATTTTATTCTTATTCCCAAATTTAATATCTACGGGTGCACAATTGCAACACTAGCTTCTTATGCTATTTTCTTTTATCTTAATTTAAGGGAAACAAATCGAGTAATACAATGATCGTCCAATTAAAACTTAATAATGCAAATATTTTAAAATATTTGATAGACAGAAAACATAAAAATATTGTAAGTTATCTTCGATCCTTAAACTCTTGCAGAAAGATTATATGCAAAATAGAAAAATTTTATTGTTTGTTGTATTCAACTTCGTTCTTTTTCAACAAAAAAGTTTTTCACGCAATCAACAAATTAAAATTTTATTTAAAATGCAAACCAATCTTCAAAAAGAAAGATTTTTCGAACACCTCACTAAATATTGCCAACTATTATCAAACAAATATCAATATAAATTTTTAATATCCGGAGACCCCAATTTATCAGAAACAAACAATCATCGGGCAATAAACCGACTACAAAAACAGGCTTCTTTTAATTTTAAATCCAGCCAAAACAAATCAATTGCAGAAGCCTATAATCAGGGAATTGCTCAAGAATCATTTGACATACTCATCATAGCCAACGACAACTTAGTACCAACTCAAAGAAATTACGATGATAGAATTGTAAATATGATATTAAAAAATTTTCCTGATCTCGATGGCATTTTATATTTCAACAATGGAACTCCAAAAGATGAACTAAATAAATGCCTAATTATAGGAAAACAATATTATGAACGCTTTAAATATATCTATCATCCTCATTATAAAACGTCTATTTGCGTAAAAGAATTTACAAACGTCGCTCAGCTACTTAAAAAAGTATCTATTTCAAATGAAATGTTATTTAAAAGCACTAAAAATTTATTATTAAATACAATAAACAAACCAGATGAGAGTAAAAAAAATTGTGAAGAAGAAGAAGACAAATTACTATACAACACTAGATCTGAGGTTAATTACAACATTGATCTAAAAACCAGCTCCATCATTAAATGGAGTATTTTAATTCCAACACTAAATAACCGTAAACATTTATTCAACAAACTATATAACAAATTAACCACGCAAATAAAAAAAGCAAATTTGCAAAATTTTATTGAACTTTTGTCAGAACCTGATGATGGAGAATTATCAGTGGGATCTAAAAGAAACAGTCTACTCAAGCAAAGCAAGGGTGAATATATATCTTTTGTTGATGACGATGATGATGTTTCGCAAGATTTTATTAAAACTATTTATGAAAAATTAAAAATTTACCCTGATTGCATCAGCTTGCAAGGAATAGTTACCACCAATAACAAAAATCCGCACCTTTTTATTCACTCAATAAAATATGATAAATTTTTTACCGAAAATAACATTTACTATCGGCCGCCAAACCATTTAAACCCAATAAGACGCGATATTGCTATCAGATTTAAATTTCCGTCCAAATATGTAAGCGAAGATTACGACTGGGCAATGCAAATTTGCAACTCTCATTTATTAAAAAAAGAGGAAGAAGTAACAAAACCTTATTATTTTTATATATATTCCTCACAGCACTCCGTTCAAGTAAATAAAAGAAAAAATTAAAGCGAATCTAAATAAGAACAATATAAACTATTATACTACATTGACTTCTTTTTCAATTAACTTTGATCGCATCATCTGTTTTATCCATTGCACATACTCTTCTAAAAAATTCACCTGAGGCTTAAATCTTATTATAAGGTCTCTTCGAATTGGATAATTAATAACATCAACTACTCGATGGGCACAAACTTCTTTACCTTTAGCAAAATCCTGCAAAATAATGCAATCAGGAAATTTTTTAAGTTTTTCATAAATTAAAGAAACGTAATCATCATGTACATCATATTTATCTTCAACAAAACAAACATATTCTCCATGACTGCTTTGTAAAAGATCTTTGTATTTTTGCAAAAGAGATACATTTTTATCATCAAAAATTAACTCCATGATCTCTTCTAATTTATTTTTTTTTATTTGATTTAAAATTTTTGTATAAGTTCGCTGAAAAAAGATCTTTCTTTCTTTTGCTGTCGGAATAAGAATGCTGAGACGAATTGGCACACCAACCTTTAAATTTAAATTATAATTCACTCCCCGTCGCGCCCTATATGTTTGTTGATCCACAGGCCCAAACGATTCATTATATGCATAAAGAGGATCATATTTTTTCTTGGTAAAAATTGGATGATCATGCTCCAATAATACGGTATTAGAAACAAACTCCTTTTTCAGCATCCTCGATATCTCCATTAATTCATTATCACACTGCAAAGATTTATAATGAGGATGATAAATATAGCCAAACCGTTCATAAAATCGACGTCCAATGATAGGATATGTATTTAATTCAGCACCTAAATGTCCATCATGAAAATTAAGAACACCATCAGTATCAGGAAAAAATTTTTTCATAGAATCAATAATTATTTTATCATAATTTTGCTGTCGCGGGACCATGTCATCACTAGCAACCAACACAATATCCCAATCTTTAATTTTTTCTATATCTCGATTATAAGCCTCTATTTTTCCTTTGCCATGACTAAAATAAAACTCGAGATTTTTGTAACTTTTTAATCTCGCAATAGACGCGACACAATTCATGCTTTTATCATCGATATCGCACGAAATCAAAAAGCGACAATTACATAAATCAGAAAGTTTTTTATAATATAAGTCTAATCTTCTAAAAAATTGTTGTGGGCGCGATTTCGTGGGAATTTTAATAACAAGCTTAAAATCTTTAGTTTGGCCACACATAGTTAAAAAACTTAAAATTATACTAAAACCCAAAAGAACTTTACCTGTTTTCATTGTTTTTTGTACCTAATAAATCGCGTTTTTCCTCCCTCAAACTTTGTGTCACCTCGAGACCTATATATAACAGAATCCTTATTCAAAACCTTTTTATCCCAATGAATGTGTACAGGAATCGTTCTTCCCCCCACAGATAAATTTATCCAACCTTCATCATTAATTTTTAATTTTAAACAATAGGCATAAATACTAAATAACGTTTGATCATGTCGCGCCGCACCATAACCAAATTTTGCTGTACCATCATCTTTAAATAAACCCAAGTCTTTTGAATGTTGATACATTGGAAAAATATAATCATCAAGCATTTTTCGCGAGACACCTTGTAATCCTGCGTCTATGTGATAAGAATTAGGCGATAAAATTAGTACCTGATCCTCAAGCGATCTTTTACTTAAAACTTTGTCAATAACTGTTTGAGTAATACGATTTACCTGATTGCAATTTTCATTCTTTGTACAACTTAACAAAAAATAACCCTGTTCCACTATGTGCTCAAATAAATTATCCAAAGACTTTAAAACCGTAGTACCAGCATCTAAGTATAAGACATAGGAAAATCTCTCTAGCGCTTGCTTAATAACAACAGGCTTCCAGGCAAAATATCCACGAACCATTCGGCCTCCAGGAGCTGTTTTCAAAGGTTTTAATAAATCAGGATGAGTCATCTCCACATCATAAACTTTTACTTTCGCCATCCGTGTAAGCTCATTACGTTGTTTAATTTCAAAACCCAAATCAAAAACAGCAATTTCTCCTAAATTGACAAAATCTGCTCGATGAATACTTCCAATCAAATTCTTTACCCAACCAAAATGCTTACTATCAGCTGGAGTGCAATAATAATGAGGTATAGAAAAAAGTTTTAAAAACAAAGAACAAAAAAACAACAATTTATGATTAAAAAATTTCATATTCTTCGCCCATTATATTTAATAAATTTAGTTTTGCCACCCTGAAATTTTATATCATGACGAGACCTATAGATAACCGTATTTTCATTCAATGTCTTTTTATCCCAATGAATATGTACAGGAATCGCCTTCCCCCGAATAGATAAATTCAACCACCCTTCATCATAAATATGCAACTTTAAACAAAGTGCATAAACAGTAAACAGGGTTTGATCGTGGCGCCCCTCCCCGTACCCAAATTTTGCTGTTCCATCATCTTCAAACAAATCCAGCTCTTTTGAATGCTGATACATAGGCATAACATAATTATCTAACATTTTCCGGGAAAGACCTTGCAATCCCGCGTCTATTTGATAAGAATTTTCTGATAAAATTAACATTTGTTCCGCAACAGGACGTTTCTTGACAATTCGGTCAACAACAGGCTTCGTAATACGATTTACTTGACACCCAATTGCACCTTTTGTACCACTTAACAAAAAATAGCCATGTTCTTCAATATGCTCAAAAAAATCATCTAAGGATTTTAATATTGTAGAACCCGCATCTATATACAAAATATAAGGAAACTTGTCTAATGCTTGTTTTATAATAACGGGTTTCCACGCAAAAAAACCACGCACCCTTCGGCCATTTAAATGTGTCTGAAATGGCCGAAGCAAATCAGGATGGGTCATCTCAACATCATAAACCTTTACTTTTTCCATTCGCGCAAGCTCGCTACGTTGCACTTGATTAAACCCTAAATCAAAAATAGCAATTTCACCTAAATCTTTAAAATCTTCTTTATGAATACTTCCAATGAGATTTTTCAAAATGTGAAAATGTTTGGCATCAGCCGGAATACAATAGTAATGGGGTATAGCAGAAATGCCCAAGGACATAAAAACAAAAATCCGAAAACATACAAATAAATTATAAAACTTCATCAAATGCCTCTCTTTTAAAAAACTTATTTTTTCTTTCTATAAATATCATCACCCCCCTTGGAAGCAATGCGTTTATAGCCCTTTTGATTCAGATGCTGCATTATTTTTTTATCATTGTTGTTATTCTCAACGGCAATTACATCAATATCTATTTTGTTAAAATCAATTGATTTAATAATGCTTTCTTCGCTTCCTTCAGTATCGACACTTAAAAAGTCTATATGCTTAATACCGTATTGTGCACAAATATTATTAAACTTAAAACATTTAACTCTTACAATTTCTTGCGAGCCCCCCCTTGTTTTAATCTCATCCACAACCCTTTTTTGATGAGCATCATCAAAGGTATCTGTCAGCCCACTAAGCATTTCAGGGCAGCCATTCACTTTTGCGAAATCAAATTCCCCTTCTTTATCAAAAATACATCCTTGCATACAAATACAACACCTATTTTTCTTTAATTCTTTAAAAATTTCTGGATGAGGCTCAACACATATTCCTGCCCACTCCATCTCCTTTTCAAAAAAATACGTATTGCTATAGCTCATGCCGTCATGTGCACCTATGTCAAAAAAGAATCCGTAACGTTTATTTTTTCTAAATAAAACTTCATGAACATATTTATCTTGACCACACTGGCTATAATAGGGAGCACAAAGACGGGGATAATCAACTTTAGAAAAAGTATCAGATGAAAAAAACAAACAAAAAATAAAAAGTAATAAATTAAAAATCATTCTTACTTCTCCTTTAATTCTTACAAAACAAAAAATGACTTTCTTCAATATAAATCTTTTAAATTATCTCAGCAACAACCCTTTTTAGACCTCTTATGGCAAGAAGATTCTCATAAATAATCAAGCTCAAATTGAATAAAGAACCAGTCTTTGTTATTTTGAGCAAGTAGATTTTCTATTGTAAAATTTTTAAACTGCCTTGAAATTTTAAATTATTTCTTTCATGTATCATTGCGTGAAAAACTAAAAAAGGAACGTTTTATGCAATACAAAGTTTTTTTATATTATTTATGTCTTATCACTGGAATACTGTATGCACACCAAGGAATAACATCCGAAGTCGCATGTTTTTCTGGCGACACCATCATTCCTTTTTCGTTTGCCTTTATGTTATCCAAAAAATATAATATTCCTTTATATCTCAACGGCGAAAATGAATGGCATAAAAACCTTAAACCATTCAGAATTTATCACTCAGATTTACCAACGTGGAATAACGACAATTTAAAAAAATGGAAACTTATTCCCATTCAAACTGAAAAGGATATTCAGCAACATATTCATGAAGACAATATCATGTTCATCACTTCGCTACGCACTTCTTATAATTTCTCTCAACAACATTATCAATTTTTAAGAGAAGCTTTAGAAATAAATAGACCAATCGTATACCAGCAGCCCCCT
Source organism: candidate division TM6 bacterium GW2011_GWE2_36_25 (assembly GCA_000991575.1). Classification (GTDB taxonomy): domain Bacteria; phylum Babelota; class Babeliae; order Babelales; family UBA12409; genus UBA12409. The sequence continues at coordinate 53,126 of LBRU01000001.1, forward strand.
TCTGATAGAATTAGTATTGTAATGCATGTAAGAAAGGCCATACAAGGCATAGCCCCTTGGTTTGGCGCCCTAGCATCACAACAATATTATAACATCAAAGCTCATACTATACATTATGTAAAAAACCATTACCACCCACTTACTTACTTGCCAAGGATATGTCAAAAGGAGGCAACAGACTGTCAACCTGTTAATTATAAAAATTTCACTTATTTTGACAAAGTTCATGATTGGGAAACCAAATATCCCCCCGAACAATACTATGCAGAAGCACTAAAAGAAGTGTCTGCGCGTTTAAATAATCAACCACTTTTTGTACGCATAATAACAGACGATAATAAAAATCCTTTAAAATTAGTTGAACGAATAAAAAAGGCCGTAAATTTAAAGAATATTGATTTTCACTACCAAGACCTACGCCATCTCAATAAAGAAGATTGTATTCGCTCAGAATTATACGCTTTATCCCAGCACGATATTTATATTCGCTCACAATCTTATTTTTCTCGCATTGCCGAAATCATTGGCAGCCACACACTAGTTTACTCGCCAATAGCTTTTAAATGGCAAAATAATTCAACATTAATTATGACCCAAATAGGCGTAACGGGTTCTTACAAAAAACTACTTAAAAAAGAGAACTCATAATGAAATTTCAGTATTGCTTTTTACTTTGGAATATTTTAATACATATCAATATTCTTTGTTCGACATGCAAAAAATGGATCGTCATTACTTCTATAAATTATCCCACACAAGCCATTAAACAATTGTCTAATCTTTCAGAATGGCACGTTCTCGTTGTTGCTGATAAAAAAACACCAACTGATTGGAAATGTGAACAATGCACACTCTTAACACTCGCTGATCAAAAAAAACTTGGTTACGCCATATATGATTATCTACCATTCAATCACTATAGCCGTAAAAACATTGGCTACCTCTATGCTATTTCGCACGGCGCAGAGATCATTTATGATACAGATGATGACAATATTCCCATCTATCAAAATCTTTCTTATTTACCCGAACAGTACACTGGCCCACTGGTAAAAACTAAAAATAGCTTCTGCAATATTTATAATTATTTTGGAAATGACACTGTATGGCCACGCGGTTTTCCACTTGAGGAAATTTTAAGTCAAACTAAAAAAGAAAAAATAAAAACAACACGACACTTTCCACTTATTCAACAGGCTCTCGTAAATAACAATCCAGATGTTGATGCGGTTTTCAGATTAACAAGAAGTTCGAATATTAATTTTTACAATACACACGCTTCACTTTCCCTTCCCGCTCAAACCTTTTGCCCCTTTAATACACAAAGTACTTTTTTTCACAAAAAGGCTTTTTGGGGTCTCTTAATCCCTGTTTCTACCAAATTTAGGGTATGCGACATTTGGAGAGGTTATATAACACAACGTCTTCTATGGGAAATTGGAGGCAGCCTTACCTTTCTTCCTCCTCAGGCATTCCAAGAACGCAATCCTCATAATTTATTATCGGATTTTATCGATGAACAGGACTTGTATATTCACAGCAAAAGACTTGTTACGCAATTAAAAAAGACGCAACTAACAAACAAAACTTTTGAAGAAAAATATTTAGCACTTATACAATGTCTCACAGAACAACATTTTTACGATCCAATAGAAATTAAATTAGCAAAAGCATGGCTTGATGACCTAAAAAAATTAAACTACAAGATGCCTCAATTTTCTGAGGATAAATAACCCAAAAAATATTTTATGGATGCCAAATAACAATATTTCCTATTATCCAATCAGGAGTTTCGCGTAAAACTTTCACTTTTTTTTGCTGTTTTTTCAAAAGTGAAACAAATTCTTCGATTGAAAATGGATGTACCGAAGGCGTATTATTATACAACATGTATCCGCGAGACGCCAAATTAATCACCTTCTCCATGTAATACAATTGACCCTTTTTATCAATTTCAGAAAAAGCATAATTACTAATAACTAAATCATATTTTTTAGGCTCTTTTAAAGCAGCATAACCTACCGCAGCAATATTCTTCAGAGCAAATTGTTCAAGATACACCTTAATCAGAGCCGCAACCTCTGGAAGGTCAATCATAGTATAACTAGCAAAACCACATATATCATGAATAACTTTACACTGCCCCCCAAAACCTGCGCCTATTTCAACAATATTCAAGTTGTTTAAATCTCCAAATTCCCTTTGTAAATCGCCAACTACCTTTATATAACGAAGCACGCTTGGAGAAATTCTTCCTATAGATGAAAAATCATAACTCAGAGGAGCTCCAAATTGATCATCCAAACAAATCTGAGAACAATATCTAAGAAGATGAGGGTAACGCTGAATAATTTCTTGTGCAAGTACCTTGCCGGCAGGATAATTAAGTCCCTCTACCATTGCTCTATAAATCTGTTTTTTTCTAAACGTTTGCAATGCAAAATAATCACGCCCAGCTAATTTACAAAGTTCAGTATATGCTTTATATTTCGCGGTTTCACTAACCATTGTCACAGAAATGGCTTCAAACATTAACACCATTAAAACAAATAAACTAATCAACGAACTCTTCATATTCACTCCTTAATTAAAGACACTTGAAGATATAAAAACACATATAAAATGTCAACATAAATAAACTAAACCCTCTCATGTGGTTTTTAGAATGATTAATGGTATGATTAGTGATAAGGAGCACGTATTATACGGGCAAACTTATCCAGAAAATTATAGTAGAAATGATCACATTAATACTCAAAATTGCACATAAAATTCATCGACTTTGCAATAAAAATAAAAACAAGACAACGCTTATCAATAACCAATTGCCAGAAAAATCTTTTGTTATAGTTATTACCTCTTACAATAATGAACGCTATTGTGAAAAAAACTTAGCATCAGTTTTAAATCAAAATTATTCTAATTTTCGTGTAATTTACATTGACGATTGTTCAACGGACAAAACTTCAAAAATTACTGAAGAATATATAAAAAATAATGATCATCAAAAAAAAATCAGTTTTTTTAAAAACAAACAAAGAAATCTTAAGCTTGCTAATTTATATCAAATTATTCACACACTTCCTGACGAAGAGGTTGTTATTGAACTGGATGGAGATGATTATTTGGCCCATCCCCATGTTCTTAAAATAATCAATCAAAAATATCATGAAACTAACGCACTCATTGTTCATGCTACTTACGAAAATCAACCTGCCAATCTTGCAGAACAGCTAAAACTTCAACATTTTTCCCAAGAAACGCCATATTTCGTCAAAAAATTAAATTTATTTCGAAAATATCCATGGATTTATTCAGGATTACGAACCTATTACGTAGGATTATTTAAAAAAATTAATAAAGAAGATTTGCTATGCAAAATACCACCATTTGAGGGAAAGTTTTTTCCTGTTTCTCATGATTTGGCAATAATGTACCCGATGCTCGAAAAAGCACATACCCAAATTGCGTATATTCCAGATAAATTACTCATTCGCAACATTGATTCATCTATCAACGATTTTAAAAAATACGATAGCCAATTAAGAAAAAAGATTAACCAACAAATTATTTCATAAAAATATGATTAAACTTTCACAAAAAATAAAAAACTTTTATAAAACATTTATTCCTGCATCAAAGCTCAAAGAGCATCCGCTCGTCGTAATTATACCATCATATAATAATGCACAGTGGTATAAAAAAAATTTAGATTCTGTCTTTAACCAACGATATTCAAATTATCGTATTATCTACCTTGACGACGCTTCAACTGACCAAACTGGATATCTCGTAGAAAAATATATTCAAGAAAAAGATCAGAATCATCGTTTTTCTCTCATCAAAAATAAAGAAAGAGAAGGCGCAACATCAAATCGCTACAAAGGTTCTCATCTTTGCGAAGACCATGAGATTATCCTTATTCTCGACGGAGACGACTGGTTTGCCCACAATGCCGTTATGAAATTTATCAATAAAGTGTATTCCTGCGGCGATATTTGGCTAACCTATGGCCAATTTATTCGTTGGCCATCAGGAGAAATTGGCCAATGTAGAAAGCTGCCTCAAAATTATAATTTTCGTTCAATGAAACATTGGTATACAAGCGCACTACGAACTTATTACGCATGGCTATTTAAAAAGGTCAACAAAGAAGATTTAATGTACGAAAATAAATTTTTCCAAGTAAGTGGCGACGTTGCTGAGATGCTTCCTATGCTAGAAATGGCACAAAGCCATATTAAATTTATAAAAAAAATTCTTTATGTTTATAATAATCAAACCCCTTTTAACGACTTTAAAAAACATAGTTCAGCACAATTACAATTGTTCAGATATATCCAAAACAAAAAAAACTATCTCATTTCTAAAAAAAATGAATCTAAAGATTCAAATATTAAATAAAAACATCTCATAACCCTCTACATTTTGTATAAACCCTTCATTAATAACTTTTCATGGTGCTATTGTCTTAAGCGTAATAGAGATGATCAATGAAAAATAGATACGCTATTTTTTTTATTTTAATCATTTTTAATATTCAGCTCGTATCTTTCAAAATTGAAAAACAATTTAAAAAAAATCTAAAAATCTCAATTATTATTCCATGCCATCCACAACATGCCATTCATTTATATCCCCTTGTAAAGCTTTACAAACAACAAACAGTGATCCCTTATGAAGTTGTTGTCTCACTTTCAGAATCAAAAAAAATAAAAAAGTTTTTAATAGAAAAAATAGAAAGCGAACAATGGCCTTTTTCGTTAAAACTATTATTGAGTGAAGAAAAATTATACGCAGGTCAAAATAGAAATAAAGCGAGCGAAAATTCATCGGGCGACATATTGATCTACCAAGATGCGGATGATATCCCACATTCGCAACGCGTTGAAATTATTAAATATTTTTTTGAAAACTATGAAATCGATCATTTAATGCATTTATGCGAAAAAAGAGAAGAAACAAAATTTAAGTATTATCGCCCGCAAGAAATTATATACTTTCATCTGAGAAATTATAAAGAAACTCTTTCACAAAAATTCAACACACAGAATACGGTCGTAACAAATGGTAATCCTGCATTAAAAAGATCTGTATTTAACAACTTCAAATGGTCGCCAACATCAATTCCTGCCGAAGATACCCACTTTAATACAGTACTCTACCGACATCTTCAAAATTGTATTCTACTCCCTATACCGCTTCTTACTTATAGAATGAGACTCTCTTCTTGGAAGAATTGATGTGTAATATTATTTCAAATTATCCTCAGAACCTATTAAATTTTTAATTAATTGATGATCTGAATCTGATAGCAAAGGAAAATCAAATTTTTTCTTTAATCTCTTATTAAAAGCCTTGAGATCGTCATGCCAATAAAAATGATTCTTTTTAAACAATCGATCAGCTTTAACTTTCCCAAAAGCTGGATTTTGATGTTCAATAATTAAATTATAAATCACCGCTTCTTTTTTCAAAATTTTAGAAACAATTGACATTTCTAAATCACAAAAAAATGACTTATAAATTGGGTGATAAATATAATTAAAGCGTTCATAAAATTTGCGGCCTAAAATTGCAAGCGTATTCAAGTTTCCGCCATTTACCGTACCATTAAAATTTAGCACACCATCATAGTCTGGAAAATTGTTTAACATCTCTTGAACAATAATTTCATCATAATTCTGTTTAATGGGTATCATATCATCGCTGACTAAAATCAAAATATCATATGCGGGCGCCCATTCCATATCTCGATTACATGCATGAATCTTTGATTTACTATCGCCATAATAAACTTCTAAATTTTCATACTTCGCAAGACGCGCCCTTACTTCTTTTGAATTCATACTCTTGTCATTATCATCACAGGTTATCATAAAGAAATAAGGATGCTTATGGGACATTAATTTATAATATTGATCTAAACAATAAAAAAATTTCCGCACTCGATCTCTTGTAGGAAATTTAAATAATAACCGTGACTCAGAACCATTCGAATATAAAAAAAGGCTCATTAAAAAAAATAATTTTCTCAACATACTTAATCCCTTAGCCAAAAAATAAAATTACGCGAAATCGTTCATTTAAAAAGCCAATTCTACGCCACTTATTCAAAAGCTCGCCAGTATCATTAAAGTTTAATTTTTCAATTTCCTCCAATAAAAATTGGCGAGAATAAACATTTGCATAAAATGAATTTCTTAAATAAGCTAACTGTCCCATTAACTGTCCGGCGTATACGTTTTCCCCTAAAAACTCAGCCTTTTTTTTCATACTTTTATCAACTAAAAGATCAAATCGCAGGGCATGAGACTTACTCAAATAGGTAACAACCTTTTTCAAATCAATAACATCATCAATTTTTTCTTTTCCTGATAACAACAAAATATAATCAGAGACAGATTCTTTCAACATGGAAATCAACGATTCTCTCAGTTGATCATTTTTAATTACATAAGTAGAATTAAGCCCATTAAATTTTGACAAAAGTTCTTCATTTAATTTTTCGGTTAAATAAATTAAGTCGACCTTAAAAGAATTGGGTGAAGCTCTTAGTATCGGTTGCTCTAAACGGTAATACTTTTTACGGTCTCTCAAAAAAGAACGACATGTTTGAATTTGAAAAAGTTTATCAACTTTATCATCATTAATTACATTGGCTCGATTATAAACATAAATACAATCTCTGAAAAAATAATGTCGCTCGGACGCCATTTCCAACATCGGCATCATTTTAGCAACATCACCAGCTGTTTTTGCAAACCGTCCTTTAAACATCAAATCCTCTATTTTGATTTGACGATAAAGCCATGCATAAAAACACCGTTGCTGAGAACTATTTTTTCCAAATTCCCTAAATCTATTGTTCGCAATAACCGCCTTAGGTATCCCTTTATTCCAGCACGCTTTGTTAGATGGATATTCTCGAAAACCACCATAAGTTACCCATATATTCTCTGTAGAAAAAACCTCATCAATATGCTTAAAAACTTTTTCATGGGGGTACCAATCGTCTCCATCGCAAATAACAATAATATCCGAATCATCAATAGGAACACCTATATCAATTTGATGAAGTGTAAGCCAAATATTGGCAGCTTTCCCACGACGAACATTATTTTTATGAAGACAAATTTTGTCTTGAACGCCCAATAATTCAACTTCTTGTGAAATCTTTTCAAAGGTATCATCCGTTGATGCGTCATCTCTCAAAACAACGAAAAAATTTTCATATTTTTGTGAAAAAATAGAACGAATATTCTTAACACACCACTTGCTATTTTGATACGTTGTAACTAAAACAATTAATCTTTTTTCGGCAGCCAATGAAAAAAATAATAAAAATAATAAAAAATTTTTCATTTAATCTCTTCAAGCTTCTTTACCACCTCTTCCTCAAAAACCTTTGACCGATCATAGCCAGGAAACATCTCAGTTAATACCTGATCTATAAAGTATGGAATAGAAAATTTAAAGGCACCATTACTCGCTAAAAATTCTTTAATATTTTCCACATATTTATTATATTCGTCCTCAGTTATAGATTTTAAATATTTATATAATACTTCGTAATTCTTAAATTTTCTAAAATCAATAAAACAATGTTCAGGAATATGATTCGTTATATTAGGTGCACCTAAATAAACAGGTACACAACCAGCATGAAAACAATCAAAAATCTTCTCTGTAATATAACCGGGTTGATCACTCGTATTTTCATAACAGATGCAAAATTTAAAATTCTTTAGAATATCAACTTTTTTTAAAACGCCTCCTCCATAGGTTTTATATTTATAATTCCATCCTTTACCATAAAACGTAAAATCCTGTGGGAAATGCTCAAAATATTCTATTGCTCTTCTACGTTCGGAATATAATTCATTTTTATAGGTTGAGCTTTTTCTTCCAGCAACTAATGTACAAAAACGTTTTTGCTTAAAGGAAACAACCTCCTCAATCATCTCTATATTGGGATGAGGATAATATAATTTAAAATATTTCTTGTTATCTACAAAACGATCGTCCATTATAAAGATCTTAGAAAATATTTTATGAGCCGCCTTGGTATAACTTCGTGGATCAACGGTAATAGGCTCCCATATATGTGCATATAATTTTTCAGGCGGACATAAGCGTAAAATTTGCGCACGACTCATATTAAAACTTGACCATAAAACAAACTCTCCATCGGACAAATCTCGACGAGGAATAGTTAATTTTAACTGATAACCCAGCTTTTCTAATGCAATTTTTAAATCAAAAAAATGCTTAACACAGTTGTCGCGATTATAAACCTGATCCCTCAGATCAAAAAGTTTTCCTTTTTCATAACCCAATGGAGGAATCATATAGATAATATTTTTATGTTTAGATTGAGCAAGGCTTAAAGCAAAAAAGCTTAAAATTAAACATTTTATCATATGTTTTAATGAATCCATTTCTAAAAACCTTTAAAAAGATTATTTCACCATAACTACATCTAGATCAACACAAAAAAGTATTTTTTCCAAATTTTAATATAAAAAATTCATTTATAAAAAAACATATTTCTCTAAAACATTAAAGTTATTGCATTAACAAAAACTCTTTTTGTATTTTAAATAATAATCCGGGGGGAAAAAGGATGAAAAATGGGGTTGTATTGTTAATTGTGTTATTAACTAACACACAAATTTATAATTTTAAAATTAATCGGGCAATTTTATCAACAAATGAAAATCCTATGTATATTGATTTTTGGCCGATTGTCGCTAAAGCATGGAAACAATTAATAGGCGTAACACCAACATTAGCTTTAATTGCGCCACAAAATGTACCCATCGATACAAGCTTGGGTGATGTTATTCGCTTCGAACCCATCCCCGGCATTCCTACAGGTTATCAAGCGCAAGTTATTCGCAACCTTTTACCTTCACTATTTCCCAACGATTTTTGCATCATCGGCGATATTGACATGATTCCGGTAAATAAAAATTACTTAATCGGATCTGCGCTGCCTTTTGCAGAGAAAAATTTTGTTGTCTATAGAAATCTCGCATATGGCCCACGAACAGTAGGCTATCCAATGTGCTACAACGCGGCAAAAGGTTCTACCTTTGCTGAAATTTTTAACGTAAAAAACAAAAAAGACATTTATGATATTATAAAATATTGGCACACTATTAATAACGGTTGGTCTGCAGACGAGCAATTGTTATTCAAATATCTACATAACTGGAAATTTCATAAAAGCAGATGTCGTTATCTCAATCAAACAGTTTTAGCAAGATTGGATCGAGGAAAGTGGAATCCAAAAGTAACTCTACTTAAAAAACATGCCTATATAGACATTCACTCAATACGGCCTTATAAACAACATGAACAACATCTCTTATGGATAGCGCAAGAATTAGGAATACAATAGTTTTATTTATAAAAAATATATTTTTTCATGCCTCGAGATATACCCTTTTTTGATATAAAAATATTTGTATTTTTATTCAAGAATTTTATATCAGATGTTGTATGAAGCTTAGCCTTTTTTCCATCACCAAAATCCAATTCTGTCCATCCTTCTGGATGAATTTTCATTTTTAATTTATGCGCCAAAACACTAAACAATGTTTGATCATGACGAGCTTCGCCAAATCCAGCTCTTGCAGTTTTATCATCAGCAAATAAATATGGCTTATGAGCAAATTTGTACATGGGTACTACATAAGAATCCAAAACATCACGTGACAATCCCTGTAATCCAGCAGATATCATGATAGTATCATTCTTGAGTAAAAAATTTTTTATCGATGGATCTTCTTTATTGATTACATCATGTAAAACCGAACGCGTCACTCTGCGCGCTATATTACATGTCATGATAGGAAGATTACTTATTAAGAAATAGCCATGCTCACGAATATATTCAAATAAATAGTCAAGAGATTTTAAAACGGTAACTCCTGCATCAATACAAAGAACATAAGGATATTTATCTAATGCTTGCTTAATTACTACCGGCTTCCATGTAAACCATCCCCGTGCAATCTTGCCAGATGGACTTGAGACAAAAGGGGTTAAAATGTCAGAATTAACTTTTTCAACCTCATAAACATTGGCCTTCTGAATTGTATCAAGATGCTTTCTCTGTCCTTCGTTCAATCCCAAGTCAAAAACCATAATTTCGCCAAGCCGATCAAAATCAATTCGATGGATACTTCCAATAAGATTTAACAATAATTCATAATGACGAGAATCAGCATACGTACAATAATATTGTAACTCAGTAGGATGAACCAGAATAAAAAAAAGACTTAAAAAATAAAATAAAAACTTTCTCATCTCTGCCCTTGATCATATTTTTATCTTATAAAGAAACTAGTTTGCAATTTAGCATAAAAAATTTTATAGTTCTAAAAGTTTTTACATTTCAAAACTAAAAAGGAAACTCATGATGCAATTTAAACATTATATAACTTTACTTATGGTTTTCACTGTATGTGCAAAAAATTGGTTTGAAGAAAAAAGAATATATAATTTAAACGCCTCAGATCCTATTGATGTACTTATCGCATGTCATGAGAAAGATCAAGATGTTTTACAACTTTGCATTCAAAGCGCAAAAAAACATGTTCAAAATGTAAGAAGAATTATTGTCGCATCTGATCGACGGCTATCAGATGATGCCGAATGGTATGATGAATCATTATTGTCTTTTTCAAAAAAATCGATCTCTGATGAATTTTCATCGCTTGACCCATCATTCAAAACATCACCAGAAAAACAAGCACGCGTTGGTTGGTATTTTAAACAAATATTAAACTTTTATGCACCATTTGAAATTCCAAATATATCGAGCAACGTGCTCATTCTTGATGCAGATACCGTATTGTTAAGAACTGTCACTTTTGTGGATGAAGAAGGAAACATGCTACATGCACCAGGAGCCGAATATCACATTCCATACTTTGAACATATGCAAAAATTTTTACCTGGCTTAAAAAGAGTTTTCCATAAATTATCAGGAATTTCTCACCATATGCTTTTTCAGAGAGCGGTCTTAGAAGATTTATTTAATCTTATTGAATCACGCCACAACTGCAAATTTTGGCAAGCTTACTGTCGATGCGTAGATATTAAAGATATCGCTCTCGCTGGAGCAGCTGATTATGAGATCTATTTTAACTTTGTTCTTCAAAGAAGTAACCAAATAAAAATAAGGCCACTCAAGTGGACCAATATCAATCAACTTTCCTTTATCACTCCTTGTCAGGAGGCGAGATATCATTTTGTATCGTGCCACCATTGGACACGAAAAGATCTTGAGAAAAAATGAAACTTCCAATAGTCATGCCAGCGAAAAACCAAAATATTATTATCTACCTTTGTTAAAACTTCAGCGACGAAAGGTAAACTAAATTTTTATAAGTGATTCAGCAATTCACTTTCGACCATTTTTTTTGCTAACTCGTTAAACTTTGTTGTTGGTTGCCATCTTAAAAGTTTTTTAGCTTTTTCATTGCAACCAAGAGAACTCTTTTTATCATTTGGCCTAAAAAATTTAGGGTCAATACGCACTAATATTTTTTCAGTCTCCTTATTGCGGCCAATTTCATTAATTCCGTCGCCATGCCATTCAACAGTAACACCAATAACTTTAAATGCTGCTTCAACAAATTCACGAACGCTGTGCCCCTCACCAGTCGCTATTACATAATCATCTGGCGCATTTTGTTGTAACATAAGCCACATTGCTTCTACATAATCAGGCGCATAGCCCCAATCTCTCGTTGAATCTAAGTTTCCCAAGCATAAAACTTTATTTTTACCACAGGAAATTTTAGCGACTGCTCGTGCAATCTTGCGAGTTACAAAACCCCTTCCTCGTCGCTCAGACTCATGGTTAAATAAAATACCATTACATGCAAAAATCTTATAAGCTTCTCGATAATTTCTAGTAATCCAGTACGCAAATAATTTAGCAGTTGCGTAAGGAGACTTGGGCGCAAACAAAGTCATCTCATCCTGCAGTTTATCTTCAACATCACCAAACATCTCACTCGAAGAAGCCTGATAAAAACGAATCTTGTCTTTTAATCCCAATATTCGAATCGCTTCCAAAATTCTCAGCGGTCCTAATGCATCACAATTGGTTGTATATTCGGCCTTTTTAAATGAAAGAGCCACTTGACTTTGCGCACCCAAATTATAAATTTCATCTGGCTTAACTTCATCAAGCAACTCAATAATGCTCGACGCATCGGTTAAATCACCGTAATGTAAAAAAAGACTATTTTTGTAAAAACCCTTAAAACTCTGCCGCATCCGTTCTAATTGTGAAGGGGTATTCCGCATACACCCATGAACAATATAATTCTTATCTAGAAGAAGCTTCGTTAGGTAAAAGCCATCCTGACCAGTAATACCAAAGATGAGTGCTTTTTTATCATTGCCATTTATTTGCAATAAAAAAATACCAATGAACCATAATTTAAAAACCCAATACTTAAAACGAAGTTGGGTTGATATAAAACCCATTATATACTGCCCCATATCAACTGAATTGATCAGGATTTTCCAAATCAGCTTTTAACATTTTTTTTACCAACCCTTCAAAGGTAGTCTGTGTGCGCCACCCCAATATATTTTGTGCTTTGGAAGGATCGCCTAAAAGTAATTCTACTTCTGTTGGTCTAAAGTAACGAGCATCTATTTTAACTAATATTCTTCCAGAAGTTTTATCTTTACCTGTTTCACTAAGATCTTTGCCACTCCACTCAATATTCATCCCAATTTCTTTAAACGCCAATTCTACAAATTCACGTACGCTATGAGTTTCTCCTGTCGCAATTACATAATCATCTGGCTTTTCTTGCTGTAATACAAGCCACATTGCTTCTACATAATCAGGCGCATATCCCCAGTCACGCTTGGCATCCAAATTGCCAAGATACAGTATTTCTTGTGAGCCCTTGGCAATTCGAGCGACAGCACGCGTAATCTTTCTTGTTACAAATGTACCACCACGACGCTCCGATTCATGATTAAATAGAATTCCGTTACATGCAAACATGCCATACGCTTCGCGGTAATTTCTTGTAATCCAATAAGCATATACTTTTGCTGCACCATATGGAGAGCGCGGATAAAGAGGCGTTGTTTCTTTTTGAGGAATTTCTTGCACCTTTCCGAACATCTCACTCGTTGAAGCTTGATAAAAACGAGAAACTTTTTGCATATCTAAAATTCGAATAGCCTCCAAAATCCTCAAAGTTCCTAACGCATCACAATTTGCCGTGTATTCTGGTGTCTCAAAAGAGACCAACACGTGGCTTTGCGCACCTAAATTATAAATTTCATCAGGTCTAATTTGCTGAATTAAACGAACAACGTTTGAAGAATCAGTTAAATCACCGTAATGTAAAAAAAAGTTTTTACACCTTGGATCATGCTGATCACGATATAAATGATCAACTCTCCCGGTATTAAATGAAGAAGAACGTCTTTTTACTCCATGAACAATATAATCTTTATTTAAAAGAAGTTCAGCTAAATAAGAACCATCTTGACCAGTAACCCCAAAAATCAACGCTATTTTTTGCTTGTTAGATGAAATTAAAGATTCTGCATTTTCATCAGCATTTAATTTTATAAAACAAAAAACTAACAACGAAAAAAAAAGACTTCTTTTCATATATACTCCAAAAAAACTCTCTGTTTTTAAAAACTTGCAGCTACAAACTAATCATTAATCAATTAAATGTAAAGCTCGTATTAAAAAGTTGCTTCACCCCCACCTTGGCATACCAATCGATCAAGATGCATGGTCAGATGAGCCGTCTGATACAACAACTCAGCATCAAACAATGATGAATGATCCGGCTTTTTCACTTCATTGAAAAATTTACGCGCTAATACTTCTCGTCCTTTATCCGGAACGCGTACAAGCTCATCAAAACCTTTTGGTAAACCAAATCCCGTCAGACGCATAAAATCTTCCATTACAATCGTCTTTCCATCGAAATGAAGCTCCATGCGCTCAACGCCATTTTCCCGATGGCCAATAGAAGTCATTTCTAACGAACAAATAGAACCATCACTCATCTGTAATTGCGCAATAAAATTATCTGAAGTAAAGATATGTTCACGTGTTGGACGAATGGTTTCAACTGAAATCGACAATGGCTTCGCATCAGTTAAAAACCCAAAAAGATCTATTATATGTGATGCTTTGTCAACGATATTTCCAAAGCGTGGACGCATATCAACGCTATCACAATCGTCCAATGCCCTAAGATTAAGACGATAAGAAATCATTAACGGAGTTCTTCTTTTGTATATCTGCCTTTTTATTTTTTGAATAAATGGTGCATGCGAACGATAATATCCTACGCACATACGAGCTTTATTGTTACACTCTAAATAACTTCTCAGACGATTCAACTCTTCTTCACTGAATGCAAAGGGACGTGCTAAATAAAGCTTTTTTCCGTTTTGAAGAGCTTTTATTATATGCTCAACATGCAACGACTCTTGGGAAGAAATACAAACTACATCCGTTGATGGATCATCATAAAAAAGTTCAGCGTCACCCGTTAATGCAGTCGCACCAAAATATTGTTTTGATGTATCAATCGCTCGAGATACATCTCGATCAATAATGCGATGAATTTTAACACCATGAATATTTCTCACGATAGGTAATAATGACAATCGCGTAGAACGATTAGCTCCAAAAAAAGTAACATTAAGCTCATCGGAAGGAATTTTATGAGCAGGAACAAACAGTTCTTCTTTAATTTCGGGGCATACATCTTTTTTGGCAACTGACTTACGATATGAAATGATAAAACCAAGCCCCATATCCTCTTCAAATTCCTCCGAAACATTCTCAAGTGAAAGCTCTTTTCCAATCAAACTTTCAGTATTGATTTTTCCAGTTTTAATCAAGTGTAAAAAAGAGACCATATTTCTATTTTCTGTCCAACGAACATAATTGTAAGGATAATCTTTCCCTTGAAATTCATACCCAACATCATAACGACCAGGGCCATATGTCATCGAAAAGATAATTTTTATCTCTTTTTGCTGAATAAACTCGTGCTCAAATAAAATAGATTTACTACCAACCAAAATTATTCTTCCCTGCTTGCGCGTAATACCAACCATTAAGTTAGCCTCTTGATTGGCAATATATTCGGGAGAAACAATCACACAGTCAACGCCATATTCTTGTGTTACCTGCGCAATATTATCTTGAGTATTGTCATTGATTTGATAAATAAATTCAGCCCCAGATTTTTGCGCTAACACTAACTTACTTTCCGCGTAGTCAAGAGCAATAACACGCGCACCGGCAAGACTTGCCAATTGAGTAATCATCTGTCCCAAACTATCTAGACCCACAACACAAACAAACTCACCAATTGAAATTTTAGCGCGACGAATACTTTGCAGTGCAATAGCACCAATACTTGTCAAACTTGCATGCCTAAGTAAATGATCATCAGATACACGCACAACTAATTGTTCGGGGACACAAACAATTTCTGCATGATGAGCAAATCCAGCACCTGCACAGGCAACAAGATCACCCGCTCGAAACTGTCTTACTTTTTTTCCAACAGCAATAACTTTACCTGAACAAGAATGGCCAATTGGCAACGTAGACTTAGTACGACGATTCTGAATTACATGCCGAGCATGATCACCACCTTTTTGCATAATTAAATCGAGAAGCTTTTTAATTTTAAGTGGCATATTATGAAAAAATTTATTTTTTTGATCAGAAAGAATTTTTGAAAGTTCCTGTCCGGATCCAATAAATGAATAGGAAACATCAACTAAAACCGAATAATCATCAAGAAGTGGCTGGCAAACCTCTTTTATTTCTATTGCCCCTTTTTCCAAAAATAGCTGACGCACATCATTCTCCTCACACTGCTTAATTTTAAATTACCTTGTAAATCCCCCTTTTGAATCACTCGTCCCAAGCTTTAAATCTGGATAACCCTCAATAATAATTTTAAGTCTACTTAAACATTAACATGTTTTTAATTTTCAACAAATTCTTACACAAGAAAACTTCTTTGTGTTCTCAATATCTCTACAGCTTTTTTTATCTGTTCAACAGAGCTTTTTTTCGCAACTACAATAACATTGTCAGTTTCGACCAAACACAAATCATCTACTCCTAAAAAAACAATCTGTTTATTATTTTTTGAAAAAACCAAATTATTGTCAGCATTTAAAGCAATTAATTTTTCAGATTTTTCAAACTGATTACGCAATGTCAAAAAAACCGCCAAATTGCCCACATCTGACCATTGAGCATCAAGCAGCACTGCTTTTAAATTTTTAGATTTTTCCATAACAGCGAAATCGATTGAAATATTAGGCAATACCTCATACGATGCTTCGCCTGCAAGATACTTTTTTATCCCTTGAATAATCTGCGGCGCATATTCTTCAAATTCGCTCAAAAAAACTTTCGCGCGCGCACAAAAATAAGAGCCATTCCAGACCATTGTTCCCATATTGAGATATTCTTGCGCTTTTTCAAACGATGGTTTTTCATGAAAACTCACCACGCTCATAACTTTATTTGCTACAAATTTTTCGCTCAATTTAATATACCCATAACCAATTGCAGGCCATGTTGGCTTAATACCAAGCAAAACCATTTCATCATTTTTTGCAGCATAATCTATTGCTAATTTAACTGAGTCTTTAAAATTTTTAACCGGATGAATAAAATGATCAGCAGCTAAAAAAACCAGAATAGCATTAGGATCTTTTTGCGCTATTTTCATGGCGGCCAAACAAATAGCAGGCCCCGTATTACGCAATGCCGGCTCCACCAAAATCTGTTCAATCTGATTACCAACTTGCTGCTGAACTAAAGAGACAAAGTCTTTAGTTGTCGCTACGAGCTTATGGCCATTTTCAACTATTCCATCAGCACGCTCCAGCGCCATCTCGAGAAGTGTTTTTTCTCCATCAATACTCAAAAATTGTTTAGGATATTTCTGACAACTCAGCGGCCACAATCGCTCACCAACCCCACCGGCAACAACAATAAAATAAACATTTTCTTTCGCCAACAAATTTACAAAAAATAATATGCTTAATAAAAATTTAATCTTCATTATTTTTCCCTATAAATTGAGTAAAGCCTCTTGATTTTTTTTGCATAAATTAATTGTTTTCTGCTGCCAGCCCAATCCGGCAAAATCAAGCCACTTTTTATCGCTGTATTTTTCTAAGTCAAGAGTTTTAAACTGATTATGTGCAACAAGAGCAACTATTATATCTGCCTTTTCTATCCCAACTTCAAATGGAACCATCGTTCCAAATTTATGAGCAATTCTTTCTTGCTCAACATTTGGTTCCGAGATTGATAATGAAATGTTTTTTTGAGCGAAAAGTGCTTCCGCAACTTTAATTGCTGGTGATTCACGTAAATCATCAACATTGGGTTTATACGTTAAACCAAGCAGGTGAACACGACAAATATTTTTTTCATTATCTACACACCAATCCTGCACTTTTTTCTCAATGTTTTTTACCACTTGAGCAGGACGCTCATCATTAGTTAGTCGTGCAGACTGAAAAAGTCGCGTCTTATGAGGGAAGGTATTTATTAAAAACCATGGATCAATTGCCACACAATGACCCCCAACGCCACATCTTGGTATCAAAATTTTTACACGCGGATGTTTATTTGCAATCGCAACAACTTCATAAGGATCAAACCCTAATTCTTCAGCTAAAACCGCAACTTGGTGAGCAAGTGCAACCGCAACATCAATTGCGCTATTTTCAGTCAATTTTAACAATTCGGCAAACTTAGCAGACTTAAGATGCAATGCTCCCTTAACAAACTTTTGATAAAAAGAAGCCGCCTTTTTAGTGCACGCAGAAGTTACTCCACCAATGATTCGTTCATTGTTAACTAACTCTTCAAAAACCTTGCTTGGCCACACACGCTCAGGACAATGTGCAACAAAAATATCTTTACCAATTTTTAATCCAGTTTTTTGCTCAAGCATCTGCGCGCACAAATCAGTCGTTCCAACAGGAATCGTTGATTCTAAAATAACCGTATCACCAACCTTCAGCCTCTGAACAATTATATTCATCGCTGAAAAAACAAAACTTAAATCAGCCCCATTCTGCTTACTCAATGGCGTTGGAACCGCAATTATAAAACAATCTGCTTCTGGCAAAATTGTTGTTGCGCTAAAATTTTTACCCTTTAAAACAAGCTTTAAACGTTCTTTTAATTCTGGCTCAGTCAAGTCAACATTTCCTGTATTAACTCTCCTTACTCTTTCTGTATTAATATCAAACCCCGTTACATGATATCCATGCTGCGCCGCAAGAATTGCTGTTGGTAAACCAACATAACCTAAACCAACTACGCAAATCTTTTCCATCTTTAAACTCCTTTGTTGGGAACAACTCTTAATAGACAAGAATAAAAAATCTAAGATCTAATACAAGTGCTAAATTACAATTGCAGATTGACCATTATTTGGTCTTAAAGAAACAAGCCACTCAACCGTATTATTGTGAATAATTTTCAAACCTACTGCCTGATATTCCATCGCTTTAACGGGACGCGAAGCCCAACTTATAATATTTTTTTCTCGAAACACGATGCCATAGTCAGCCGCAGCTAAAAACTCATAAATTTTTTCATGCGCAACATTCAAAACAACATAAGAATTAATGGGAAGAATCTCTTTTAATTTATTTTTAAATCGATCAACATCGAAGGTCAAAATTAACAAAAAAGAGTTCTTATTTTTTTTATAAATATCGCTAAAATAATTTATTACCAAATCAGGGCACTGCCATGCTTTTACCGCACCAGAAAAACAATAAACTTGAGCCTCCATTGGAATATTCAAATAATTTCTTATTGATAAGCTCCATTGCGCAACGAAAGCCGGTTCAATTTTTACCGGAACATCTTTCTCGGCATACGTTAAACACTTGCGATCAGCACCATATGTGTCAACTAAAAAATCTCCTAACGCGTTACTTACTACTTCTATCACATAACAATCAAAATTCTGCATCTTATTGTATACAACATGTTCAATATAAAAATATTGGCGCGATCTCCATAAATGAAAATATTTGCGCCAACCATAAACATGACGATACTCATATTTATACTCTTCTGCCAACAAACCGCGAGCTTGAATCGTTAAGTGAGAACATTTTTGATAATCGAGAGCACGTTGTACGATAAAGCCAGCAAGCGGTCCTCGCGCGATAATTTCATACGAATCAATTGACCGTAAAAATTTCCTTAATTTTCTGATCTCTGGAAGCAGTGTCCATGACATGAAAAAAGAATTACGCTTAAAAATAATTACATGTAAATGGGGATGAAAACCACTAATTTTTTGTACCATTTCTTGAGAAACCAGTTTTTTTTCAAAACTAATAAGATAAATGCGATCACATTCTTTATTTTGCAAACGATTGACAAGAGGAACTAAAACTTGCCCCTCAAAAACAGAATTTAAAATTCCATCGTAAACAACAAAAACTAAATTTCTCATAACACAGCAATTTTACCGCATTATGAGAAAAAAGAAAAAATTTTACCATTGATAAGGATTAGGACGATGCTCTTTCGTTCGTTGGTCATATGATCCAAGAATCTTCTTACCAAGTAAACATTGTATAAGACGCGTCAAAAGGCTCTGATTCTGTTGCTCTTGAATATCTTGCATTGAAAGATTTCTCATAGCATCAAGATTGGAACCCATCATTAAAAAGAAAAATATTGAAAACAAGATTTGTTTTTTCATTATTCACTCCATCTTCACATTTTTATCTTAAATCACTTTTTATTTTCAATGCAAGCTTTTATAATGAACTAAAAAAGCAAGGATGATTTCATGGAAAAATTATATGCGCCCTGGCGATCAAATTATGTTATTAAACCTCAAAGCAAAAAAAGTAAATCTAAATGTCTATTTTGTGAAAAAGCTCAAACGAAAAAAGACGAAGAAGACTATATTCTCGCTCGATATCCGCACTGTTTTATCATGATGAATCTTTATCCCTACAACGCCGGACATCTTATGATCGTTCCAAATAAACATACTAAAGACTTAAAGAAATTATCATCGGCAGAAAGAATTGAATTAATGCATGCCTTAAGTGAAGCAATCGACGCCCTTAACAACACACTCAAACCTGATGGTATAAATGTGGGCATCAATTTAGGAAAGGCCGCTGGAGCTGGACTTCCCGGGCATCTCCATATTCATGTCTTACCGCGCTGGGAAGGAGATACCAATTTCATGCCGCTATTAGCCAATACAAAACAAATTTCAACTGATCTTAATAAAATTTACCAAGAACTCAAAAAAAATTTTAACTAAATAAATTTTCCCAATCATGACTGTCATTTTTAACAAATCTGCTATGCAATACTTGAATCCAAGAATAGCGCTTAAGTCCTGTTAATAATAACAAAGCATCTAAATTTTTTGGTGCTTCTTCTTTTAAATATTGTACAGCTTTTTTATAATGCCATTCAGATAATTCTTCAGCCCCTAGCCGATACTCTTGGTCTGCCGCAAAACTCAAATCATCAAAAGCCTTATCAAATGATCCTTTATCAATGCGTGCCCTGGCAATCAAACACGCAAGCACCGGCTTGCAATCATCACTACCCGAAGATAAAGATAAACTTAATTTATGAAGCCGATAAGATTCATTCAGATGAAACAAGACCTTCTCAGAAAATTTGTAAGGAAACACTGGTTTCGCTGACTCTTCTCGATCCATTGGTAATAAAAAAGACGGAATTAGCAATCCCGTCATAATCGTAATACGTCCCATATAATCCCCCTCATCATTTGATTGCATTGTAAAAAATATCCAAAGCAAAAGTCAATTAAGAATAAAAAAGGTGCGCGCCAGCTTTTTAACCGGCGCGCACCTTTTACTTCTTAACTTAACCTAATTAAACATTCCCTCTGGAACTGGAGACTTTTTAATTACTTTGCCCATTAATAATGCCTCTAAATCAAAATCAGAAATCACCCGCGCAACAGCGAGTACTTTTTCATCGCCTTCTGATTCAGCTTGACGAATAAGATCCTTTGCTTTTTTAAGATAAAACTCACAAAGAGATTCATGACTTGGTGGAAAATCTTTTGATGAAGACTCTAATCTAAAAATCCGTTTTTTAACAGCTTTTTGGCCTTCTGCATCCAAAAAAAGCCACAAACCTCCAACAAATGCACGTGGCGTCTTCTTTTTCTCTTGCTGAATTGCAAGCCTATGCTCAAGAGCTTTCAGCAAATAGTTTTTGATTTTTTGTACATTTGTAAAACTTTTTTTAATAGTAGATTTTTTTATAACACTTGATGTTTTATGGCGCACTCTATGGCCTCGCTGCATACCTAAACATGAAAAATTTAACAAAAGAAGCATTATAAAATATTTACGCATAGGATCCCCCCTTCAATTACCTTCTCGCTGCGAATAGCCTAAAAATTTTGCCTTAAGAAAATCAACCAAATTGCTCATTTATCAAAAATGCATTATTCTTATAGTAATATTTCAGATCTTATTGGTGTTAAAGGATCGCCATGAATCAAAAAGAAATCAGAGAAAAATTTTTTAAATTTTTTCAAGACAATCAACATGAAAAAGTTACCAGCTCTCCATTAATTCCCGCAGAGGATCCAACACTGCTCTTTGCCAATGCAGGCATGAACCAATTTAAAGATCTGTTTCTCGGGAAAGAAAAGAGGCCATACAAACGCGCAACAACAATTCAAAAGTGTGTCCGCGCTGGTGGAAAACATAATGATTTGGATAATGTTGGATTCACTAAGCGTCATCTTACCTTTTTTGAAATGATGGGAAATTTTTCTTTTGGCGATTACTTTAAAAAAGAAGCTATTCAATTCGCTTGGAAATTTTTAACAGAGGTAGCGGGTATTCCAGGTGATCGGCTTGTAGCAACGGTATTCAAAGAAGATGATGAAGCATATAACTTGTGGCATGAAGTCGTCGGATTGCCCAAAGATCGTATATTTCGTTGTGGAGAAAAAGATAATTTTTGGTCAATGGGTGACACGGGCCCATGTGGTCCATGCAGCGAAATTTTATATGACAAAGGTGAACAATTTGGACCAAATTGTACTGATCCTAATGCATGTGACGACCGTTTTCTTGAAATCTGGAACCTTGTTTTTATGCAATATGACCGACAATCGGATGGTACACTTGTCCCATTAAAACAAACCGGTGTAGATACTGGAATGGGGTTAGAACGGTTAGCTCTCGTACTTCAAGGAAAAGATACTGTTTATGAAACCGATCTTTTTGCACCGTTGATAAAAAAAATTGAATCTCTCACTGGCTTAAAATACGAACAACAACCACCTGAAATAAAAGCAGCTTTTAATGTATTATCTGATCACATTAGATCTTCTTGTCTTATTATTGCCGATGGCTGCACTCCATCAAACGAAGGCCGTGGATACGTTTTAAGAAAAATTATTCGTCGTGCAGCTCTTTTTGATCAAAAATTAAGCAAAAAACCAATTTTCCCACTGCTTGCCGATATTTTTATCGACTACATGGGAGATATTTATCCAGAACTTAAAAGCAATCGCAAACTCATTGTCTCTTTGCTCAATAAAGAAGTTGAAAAATTTGCTGAAAATCTCGAACGCGGACAGTTAATTCTCAAGAAATATTTCGAAGAAAATAAAAAGACAAAAAAAATTACCGGAGAACAAGCATTTAAGTTGTATGATACCTACGGTTTTCCATACGAAATCACTGAACTTGCAGCACATGAACAAGGGTACACTGTTGATCCCATATCATTTGAAAAATTCATGGAACAACAACGACTGCGATCTGGGCAAAAAGAAGTATCTGAACCAATCACCGCAAAGCTTGATTCTTCACTTAAAACAAATTTCGTCGGATACGATAAAATAGAAACGAAGTCAAAAATTCAGACAATTGTTAAAGATAATAAGCTTGTTGAAAGCGTTAAAGAAGATGATGAATGTTGGATTATTCCACAAGAGTCTCCTTTTTATGTTGAACGTGGTGGACAAGTTGGTGATGAAGGAACCATCAGTATTGACGAAGAAACAATTCCAGCCCTGGACCTACAATTTGTTGATAATGCAATTGCAATAAAAATTCATGCACCAAAAGATTTTAAAATTGGCCAAATCATTACGCAAAAAGTTGATGTTCGCCGCGAAAATACGATGAAAAATCACACAGCAACACACTTGTTGCAGGCCGCATTATTAGAAATTTTAGGCAATCAAATAAAACAAGCAGGCTCATTGGTTACACCAAACTATCTACGCTTCGATTTTAATTATCACGAAAACTTAACCCCCGGCATCATCAAAGAACTTGAAGATATTGTTAATCAAAAAATATGGGAAGACCTTCCTGTCAACATAAAAGAGACGACATTAGCAGAAGCAAAACAAGAAGGAATTATTGCTCATTTTGGTGAAAAATACAATCCAGAAAAAGTTCGCGCCGTAAAAATTGGCGATTACTCAAAAGAACTTTGTGGAGGAACACACATAAAATCGACCGGCCAAATCGGTTGTTTTAAAATTACTGATGTTGAAGCAATATCAGCTGGAACACGCAGAATAACAGCAACAACGGGCCGCAAGGCTTTAGAGCTTTTCCAAGATTGTTTCAGAACGGCAAAAAGTGTTGGACAATTGTTCAAAATACAACCTGATGAAGTTTATGAAACCGTTGAACACCAAATTGAACAAACTAAGGCTCTCGCCAAAGAAATAAAAAAATTAAAACAACAACTTATTATCCATCAGGCGCCAGATCTTGTAAAACAAGCACAAATAATAAACAATATTCAATTCCTTTATCTCGAGCAATCAGAAGCAAGCCTTGAGGAACTACGTGAAATCGCACAATTTTTATCTCAAAAACAAGAAGGCCTCTTCTTTATAACGAACACCTTCGATGATAAAAGAAATTTTGCCGCAAGCATTTCACCATCTTTAAAAAATAAAATTAATCTCAAAGAGCTCGCACAAATACTTAATGAAAAATTCGGATTACGCGGAGGCGGAAGCCCACTTATTATTCAGGGTGGTGGCGCAACAACTGAAAAAGATGCCATAGAAAGTATCATAAAAGAATGGCTAAAAAAATAATATTGTACACTTGTTTTATACAGAAAAATCTTCCATCAACAACTCTATCTGCCTAATGGCCGCTTGAATCATCTCTTCAACGTTGGGTTCGCCTTCAACAAAATTCGACAAAACATAATCAGACACGTCTGACTTTTTTTCTGGTCGGCCAATGCCGCAGCGAATACGATAAAAATTTATTCCTAATAATTCGATTAATGAC
The DNA here is from genome assembly GCA_000991575.1 of candidate division TM6 bacterium GW2011_GWE2_36_25. Taxonomy (GTDB): domain Bacteria; phylum Babelota; class Babeliae; order Babelales; family UBA12409; genus UBA12409. The sequence continues at coordinate 77,519 of LBRU01000001.1, forward strand.
TTCACCCCATTATGCCCTTGAGCACTTCCACCAATTTTGAGAGTAACTTTGCCAAACGGACGCTCAAGATCGTCATGAACTACGATTACATTTTCTTCAGATATCCCTTTCTTTTTTAACCAAGAAGAAATTTTTCCCGATGCATTCATAAAAGTTTGCGGCTTGACCAAGTAAATACTTTTTCCATTGATATCGATCACTGCATATTCGAGTAATTCAGAATTCTGCCACTCACCATGATATTTATCTGCTAATGCATCAACCACTAAAAAACCGATATTATGGCGATTGTAAGAAAACTTTGGTCCCGGATTACCAAGCCCAATAATTCCTTTTATTTCTTTTTTATTTTCAATCATGCCTTAAACGCCTGAATAATAAATGCAACTTCACGTCCATTACGATTCATAGAAACCAATTTCGGTTTCTGAAATAACTTTGACTGAGATAACTCACGCATTAAATGCGTAATTCCCTGTACTGCATCAGAAGATCCCTCTAATTCTATTTTTTTAGTATCAAAAGTAAACGAATTTAAAATGATTGATTCGGGAATAATATCTGCAACTTCCAATAAAAAATGATACGGTGTATTACGTGTAATATCAGAAAGCTTATCAATTTTGGTAAGTTTTAATTGTTGGCCTTGATGCAATTCTTCTAAAGATGTTCTTTCTTTTTTTAGTCTCCCTAAAACCGCAACCTCTTTAATTAATTGCTCTTCATACGCAACCAAATCATCAATTGCATCTTGTTTTATAGCTGTGATGATAAATAAAATTCCGCCTACACATAATAAACTTATAATCGTAACGACAAGCCAAGCATAAATTTTTTTACGCGAAAAACTATAACGACGTGCAGTAAATTTATCTAGATTCATCAAGGACTCCCCATAAACTTATTGCGTTTTTTAAATCAATTTCTTCAAAAGAACTTTCACTCAAATTCTCTGTGAATCTTAACCCCTTTTTATCTAATTTGTTGGTGTCAACAAAAAATATCGGAACATCTAAATGCGAAAGCAGTAGTTCATAATGAAACAAAATCGCTGGCAAAAATAGGCCACCAACAGCAATCAAGGGCTTTTTTATTTTATGCTGCCGCAACAAAACAGTAATCCATTCTATAAAAAAAGATGGGTTGCATAAATAATAATCTACAAAACCAACCCGCGCAGGAACAGCCTCATCAACATGCTTAAGCACAAAGCCATCCTGTTTTTTTTCAAAATAAAACCAAGAAATTTTCTCAGAATTAATGAGAATAGAGATATAGTTTTTTTTATTTTTTCTTAGCCACATAACGGCCCATTACCACTCGATCAAGCCCAGCCAAATCTCTTTGTACTTTCACATCAGTATATCCACAAGATCGCATGAATGTACATACCTCTTCAGCTTGAGAAAATCCAATTTCCAACACAAGCAACGACAATGAATCTTTTTTAAAATAATTCGGCCCCTCTTGAATGATTTTTTTTATGAGCGTTAAGCCTTGGTCACCAGCAACCAAGGCTCGTTTATCTTCCCAATTTTTTACTACGGAATCTAATTGAAACCATTCATATTCAGAAATATACGGAGGATTTGCAACAATAACATCAAATCCTTTATCCTGAATATTTTCAAAGAGATCTGAACGGACAAACAAAACATTGTCGACGACTAAACTTCTTCTATTTTTTTCTGCTAACGCAAGCGCTTCTGACGAAATATCAGCACCAACAATTTTTGATTGAGGTAAATTTTTGGCTAATGCGAGTGCAATACAACCTGAACCGGTGCACAAATCAAGAATTTTCAATGGTTGTCTAGATTTTAAAAAATCAATCAATTCAGACACCCATTCTTCCGTTTCGGGTCGTGGAATCAAAACGGGAGGTTCGACAAAGAGCTCGAGGCCACAAAATAAAACTGAACCCAAAATATATTGCAAGGGCTTTTTATCAATAAGTAGCTCATTAATAAATTTTTGCAATTGCCTTTCTTCTATACCGCTTAAAATAAGAGGTTGCGAAAGCAATCCAACAAAATCTTTATTTTTTATATGCTGCACCAACCAACCAATTACTTGATGAGCATGAACATCATCATATCCATGTTCACGCAATAATGTATAATATTTCTTTATCATGTAATCACTTTGTCATTTACTAAACGATGACCGAGGAACAAGTGTATCACCCTCATCTTTTAATATTTTCAAAACATATTTTTGAATGTAATTCTTAAACTCTTGAACAACTTCTTTATTTTCGCCTTTAGGTTGAATATCGTCAAGAATACCTTCAACTGATTCCGGATTAACTTTATATTTTAAAAAAATTCTTTTAACCGCCTCCGTAATCATTGTTTGATCATAAACGGATAAAAATTCAGACAAAAGCTCACCAATAATTTTACGCGCACCATCAGACAAAGGTAAAAAACCACCATTCAACTCACGCAATTTCCCTTCTTGAACCGTCACCGACTGTCGCTCATCGATAGTAACCAAATATTCATAGAGTACAATTTTTATCGATTGATATGTCTCTTCGTAAGCAATATGACGATAAAATTTGGGTAAAAACTTATCCAAAGAAGGAATAGGAGAAGCAAGTTTTTTCTTCAACTCGCCAAAAAGATCCTTTTGAGTTTTTAAATCAATCTTTAAATCTTTCAAATTTTTAATGACAATTGCGCTTACAAGCGGCTCCCAATCATCATATTGAAGAAAAACTTCTTTCATAAAAAGTGATAAACGAATAATGCGTTCATGTTGAAAATAAATACTTGCTTTAGTTTTTTCACCATAAACAAAAGGCAAAAAACCCGACTTTAATTGATCAGTAACATGTTCAACAACCTCCTGTTCCATTTTAGCTTCCTTTTTAGTCATTGGATCAGTACGAGACTGTTCTAACTTCCACCGCGACCACCCCGATGCCTTTATAACGGGATCTGATTTTCGTCGCGAACCTGACTCTGGTTCAACAAAATAATCCTTATTTTCTCGCCCAGCCCATAAAGAGCAAAAAGCACATACAAACAATAGTAAAGCTTTCTTCATTGCCCCACTCCCCTTTTTTTAAAAATACCAAAGTTAAGATATAAAACTCAACAAAAATTCACAGTTGAAAATTTATAAAAAAATAAAATAAAACTATTGCAATAAAGATAACAATAGTAATATAATAGTAATTGAGTAGTATGTTTAACTTCTTTAAAAATGGAGGAATTATTATGAAGAAGTTGTTATGTTTAGCGTTATTGGTAGGCTGCACTGGGTTAAAAGCTGTTAGTTATGAGGACGTAAATCTCAAAATTCAAAAAATGTACGGTAACCTTGCTGACCAATATGCAATTTTCCACAGAAATATTGTGGGAATGTCTGTTGGCGCGGGGAAGCTGACACTTAGAAATGGCACCACGGCTGATGATTTGCTTTCTAATTTGAACGTCCTTGAAAGATTAATCAATAGATTCAGCGAAGAAGCAATTCCAGCATCCGAAATGATCAAAATTATTTCAAGCAGATCATAATCTTGTACTAAGCAAAGAGGCGAAACAAATCGCCTCTTTGCTTAGGTTTTGTTGAGTTTTCATCGTAACCATATGCAAGCCTCAACAAAAGATAAAATTGACACAAAATTTCGCATAGACTTATCAAATCGAGAAAAAACTCTTCTGAAAACTTTATTCATCCGCATCCTTTTTTTAAAAATATCAAATTTTTTTAAGATATAAAACCCAAAATTTCACAATGAAAAATTTATAAAAAAATAAAAAAACAACTATTGCAAACTGTTTTTCGAAAATGATAATATATTTATAGTTTAATTTTTAAAAAATGGAGAAGACCTTGTGAAAAAATTATTATTTTTAGTGTTATTTTTCACAATGCTCAGTATAAAGCCCACAATAAAAATAGTCCCTTGGGTAGAAGTAACATCTCCCAATGGTAATAAATATCGAATTAAAGAAGATGCCGAAAGACTAATTTGCGAATATGGACTGAGTTCTGGTGAATCATTCATATTTTTACCAGAAAATGCTTATGCAAAAGCAACTTTAAGAAAGGGTGATCAATCAATATGTCCACCAGCATTCCAAGCTTTTTATCATCAACATAGTCGCATGATTTGCCCCCAAATAGATTATCCTTATTTTGTAGGAGATGCTTCTGAAACACCATGGTGCCTCTACAGCTCACAAGAAATAGAAGAATGGGATCCTGAAACTGAAGAATGGCATTAAGAATAGGCGAAAGGAAAAGAATTATCAGGAGAAATTTTATTTTTCCAACAACTCTTTCACATATTCCTCTTCATCAAAAATTTTAATCGCATCTAAATTTTCGCCAAAAGTAATGTAAGCAACTGGAATTTTTAATTCTTGCACAATTGCAAAGACAATGCCACCTTTTCCGGTACCATCCATTTTAGTCAAAATAATTCCATCAAGATGTGTACTTTCATTGAAAATTTTAGCTTGTTCAAACGAATTTTGTCCCAACATAGCGTCAACCGTTAACAATGTCGTAATATTATCTGCGCCCAAAATCTTTTCAATTACACGCTTTATTTTTGCAAGCTCGTTCATTAAATTGATCTTTGTCTGCAGCCGCCCCGCTGTATCAACAATGAGATAATCATACTGTTCATTTTTAAATTTCTCACAGGCCTGATAAACAACTGACGCAGGATCTTGATTCTCTTGACCAGTCACAATATCAACACCAACTTTTTTTGCCCACTCAACAAGTTGCTCAGTTGCCGCAGCACGAAAAGTATCAGCAGCAGCTAACAAAACTTTTTTATTCTCACCTTTTAACTGACGAGCTAATTTTGAAATAGCGGTCGTCTTTCCACTTCCATTAATACCGACAAACAAAACAACCGGTTTTATTTGTTCAAATTTGTTGCCTATAAGCAAATCATTCAATAATGTGTTAAGTGAATTTTTTAAATCTTCGCCCTTAGTTAATTCACCTGATGCAAATCTATTACTCAGATCTTGCATAATTTTACGCGTTGTCTGAACACCAACATCCGCCTCTAAAAGAATAACCTCAAGCTGCTTTAAATCATTTTGATCAATTTTTTCTTTACCAAGAAGTCCACCGAGCTTGGTTGCCACCGCTTGATAAATTTTTTGTAGCTTTTTCTTTATAAAATTAAACATATTAAATTCCTTCTTGTATTCCTAATATTTTACCCTTTTCAAGCTCCTTTTGCCAAGGATTTAAAAACTTGACATAATTTCGACAATGAATTATTATTAATAATGGGTGAATAATTATTCACGTTAAATTGGAGTAAAAAAATGATAAGTCCGCAAGAACGACAAAATACGATTAAAAAAATTATTGAAAAACATGAAGTAAAAAACCAAGAACACCTAATTGAACTATTGAAAACTCTTTATGGAATAGAAACATCACAAGCAATGATTTCGCGCGATTTACAAACACTTGGCATCGCAAAACATAGACACAGAGGAAATCTCATTTATGAACCTCAAAAAGATCCTGCGCGTGAAATTCTACGATTAGCCGTACTCAGCGTAGAACATAATGAAGCAATGATTGTGGTTAATACACTTTGTGGAATGGCACCATTTATTGGTGATTGCCTTGATCTGCATAAATCGATCGGCATCTTAGGTACTGTCGCAGGTGAAAATGTTGTATTTGTAGCACCACAATCAATAAAAAACATTGTAAAGATAACGAAAAAAATAAAAGAGCTTTTAAAGCAATGAAGAAAATAATAATCCTAAGCTTAACTATTATCATTTTAATTGGTACTTTTTGGCTTACCCAAAAACTTTTTCACAAATCAAAAAATACTTCTAATGTTATTAAAGTCGGCGTAACCGCCGATTACCCTCCTTTTGTTTATCTTGAAAATCATGAATTTGTCGGTTTTGATATCGATCTTATTAAAGAAATTGCCCAAAAATTAAATAAAAAAATTAAATTTATCGACATGACATTCAATGTTTTAATCACCGGCATACAACAAGGAAAAATTGACGTTGTTGTTGGCGGATTGTCACCAGATCCTGCACGCGAAAAACAGGTCTTTTTTACAACCCCATATTTAACCGACGATCCACTAGTCATTATCACCAGAATTCCACAAGTGACAAAAACTATTAACGATTTAATTGGCAAAACGGTCATTGTCAATGAAGGGTACACGGCCGACTTATATCTATCGAAAATTGATGGACCAATCCTCAAACGCTTACCTTCGGTTACTGATGCAATTATGGCACTTAACGCTGATAAGGCCTTTGCCTTCGTTTCAGCTTTGATTCCCATTAATCCTTATTTAAAACAACACGGCAAAGAACAATTTAATATCTGTCCAATTGAAAAAATTTCAGAAGAATATGCGATCGTTGTTTCAAAAAAACAACCACTTCTTTATCAACAAATAGAAACAGCGTTGCAATCCATAATCAAGGATGGAATAGTTGAAAAACTCAAAGAAAAATGGAAGTTATATGATTAATCTACACTTAATTTACGATTCATTGCCAGCACTGCTCCATGGCACATTCATCACGCTCAAGATTGCATTTTTCAGCTGCCTTATCGGTTTATCTGGAGGCACATGGCTCGGCATCGCACAAACAGGAAACAATAAATTATTAAAACTTCTCGTCTCAATATACATAACCATCATTCGTGGCACACCAATGCTCTTTCAAATTATTACATTTGTTTATATCATCCCCTTGCCTGTTTCAGAATTATATGCCGCAATTATCGCTATTGGCATCAATAGCTCGGCATACATTTGTGAAATTATACGAAGCGGCATCCTCTCTATCAGTAAAGGACAAAAAGAAGCTGCACAAATTTTAGGTTTATCCCCATGGCAAATCAATCGTTACATCGTATTACCGCAAGCATTTCGCGTAATTTTGCCTGCATTAGGAAATGAATTTTTCACACTCATAAAAGATTCAAGCTTAGCTTCAATTGTTGGTGTAATGGAACTGTTTAAAGAAGGCTCAATAATTATCAGCAAGCATTATGATGCAATATCAATCTATTTTATTGTCGGACTCATTTATCTCACATTAACATCACTTGTCTCAATAACCGTTAATCACATACAAAAGAAGGCAACTTATGTTAAAAGTTAAAAATTTAAATAAATCATTTAATAATAAAAAAATTTTGGATGAAATTACGCTCGAAGTAAAAATGGGAGAAATTGCCGTTTTTTTAGGCGAATCTGGCGTTGGAAAATCAACATTACTTCGAATACTCGCAAACTTAGAAAAACCAGACTCAGGCCATTTCGAACTCAATGGTGAAAGGCTGAAACTTGAAACCATAAACAAAAACCATCTCGTTGGGATGATTTTTCAAAACTTCAATCTCTTTGAACATATGACAACATTGGAGAACATCGTATTCGTTATTGAAAAGGTTGAAAAAAAATCTCATGACGCAGCAATGCAAATCGCATTGAATCTTTTGCACCAATTTTGCTTAACAGAAAAGATAAATGTTTATCCTTCAGACTTATCCGGAGGTCAAAAACAACGTTTAGCAATCGCCCGCTCTTTAGCACTTAATCCTCAAATCATGTGTTTTGATGAACCAACATCAGCACTCGATCCAACACTTACTAATTTTGTAGCACAAAATATAAAGGCGCTCGCAAAAAATGGACTTATCACCTTAGTGGCAACCCATGACACAATCTTGCTACAAAAGTTGCCCGCAACAATTTTTCTTATGAAGAACGGCAAAATTATAGAAAAAGCAAAAACAGCTGACTTCTATGCAAAGCAAGAGGCATTTCCTTGCATTAAAAAGTTTATTCAAGGAGATTGAACGAGATAAAATTTGTTTTCGTCAAAAGCAAGCTTTCCAGAAAGAAAAACCTGTTTTTTATTTTCTCTATTTTGTAATGAAACTAAACATTCACTTGAACCAGTAACTGCAAAAGATTTATCAAATAACATCGGCGTAAATGTCATTTTTTTATCATCCAATAACCCACAAAATTCGCCCTCCATTGATTTTAAAATAAAGTTTTCTCGCTCAAACGCCTGTACAATCTCACTGATCGGCAAACTTTTTTCTTTATCTTTTTCGATATAACATTCGAACAAGGCTTTTTCATATTGCTGCTTAGGGCAAGCACAATCGATGTGTTTAATTCTTTTTATTTTTTGCAAACTGTACAAAGCTGCTAGCACACACTGCCGACATTCAATACCGCATGCAGCAACTGTACACAAGACGTTTTTTTTCGAATTATAATGATGCAAAATAAACTTATTTTTTTTCTTCAACTGACAACCAGTTAATAAAATAAATAAAAAAAATAAAAATAGTTTTTTCAACAATCACTCCAAATCAATAAACGCAACTCTTTATTAATTTAACGCAAGCCGAACGCTTGACAACAGAAATTTCAGTTGATAAGATCATCCACAACAAGATTGAAAAAATTTTTAAAATGTCCCTAACGAACAATACAATATGTATTGTTCACCCCCCTATCCCTTCAGCTTGTTCTAAGTTGAAGGGATTTAACTTTTTACACTTCATATTCAATAATCTTCGGCGTTATAAAAATATATCTTTCTTTTTCATTGTTGGCATCAATATTTGATTTAAATAATTCACCAATAACGGGAAGTCGCGAAAGAAAAGGAACGCTTCGCCTAATAGTACCCGTCTGCTTAGAAGAAAGGCCTCCAATAATTGTTGTCTGCCCATTTTTTAAAATTACTTCATTTTTAGTTTTAATCACCGAAATGGTTGGCGGATCTTCCATGACCCCGCTCGCATTTGCTTTGGTGCTTCCACTTTCCACCACTGAGTTTTCTACTAAAATATCAAGATAAACTGATTTGCGATCAGGGTTAACAACTGGTTTTACCTCAAGCACAATGCCCGTGTCTTTATAATTAATTGTTGTAATATTTCTTGTTGATGATGCAGTTAAATCTTCAATGGTTGTTTGCAATGGCAAACTTTGACCAATCAAAATTTTTGCACTCTTATTATTACTGGTTAAGATGGATGGACGCGTTATAATATTCACCTTTTCTTCTGTTTCAGCCATATTCAATACCAAGTTTAATCGTCGCAAGCTCAAATCAGGACCCCCAAAAACGAATGGCAACCGTATTAAACCAGCAGTGTTTCTATCAGTAAATGTTTCGCTAAAAAATGCCGCTCCAGAATTAAATAAATTGAATGCCCAGTTTAAAGGGTTAACAAACAAATTAGGATTGTGCCTATTTGGTGGATTCGGAACAACTGGCGAAGGCGTTGAAGCAGTACTCGCATTAACATCTTTTGGATCTGGAAAATCAAGTAACGTTCCACCCAGGCCCCAAAAATCAAAACTTTTTCCACGCGCTTGAACTGTTTTTTCCCGATTATAAATCCCAGACCAGTCAATACCAAATTCAAAGAAGAAATCTTTTGAAGCCAAAACCACAATAACATCAATACGCACCTGCAGGACTGGTTTATCAACTTCTTTTAAATATTGCTTAAACTGCTTAAGTTGAGGCTTTTGTCCTTTTGCATAAATCTGTTTATTTTCAGCATCAATCTGCATGTATTCACCCGTCTTTGGCTGAGCAATTTGTTGCCAGCCCGCGTTAATCTTATCCTTAAAGGACTGATCAACATGCGCATGATTAATGGGATACACTTTCACTTGTTGATCAGCAGGATACTGCCTTAAAGATTCTTTTAATAAATTACGCGCTTCTTCACGTGTTGTAATAGACCAAATATTCCCTGTTTTAACCATGGCCGCTTCTGGTTTTGCTTGCTTACAAATCAACTGTAATGCTTGTCCAGCACCACAATTCTTGAGACTAAGAGAACCAAGCATACCAGTTACGCGTGGATCAACCATTAAGTTAATGCCAATCGCTTTGCCAATTGCGGTCACCAGATCCTTAACGCTCATCTCTTTTGTCTGTAATGTTATCTCTTTCGTTTGTAATGATTTATCTTCATACATTTCTTGTAATTTTTTATCAACTTGAGCATCTTCCGGCGCCTCAGATTTAATCGTGCGCGGCTTCGTTTCTTCTCGCAAAGCTGATTGAACTCTCTCTAATTGCTTCGTCGTCTGCTGTTGCAAATTTTCACCACCAATAGCACCCTTCGCCCTGGGAACAAATGACAAATCAAGATGTGACAACCCAGTTCGAACGTGACTCACATCTTCATGTTCAGGAAAGATAATATTTTCTTCAAATTGCACATTGTCGTCTGCGTACAATGAGAAAAAAAACATATAGGTAAAAAATCGCAGCCATTTAATGCTCACGTGCTCTCTCCTATTTTCATAAATTTATCAACTTCCAATTTCCAAGTTTTGCCTTTATGATCTTTTAATATCACATTCTCACAATCAATTTCAGTTATTATGAGACCTGCTACTTCCTCGCCAACTCCAAGCGTCAAATCAGCATCATCATATTTAAGGTAAGCAAATGACTTTTCCCCAATAATAACACCTTTCAAAAAGCATTTTTTAAATACTTTTTTTTGCTTAACAGAAAAAGGATTACGCGCTGAAACACAAATGATGTTGAAAAAAACAATCAGTAACACAGGACGCAACATTCTTACTCCTTACCAACTGAGTAGAGTGCTATTGTTGAATCAAGAATTAGTCCTTCATCATCATGAGAAATAATCGATTTTTTAAATTTTGATAACATATTTCGAGAATTAAACAATTTTAGAAAATCGATTATTTTTTCAAAGTCGCCGCGAACTTTAAAGCTCATCATATCACGTTCATAAAAACTTTTTTTCTTTGCCTCTTCTGGCATAAAAGCCGCAACTTCCAGCCCAACGTCATCTAAGTCAATTAAAATACGTTCCAATTGTAAATACGAATCAACTGCAGAATAACGCAAAAGATGCGACTGAAAATCATTTTTTAATGACTCAGCTTTATTTCGCAATGATGCAATGGCATAACGAATATCAGGCAATAACAACCTTTTTTGCTCAAGCGTCTCAATTGAAGCAAAATATTGACGCTCACGCAATTCCAAAGGATCATAAATAACCTGTTTCCAACACCACGCTGATAGAAAAATCAAAATAAAAGTAATTATATAAAGGTAAAAAACATGTATTTTATTTACTGCATAAACTACTCTATCTTTTATACTCAAGCCCCACTACCTCAACTTTTTACCTATTCTCACTTTTACTCAAAAATCTCGCTTTGTCCATTCTAACGGATCAACGCATATATTATTCACCCTCATCTCCCAATGTAGGTGATCCCCCGTTGCATAACCAGTCTTTCCCATGATACCTACCGGTTTTCCTCGTCTTATCTTATCACCGACTTCAATATCCGCAAATCTATCCAAATGACACAAAATAGAAAGAACCCCACAGCCATGATCAATGAGAACCGTATTTCCCGTTACGCCAAAACGATCCTTAATCTTAACAACACCATCCTGCGGCGCCCAAATAACCGTCTTCGGCAACCCGATCACATCAAGAGCAGCATGCCGATAACAACCACGCTCCTGAGAAATTCTTTTCACCCCAAACTCACATGTTATCGAAGTCAAGTTTAATGGAACAAAAAACGGACCTCGCCACAACTTCTTTGCTGGTGATTGCGCCGTTACTTCTTGTAATAAATCATAAAATTCTTTTTCACTGCGCCCAAGCCTCCGTTCTTCAGCGAATTGATCCTCATCAACTTTACGAATAATCTGTTTTTTGAAAGGAAAAGAAGCAATTTGTACTTTCCCATTTAATGTTAAGCGATTACCCACAAAATCTTCTAAATCAACAATAAAAGGTTGCTCTCCTGGCATCTCTTCACAATCAATTGGCACAAAGCATTCATAAATTGTTTCATAATCTGATTCAGGAACAGCAAGAAATTCACGAGATAAAACTTTAATTGATGCTTTCTTTATTCTTTTATTACATTGAAACGGCACGTGAAACGTATGCCCTTGCGATACCTTAAAATCACTTTCCGGTCGAATAAGGGCTGCCTGTAGCGGCGTATTATCAACGGTAAAGTTAATTTCTTTCGTCGCACCGTTACGATGATACGTGCCATCAATCATCTTTATGCGTAACGCATGTGGTTCATTTGTTAACTGAGAGGTTGCAATAATTAACGGTCGCTCACATACCGACTTTCCCACCTTCTCTTCTACAATCAATTCTTTATTATCAAGCCAGACAGCAAGTGATTTAATTTTATACTTATCACGCCCCTTAATAATGCACGAAACATCGCCGCTTGCATAATCCTTGAGCCCCACAAGCTCAATTTGCGGAACAGATTGATCAAAAAAATAGTGATAACCAACCCAACCAATATAACCAATGATTAAAAAACCAACGACAAACAGTAACTTTCTCATAAAAGCAGCCATATTTATTCTCCGAGCTCACATCATCGTATAATAATAATAAAAAATATACCCTGTTTTATAGGTAAGGTAAAACTCAACCTCTTCTTTCCAGACTCCCCAGAAAACTTTTTTTATGCTATAATACTAATAGTAAACAAAAGTTAATTTTAATATGGTACAAAACAAACTTCAAATTTTACCACACCTCCCGGGTGTGTACATTTTTAAAGATTTATCCCAAAAACCAATTTACATCGGTAAAGCAAAATCGCTCAAGGCACGCGTTTCGTCCTACTTTAGGGAAAGCCGAAGAGATTGGAAATCTGATTTTTTAATCGAAGAGATTCATGATCTCGATTACATTATTACTAAAAATGAGACTGAAGCTCTTTTACTAGAAGCTCAGCTTATTCATAAATATCAACCAAAATTCAATGTGTTACTTAAAGATGGGCAACCTTTTATTTACATCATGATAACCCAAACAGAAATGGTCCAATTAAAGCTTGTGCGAAATAAAAAAGAAAAAGGCACATATTTTGGACCTTTTTTATACAAAGGACAAGCGCGCTCTATTTATAAATTTTTAGTTAATAACCTCCAATTACATTTGTGTAATAAAAAAATAACACAAGGATGTCTTCAATATCATTTAGGAAAATGTGCTGGATCTTGTAAAGAAAATTTCGATAAAGAAAACTATCTTTTTCGCCTAAAACTTGCCACTGATATTTTAAATGGAAAAACAGATATTTTAGAAACACAAATAAAAGAAGAGATAAAAAACTGTAATAAAAATTTAGCATTTGAACAATCAAAAAAATTAAATCAAATTTTAGAAAATTTACATCATATTATTTCAACAATCAAAATTCATTTTAATTCAGATCGATATCAGGGTGATGAAAAAACAATTTTTGAAAATAATTCATTAGATAGTCAAGAGCTCGGAAAAAAATTAGCAAGCTTATTACAGTTAAGCGATGAACCAAAAACTATCGATTGTTTCGATATTTCGCATCTGCAAAGTTTTCATATCGTTGGTTCGTGCATCCGATTTACTCATGGTATTCCTGATAAAAACAACTTTCGAAGATTTAAAATCAAACAACTATCATTGCAAAATGATTATGCAGCACTCAGCGAAATTGTTCAACGACGATACAAAAACATCGAAGATTTACCCGATCTAGTATTAATCGATGGAGGAAAAGGACAGCGAAATGTCATACAAGAGCTTTTTCCAAAAACAAATGTTATAAGTCTTGCAAAAAAAGAAGAAAAATTGTTTAGCTCAGCGTATAAAGAGGGCCAAATTATAACCTCAAAAACCGATGAGGGACGAATACTAATTGCACTTCGTGATTACGCACACCATTTCGCCATTACCTATCATCGAACAAAACGAGGAGCTTTTCTGATTAAAAATTAAAGGAACGTAATGAATCAAGAACAATTCACTACAGCAGTACAAGATCTTATTAATCACAGTATTAACATTGCCGCAACACACAAAAATCCAAGCCTAACGCCTCTGCACACCATCGTTGCTGGTCTAGAGAATGATTTTTGTACGTCATTTTTTTCATTGATGAACGTTGATCTCGACAAACTGAGCAACATCGTAACCGAAGAGCTCGAGCAGCTCCCACGTGTAACTGGTGGACAACTCATGATGGATTACACCATGCAAGATTTTATTCAGGCATCCGCTGATGATGCCACAAAGCTTGGCGATTCTTTTATCAGCATCGAAATTATCATGCTTCAATGGGCTGCAACTAAACACCTCCCACAAAAATTACGTGCATTTTTTGCTCAACAAGGTTATACATATGAAGCAGTTTTGAATAAAATAAAAACTTCACGAAAAGGGCGTACGGTGAAAGATCAACAAGCTGAAAAACAGGCGGGAGCACTCAAAAAATATTGTCAAAATTTAACAGAACAAGCCAAACAAGGAAAACTTGATCCTGTTATTGGCAGACATGAAGAGATTCGTCGCGTTATTCAAATTCTTTCACGCAGAACAAAAAATAACCCAGTTCTCATTGGTGATCCAGGTGTTGGCAAAACTGCTATCGTTGAAGGCATCGCACAACGAATTATTAATAATGATATTCCAGAAGGTTTGCGTGGCGCGCAAATTCTTTCGCTCGATTTGGGACTTCTTATCGCAGGAGCAAAATATCAAGGAGAATTTGAAGAACGCTTAAAGAGTGTTTTAAAAGCAATCAAAGAATCTGATCAACAAATTATTTTATTTATTGATGAATTACACATGCTTGTCGGCGCAGGAGCAACCGGTGGTGGCATGGACGCTTCCAATCTCTTGAAACCAGCGCTCGCACGCGGCGAATTACATTGCATTGGCGCCACAACAATTCAAGAATACAAAAAATATATAGAAAAAGATGCAGCGTTAGAACGAAGATTCCAAAAAGTTTACGTCGAAGAACCTTCGATAGAAGATACTATTTCAATCCTGCGCGGCCTCAAAGAACGCTATGAATTACATCACGGCATTCGAATTAAAGATCAAGCACTGGTTAATGCCGCAAAATTATCTGCAAAATATATCACTGATCGCTTTTTACCAGATAAAGCTATCGATTTAATTGATGAAGCTGCATCAATGCTAAAAATGGCAATCGACTCTAAACCGGAAGAGATTGATCAACTGGATCGCAAAATTAGACAACTTGAGATTGAAAAAGTTGCATTAAACAAAGAAAAAGATGTTCCTGCTTCACAAACGCGCTTAAAAGCACTTGAAAAGGAACTCGCTGAATTAAAAGAACAACATCAATCTTTGCTCAATCAATGGCAAGCAGAAAAGGCTCCGCTCGAAAAACTCAACAAACTTAAAGAAGAAATCGAGCTCGCTAATTATGAATATCAATTTGCTGAACGTGAAGGCGATTACGCAAAAGCATCTGAAATAAAATACGGTAAATTAGCTAAACTTGAAAAGCAACTTGAAGATGAAAAGAAAAAACTAGCAAAGCTTGAACATGGCCTCATCAAAGAATCTGTTGATGAAAGTGATATTGCTACTGTTCTTTCACGCTGGACACATATTCCCGTTGATAAACTTAAACAAGATGAAAGTGAAAAATTGCTTCACATGCAAGATCTTCTTAAAAAGCGCGTTATTGGTCAAGATGAAGCAATTGATGAAATTTCTCATGCGATCCAAATTCATCGTACTGGCATGACCGATCCAAATAAGCCAATCGGTTCATTCTTGTTTTTAGGCCCAACAGGTGTTGGTAAAACAGAAGTTGCAAAAACTCTTGCTGATTTTCTCTTTAATGATCCACACCGCCTAATCAGAATTGACATGTCAGAATACATGGAAAAACATTCAGTTGCGCGACTTATCGGTTCTCCTCCTGGATATGTTGGATACGAAGAAGGAGGCCAACTCACGGAAGCAGTTCGTCGAAATCCATACAGTGTTGTTCTTTTTGATGAAATTGAAAAAGCTCATCCTGATGTTATGAACATTTTCCTGCAAATATTAGATGAAGGACATTTAACTGATGGACAAGGTCGCAAAGTTTCATTCAAAAATTGTATTATCATTATGACTTCAAATATTGGAGCTACAATAATTTTAGAAGCATCAGAAATTACTGATAAAGTTCGTGCAGACGTTGATAAACTATTACATCAAGCATTAAGACCTGAACTTCTTAATCGCATCGATGCAATAATATTTTTCCACCGACTCAGTGAAAAAGATGTTGAAAAAATTGCAGAAATTCAACTTAATGATCTACAAAAGAGACTCGCAGAACAAGAAATACAACTTACTATTGAAAAAAATGTTATAAACGAAGTGGCCAAGCGCGGTTATATTCCAGAACTCGGTGCACGTCCACTTAAAAGAGAAATTCAACGAGATGTAATCCTTCCCATCTCACAATTTAGACTTGCACAACCTGACACCAAAAGCTTAACAGTCAGCTGGAAAGATGACAAAGCAGTCATCAAATAATATCTTTAAACAAAAGAGCCGGGACCGTCCGGCTCTTTTCATCATGCAAACCTTTTTTAAACTTCCTCAGTACTCAAATTTATCATTATCTTTTTAAAATTAATTACCAAACAATTTTTTATTAACAATCAAACACTCTCAAAGAAATAACAATTAAGATTATACAAGACAAAATAACCTTTTACAAAGGCATTAAATCAGTTAACAACTTTATAAAATCAATCGTATTTGCACTCTTCTAACCGCTTTAATCTCATACAACAAAACCAGTTTTGGACTTTTCTTAGTGCATCAATTGCTAATGAACTTCGTGATCCATTTATTCCAGATGTTGCTAATGCGCTCCCAGGCACCGTACAAAATATCTGAAGCGGACCATCTAATTTAAGTGCAACTAAATTAAGCGCCAATCCAGATAAACATAAAATTTCACGATCACAACGTGTCCATGAAGATCGATGTTGCTCTTCCATTATTTTTTCATTCCCATCAATAATGTCTCTATAAAACATCATATCCGACCAATCTTTCGCATCTTCCATGGCACATAAATTAAAAAAAGCTAAAAAAATTATAAGCCTTATTGCATTTTTATAGATATTAAAAAAACTCACTTTAACACCCTCCTCCTGTGATAATACCAATTAAATAACGAGGAAAAAAGAAAAAATTAAAATTAATTCTCTTTTTCTTTAGGTGGTTCAGTAATATTGAGATAACTATTTACCAAACAAGATCTAACTCTTTGGTCTTCATCTTTGGTCTCTTCAGCCCAACAAGCTGTACCAATCAGACAACTTATCCATAATGGCATACCTACGGGCGCAGGAATTAATGAAATAAACTGACTCAATGTAAATACTCTACAAACAAGGTCTTCCCCACTGCCACAATAACGGGAATCATGCGACTCTTTTTTCTGTGAATGCAATGACGGCCTAGTTTTTTGTTCCATGGCAAACAATGGAATAAAAACAAAAAAAAGATAGATCATTAAAAAATACATCACATCTTTCAACAAAAAAGGGGTCGACAATTCAACCCTTTAACAGACTAGAAAACAAATTAAATTTTTGCAAAACTATGTTCGATTATGGAGGCAATTTACCAACGTTATGCGATCTTTTTTCCCACAAAAAAGAGGGGATTTTTAAGTCCCCTCTAGATGTTCTTAGCGAACGCGGCAAATGCCACCACGGCAACGACCACGTTGGCAATTTCTGCAACCAGCTGCTTCAACAATAACAGGCAAAAGCGCCAATGTAATTAAAAGTATTTTCTTAAACATAAAAAATCCTCCATTAAAAGGAAATGAATAAATACCACTACATAAGTAGTATAACAAATTCCAAACTTTTTTCAATTTCTATCGTCATCAAAAAATTCAAATAGAACTTAACAATAGATGTTTACTAATCCATCTTTTTTCGTTCGGGTGCTTTAGCTCTCTCTTTAAAACTTTTCCACTTTTTTTCGCATTCATTTAAGATACAAGAATGATTGCCCCAAAGCTCCGGACATTGCTCGCATGGTGGAATTGTGGCAAACAGTACTTTATGGCCAGCTGCAACACACATCGCCATTAATGGACATAAAAAATCTAAGCTTGCTGAAAACTCATCCGCCTTCGATCTTTCCGCAAAACTTCTCTCCTGGGTTAAACAATCATGTACAGACCAACCCAAAGTTCCTAATATTAAAGCGCAAGTACAACAACATTGTTCATAGCTATTATGATATTCACATGGCTTAGGATACACTAACCTAAGTTGTCCCTTATAAGATATAGCCGTCGGAACAGTAACGTCTGGACTTGTTGAGACTTCCTGGCTAATTGACATTTGCCCTGTATTAGGTAAATCGATCTCAGTATAACCATCTCGATCCAGGCGTATACTAATCTCTTCCTTTTCTCCTGAGCTCTCTTGCACCGTCAAACGCTTCTCTTCCATTGCATTTAATAAACCTGAACTTAATAATAAAAGCAAAAAGCTAAACTTGTAAGAATAATTCATGGAAATCCTTTCGATGCATAGATCTATAATTGAAAATTTAATTAAAGGGTATAGAAAAATATTTTATTAGCAACCACATGAAACTATTATTTTTTATTCTAAAAATGTTTTAATAAAAAAAACTATTAAGAGATTATTATGACAAAAAAATATCAAAAAAGTCTTTTTATCTTCAGGCGCGATTTACGCTTAGATGATAATACCGCCCTCCTTGAGGCAACAAAACAATCTCAAAAAATTATTCCTATCTTTATTTATGATCCACAACAAATAACCAATAAAAACAAATATTTAAGTAAAAATGCATTACAATTTATGTTCAAATCAATAACTGATTTAAAAAAACAATTACATAATCGCAAAGGAAAACTTTATGAATTGTACGGTATCAGCGATAAGGTAATTGAAGATGTTATAAAACAGAATAAAATTGATGCAATTTTCTTTAATAAAGATTACACTCCCTTTTCAAAAAGGCGTGATGAAAAAATTGAAAAACTATGCAAAAAATATCACATTGATTGCAACTCATTTCATGATGAGCTCATCAATAATCCTGAAGAAATTTTTACCAAACAAGTAAAGCCCTACACAATTTTTACACCTTATTTTAAAGCTGCATCAAAATTATCAATCAAAAAGCCACAGATTTTTCCAAAGATTTTTTTTGTTCATGAACCAATTGAAAGCTCATACAAAAATATTCCATCAATAAAAATTATTAAAAATAACAATATAGCTGAACGTGGCGGAAGAAAAGAGAGCCAAAAAATTGTAAAAAACATTAAAAAATTTAAAAATTATAATAAAGAAAGAAACTTTCCCGCACTTGACGCAACGACAAAACTCTCAGCTCATAATAAATTTGGCACATCTTCAATACGCGAAATTTATTACGCCATCAAAGAAAACTTAGGATTAGACAATGATTTAATTCAAGAACTTTATTGGCGCGACTTTTTCACTTACATCGCCGATCATTTTCCCCATGTTTTTAAGGGCCCTTTTAAAGAAAAATATAAAAAGATTAAATGGAAAAATAATCGCACGTGGTTCAAGAATTGGTGTAATGGAACCACCGGATTTCCTATTGTTGATGCGGGAATGAGGAAATTAAACCAAACAGGCTTTATGCACAATCGCGTCCGTATGATTACAGCCTCCTTTCTTGTAAAAGATCTGCACATTAATTGGCAATGGGGAGAAAAATATTTTGCTCAGCACCTTGTTGATTATGATCCAGCAGTCAATAACGGCAACTGGCAATGGGTTGCTTCAACAGGTGCTGATGCACAACCATATTTCAGAATATTTAATCCATGGTTACAACAAAAAAAATTTGATAAAGATTGTATCTACATCAAAAAATGGGTCCCTGAACTTAAAGATATCCCTACAAAAGATCTCAATAATTGGTTCCGGACTCATAAAAACTATAACATATCATATCCTAAGCCAATGGTTGATCATACAGAACAGGTAAAAATAACTAAAAAATTTTATAAAATATAAAAATCATTAGAAATCTTAATAAGCTTTTCAGCTGCAAGTTGTTCCAAAATTATATCAATACGTGCAGAATCTGACATAATTAAATCATAAAACCCTTCATGATTTAATGAGCCATATTGAAGTAATTTCTCCAAAATTTGACCACGAATTTGACGATCGGAACCTTCAAATTTTGATTGTCGAGTATAATGTTTACTCCGACGACTGGGATTCTGATGTTTTTTCTTGAGATAAACCCCATAATCCATTAATGCATAGAACCATTGACGTGGATCTTTTTTATCAAGCGTTTCCTCAATTAAGGATAACAATTCTTTATCAGCAATTTTTTCTCTTTCTGAAAAAAAATGATGTATAAAAACAGCACGAATATTTGTTTCAATAAAAACATGTGGAAGATTGAATGCAAAGGTTGAAATCGAACGTGCAGTATTATAACCAATTCCTTTAAAAGATTCTAAAACAACCGGATCTGAAGGCAATAACCCATTGAACTCACTCATAACTCGTTGTGCACTTTGCTGCAACCATTGCGCACGACGATTATATCCAAGACCCTTCCATAATCCTAAAACAACAAAAAATGGTGCTTGAGCTAATGATTCAAATGTTGGTAACGCATTAATAAACTCTTCAAATTTTTGCTCAACTCGATATGACTGCGTCTGCTGTAACATTATTTCTGAAACAAAAATCCAATACGAATCTTCAACATCACGCCACATAAAGGATCGTTTATTTGTCGAGTAAAAATCATAAATTATTTTTATAAATTCTTTGCTGGATAACATGCCACATCACGATAAATTGGACCATCCGGCGTTAACTCTGACTGCTTAAGAATAAATTTATCTACAGAGAAAGTAAGTGATTCAGCACTCGTTTCATCAATTACGCGCATCAGTTTATGAATATCATAAACATGTTTAATGCGCGCCAACGTTATATGAGAAACAAATGGTTTTTCCTCAGAAGCAACAAAAGGATTCACAGCCCACTCAATCTGTTTTTGCAAAGAATAAATTTCTTCACCTATTAAATCTACCCATAAAACACGGGGACGTTCTGGAACAAAAACCCCCAAACCTCCTAATTTCATTGTAAAAGGTTTAAACTGAATCATCTTCAAAGACCCTTGAATCAAGTCCAACAATTCATTGCGCTCATTACCTTCGACAAGCTCAGGACGAGCGCAGCCTTTAGTGCTGAGCGTAGACGAAGCATCAGGATGAGCGCAGCCTTTAGTACTAAGTGCAGTCGAAGCATCAGAATGAGCACATTTTTTAATATTAGTTTTCTTCTGTGCGCTCGTGGTGAGTCTGTCGAATCCATACGAGCATCCCTTATCTAATTCCCCTAAAAAGCGCAGTGTAAGATGTAAATTTTCAGCTTCAACAAATTTTCCATCAAAAAGATTTGCTTTTTTGACTTTTTGTTGAATATGAAGCAGTTCTTCAATAATCTTTTCGGGAAAATCTATCGCAATAAAATAACGCATGTTATTGATTTTTTTTCTCCGCACCAATCTTTCCACGCCATGCCTGAACTAACCGATTCAATAAATAAGAGTGTTCGCACCCACAAGGGACAAATAAAAGACCATCACAGCAACGATCTTCTTTGCGATCCAAGGCAACCCCAACAAGCCTACGAGTCATAAAGGCAGTACCGCCCACAACCGACGCCCACCCTAACTGTCTCTCTTGTTTACTCGGATAATATTCATCATCAATTAGAGCGTGACGCAATATATAAGCTGTATGACAAAACGAAGCTGTTCCCATTGCATTCCAAAGACACTGCTGTTCACAACTCCCTTCCCATCCATTTTCCATTGCACATGCAAAATTTATAAACGAAAATAAAGAAAGTAACAAAAAACTCTTCATGCAAATTCCTCTTAGATTGCTAAAAACTATTGAATGAAGTTTATATTAAGCTGTTTAAAAAACAATCGCTATAATATGAAAAAGAATTTTTAAAATAAAAAATTAACTTAATTTCTTTTCAATATCTGTCGTTTGGCTTGAGCCTAATAATTTTTGCACTAAACATTGGCTATAATAACCTAAGTTGCCCATTAAACAAGAGTGCTCTGGTTCTTGCGAACAAATGGTTGAAAGAAGCGCGAGGCCAATTCCGCCTTTTAATTTAGTTTTGGGAGAAAGAGTAAAACTCCCCATATAATGATCCATTAAAGAAGCATCTGGAAAACGCTGTTGAATTATACCCTCAGCAATTGCACCTGAACTTATAAGCGTACCAACCAGAGAACAACACAACAATTCATAACTATGAGCACAACGAGTATTCCATTCCATTGCCTTTAATGAATTACAAAGCAAAAAAAACACTAACAATTTGCGCATAAATACCCTCGCTTAAACTTTTTCAATATAAAGAAATGTACTAAAAAACCTATGTTATGCAAGAAATTTCACTAAGACCTCTTCCGAAACAATCTAACCTGGCCCATATTAATGCGCATATTGATAATCAAGAAATTATTCACCATAAATAAATTTGATAATAAAGGTTGAATTTGACTTCGCGCGTTCGCCCTGAGGAACGAGCATAGCGAGTGTCTCGAAGGGTTTTGCCGAACGCACTTATTTCAAAAACCGCTCCACCCAAACATAATAAGTCGTTCTTTTTTTTGACGGGTCCATTTTTTTATTTTTCGTTCTGCGGCTAAAACTTCTAATCTTGAAGTAAATAAACCCATATTGTGTTCGGAAACACGCTTTTCAAGATCTTCTGTGTGCCAATATAATAAGATTCATCATTGCATTTTAAAATATAGAGATAAAATTCCATAACGTTACTTCAGGTGCGCGTTCGATAAAACCCTTCGAATCGCCATATGGCTCCCTCAGGGCGAACGCAAGAAAAGCACCCTGAAAGCCCATTTCCTACAATCGAATATTAATCTGCCTTAAATTTCATTGTTTCGGAAGAGATCTACTATTTAACTAGATTTATGTTCCTTTTGATTTTTAATACATAAATACATAATAAGAAATTGTAAAACTGTTCCCGCACAACACACAGCAACTTCACACGCTTCGCAGCAGGCTTCTTTTTCCTTTTTTAACTCTCGTTGATTTTTTTCAAACAGATCTTGATGATAATGTTGCATTGAAAAAATTGTTATAAAAAATAAAAAAAACAATATTCTTATCTTCAATCTTCTCTCTCATACATTTCAATTGGTGGATAAAAATAATCTACCTTCATTACCCTTTAATAACAGCAAGCGGCCTTACTTGTGCAACCTTTTTGGCAATTCCTGCTTCACACACAACCCTCACCACATTATCAACATCTTTGTAAGCTATCGGCGCTTCTTCAGCCAGTCCTCTATCAGATTTGCATCGCAAAATTATTCCAGATGCTTCCAACTGAGAACGCAACTCAGAGCCGCCCACCATTTTTTTTGCACTTGTTCGCGATAAACGACGCCCGGCGCCGTGACATGTTGAACCAAATGAAATATCCATCGCCTCCTGTGTTCCCGCTAAAATATATGAACTCGTTCCCATCGTTCCAGGAATTAAAACGGGCTGCCCAATGGGTTGATACTTCGCCGGAAGAACCGAATTCCCAGGACCAAATGCACGGGTGGCTCCTTTACGATGAACCACAACTTTTTTTTCATAACCATTAATAAGATGTGTTTCAATTTTTCCCATATTATGCGAGACATCATAAACAGTTCTTACAACAGTATCTTTTCCAAAAATCTTTTTAAACACATTACGCACATTATGACCAATCGTATGGCGATTAGCCCAGGCAAAATTTGCTGAAGCGGCCATTGCTTTAAAATAATCTTGCCCTTCTGGCGATTTAAATGGCGCACATGCTAATTCACGATCAGGCAAATTAATTCCCCATTCATCTAATTTAGAGACCATTTTACGTACATAATCTGTGCATGTTTGATGACCAAGTCCACGAGATCCACAATGAATCATTATAACAAGTTGTCCCTCAAAAAGACCAAAAGTCTTTGCAATGGTGACATCATAAATTTTTTCAACATGCTGAACCTCCAAAAAATGATTCCCCGCTCCAAGCGTCCCCACTTGATCGGCCCCTCTTTTTTTAGCTTGTTCAGAAACTTTAGCAGGGTCGGCAATCGCTAAACACCCACGCTCTTCACAATATTCCAAGTCAGACTCTTCGCCATAACCAAATTTAACCATCTGAGATGCACCATTTTTCAAAATAAGGTTAAGCTTATCCATGGTCAACTCAAGCAAACCACCACGACCAACACCAGACGGAACCGCATTAAACAAATGAGTTGCTAAAACTTCTAAATCATGTTTAACATCTTTTAAATGTAACTCAGTCGCCAAAAGACGAACGCCACAATTAATATCATAACCAATGCCACCAGGAGAAATTACCCCATTATCAACCGACATCGCCGCAACACCCCCAATAGGAAAACCATATCCCTGATGAATATCAGGCATCGCTAACGCATATTCTTGAATACCGGGCAATGTAGCAACATTAACTAATTGTGATAATGATTTATCTTCAGCAATATCTTCAAGAATTCTTTTATTCGCAAAGATTCGCGCAGGAACACGCATATCATGTCGAAATGATTTTGGAATCTCAAAAATATTTTCGGTAATTTGTACCAAATCCCTAATACTCAACTCTGAAATAACCATTTAAAAACCTCCTCAAATATCAAAAACAATATTCACTTGCCACCGATCATTTTTTTTCTCAATGTGAAGATCGTGATAAGTAACCGCCTTAATTTCATTTTCAAAACTATCAATGCGCACACCATGCAATTCTGCAACAAGATGATTTTCACTAAAATCTTTTATTTCAACATCAAGATAAGCCTCATTATTAAGATCAGACAAATATAACGCTTCTGAGAGAAAATCAACCAATAATACTTCTTTATCAATGGCATCAATCTTAATGATATGTTTTTGGGGTAAAAATTGGCAAACGAGAAAATTATCGCGATATTCACAATCTGGTGCTTCCGGCTTAATACTCTGAAACATTGCAATAAGCGCATTGCGAAAAAGATCGACTAAAGTTTTCCCTTCAACGTGAACCTGCAAATCTGCCGTATGTGGAATTATTGAATACGGAAAATCCATTCAACACTCCTTTTATGCAAAAACTTTAAAAATATAACGTAAAAGCGGACGATTTCATAAGGCTAAATGCGTCCTACTTTTACCGTAATCATTTTTTTCATATCAAGAAATTTCTGCGCAGCATCTCTAACTGATGCAAGATCGTGGTGATTTAACTGCTGAGCTCGCTTATCAAAATAATCCAATGGCAAATTGTAGCGACGTAAATAAAGAAATGTCGATACCATCTTTCGATATGTTTCAAAGTTATCAACCTGTGAATTAATCAAACCTCTTTTAGCTTCACCCAACTCATGCTCATTCAACGTTTCAGCTGCCTGCATAATCGCTTCACTAATTAACTTTTCAGCTTCGTTTAAACGATCCAGTGAAACAAGCGTCTTCACAAAGGTCATTCCAGGTTGTTTTCCAGACCCAGCAAGCAATGAACCATTAATACGATAAAACAGCCCCGTCTTTTCACGCACTTGAAAAA
This sequence comes from candidate division TM6 bacterium GW2011_GWE2_36_25, assembly GCA_000991575.1. GTDB lineage: Bacteria > Babelota > Babeliae > Babelales > UBA12409 > UBA12409. The sequence goes on from LBRU01000001.1 coordinate 103,069, forward strand.
GACGTGAACTCATGCCACCATTATCACCAAAAATTTGGTCAAACAATAACAGCTTGTCGTAGTCCACATGGCTTCTATCTATAGATAATCCAGCAAAAGCCAAAACTACTTGATCGCGGTTAATATAATGTTTTAATGAAGAACAAGAAACATCCGACAAAGAGGGATAAGAAAGATCCTCAATATCTGAACCTTCCCATTGGCCAATGGTGGATTCAAGTGTTTCTTGCAAATTAATATTCGATAAATCGCCAACTATCGCTAATCGCGCGCCCTTTGGTGAAATATATTTTTTATAAAAAGAGAGCAAATCCTCACGCGAAATAGACTTTATAGAATCTACATTTCCCAAAGAACTCTTACTATATGGATGCCCCTTATAAATATGCGAAGAGACAATATCATTCACAAAACCATATGGCTGATCCCAATAATTCGCAATATCAGTAAAAATTTTGTGACGAATCTGCTCAATAGCATCTTCTTTAAAATCAGAATTTTGCACAATATCTGTAATAATATTAAACGCTTCGGCACAATCATTTTTTAACATTGTCACAAACATAATGCCTGGAGCAGAAGAAATTCCCATACCCTTATGTTCAATTAAATCAGCCAATTCTGTGGCAGAATATTTTTGAGTGCCTTTTAACAACATTTGGCTGACAAAATTATTAAGCCCCTCTTTATTTTCAGGATCATACAAATGATTGGCTTTAAATTCTAAAGCGGCTTCTATCTTTGGAACGCGAGCATCGTGTGCATATAAAACCTCTATCCCATTTTTTAAAGTAAACGTTTCATATTTAGGATAATTAAAATTAAGAGGATCTTTTGGATTAATTGAATCCACCTGTTGTGCTTTTTCTAAAATAGCAGTTCTGGTTCTATTTGCCAAAACACGACCATCTTCATCATCAGAACGATCTTGCAGTGATTTCCAATAATCACGATTTCTATCTTGGAGTGGTAACACCAATCCGGTATGCATTAACTCAGGCCGCATGCAATTAGCAACCAATGTCTTTACACCATCTTTCAACTCAGGCAATTCTATATCCTGGTAACGTAATAAATAATTTTCATCACCAGTAGCCAAATATATGTGCCCTAAGGCACTTGCCAAATCCTGATTACTTTCAAAAAGACTTAAAAGCTCATTTTTTGTCTGGGCTTGCGCTCGTTCAAGCTCTCGCTCTGAAAAACCTTCTAAGACAATTTCATCTAAAACATTCTTTACTTGTGTTAAAATTTCTGAAATTTTTTCTAAATCTTTTGGTTGAATACGAATTAAGAAAATGCCGTGCTCAAACATATCATAACTAAACGAATCAACGCGCGTCGCCAAATTTAATTCTTCAATAAGCTTTTTATGTAATCGAGAACCCCTACCTGTACCAAGAAGCCAGCTCATAATATGTAATGCATAATCAGCTTTATAAGAAGAACCTGGAACAGTAAATGCACACGTAACAACTGGTTGTTTGACATCGCGATACAACGTCACCGATTTAGCATGCAAATCTTTTTCCAAATACAAATCTGCAGGCTTATCTAGTTGGCCCGCCGGAATCGATCCAAAATATTTTTCAGCTTTATCAAATGCTTCTTCTGGCTGAATGTCACCTACAAGAACTAACGTTGCATTATTAGGCACATAATGGTGACGATAAAAAGCTTTTAATTTTGCTGGATCCAAATTCCACAAATCACGCTTATACCCTATAACTGGATAGCCATATGGATGGCCAGCAAAAACAACCCCCATCAAATCTTCAATGACCGCACGTGAATAATTATCTTTATACATCTTCAATTCTTGAATAACTGCTTGCAGCTCAGAATTTAAGTGCTCCTGCTTAAAGGTACAGTTACACATGCAATCTGATAAAATATCAAGCGCATATTCCCAGTGTTGCGAAGGAAAATCAAACATGTAACCAGTATAATCATAAGACGTAAATGCATTACAGTAGCCCGATAACTTAGTTGTTATAGCAGTAATATCAGATTCAGAAAGACGTTCGGTTCCTTTAAAGATCATGTGCTCAATTAAATGAGACATCCCTTTCTCGCCGTCTTTTTCATACCGAGAGCCCACATTATACCATAATTGGGCCGACACCTTCGGAATGTGATGGCTTGGCATAACCAAAATGGTTAACCCATTCTTTAATTGCTTTTTAAAAATACGGTTTTCTGACATAGATAATCCAATCCCAAACAATAAAAAAGCTCGTAGAAAAAAGAATATTTTTGATTTAATATAAAGGTATTCAAACATAAAATCTTATAAGGTTTTCACTATTATAGTTTATACAGCTTTCCACAATTTGCCACTCATTGTCATTGCCAGCCTCATAGGCATTATTACAAGCTCTTACGCACCAGTTTATCATTCCTGCGAAACGTGGCTCCTATTAATTATTTCAGCGTTATTAATGACCAAATTATTACCCATAAGACATCTAGGGCTCATACTCTTGTTTTTCAACGTCAGCTATTTTTTAAATCAACAGACCATCTCTTGGAATGAAAAACGTATAAATTTTTACTCAAATGCCACTATTAATGTTATAGCCAAAGTTATCGACATCAACAAGAATGATCAGACATCTCTTTCCTCGCTTACATTACAAATACAGCGCCTCAAAACAGACGCCACACGCTGGCACCACGTAAACGATACTATTATTTTATATACAAGAGGAAATGATTATCTTGCCGTTGGCGACATCATTTATATTAAAGAGCTAAAATGCTCAGCAATTAAAGACGAAAGACAAAAAAACTTTTTAGTAAGAAATCAGTATCGAGCAACATCATTCTGTACAAGCAAAATTAAAAGAATAAAAAGACCACATATGGACTTCTATCGATTTATACATCGCACAAAACATACCATAAGAAATAGTCTAAAAAAGAAACTTCCTTCTGAAAACTTTAATCTACTGAGCTCTATTTTTTTGGGAAAAAGAGATACAACAAACTTTCATTTTATAAAAAAACCGTTCATGACATGGGGAATCACTCATTATCTCGCCCGGTCAGGCTTACATTTAGCAGTAATATTTATCGCTATCGCTACATTACTTAATTGCCTTTTTATACCAATAATATTAAAAACATTCATCATTTTCTTAATGTGCACCCTTTACGCATTATTTAGCTGGTCAAGTATTTCTTTTACACGCTCATTTTTGCTGATTTCCGGATATCAATTATGTACCCTTTTAAAAATTCCTATCAACAGTTTTCACCTTCTTAATATAGTTCTTTTAAGCTGTATTTATTTCAACACACAATTGATCTTTTCTTTGGATTTTCAACTTACTTTTTTACTTACCTACAGTCTTATTCTCATCAATAAATACAAACACTTAAACCCCGGTCAATCGAAATTCTTGCGTAAAAAACAACCAATTTCGTAATATGTAAGGCAGGTATTCCAATAAGGGGGGAAATACGTATGAAGATCTTCATACTCTATATGCTTGTCAGTATTACTATTCACACACACTCAAACTATCATAAAGAAAACATCGCCATCAGGCCGTTCCACCTGCTTCTCCAACAGCAAACTGATTCTGATCTGCAAGATTTTCAAATTATGCAAGAAAAATACTATCTAAAACGAACGCCTGAAGAAAATGCCGAAACTTTATTTCTTGTTTACATGGCAGCAGATAACAATCTTCATTATTTCGCCTGGAATAACATAAAACAGATGGCAACAATTGGATCAAATAAAAATATAAAAATAGTTATACAACTTAACGAACCAGGTGCCCATAAAAAAACACAACGATATCTTATTGAAAAAAATAAGGCAATATTACTCAATCAAGATCAAGTTGCTGCGGGAAAAAAATTTAACACGGGCGACCCACAAACATTAATTGATTTCTGCGTTCATGCAATTAACAGGTTTCCAGCTAAACAAATCATTCTTGTCTTATGGGATCATGGCACCGGATACCTGGACCCACTCAAAGCAAAAACGTCCAATATTCATGAACTCTTCGAACTTAACCCAACCGATATGATGCTCGAATTAAATCGCAGTCATGAATTTATGGAGCGCATTGACCCACAAGGAGATTGCCGCGGTATTTGCTTTGACGAAACCTATCGATCTTATCTGTCTAATCAAAAGCTAGATTATGCGCTCAAAACAATTTGCAAACAGATAAACAGAAAATTTGATATCATAGGAACTGATGCATGCATGATGCAAATGGTTGAATTTGGCGCTCTTTTGCAACCTTACACAAATTTAATGGTCGGATCAGAAGAAGTTGAACTTGGTGCTGGATGGAACTACAAACACGTCTTGCGACCATTTGAAGAACGATCGCTTTCGCCACGAGAACTTGCGCAACATATCGTTCAGTGTTATCAACAAACATATGCACGCATAACACATGACTACACCTTCTCAGCAGCAAATTTAAATATGCTACAACCACTCGTAGACAATATTAATAAAGTTGGAACCATACTTATCAAATGTCTAAAACAACAAGTTAATCGATCGGCAGAAGACACCATAGCCCAGTGCAGGTCAAAGCAAATGTGTACCTGTTTTGACGAACCTTCATATATCGACCTCGGACATTTTTATCAAAACCTAAAAGAACATCTCAATCAAATTAAACTTAAAGATGAAACTTCTTTACTTAATGAGCTATCAACCGAAATCGACAAAGGACTGCAGCTGATTAACCAAATCATTTTTGCAAACGTCACAGGGAAAAATATAAAAAAGGCACTTGGCCTCTCTATTTATCTACCAGAAAAACGCATTCATCCATCCTATCTACAAACACCATTTTCACAGTGTAACAACTGGAGCAAACTGGTTAATGAATTTATCCATCGCGATGTCGATCTTTTAGCCTAAAACACGTCACAGTTTAGGTTCTGCCAGTTTTGGCAGAACCTAAACTTCAAAAAAACATTCATTTTGCTAAAATTAATTACAAACTTGAGCCAAAATGAACAAACAAATAGAACTTGATAACTTATATCAAAAAGAAAAATCAAATAAAAATTCGCCACTCTATATCGACGGAAACACAAACATCATATTCGGCGAAGGAAATCCGCGTGCAACATTAATGATTGTTGGTGAAGCACCCGGCAGAGATGAAGACATTCAAGGAAGACCATTTGTTGGACGCGCCGGAAAATTACTTGATAAAGCACTGTCCGAAAGCGGAATTGAAAGAAAAAACGCTTACATTACGAATATTGTCAAAACACGACCCAACAACAACCGAACCCCAACAGAACAGGAAATTAAGCAATGCTGGCCCATCTTAGAAGAACAGATCAAAATTATAAAACCAAAGATAATCTGCACAGTTGGCGCATGCGCAACACAAGCATTTCTCAAAAAACCACTATCTATTACAAAAATACATGGCCTAGCCCTTCCCTTTGAAAACCTAATGGTCATTCCAACACTTCACCCTGCATACATTTTGCGCGACCCTCAAAAATATAAAGATTTTTTATCAGACTTACTCTTTGTCAAAGAAACATTGAAAAATTTAGAAAAATAATCACACGCAGAATAAAAAAACACAAACATGCACAACTTTTCTATTTGAAATGCTCAACACGCTTTTTGGCCTATTTAAAAAGAAAAAACGGCGCTCATTAATAAATTAATTTTCAAACAGAAAAAGAAGATCTTTCTTTCCGAAAAGCTTTCTTTTTTAAAAAAGTCGAAATATTCCATTACGATATAATGTGGATAACTATGTGGATAACTATGTGGATAACTTGTGGATAACTTTTTTTGCCGCCCGAAAAAAGGCTCCCAATCACCAATCTCAGATGGCACCCTTTAAAACGCTGATTCAATCGGGCCCCGCAAGACCACCCGCCGACTTATCCACCGGTTATCCACAAGTTATCCACATAAACCACGATCATTCAATGTGTTGATCTGAAGGCTTAATTCGAAGGAAAATTTTGAGTTATCCACAAAAAAAGGCGCCACCCATTATTATATATAAATAAAGTAATATATATTTTAAGTAATTATAAAGACAAAACTTCTTTTAAGTTCATCAAAAAGAGACCACTCTTTTATTTTTTTTCTCTTTTGATAGACTATAAGAAAGATTTCTAAAGACTAACGTTTACATAAAGGTTAATGTGAATCTAACAGACGTAATACAAGAGCTCGTCGAAGAGCGAGATCTTGACAGATCGACCCTTGCAAGCATCATAAAAGAGGGCATGCTTGCAGGATATGAAAAAAAATATCCCGAATTAGAGTTGCGTGTTGATTTTGATGATTCGACAGGCAATTTGACTGTTGGTGTCTGCAAAGAAGTTGTTTCTGTTGTAGAGAGCGAGGATGTTCAAATAAGTTTGCGCAAAGCTCGCAATATTAATCCTGACGTAGTTGCTGGAGAAAAAATATGGGTTCCTTTTGAAAAGGGAATTGGTCGCGTTGAAGTTTTAAAAGCAAAGCAGATTATCGCTCAGCGCATTCGTGAAATTGAGGCGCAGGCTGTTTATAATGCGTTTAAAGATAAAGAGGGGCTTATTGTTCAAGGTTCTCTTTATAAAAATGAACGCGCGGGGTCTTTGGTTAAACTGCAAGACGTTATTGCTTTTTTGCCTAAGTCTCTTTCTGTTCCTGGAGAAACATTGGTTCCGGGTTATCCGATAAAAGCGTTATTAAAAGAAGTTTTAGCGCAGCCAAAAGGTGAAAACCAGCTCATCCTCGATCGGGTTTCAACCACTTTTTTGAAGAAGCTTTTTGAGCTGGAAATTCCCGAGGTCTTTGAGGGGCTGGTCGAGGTAAAGCAGATCGTTCGCGATCCGGGATATAAATCTAAGGTTGTTGTTGCCTCGCATGATGTAAATATAGATCCGGTTGGGACGTGTGTTGGTGTTGGTGGCGCACGCATAAAGCCAATTTTGAAAGAGTTGGGTGGTGAAAAGATTGATGTGATTACGGCGTCTTCTTCTCAAGAAGAGTTTGTGCGTAATTCGCTCAAGCCGGCAGAGATTAACCGTGTAGAGGTTATGGGCAGAGTTGCTCGAGTTTGGCTTAATGATGATCAAAGGTCTTTAGCTATAGGTAAAATGGGAAAAAACATTGCACTTGCATCTGAGCTTGTTGGCCTTGATATAGAATTAGTTGAAAGCGGTGGCAGTGCGAAAAATTTAGTGATGGATATTAATGAACAAGAGTAGTCAGAAAGATGCAAAAAGTTCTTTTGTGGCAAAATCGATGTCTGTTGGCGAATTTGCCGATATTGCTGGTTGTCCTTCTAGTGAAATAATTTTGTTTTTATTGCGCCAAGGGATGGCTTGCAATAAAAATCAGGTTTTGCCGGTAAAGACAATCGAAGAATTGGCTGCTCAGTACGGTCTAGAGGCTCATGTTCCTGAGGCGGCGGTTGAGGCTGTTGAGTCAGGGGTAGAAGGGCCTACGAAAAGCGAGCGCAGGGCTCCTATTGTTGTTGTTGTTGGTCATGTTGATCATGGCAAAACTACGCTGCTTGATTATATTAGAAAGACGCGTGTGGCTCAGCGTGAAAAGGGTGGAATAACGCAGCATCTTGGTGCTTATACTGTTGCAACTCCTCAAGGAGAGATTGTTTTTCTTGATACTCCTGGTCATGAAGCGTTTACAACAATGCGTATGCGTGGAGTTAAGGTTGCCGATATGGCAATTTTAATTATAGCAGTTGACGATGGTGTTATGCCGCAGACGATTGAAGCCATCAAGCACGCCAAAGGAGCCAAGGTTCCTATTATAGTTGCTCTTAATAAAATTGATAAGGCGGGCGTTGCGCGTCTTGACGATATAAAGACCCAGCTTTCAAAGCAAGGTTTGTTGGTTGAAGATTGGGGTGGAGACGTTATTTGTGTTCCGGTTTCCGCTAAGGAAGGGACCGGCGTAGATCATCTTTTAGAGATGGTAAACTTGCAGGCTGAGTTGCTCGAACTTAAAACATCTTCTAAAGGACCCGGTGTTGGGTATATTCTTGAGTCAAAGGTTGAGCGTGGCAGGGGGCCTGTTGGGACTGTTATTTTGCAGTATGGCTCAGTTAAGGTTGGCGATTTTTTTATGGCAGGCAATGTTGTTGGCCGCGTTAATTCTTTAACCGATTCTGATGGCAAGCCTGTGAAGGTGCTTGGTCCTACAAATCCAGCTCAAATTGCCGGATTTGATGAAGTGCCACAAGCTGGCGATGTTTTTCGTATTGTTTTGCAAGAAGAATATAAGAAGGCGCGTTCTGGACAAGTCAAAAAAATAGAGATGCCGGCTCATTGCGATGTTGTTTCTGATGAATCTCTTAATGTTATTTTAAAAGTTGATACATATTCTTCTCAGGATGCTCTTATTTCTGCGGTTCAAAAGCTTGCTACACAGGAATGTAAAAATATTTCTGTTGTTTATGCTGGTGTTGGAGCAATCACTGAGAGTGATGTGATGCTCGCGTCAACTGCAGGTGCTCGAATTTATGGTTTTGGTATTAAGCCCGAGTATCATGTTCAAGCGTTAGCAAAAAGATTGGGTGTTTTTATAGGTTCTTATTATGTTATTTATCATTTACTGGATGATTTAAAAGAATTTATTGAGTTAACGCGTGAACCTGAAAAGATAATTAAAAAAACTGGCGAAGCGATTGTTTTGAAAGTGTTTCATATTAAAGGCTCAATTATTGCCGGCTGTTCAGTTAAATCTGGTAAGATTATTCGTGGCTCTAATGCGATTGTATGGCGAGGGCCGAGCAAGATTGGTGAAGGGAAAGTTCAGACGTTACAGCGCGAACGACGTTCCATGAAAGAGGTTGCGGCTGGCTTTGAGTGTGGTTTAGTTATTGCTGGTATTGCTGATTATCAACCAGATGACCGCATTGAATGTTTTGTAGAAGAGGTGGTTGCGGTAAAATAAATCAAGCTGATGTATATTTTTGAAGCAAAAGCTCTTTTTACCTTTGTTTTTTCTTTTTTTGTTACCTTGTATCTCGTTCCGATATTTTCTAAAATTGCATTTAAGTGGGGCATATTAGATTCGCCTGATGGAAAACTAAAGAAACATAAAGCGGCGATTCCTTATTTGGGGGGTGTTGCGGTTTGGTTAAGTTTTTTAATCACCTGTTCATTAGTGCTTCCTTTTGAAAACCAATTTTTTTTATACATTTTTGCATCAACAATATTGCTTTTTATTGGCTTGGTAGATGATTTGATTGCATTAACGCCTAGTCAAAAAATCTTTGGCCAATTTCTTGCTATTTTGTGCTATTTAAAGGCTGGTTTTTATTTAAAAATTAATTTTTTTAGTAACGTATGGAATATTTTTATTTCAGCTTTTTGGTTTTTATCTATTATTAATGCTTTCAATTTAATTGATGTTATGGATGGACTGGCATCGACCGTAGCGATATCTGTGGCAGTTTTCTTTTTGATATTTGCTTTTTGTTTGAAACAGACATCGTTAATTTTGTTGTTACTTGCCTTTATTGGTTCATTAAGTGCGTTTTTATGTTTTAATAAACCGTCTGCTAAAATGTATTTGGGTGACGCGGGATCTCTCTTTATTGGTGGATTTATTGCATCAATTCCCTTTTGTCTTAGTTGGAGTGAATATAATTTTTATGGTTATTTTATTCCATTAATTTTATGTGCTGTTCCTTTAATCGAAATGTTTACATTGATTTGCGTCAGAACATTAAAGAGGCAGCCATTTTTCTGCGGTTCGCCCGATCACTTTTCAATTTTCTTGCAAGAAAAAGGGTGGAGTAAATATTTAATATTAATATTCAGTTTTTTGACTACTTTTTTATTGGGTGTTTTGTCTTTTTTATTTTTTTATAATTATCTAAGCTTATCGTTTATTTTGTCATTGGGTATTCTTGTCATTTTTATATGGTTTTTTCTGTTGCTTTGATACTTTTTTGCGATTTTTTACATGTTGCTTTTTGTTTTTTTAGTCTATTAACTTACATGATTTTCTTAAAAATCGCTAACAGTTGGCTTATTTGAGTTGTTGTTTTTTATTGTTGCACAAATTTAATAATATTTAGTTTAGAATGATAGAGCTTGAAGTTGAGAGCACTGCTTAATTAAGAATAAGAGCTATGATTTTTACATAAGCTCTTATTCTTTTTTTATAAGAAAATAATTTGATACTATTGTTTTGCTTTTTCCAAGGGTTTACACATATTTATGACGTTTAACAGGGCTGAATTAATTTTTGATTAATAAATTTTTTATGATTTCAAGATTTTTTATGTCTGACATTAACCCTTGGTCCTTGGGCGTTTCTAGGATCTTAGGAATATGTTTTAATTTTTGATCATTGAGAAAATGCGAAAATGCCTCTAATGAGATTTTTCCTTTGTGAAGATGTTCGTGTCGATCAATAAAGCTACCGCATTCTTTTTGAGAGTTGTTAATATGGATAACCTTTAGTATTTCCAAGCCAATTATAGAATTAAAGGTATGTAGAAGTGTATTGTATTCTAACAAGGTGTTAAATTTGTACCCTGCCGCAAAGACATGACATGTGTCGAGGCAAACGCCGACTTTGTTTTTTTGATTGATTGTGTGTAGAATTTGGCCCAATTGCTCAAATGTTTTTCCGAGAGTTGTTCCTTGTCCTGCCATTGTTTCTAAAAGAAGTATGCAATTGTAGTTTGTTTCTTCATAAATTTTGTTAATGGACTGACTTATTCGCATGAGGCCATTTTCAACAGAATCATCAAGGTGCGAGCCTGGATGTATAATAAGATACGGGATGTTTAATTGATCGCAGAGTTTTAGTTCATTTTTTAGGCTTTGAATAGATAATTGTTCGATTTCTTTTTTTGGTGATGCGAGGTTAATAAGATAGCTTGCGTGTGCAACAGGAAAGATATTTGTTTTAACGTGTGTTTCTTTAAATAATTCTATTTCTGTTGTTGATGTTTTTGGGACATTCCACTGTCTGTTGTTTTTTAAAAAAATTTGTACCGTTGTGCATTGAATTTTATTTCCTTGCAAAAGGGCCTGGTGCCATCCACCAGAAATAGACATGTGAACACCTATAAGTTGGTTGCAAAAGCAATTGTGAGCGTGCATTGACAATTTACCTAATCCTTGTACTTTATTACTGTTCGCAGTTCTTTTTTATCCGTAATGAGTTCTAATGGGTTAAATTACAAAATCTATAGGTACGAGCACATGAAACAAAAATTATTTTTGTCATTACTTTTATTTTCTCACGCATTTGTTTTTACTGCAATTTATAGTAAAAATGCTCAGTGGCTTCTTTATAAAAACGGAGATTTTCTCTTTGATTTTACCGCTGTCAACAAAACGGAAGCTTTTTATGTAAAAAATGCTGAATATTTTAGTGGCAGCCCCATGGATCAATCCATTTACGTTCAAGGCACATGGGATTTTAATACACATACGCGGTTTGGCGATGTTATAAAATCAAAACTTACATTACGAAATAAGGCTAAATGGGGTAATACAAGATCTCTCTTGACGACACAAGAACAATTACAGATTTTAGATTTTACACTTGATGATCATAGTCATAGTTTTAATCGCTTAATACCTTGGTTTAGAAAGGCGTGGGTTAAATTTTCAATAAATGATGCTTTTGATATCAAGGCAGATCGTAAGCATTCTCTTAAATTTGGTGCATTTCCTTATCAATTAGGCAGAGGTATTTCGCTTGGTGCCGCTTATGCCGTTTCTCCGGGCGTGCTGGGTTTCTTCACTGATAATACCATTGATCAGTTTGCATTTGGTGCATTATGGCGAGGTGATTTAACCGCGAATCATAATGTAACATATGATTTTTATTGTGCTATGCTCGAAAATTTGTCAGCAAGTTTTTCTCAAACAACTGAGGTGGTAAATAGAAACTGTTTGAATTGTGCAAGTATTTATCGTGGTTATGGAGATCTTAATATTGTTTATGCTTCACGTATTCGTGCTCATTTATTAAATAGTGAAACGTTTGGAAGGTTAGTTTTTGAACCTTATATATTATATGATTGGGTTCCCGCGCAGAAGATAACGGTGCGTTCGGATGCTAATGTTAAATTATGGACAATGGGTGCGGCTGTTGAATATGCCGGAAGGCGATGGGAACTTGGTTTTGAAACAGCATTTAATTTTGGTCGTCAACATGCAAAGGGGTGGGATAGAAATTATATAATTCCGCATAGAAATGGCACAACGGGAGCTTTAGAAGAGGTTTATGGCGCTGTTTATGTTGGTGAAAAAGATGCAACAGGCTCTAATGTAGCGCCCGTAACTGATGCCAATAAAACTATTGTGGATAATGCACCTAAAGGAGCAGTTTTTAATGGTTTGGAGATTGGCTCAAGTGGGCTTTTTAATGGTCCTTATCGATTTAGGCCTGCGTATGATAATAAATTTGCTGGTTGTATGGCTGTTATAGATGGTACTTTTTGGTTTCAGCCGCAAACCTTAAGAGGTTCTTTAGCAATAGGTTATGCCAGTGGTGATGAGCATCCTAATATTGTATTAGAAGATCCATCGGATACTGAACGTACGTCAACATATGGTGGCTTTATTGGGTTGCAAGAAATTTATTCTGGTAAACGCGTGCGGTCTATTTTTGTTATTGGTGGGCAAAGCATTACGCGTCCATTGTCGTCGCCAGAGTTGAAAGTCTCGCAAGACAGGCATTTTTACGCAACGAATGTTCAGGGTTTTTCAAATCTTATTTATACGGGTGCTGGCTTTACATGGACGCCAGATAATTACAAACGTAAAATAATGTTAAACTCGAATGCGCTTTATTATTGGCAAGATAAGCCAACGAATAAGTATTGTTTGTCGCGTTATGGCAATGAAACGAGTAGTGCGTCAAATGAAACTGCAAGTAAGGCTTTGGGGTTAGAAATTAACTTGTTTTTGGATGTTCATTGGCTGAGTAATTTAAAGGGATTTTTAGCAACCGCCGTTTTTGTTCCAGGAAAACACTTCGATGAGATTATTGGCAAACCAACTAATGCTAAACAATTTGCTGAAGTGTCTCGTTCAAGTCGTTATGAAATTGATTACAATCAATATCCTTTAGTCAATAACAAAACTGCTTATGTTTTAAACTTTGGTTTTGAATATAATTTTTAAATAAATTACTTTTGTAAACGTGAAGAGGTGCGGCTTTAAAGATACTAAAGCCGCACCTCTTATATTATTATTTGATTTTTGCGTATGATTTTAAACTACGTTAATATGTAATAATTAATTTTTTTTGAAATAGGATTAATTTGATGAAAATAGCTGAAATTCATGCAAGGCAAATTTATGACTCCCGTGGTGTGCCAACTATTGCTTGTGAGCTTATTTTTGATAATGGCAGTTATGTTACGTCAATGGTTCCTTCTGGCGCCTCTGTTGGCAGATTTGAAGCGCTTGAGTTACGTGATGGTGGCGAGCGATTGATGGGCAAAGGGGTTGAAAAAGCTATTGCTAACATTCACGAAAAAATAGCGCCGCATTTTATTGGTCGCGAGATAAATGCTGTTGAAATGGATCAGCAACTCATTGAACTTGATCCTTCTCCCCAAAAAGAGAATTTGGGTGCAAATGCAACATTGGCAGTAAGTATGGCTTTTTTCAAAGCACATGCAAGTGATGTTGGTGTTGAATTATATGATTTTATTGCACAATCGTTGGGTTTGGTAGAAACATCGGTGCCAATTCCATTGATTAATTTTATAAATGGTGGTTTACATGCGTCTAACAATCTTTCTATTCAAGAATATTTAGTTGTACCCTTTGGCGTTTCTTCTTTTTCACAGGCAATGGAAATAGCAATTGAAATTTTTCATGCATTAAAAGTTTTGCTAAAAAAAAATGGTAAATCAATTTGCACCGGTGACGAAGGGGGTTTCGCGCCTCATTTTACTGATAATATTGAACCATTAGATTATTTGATGGCTGCTATAAAAGAAGCTGGTTATGATAATTCTATGGTTGGATTAGGGTTGGATGTTGCTGCAAGCACATTTTACGATAAAGAAAAGGGATTATATTTTATTGGAGATGAAGCATTTGTCAGTGACCAATTAGTTGATTTTTATAAAAAATTGATCAATCGTTACCCGATTATTTATTTAGAGGATGGCTTGGCAGAAAATGATTGGAATGGATGGATTAATTTGAAGAAGACATTGGGTAATCAAGTGCGCGTTGTTGGTGATGACTTACTGGTTACCAACATTGAACGAATTGCAATGGCTGTTGAAAAGGATGCGGTGAGTGGTGTGATTATTAAGCCAAATCAAATTGGGACAGTGAGTGAAGCAATACAAGCAGTTTTATTATGTCAAGAATATGGGTTGACAACAATAGCATCACATCGTTCTGGTGAGACGTGTGATACATTTATTGCTGATTTTGCATTAGGCACGAGAGCCAACTATATTAAGTTTGGCGGCTGTACTCACTCTGAACGTTTATCGAAATATAATCGTTTATTGCAAATTGAATACTTGAGACAAGTTTCACGTTTTTGATGTAAATGGATTTTTCTCATTTTCGAGCACATTTTTTAAGTTATTATTTTTGCCATTGTTATTCTTTTTTAAGATTGAGCCTTTTGGTTTTTTAAGATATTGTTCGATTCCTTCAGCTTTTTTGAATTGTTCGCTAAAGTCGGGTGTCCATACGCCACGTTGAGCATAACTTTCGATATTTGCTGCCATATCGTTTCCAATATTAGGACTGAACATGAATTCAGTAATTGGATCTCTTAAGCATTGGAAGTTTTCTTTCTTTTTGGTAAATGATTCGGGGCACCCAATTGTTTTATCTGTCTCTCTTAACGTTTGTGAGATTGCGTTAATTTTAGTTTGGGTAAATTTGTTAAGGGATTTTCCTTCAATGGCTGAAACAGGGGGAATTCGAGAGGGTGATATAAAAATCATCAAAATACGTTGATCGCGTTCTTCTGTCTGTTGCTTGAAGAGATATCCCAAAATAGGAATACTGGAGAGAATAGGTGTTTTAGTGACCGTTTCGTCCATATCAACTCGCGATATTCCACCTAAAACAAGAACTTCTTGATGTCCTACGTTGGCATTCGTTTCTACCGTACGATTACGTGTTTCTTGTGGTCCGATAAATTCATTAGCATCAACTTTTATTTCAAGATTTATGTTGTCTGCTGGTTTGCTTATACGTGGTAAAATGCTCACTGCGGTAGCAGCTTTCATGTATTCGTAATTAATTACTGAAGTACCCCCAGCACTTGCAGTATCTGCGGCACCTTGAAGCCATCGTTGCTCCGTTTGTAAAATATTAGCACGCTCATTGTTACGGGCAATTACAAATGGTTGGGAAATTATTTTGGTATCTGAAAAATAACGGAGTAATTGTAAGATTGCAGCCATGCCATTGTTATCTTTGAAGCTGAAAATGGTTGATCCTGCCTCGGCTGCGCTTGCGATATTAAAAACTGCTGGATCGCCCGTGCCAGGGTTTTGCTCGGACAAAAGGTCTGATTCGATACCCGTTGTAGTGCTTACAGCGGTTTTACTTGTAAAGTCGAGTAAAGGTTTTTGTATGTTTGCCAATTGCCATTTAAATTCATGTAAATTAGTTTCATTATGTAGACGCCGCAATTGTACACCTAATTGATTGCTGGTTGTTATCGACATGTCAACGATAAGAACTTCAATTGCCACTTGCCATTGTTCGTGGTCAAGTTTATCTACGAGATCGTTAATTATAATCCAGTCTCGTTGATTGCATGCGACAATAATATTATTACCGCCGATAATTGGACCTTCTTTTTTTGTTACACCTTCAAGCTTGACGCCAATATCTTGACCTGCTGCGCCAAGTTGTCTTTCTTGTTCAGCTTTTACCTTTGCTATTTCGGGCTTTTCAGCAATGACAATAATATCGCTACTTAATACTCTTTCTTTTCCCTCTCCTATTGATTGGCCGCTCTGTTTTTGAATAAGGTTGTTTAATGTTTGCGCAAATTCTTCGGCTTTAAGATATTTTAAAGGTTTTACGTGGAGTACGGTCCTCTCTGCATCAACTTTTTTATCGAGGTATTTTACGATAAAATCTTTTACACGTTGCACGGAATCGTAGAGACCAAAAATAGCTATAGAATTAGTTTGTGGGATGGTTACAATACGTGTACTTGATGAAAAATATGTTTTTCGACTTGACGTTGGTTCTGCGATGAGTGGTGGAAATCTAAATTGTTCCTCATCTTTTTTTTGAGGAATGAGTTGGTCTATAACGGCAACAATTTCCTCGGCATCAGTATGAATGATCGGTATTACTTCTATTGCTTCGCGGAAGCCGCTTTGATCTAATTCTTGAATTAAGTTTATAATTCCCTTAATAACATTAGATTGGGCGGTAATGAGTAAAGAGTTATATTCTTCTGAAAGTTCAAAGTTTTGTTCAGCATTTTGCATTGGGAGCATGTTGCCGACAATTTTTTTAAGGTGTTCAGTAACTTTGCTTTCTTTCAAAAAAATGTTTTGGAAGTAATAAAGATAGCGAATTATGGTATTACTGTTGGGAAGCGTATCTGTTGATACATTAATATAAAAAGGTGCCTTGCTTTTGCTGATATCTGTCTTTGGTTCTATTTTGTATAAATTTTGACTTCGTTTTATTGTTGCAAAGCCCGCAATATCAAGAAGGGTGATAGTCATTTCCCATGCATCGGATATTTTTATTTTATGGGGAACTTTAAATGTTACCGTGGTCTCTGTAAGATTCTTTTGGTCCGTTGGCAATAGAAGGTTTATTTGTTTATATGCGGTGAGACGATCAATGATGGCAAGTAACTTTTCTCCATCGAAATTGAAATAAATCATTGGTTCTTCTTCTTTTTTTATCGTAGAACCATTTTCTTCTGCAAACATATTTATGCATAGAGTGGAGGTGAATAAAAGTAATGATATTATATTTTTTTTATTCATCCTTGCTCCGTTTCTGCTTCTTCGGTTGCTTCAGCTTTTTTTTGAATTGTTGATATAACCAGTGGTTGTACTTCGACGGTGGGCTCATTTTTTGATTTTGCAATTTCTAATCTTTTTATATTAATTCTTTTATTCTTTTCGAGCTCAATAAGTAGTTCTGTCAACTGTCGCATGTTGAGTTTTGTCAACTCAATATCCAGTTGCACTTCTTCGTACCCTTGAGAACGTAGATGTTCAAGTTCTTTGGTAACAGGAGTAGGGTCAGTTTTGAGATTATTTTTTAAATTTAATGTATCAATAATTTTGAGAAACTCTTGTTTTATATACTTAAATTGCTTATCTTGTGCGATAAGTTCTTCTACCTCTTTTTGTTGTTTTTTAAGAATTTCATTCTGTTCTAAAATTTCTTTTGTTTGCATTCTTTCATTATTGACTTTGATCATTTCTCTTTTAAGACGTCGTACTTCGTGAAATTGTAAGTAAAGGAAGAGTCCAAAAAGAATAATGATGCCACTTATTGATCCAATAAGAATATGATTAAAGTTTTTTTTATCGAGATTGAAGAAGAAATTAGTAATCGGACTTATAAATTTATTCATATGCTTCTTCCTCTTCTGCCGTAATAGCTAACTTGATGGTAAATAATTTAAAGTCTTGTGGCGTTGTAACTAATTTGAATAATTTTGAATCGGTTAACTCTTCTTCCAATGTTTTTAATGCCGGATAATCTCGAACCTGACCTATTAATGAGATGCTTTTTTTTGTTAAGACTAATTTTTTAAGATCTAAACCAATCCCGGGGCGATCAATTTTTGTACTTAATTCTGCCAAGTACTTTAATGGTGAATAGCGTGAACTTTCTGAGAATCCGGCCCAAATTGCTTCGGTATCACTCAGTTTTGTTTTTGCATTGGCGACTGCTGTTGTTAGGTTGCTATCGGTAACATCGATTTCAGATCTTAATTGATTAAGGGCGGATCGCTTTGCATTATTAATTTTTTTACGTAGTTGTGTTCGTTGAAAAATTCCAAAACCTATTAAGGTTCCCAAAAAAAGTATAATTAAAACGAACGTTACGACCAGTTGATGTTCAAGTTTTGTTTTTTCTTGTTCGATTTCTTGTGATTGAAGTAAATCGAATGAACTTGTTGGCGAAAAAGGATATGCGGCTCCAAATGAAAGTATGTTGATAAGAGGGATTGAGCTGATATGGCTCTTTGTCTTTAATGATGCGATATTAAGTAACGCGTGTGTGTTAAAGTACTCGACGGGCAGAGTAAAAAGTTGCTCAAGTTTCTTATCAAACTCTTTTATTTGTGTTCCACGAGTAATAAGAATAAATCTTTTTATTGGTTCATACGTGGGCATCTGGGCGGAAAAGGCATTAAGGGTAAATTGAATTTGTGAATAAATATTATGTATCTCTTGTTCAAGCGCCTTATTATAAACTGAATCATCAGTTTGTGCGATACCAAATCTGACAAGTTGTTCTAAGATGTCTTCAATGGTTTTTTTTGTTTTTGTTGCAATATTTTTAGCGAGTGTATTGAGTCCCACATTAATTGATCTACTGGTGAGAAGCTGTTGATTGTTGATGTAGGCTATCGTGCTGGATTGAAATCCTATGTCGATAATTCCTACTGATTCATTTAATCTGCTATATTCTGGATGAACGCGATAAAGGCCATAGAGCGAAAATAGGTCTATTGTTACACTTGAAAGCAAAACGGGCGTCTTTTTTAAGGGGATAAGGTAAGACTCTAAATTTTTCTTTTGAACAATACCGACCAAAATAGTAGATTCTTTTTTTTCTTGATTTACCTTAGTTTTGACAAAATCAAATGCAATGGTATTTATTGGAAATGGGATATGAGCTTCTAATTTAAAAGGCAATATTTGGCGAATTTGTTCTTCATCAATAAAAGGTAAAGTAAGCTCTTTAAATATTGCTATATTATTGGGAAGTGTCAGTTTTATCTGAGATGACTTTCCGGCCGCTTTAAGAAGATTTTGAAGGCTCTTAATTAAAGTTTGTTCATTTTCTTCGTTTTCGCTTTTTGTGATGGGTTCATGATAAAAGTCTAATAATGTTGCCCTGGTTCCCGAGACATTGATTTTTGTTCCAATAAGCGTTGACTTTGTTATTTCGAGTCCAAGATAATTTTCGCTGAAAATAAAATGATTTCCAATACGTTCAGGAAGGAAGATATTTTTTATCATGTGCTACCTTCCTTTGTTCTTTCAACTGATTGTGTAATAATATTTGCTGTTGAATTTTCTTGTGGTACTTCCCTTTTTTCGCCTTTTGCAATGAAAGATTCAATGTCATCCGACATCTCTTGATCAACTTCTTTAAAGAACCACCGATAAATAGGGTCGCGATCACTTTTTTCATATTTTTCAGCATATGCACGCGATACCATCGTCATAAACTGTGATTTATTTCGTGTGTAGAGGTTTGAGGTGGTATCTGTTGGTTGAATGATTGTTGGTGACATGAAGATAACCAAATGCGACTCAACATTTTCATGCGATTCGTTTTTAAAGATATTGCCAATAAGTGGAATTCTACTGAGAATAGGAATGCGTGTTGTGGTAACTGTTTTTTTCCGTTTTACTAATCCGCCTAAAGCGAGAACTTCTTTATCAGCAACATTTGCATTTGTTTGAACTTGACGCGTAGTTTTATTTGCATTGTTTGGATCAGTGCCTGAGACATCTTCAGAGAAGTTTTCAATAATGACATTGATATCTAGATTAATAAGTCCCAAATCGTTAATCTGAGGCGTAATTGATACCTGCAGTTTTGCATCAAAAGATTGATTTCCTGATTGGTTAGTGCCGACAATTTGTGTTTGTGCGCGTCTGGTTTCGCTTATGGCAACCGTAGAGGTATATTTATTGGTTGCGACAATGAATGGGTTAGCTAACATGCGTGTTTGTGTGTTTTTATCAAGCATGCCTAAAATTGCATAAACACTTTCTTTGCCAAGTGTAAGCAATGTGGTTCCAGCTGTAGGAAGTTTTGCGAGATTAATTAAGTTTGAGAGTAAAGTATTAGTGTAAGGAGGGGGGTTTTGATTAGTATCAACGACTGCTTTTGATCCAAAAAATCCGCTCATTTGGCCTTGAATATTTGTAGGATTTTTTGTTTGCCATTGAACACCAAGCTGTCTTGTTTTATCAAACGTAATTTCTACAATCATAACTTCAATAGCAACTTGTTGTTGGCGTTTATCAAGTTGATCAATAATTTTGCTCAGATGAATCCAATCCTCTTGATTTGATCTAATGAGTAAACGGTTTCCCTGTTCTTCTGGTTCAATGAAAATATCGCCAAAATATTTAAGACCTCCTACAACACCTCCGGCTTCGCCAGCCGTTGGGCCTCCTTCTTTGCCGCCGCCACCCCCTTTTTTACCAAATTTTACAACGCTATTGAGAATGTCGGCAATCTGTTTTGCGGGAGCATAATTTAAGTCATAAATGTGAACCGGTTGATACATTTGTTTGAGTTCGACATCCACGTGAGATAAAATAAAATGTTCAATGCGTTTTACTCCTTCTCGCGGGCCGATTAAAATTAAGGAATTTGTCCTTGGTGCCGAAATCAATGAAACATCTTTTGGGAAATAATAGAGGCTTGATTCTTTCTTTGTTATTCCGTATGGAAAGGAGGATGGTTCATCTTTGTTTTGTAATGATTTAATGAGGCTTACGACTTCTGTTGCCTCTGCTTCTTTGAGATTAATAACGGTAAGAATTTGACTTTCAGATGTTTTATCGAGCTCTTTAATGATTTGAAGGAGCGATACAATGTTATAAGCTACATCCGTTATAATAATTGCGCTAAGGAGTGGCATGCTACTTATTTGAGCATTTGCACTGGTCAAATTTTTCAAGAGATTCATCATTTGTTCAGGTGCGCTATTTTCCAAGAAGCAGACATATCGCATTCGCTGGTCGCTTTCGGGCAAAATATCTATTGACGTATTAATGTACGTGGGCAGCGGTGATTTATTAGCCTTTTCGATAGAGGTAATACGATAAATATGAGAATCGTTTGTCGGAACAAGCGACCATCCTGCAAGTTCAAGAAACATGGTAAAAAAGTTCCACGCTTTTTGCCTTGAGAAAGGGACATTTGTCTTAAAAGATATTTTTGAGTCACTTAACGGTTTTGTTTGTGAGCCTGGAGTTTTGACAACGTCGTCGGGAAGAAACGTGATATCAAATATTTGGCTTATTTGATCAACGATGTTTTGTAAACTTGCATTGTTAAAATTTAATTCAACATCAGGTTCGAGTTCTTGTTTTAATTGTTCAATTTCAACTGGTGATAATTCAATCGAATTTTTATTTTCTGATTCGCTTTGATCAGGGATACTTGGGGTTTCTATTTTTTTATTTAAAGAAGTTTTTTGTTTTGTCGAAGCTGCTTTTTTGCGTGGCGCAAATAATTGGTTTTTTTTGTTTGATTTAACGAGTTCTGATTCGGCGCCAGAGCAGGTATAAAGTCCTATAAGAAGCAATAAGTATAAAATCTTTTTAATCATTGCTTATCCTTGCTTATGGCACCTTTTTTTCCTACAGCCTTTTGATGTTTTAATATATTTTCTTTTTCCTTTAAGCGAATTTCTTGTAAGGTTGGTGCAAACTTTTCTTTTGTCTTTAATATCTTTAGTTTATCTGCTTCCTGTTGTTCATCAATATATTTTTCTGTTTTGGTGAGCAATTTTTGTGGTTCTTTTTTAGGTAAAAGAGGAGGTGTTGTTGGAAAAGGCTTTATTGTCCCTATTTTAATTTTGATGATTGTGGGGTTTTCGCGGCGAATAACGTTGATATTAAAGGTACTATTCTCTGGTAGTGGTGTTATTTTTTTATAAATTTGCAAGCGTTCACTGGTTGAGGTTGCCGGGAGATCTGCTATGTGGGTGATAATATCGCCTGGTTTAAATCCAATAGCGGCAGCGAGCGAGCTTTCTTCAATTTGCCCTACTTTGGTGCCAATGCTCTTTCCTTGTTTGTAAGCAGTTGTTAAGTCAAAAAGATCAATGACATTGCTGAGTGATTTTGTTTCATAGGCAAATTCTTGTTTATCGATTAAGTATTCACTTTGATTCGTCTTTTTAACTATATGAGACCAGTCTTTTTTTGTAATCGTTGTTTCGTCCGCCGTGGCATCTTCTTGGCGCAAATAAAGAATCTCTTGTTGTCCGTTGGAACGTATAAGCAGAATTTTGTTTGAGAAAATTTTAACGAGTTGGGCGTCTTCAATTTCATCGCCAATTTTATATGTGACTTCGATTTTAGATTTGTTATCCATGATGATTGCTCTATTGCGCGAGTCATCGTGTAGCATGAAAATTCCGGTTAGTGTTATGGGGAGAGGGTCAAGAAATTTCGGCTGCTCAGATTTTGGTGAAGGGACCTGAATTGGGGCTGGAGGAGGGGGAACTGGTTTTACATAATCGGGCTTTTTCGGTTGAGCAATTTCGAGTTTGTATGTATTAAAAAGATCATATTCATAAATTTTAGATGGATCAATAACTTCATATTTTTGAATAACTCTGCTTGTTATTTCACTGGGAACAATAGAGGAAGGTCTTTGTAATTGCACTTTGTACAATGTTATAAAGACTAAAAAAGTAAAAAGTAAAATTAATACGCTTAAATTTAAGATCCAAACGGGATGTCTCATGTAAGGATCCCCTTCCTCAGTTTACTGTTCACATTACCCATGCAAATGGGGGTTTGTCAAGTTGCGCTTTCCCATAAACACCTGCTTTAGGGTGTTGCTAAATTGTTAAGAATTTGATGAATAATAACATCTGAGGTTTTTTCTTCACCGTGTGCTTGAAATGATAAAATGAGACGATGTCGTAAAATTGGAAGAGCAACTCTTTTGACATCATCTGGTGTTACATATTGTCTTTTGTTCACAAAGGCGTGCGCTTGTGCTGCTCGATAAAGATTTAGTGTTGCGCGCGGAGATGCGCCGTGTTGAATGTAGTTGGTTAAGTTATCTAAATTGAATAAGGCTGGTTTTCTCGTTGCAAATACAAGGTGGGTAATGTAATCAATAACTTTTTGATCTACATAAATTTGTGAGATAAGTTTTTGCGCATTAAAAATATCTTCTTTTTTTACCACTTTTGTAATGGTTTGTTTGTTAAAGACTTTGTTGATAATTTCTTTTTCATTTTCCATTGAAGGGTAATCGATGTGAATTTTAAACATAAAGCGATCAATTTGTGCTTCTGGCAATTGGTAAGTTCCTTGTTGTTCGAGTGGGTTTTGTGTCGCGAAAACGAGAAATGGTTCATCAAGTTTATGAGTTTCTGATCCAATGGTGACTTGCCGTTCTTGCATTGATTCCAAGAGCGCCGATTGAACTTTTGCTGGTGCGCGGTTTATTTCGTCAGCAAGAACAATGTTGGCAAAAATAGGGCCCTTTTTTGTTTCAAAGTCGTGAGTTTTAGGATTAAAAATCAACGTGCCAACTAAGTCTGCAGGTAATAAATCAGGCGTAAATTGAATTCGCTTAAAAGGGAGGCCAATTGCGTCAGCAATACATTTAATCATGGTGGTTTTGGCGATGCCGGGAACGCCTTCTAATAATACGTGACCGTTGCAAAGAATGGCGATAAGCATCAGCTCTATTGCTTCTTCATTGCCGACTATAATGCGTGAAATTTCTTTTTTTAATTGAGTAAAAGGGTCAAAAATTTGTTCCCATTGTGTGATTGTGTATTCTTTATTGATTTCAATCATTTCGTTGTATCCCAATGAATGATTAATCGGTTAACATATTTTCTTATTTTAACAACGTTTGCATGAGGTTACAAATATCAAATAAATGAATTTGAAGTTGTTTAAGTTTACGAGCTGTATATACTGAAATTCATAACTATAAGAAGGAATGGCAGTGAGCAAGCATGCTATTTTTATATGTTGTTTAATGGGGTTATATCGTTTTACTTATGGTGTGCATAGTTTTTTAAGTATTCCAGTTCCTTTTCATCCAAGTTCTCCAGAGCGTCAAACGATGACGCATGATGAAATGAGAGATTTTACAAAACAAAAGCATCGCAATCTGTCTATTACCTTATTAGGTGGTGAATCAACTAATTCTTATAAAATTGCGCAATATTTTTTGCCATTCAATAAAACTTGTTTGATTGCTGGTGAGCTTGGCTCAGAAGCGGTCAAAGATCATGAAGTTGATTTGGTTGCTAACTACTTTAACGTTTGCACAGGAAGAGCGCGCTCAACATTTGATACCAGTTTAGTAAGTGACAATATTTTTGATGTTATTGATACGTGGACATTTCAAAGCAAGTTGCAATTTTGTCCAACGCATAAATATTTCGGTATCGGTTTAGTCTATCATCATCATTTGTCGTCCCATTTTGATAAGGGATGGTGGTTTGAATTGGCGATGCCTATTATGTGTGTAAAAAATAATATGGGAATGTGTGAAACGATTGAGGTGTGCGGTGGTGAGGGGGGGGATGATCCTCAACAAACTTCTTCTTTTTTTTCAAATGAAGCGAATCATTATGCATCACAATCAATGACCGCTGCTTTATGCAATGCAAACGTATTGCGTTATGGAAGAATTGATTGTCGAGAATATCGACGTACTAAATGGGGCGTGGCTGATCTAGAATTTCGTTTAGGTTATACATATTTCAAAGAACCCTTTTATCATTTGAGTAGCTACATAGGCGTACTGGCTCCTACGGGCAATAAACCAACAGGCGAATTTATGTTTGAAAAAATTGTTGGTTACAATGGGCATACAGGATTTTTTTTAGGCACTAATGGGGGTATTTGTGTTTGGTCACACGAGAGAAATTTTTTAACGTTTGAGTTTGATACAAGTGCAACCATGTTTATTGATAATTTGCAGGTTCGTTCCTTTGACATGTATGGCAAGCCATGGGGGCGTTATATTTGGGTTTATCCAAATAATAATGTTCAAACAGTCCTTAAGCCCGGTATTAATTATTTTACCAAGGGTGTTTATGTTGGTCACGGTTCACTGCGTAATATAAATCTGGCATGGGTTTATACGATGTCAGACTTTCAAGGTGAGTTGGGGTATCATTTTTATTCTCGAGATCGAGAAAAGGTTTGTTTGGCTAATACATGGAAAGATGAGCATGCGTTGGCCGCATTGTGGTACAGTAACAATAATTTTGTTGAAGCGGGACAAAAACGAGTAAGCAGAACGAATGCCATAATAAACAATTATAATGAAGTTTCAAATGATTTAGAACAATTTAAAGCGTTTCCGGTGAGCGCGGGAATGACCGAAGGCGAAGTCGAAGCGCGTAGTGATAATCTTAAAAATAATGATATTTATTTACCTGTTAATAAATGTCAGCTTGATCTAGATTCAGCCGCTAATCCATCGGTAGTTATTCACACGTTGTATGGTTCTTTGGGTTATGGTTGGTATGACATTGTTTTTCCAACATTTATCAACATTGCGGGTGGTTATGAATTTGGCGATGGTCCTGCGGTAATCGACCGTTGGAAATTATGGTTTAAAGTTGGTGTTTCATTTTAATGATGAAAATATACTGTTTTTTACTTTTTATTTTTTGCATGCAAAAGGTTTATATGAAAGAGTCTATTTTAATTACGGGGGGCGCTGGTTACATCGGTTCTCATACTGCTTACTTATTAGCACAAAAAGGTTATCACGTAATTATTTTAGATGATTTTTATTACAAGCAGCCGTTTAATCATTCATGGGCGACGGTAATAAAGGGAAATGTTTGTGATGATCATTTGCTCGATAAGATATTTTCACAATTTTCAATTAATGCGATTATGCATTTTGCAGGATTTATCGCAGTTGGTGAATCGGTACAGAATCCTTTTAAATATTACGATAATAATGTTGTTAATACATTAACTCTTTTAAAAAAGGCGATTCAATACAAAATTAATAAATTTATTTTTTCATCCAGTGCTGCTGTTTATGGTTTGCCTGATCAGTTACCGTTGAAAGAAGATCATAAAACGTTGCCGGTTAATGCGTATGGAAACACAAAGCTTGTTGTTGAATATCTTTTATCTGATGTTGCACGCGCATATGATTTTAAATTTGTGGCGCTTCGCTATTTTAATGCGTGTGGGGCTGAGTTTCATCATGGTTTGGGCGAGTATCATCAGCCAGAGACGCATATAATTCCGCTTGCCATACGTGCAGCAATGTCGGGTAAAGAATTTAAGATATTTGGCAATGATTACGACACGCCAGATCAAACATGTATTCGTGATTATTTGCATGTTGCTGATTTAGCTTTGGCACATGAAGCGGCGCTTAATTATTTAAAGCAGGGGGGCTTATCAGAGATTTTTAATCTGGGGACTGGGAGAGGTTATTCGGTTAAGGAAATTTTAACAACGGTTGAAAAAGTTTGTGGGCAGAAGTTGCAAATAAAAATATGTGAACGACGTGAAGGTGATCCGGCAATTTTGATTGCCGATCCAGCAAAAGCACAAAAATATCTTGGTTGGAACGCAAAAAATTCTCATTTAGAGAAAATAATTTCTGATGCATATCAATTTGAACGGCTTTCTCATAGGGAAAGTCATTTGTCCAAAGAAGCGATAATTTAATTTTATCTGTCTTAAATAGTTAAATAAAGTCTTGCATTTAATATTAAAAAATGAAAGCATGAGAGAGTATTTGTTCTAAAAATTAAGGGAAGTTTTAATGAATAAAAATATGGGTAAACGTTCTTCATGGTTATTCATTTTAATTATTTTTTTTATCAAAAATTTTTCTGCTGTAGTTACAAGTCCCCTTGAATCAGTGGCTGATTTTAAAAATACAGGATTATTTGATGGGCAATTGTCTTCGGCCAAAGTTTCAGGAGATATTTCTGGTAATGGTATAAAAAATTTTGTTGCTGCAACGACTTCTTTGGGTGAATTAAGGGACATTAAAATTGTTGGCAATGTTAATGCTGCAAAGGGTGCTTATACGATTGGACTTAAACTTAATGGCCTTGTTCAGCCAAGTAAAATTTTTAGTGACAAAAAGCAGTTTGATGCTCTCTTTTCCTTTAAAGATCCCGTTATTCTTATTTCGAATGTTGATGGAGATGAAAAGCTCTTTGGTTTGGCGGTTGCAAAGGGAATATCCTGTGTAAGTGTTCTTGAGCCTCAGGGTAATGAATTTGGCAAAATTTTATCAGACCTAAAGTTATTTCAGCTAACTATTCAAACAGATTTTTCATTTGCAACATGGAAAATGCCTTTTAATGGTGTAGAGGACTTGTGTTTAAAAAGTATATTAGAGCCCTATGTTACGAAATCTCGCCTGGAAAATGTTGCTGAGCTTAAGAATAAGGTTGAAAGAACGTGCATAAACAATCCCGTTGCAGAATTAATTTTTATTAAGGAAGATATTGGTTTGCGCATTGCGGGTAAATCATCAGATGGTGCAAAAAATTTGTTTTTAGTTAATCCCCTTGAAGATAATTCTATGCAAGTAAATGTGGCATCACGTTATGATATTCCAGCAAAACTTTCAATGGTGGCGCCAAGGCTGAAGCCATTTGATAATGTTCTTCAACCAAGAAATTTAACGCTTGTCTATCGAAGTGGTGACATTCTCAAGGAAAAAGAAAAAGAGGGTATTGCGAGTGAAGAAGAACTTATTTATGTGGATAAAGCGCCTCAATTTACTGATGATGTTCAATTTTTAGATTTTAATTATTACAAAAATGGAATAACAACCGTTTGCGAAGGAGTTGTGGGGGGTCCATTAAAAAATATTTTTTCTGATTCATTTATAATTAAAATTTATGATCAGCCGGGAATTATTAATAAAAAACAAGAAGATTTCTTTATTTATTTTACTAACTTTTCGAGTAAAAAACTTTGTCTTGCTGATATTTTGAAACAGGTAAAAGGAGCTGGCAAGTTTCAGGAAGCTTTAAAAATGCTCAGTAATGCAGAAATTTGTTTTACCTATAAAGGTATTGCAGTTAATCAAGCACGTTCGATCGAACAAGAAACAGGGGAGCTCTTTATCGTTATATTGGGCGAGATAGATTTGTGGGGGGCCAAACAAGATGTTGAAGTATGGTTAACGTACAGTGACGGTTTGTCTGTAACTTTCGCTTTTCGTGGAAAAGGAGAGTTTAAGTTAAGTAATATTAATTCAAAACTTAAGTCCGTGGATGGTTTAATGAGTATGCATGATGCAATTTTAATTGTGGCGACCGATCTTAAAGGTCCCGTTCTTTTACCAATTCCACTTAAAGAAGAAGGAATTATTGTTGGCGGAAATCTTTCATTTAGTGGCTTTTTAAAAACCACTTTTGATCTCTTGAAAATGACCTCTCCTTATGGTCACGTTACTCTTCCATTATCTTTGATTGAGGGAGGTATTGGTGTTGGTGCTTATCAGGCATATGAACCTCCATTAGTTTTGATGGAAAAGATTAAAGTTTATTCAACTGATTTTAATGTGAAGTTAGAAATGGGAATGCCTGAATTTGAATTGAAGTTGGCATCTGATGTAGATTTGGCAGGAAAGATTTTCAAAACAATTTTTGTAGGATCAATTGCACCACTTACTTTTTCATTAGGGGGAAGATTGGAAGGTAATATTTTAAATAGTCCTGGAGGCTTTCCTGTTACGGTAAATGATCCGACGCTTATTCTTAATTTTGCTGGTGGACTGATTTCTGGTTTAGGTGGTGGTGGGTCATTCAAGGTTGGTGATGAGGATTTATCATTTTTCCTGAATGTTAATGCTGCTGATCCTAAAAAATTAGCGGTAGCGGGTTATACTGATAAATTATGTTTTCCTGATCTTATGATATTGTGGCAGAAATTGGCTCAAAAAGCTGTTCCTGGTTTGCAAATCCCTGGTTTGGGGTGTCTCCATGATTCATATCTTGTTTTTGCAAAAAGTGATTATGCAACCGGAGGATTACCGTTGCCAGAAAAACTACAAAAAACGTTATTTGTGAAATATGGCCTTCCTAAAGGTATTTCATTTGATGGGAAAGGGGATTTTTTGGGCATGAAAGTTCATGCAAATGGAAATGTTTCAGATATGGGAATTCGTTTTATTGCTGAAACAACTCCTTTGAACATCGAAAATCTTTTTGTGTTAACATCGATCACTGATACATTAGTTGGTCCACATATGGAAGAGCGTTTAGATTTTTCTGAGCAGATAGTTGATCTTGATGGTAAATTGCAGATTGGTAAGTCTCCGGCGATTTTATCAGGTCAATCAAAGGTTCACATTGATCCTCATGGTGGATTTTTTGATGTGAAGGGGAAGATGGGCATTTTTGATGTTGATGTTATGGGTACGGCTGACTTCTTATTTGATAAATCAAAAATAAGCAAAACAATTCTTAATGGTAAAATAACCAGCGGATTGGACAATCTGGTAAACAAAGCCCATCAAAAAGTACAGGCGGTTGTAGAAGGGTGGAAAAATTCTGCAGGTTCTATGGTAAGCAGTATTAATGATAGCATTTCTGAGATTAATAATGCGTGCAATAAGGTTCCATTGTTTTCATGTTCAACAGTTTTAAAACCATTTAAGAAAGTTGTTGATGATATCTCTCTCGTTAATAATGCGCTGAGTAATTCTTTTGAAAAATTAACAGCACCC
The DNA here is from genome assembly GCA_000991575.1 of candidate division TM6 bacterium GW2011_GWE2_36_25. Classification (GTDB taxonomy): domain Bacteria; phylum Babelota; class Babeliae; order Babelales; family UBA12409; genus UBA12409. The sequence continues at coordinate 132,700 of LBRU01000001.1, forward strand.
TTTATTTTTAAGGAAGCTTCTTTTACGGTAGCGATTACTGCGTTTAATTTTGTAATTTCAGAGTTGCAGTTAAAGCTTGAAATTTTTGGAAATATTCAAACGATAAAGATTGCCAACTTTGATGTTAATAATTCTGTTGCGGCTATTGAGCAGATAGTTAATGCGATAATTCAGCAACTAAAACCGCAAAATATGGATCAAACATTGAGTGCAGGAAAAAATCTGGTTGCATCAACGCCATCCATTGTTCAACAGATTTTAGCATCTGTCGCAACCGGCCTTACATCACAGGCATTAGAAAAGATAGGAAGTATTGCTGAGGCGGCAGGCGTTGGATCTGTAATAGATGTGACGAAAGAGATTGGTGGTAAAGTTGGCAACTTGGCTCCATTAGATGATTTGAAAAAACTTGTTCCAGGCACTATGGTGGATAAATTGAATCTTGGTAATTTGGGCTTGGTGACGTAAAAAGATGAGGGTGAATTTCACCCCCGTCTTTTATCAATGTATCTCTTTATTATTTAGCTTCAACTATTGGTGGAAAGATTGTTTCTAATGGAGTTCCGGTTTTAAGTGCATCGAGAACTTTTTGATTGATCCAGTTAATTGCTTCCATTGGATTGCCTTGATCGACATAATCTAATGCGATGAAGTTTGGATAGCGATTTTTTGTAGACCCCTGATTTTTTTCTGGACCGATGCCGTATTTTAAGCATCCATCGACAAATTGTTTTAATGTGTCAGAAGAATTAATTGTCGAGGAATCATTGAATTTATTGTATTCATCAAATACCCGTTTAATATCTTTTGCTTTTATTGCATCAAGAGGAATTGGTGCTTCAGGGAACAGATTGAGCAGATTCATGTAGCGAATTTTTGAAGCATAATTTGCTGATGCGCCACGTTGAACGCATACTTTTGTAAAGCGCTCTGGTCCTTTTTTACTTAAATCTCCAATAGTACTGTATCCACCTTCTGCAACATGTGGCCACTGTAACCAAATGTATTGGCTTTCATGAGCGTATGGTGGTGTTGGGTTTGACGGGTCGGCGCTCGTGTTTGCCGTTTTATCGGAACTGGTAAACAAAATGAGCCGTTTATTGTTCTTTCTTAACCAACCGAACGTTGGCCAACCACCTTCTTTTGCAGGGTCCCAGTCTGATGGTTTAAGAATGTGTGAAGAGAGACCGCTTTTATTTATTTGTTCATCAATTGCTTTTCCATTTTTGACATTATCTTCTATGAAAATAAAAATAACTTCGTCTTTGTTTGCGTCCAAAAATTCTTTGACGGTAGTAAGTCCATCATGGATCGGTTCAGATAGACCGACATTGCGTAGCAATATGTCAACACCGCAGCCTCCATGACAAAGATGAAGTCCGTTTTCCATTTGGCCTAATTGTTTAAAGAGTTCAAGCCATTTTTTAGCATATTCGGCAGCTTTTCTTGGATCAGTCATGAGCGAGACGAGTGTCTTTGTTGTTTCAATTACTTGAGAAGGGAGTCCGGCCATATTTCTTAGAAAATCTTTACCAAGACTTCCCAGAACATCAAAAGGAAATCCAATAAAGTTTGCGGCATCATTTGGAAGTCCCAGTTTTTTTAAACCTTCGGTTATTTTAATTTTATTAATTAAATCGTAGCTTAGTCCTTCAAGCTCATCGAGTTTGGTTATTTCAACAACCTTATCAAGGCCTGTGTCAGCGATCTTGTTGAGTTTTTCTAGCCCTTGGGTAGAAATTTGAGCAAGTTGATCTAATTTAATCTGTTTTGTGATATCACCTAACTTATCTAAACCAAGATCCGAGGTAATATCAGCTTGTAAAGAACAGGGGATGCTTGCTATGATGAGAAAACATAACAATATATATTTCATTATAAATCCTTTTTTTAGAAAATTTTCGACATAAATTCGGTTGCTTTACCAAATAATCCACTGACCTTATCTTCAAATGTTGCGATAATTTCTTTTGGATTGAAATTCCAAAAATCATACATAAGTGCTCGTACGCCGTATTTTTCCATTTGATCTTTAATGGTTGCGCGTTGTTGCGCATAGAATGGGTATTTAGCCCAATAGCCAGCTTTTAGATTTCTTGATGAAAATGCATTATGTGAACAAAGATAGGCCCACTCACTTATTCTTACGTTATCGGGGGCTTTAAGCGGTTTGCTTGAAACAGCAAATGATTGGTATGAGATTAATAAAAAAAACAAGTATTTTTTCACTGCTTTCTCCTTTTAGTTAATTATTAAGTTTACATTAATGTTTTGATTTTCAGAATGCAAGTTTTTTTGTTTTATTTTTTATAAATAAGATTTATGCGAAATTTTTAAAAGGTTTCTTAAGGTTCTTCTTTACGTGAGAGTAGAAAGTGCTCTTTGTAAGTTGGAACTGGGGTAAGTTTGCATTTGTAATGCTTTTTTGTTTAAGATGTGAGTAATTATTTAAGAAAAGGTTAAGAAGTGAAGAAGTTTCTAATTTTTTTTATCGGTATCAGTCTGATTTTTTCTGCGTACAGCATTACTGCTGAAACTTATGGCCTTTTATTTAAGATTGCAGACATTTTTATTGGAGAAAAAGTTTGTTTAAGAGATCTTTTGAAAGGTTTAAAGGTTCCTGATGAAAAATTACCGCAAGGGGGAGGTTTTTTAGGAGATTTTATTTCCCGGTTATGTTTAGAAAATTTTGAAGCACTTAGTGAAGGAGATAAGGTTGGGGCGCAGGGCAAAATTACGCTCGATAAAATTAAAGTTCCGGTTACGTTGTTTTTGGTTCCCGTTGAAAAAGATGATTTTGATATTCAATTTGTTTTTCGTCAGCACATGGTGAATTTAGAAAAATTATCGGCCGTTTTTGATAAAATAAAAAATTTTTTTGATTGGCGCGATGTTGCCATAACATTTGTTAGGCGCCGTTCTGCAGATAAAGATTCACCTCGAATTAAAATTTCTATGGATGTTAAATTTAAATTTTTGGGTGATTCAGATAAAAATTGGTTGAGATTAGAGTTACTTATTCCACGCAACGTCCAATCAATGGATTCGGTGCAAATGAATATAACGAGTCTTCATAATGAGCCAGTAAAAATATGTTTAGCTGATATTTTCAATAAAGTTGATGGAGGAATGGTAAAAAAAGTTTTTGGTAATTTTTGTTTAGTTGAAGAACAGATAGGCCTACAGGTAAAAAGCGATGGGCTCGTGTTGAATATATCAGGAATGATTTCTGTTTTTGATAAGAATGTTAAAGGTTATTTATATGTTAATAAGCCCTTTGATGGTAATGCCTGTATAACATTAGAGACCAAGTCAGATAGTGATTCTGATTTGGGAAGGGTATCAGACAAGTTTTCTTTTTTAAGTAAATTTTTTATTTTTAAAAAGCCAAATATACGATTATCAACCTGTGAAGTAGAAAAAGCAGGATTAAGTCTTGATGCAGACATAGAATTTAAAGATTTTTTAGGAAAGTTTTTTAATACGTTTGGTTTATCTACTGTCCACGGATCAGTTGGTATTCCTGCTCATTCTGCGCAGATTGATCAACTCTATGTTGAATTTCAAAAATCGTTAGATAATCCTAAAGAATATGGCCCGGTAAAAATGAAATCATTTGGTTTTCGTATGAAAGGAGGGGTTCCTTCACCATTTTTTGGTCTGAATGTGAATGCAGAGCTCAAAACAAAATCTGGTGTAATTTCTTTTGATTTGTCGGGTGATTTGAATCCGGTTCGTTTTGATTTAAAAGGATTGGCTCATTGCAAAGAAGAGAAAGGCTTTGAAAAAGTTTGTCCGGTGTTAAGTGAGCCTTTTGGATTCCCTTTTGTTTTAACAGATCCAGGATTGATAATTCATGTTGCCGATGGTTTATTGACTGGTTTAGGAATGCAGGGAAAGATGCGGCTGGGTGAATCTGATTTATTAGTTAATGGTGATATCAATGTTGCTGATCCTTTAAAATCTACCTTTATTGCTAAAACTCATAAATTTTGTCTTACCGATTTAGCGAGTTTGTGGATCAGCGTTGCTAACAAGGTGGGAAAAAAGATAAAAGTTCCTCCGTTGCGTATTCCAGGTATTGGATGTTTTAAAGATACTGAAATTCGATTTGGGATGAGTTTAGGTGTTCCAGATGTCTTTATTATTGCAAGCTTTGATTTTTTAGGATTAGCTGCGCATGTTGAAGGAAATTTGAATGTTGCAGGTTTATCTTTATTGGGAAACGTTGCTCCCGTTTCAGTTCCCGCTCTCTTTGCAATGGCTTCTAAAAAAGATTCGCAACAAGGACCAGTAATTGATCTTCAACTCAATCTTTTTGATCAATATTTTAAACTTGATGGAAAGATTTCATTATTAAATGGTCTCATTGCACGTGAGCAACAGATCGATTTTTCTAATGCTATTCTTACTTTTGAACTTGTACATAAGTTGTTTGGACTTGGAACTAACTTGAAGTTTACGCTCCCAATGGAGAACCTAAAATCTTTTGGTGATTGGTCAGCTGAGGGGGAATTTGAAAATGGTTTTAAAGAGTTGCTTTTGAATGCATTAACTCAAAGAAAGAGTGGCCTAGAAAAAGATATCAGAGAAATGGTTGATAAGGCTACAAATAGATTATGTGGCAAGTTGCCTCCTATTTCTAAAAAAACATGTCAAATTTTTTATAAATCAGCCAAAGGAATTGCATCACTTTCTGATCAGTTGCGTAAAAAGCTTTATGATGCTTTTGAAAAACTTTTTAAAACATTTGGCATTAAGCGGGCACATTTTAAAACAACATTAAAACAATTGGGAAGCTTTATTTTGCCTGATGTAGAGGTTGAACTGTATGTGTTGGGTGATACCATTAAGCTTTCATTAAAAAACTTTGATCTAAAAAATCCTTTGAATTCTTTAACGAATTTTGTCGATTTGATTATGGAGCGTCTTGATAATAGGGTAACTTTTGAGATTGAGCCGTTAGATTTGAAGGGTTTAGATGAAGCATTGGCTAATGTTGGTATCGCACAGGAAAGATTAACCGCGGCTGGAGAATTAACTCCGGAAGATATCGCCAAATTACAAGGTTACGCAACCACGAGCTTTGCAAACGTTGAGGAAATGCTTAAAAGTGCTGAACAAATAAAATAGTTTCCGTCAAAAGCAAAGAATAACAGGCTCTTTTTGTTACAGTTAATTCAAACATTGACTTTTTGCATCTAGTTTATTTATATTTGAATTAAATAGTATTGGAAGGAGGTTATAATATTAAGAGAGCTCGTGATAGTTGGTTTTAAAAAATGGAGAAAATTATGAAGAAAATCTTAAGTATTTTACTCATTATTGGAATGGTTGCGCAGGCTTTTGCAGATGGTCCTAGTATGAACCTTGTGAAGGCGAATGTTTGCGGATTAGTTAGCAAAGATGGTCTGGCCGTAAAAAGAGGGTTCTTATTTGAACGTTTGCAAAAATTTGCAACACAAAGATTAGAAGCTGGTATGGTTATAGATGAGGCAACTAACGGCAAATTAGATCCCAAAGAGAAGTCTAAATTAAAAGATTTGACTAATGGTTTTTATAAGGCTTTAAAGAAGGCGACTACTTTTGATTCAAACGATGGTGGTGCAATTGATGTTTCAATTGGTAAAGTGGTGATGGGAAAAGCAATTCCGGTATGTAACGCCTCAATTGATAAAATGTGCGGTATGTTTAAGATCAAAGGAAAATCAATTTGTGAAGTTTTACCTAAGGTAGAGGACCTTGTTCAAGCGTTATCACTTAAATTATTATGTCCTGCTAACATATTAGACATTTTAACCCAAATTCCTTCATTAACTGTTAAAGGGTTTACAATAGACCTAGGTCCAATTATAAAAAGTATCGTTAATGATAAAGATTTGAGACCAATTTTCATAGAAACTTTAGCTCAAAAGCTATCAAGGGTAAAATGGGCAAAGCTTACCTATAAAGATAAAAAGTTTATCTTTGAGGAAGTAGATAGACCATTGTTCGATTATAACAAAATTGATCCAGCAACTTGTATGTCTAAAGAAAGTGAAGCCTATTGGCAAAGTTTGGCCGATGAATATGGAATGAGCATCGAAGATGTTAAAGCGCTTTATCCAGCATAATGATGAATATTTTAGAGGAGAAGGGAGCATTTAAACTCCCTTCTCTTTTTGTGCGCCAGGCACGGCGCATATTTGATGAGGTGCAAGTCCTCAGCGGGCCGTCTCTTTTTTGCTTTCTTAGAAACCAGGTATATTTATATCTGGCATCTTTATATCAGGGAGAGAAGGTAGCCTTGTTGGTATGTTGATGTTTTTTAGATCCGTGATGCTCGACAACATATCTTTTCCTATTGTTGGAATATTGGTAAATGTTGTTTCCAGTCCGCTGGTGAATCCTGAAAAATCGCCCGTTGCGAGTTTTCCAAGGCTTCCCGTAATGCCACTGGAAAAATCTGCAAGGCCTGAAAACGTTGTATCAGCAAAATTAATTCCAGCGACATTGAGTTTAAGGCCTACAAGATTACCAAGTTTTCCCGCCATTGCCCTTGAAAGAGTGTCTGCCATACCAAAGGAAGCTTTTGTGGTATTCAAGATTCCTTGTTGTGTGTCAAAGATTCCACCTACAAAGCCTTTTATATCTCCTGAAGCAAGCGAAGAAAAAGCTCCTTTAAGCGCATTGGCTGTTTCTTTTCCTGATGCTAAAGGATTGCATTCTTTGCTCAGTTCTTTACCTCTCTTTTCCAAATCATTTTTTCTCGCTAAAAGTTTATCTGATTGTGCTTGAGCGTAGGCTTGAAGATTATTTGCTTCAGCTTTTATGAATTCAATTGAGGTGGTGAGTTGTCCTTTGAATTGGGTGATAGCATCCTGAAGTGTTATATTTTTAAATTGAGTATCAATGTTTGCCGTTGAAGGTGCGGTGGTTTTTTTGTAAAGAGCGGTTTGTTTAATGAGCGTAATAATACTCGTTTTAATGAATGCAATAAGTGTCGCTTGTTTATCTAAGACATCTTTTTGAAGTTTGCCAATTTCTTCTCCAATTTGATCAGATGCTTGAGGGTTATTTTTTTTATACTGTTGCCACGCTTCATCAAACGTTTTTTTTACGGCAAGAAGTTGGCTTTGAAGATTTTTTGCTTTGTTCATGTCGTCTTGCGTTGGTGGTGTTCCTGCAGTTTTTAATTTTGTTAAAAAGTCATTAAATTCTTTATAAGCGTTTATGAAGGCTTGTAATGGTGTAGCTAAAGTTTCAAGCTTTGTTGCCGCTTCTTTAAATGTTTCAATGTTTTTTTGAAAGTCGGTGGTGATACCTTTGATAAGCTCTGAATAAGCTTTGATCGGTTCGGTTTTGCTTGTTAATTCCTTTTGAAGAGATAGGGCGTCTTTTTGAAGGGTTTGAGCATCTTTTTTGAGACTTTCTGTTTCTTTTGGGCATGATGCAGCGCTTATGTAGGAGCAAAAAAATAATAATCCGATAAATATTTTTTTCATAAAAATCCTTTTTTTGAATTATGGCACAATTTTGTGAGTGATCCTCCTTTCTTTTTGTATGCTTTATAGATACCACATCAGAATTTTAGTTGGCAAGATCACATATGAAATTCAGTGATTAAGTTAATTTCTTAATTTTTGATTAAATTATTCTTTAAAGAACAAATTCTAAGATGTTTGTATAGGTATTATGAATCTTTTATAATAATAAGCGTAAGTTTTGTTGTTATAAAGGGAAAAAATTGATGAAAAAATTTAGTATAATAATTTCTCTTTTTGCTTTTGGACAATTGCATGCAATGCGATTTACCCAAAAAGGTAAAATTCCGTTATTCGATGAAAAAAATCCAGCATTGTGTAAATCAGTTAAAAGTATGCGTGATAAGGTTGTTGATGATTTTCAAAGACGAATAATATATCTGCTTAATGCCATGTCTGAAAATAACTTAGAAAGATCAGCAGTTAAACGGAAGCTTGATGAATTGGAAGGAGAGAAATATCACGAAGCCTGTGATTTTTTTGATGATTTAACGCAGCAGGAAAAACTTAACTGTGATGTAAATGATCTTGGGCGTATTAAGGCGTATTATAGAAGATTACAACTTAAACATCACCCAGATAAAGGTGGTGATGTTAACGTGAGTGCCAAACTCAATGGAGCTTATAATATATTGGTTACCGCATTGAGAGAAAAAGATCGGATTCCACAATTAAAGGAAGAGGAGGTATCAAAAGAAAAGCTGGAGGGTAAACATCAAAAAGAAGGTCGTAATATTTTAGGGCAAGTAAGATTGGCATGGCCTTTTTTTGTCAGTAAATCAAGCGAAGAAATAAAAAAAATTATAGATTCTAATCGAAGAAAAAAGTTGCAGCAGATGATTGGTAAAAGTGTGGAGATGCCCCATTATACTGGCGGAGCTGATCCTAGCGCCTTCATTAAAAGATATAAAACTAAACAGCTTGCAACTGCGCTTGTAAAAATGAGACAAATAAGGGAGGTGACAGATTTTTTTCATACAAAAATTGATGAAATTATGACTGAATGTAATGTCACAACGCCTGCTTTTTTTTCGCTTCCTTATAATGCTATTTTTCTTATAGATGATGAAAATCATCAGACGAGAGAGCTTTCAGTAGATTTTTTTGAAAAGCTGCACGTTCTTATGCCAAACCTTGGGCAGATTATACTTATGTGCAAACTTGAAGAATTGCCAAAATCTATGAGTTTATTTAAAGGGTTGCGCGCGCTGATAGTTTCACACAATAATTTGAGAACATTGCCAATGTGGATAACTCAACTGCCTCATCTAAAGCTTCTTGATATTTCAGATAATCCACTTGAGATGACTGAAGAGCTTCAAAAAATCATTACAGATCTTGAACAGAAAAATGTGCGTATTATTAAATGATGGCTTCTGATTTGATATAAAGCTCTTAAGGTTAATTTAAAAGAGCACGTTATACTTTAAATTTTTTCATAAGAATTTTATTAATTTTTTGTTTTTTTTGTTCAATCTCTTTCCAGCCAAGCAGCCCATTTTTTGCGTCTTCAAAACTAATAACAGAACTTGCATTTATCATTCCATTGATGAGCGCTTCTTCTATTTTTAATCCCTTAAAAATGCTTGCTGAAAAACAGGAACCAAACGCATCCCCCGCGCCTACGGTGTCGATGATTTCGGTTGGGATACTTGGAAAGAAATAGATTGTTTTTTTATGAGCAACGTAAACTCCTTCTTCGCCATTGGTAACGACAACAGTTGAAGGGCCACGAGACATGATTTCTTTACAGAAATCCTTAAGGTTAAAGCATACATTTTCAATGTAAACAAGAGATTTGATGAGATCGGGAAGTTTTTCAAATGAGACGTGAGATTGGATGTCTTTTTCAAGTTCTTTGGGTGATAATTGCTTAGACATGCTTTGTAGGAATATTTTTGCTTCGTGACTATTGAGAATGAAAATATCGATGTCTTTTAATGCGCGTGCAAGATCTTTACATCCACTAGATAATTGACTGATGCCGGGATTGACCGCAACTGGAACGCGTTCTTTTTTTGCGTGAATAGCGAGTGGAACAAGCATTTTTGATGAGTCGCCGCTGAGGGAAGTGATGTATAAAAAGGTGCCTGTTTTGATTGCATCAAAAGGAATGTTATTTTTTGTTAATTTTTTATTTGCGCCTCGGTAAGCGAAGATGGTTCGGTCGCCCTCGAACGAGGGAATAATATATGAAAGGCCGGTGCCGACTGATTTATCTTTGGTTATAAAGGAACAATCAATATCAAGTGCTTCGAGTTGATCTTGAATGTATTGGCCTGCTTTGCCAATCCCTATTTTTATAATCGGGCTGACATCGAATCCCAATTTTTTAAATGAAACCGCAGAGTTAGTTGCGCCTCCTCCTGTGCTGTAGGTAAGTTCTTCGACTTCAATTTTTGCACCTTTTTCGAGTAATAAATAAGAGCGCGTTTCACGGTTATTTTTAATAATGAGCGATTCTGGATTTTGATAGTGAATAAAAATGTCTTGTGTGGCTCCGCCGACGGTAAAAACTTTCATAATATTCTCTTATAAAAAAGTTGGGTCTTATATTTACCATATAAGACCCGTTATTGATTTGCAATTATTTATTATGCATGTACTTTTTTTCTGCACGGTTTCATTAATACACGCTTAAGTACTTCATTGGCATGATCTACAAAGATAACGTCAATGTCGTGTAATATTTCGCTTAATAAATGTAAGTCATTCTTGTTTTTTTCAGGTAAAATTACATGACTGATGCCGTTGCGTTTTGCTGCTAAGATTTTTTCTTTGACGCCACCAATTGCCATTACGCGCCCTTGAAGATCTAATTCACCGGTCATTGCAAATTTGGCGTTAATTGGTCGATAAGTAAATACTGATAGGATTGCTGATAGCATGGTGATGCCCGCTGAAGGGCCATCTTTTGGTATGCCGCCCGCAGGAACGTGAATGTGGAGATCGTGTGTTTGGAATAAATTGCTATCTATCTCAAACTCATCTGCATGCGCTCGCGCATAACTTAATGCGGCTTGCGCAGATTCTTTCATGACATCGCCAAGTTGTCCAGTGAGAATTAATTTTCCCTTTCCAGACATCAGAACTGCTTCAATTTTGATCATTTCGCCACCATAAGCTGTCCATGCAAGGCCATTGCAAATGCCAATTTCATCATGATTGTTAATATCCTCGTCAATAAATTTAGGTGGTCCAAGGAACTTAATTATATTATCAAGTTTAAATTCTGGAAGGTCATGTCCCTCGACAATTTCACGTGCTGCTTTAGAACATAACTTGTGAATCAATCGTTCGAGTTGGCGAACGCCAGATTCTCGTGTGTGGTGACCAATTAATTCTGCAATAGCTTCTTCGCTCAGTTTTATGTCCTTTCCTTCAAGGCCGGTAGAATATTTTGCTCGTTGAATCAGGTATTTTTTTGCGATTTCGATTTTTTCTTCTTGTGTGTATCCTTCAACGGAGATTATTTCCATGCGGTCTCTGAGTGGTTGAGATATTGTTTCTAAACTATTTGCCGTTGCAATGAAGATAACGTGAGATAAATCAAAAGATACGCCGAGATAATTATCATAAAAACCTTTGTTTTGTTGTGGGTCGAGAACTTCAAGCATTGCCGCTGAAGGATCTCCTCTGAAGTCTGCACCGATTTTATCAAGTTCATCAATGATAATAACTGGATTTAAACTTCCTGCCTTTCTAATTGCTTGAATTAACCGTCCCGGCATTGCCCCGACGTAGGTACGGCGGTGTCCACGAATTTCAGATTCATCTTTGACGCCGCCAAGAGATATGCGATGATAGCGCCTGCCGAGTGCTCGAGCGATTGATTGGCCAAGAGAAGTTTTTCCTGTGCCGGGAGGCCCTACAAAGCATAAAATTGGTGTAAAACCATCCTGTTTAAGTTTTCTAACCGATATGAAATCGAGGATTCGATCTTTAATTTCTTTGAGTCCAAAATGATCTTCTTCAAGAACCTCTCGCGCATGATTGATATCAAGATTGTCGGGTGTTTCATTTCCCCATGGGAGAGCGAACATCCAATCAAGATAATTTCGCAGCACTGTTGCTTCCATCGAATCTGGTGCTGTTTTTTCTAATCTGCTAATTTGTCTTTTGACTTCTGCGCGCGCTTCTTCTTGAAATGGAATGCTGTTAAGTTTTTCTTTCATCTCTTCAACTTCTTCAGCATCATCCTCGCCGAGTTCTTTTTTGATTGCGCGCAACTGCTCTCTTAAATAGTACTCTTTTTGCGATTTATTCATCGACTCGCGCGTGTTATTGCGTATTTTTTCTTGCACCTCAGAAACATCGGCTTCTTTCCTAAGAAGAATGTAAACGTCTGACAATAAATCTTGGTGACTTTTTATTTCTAATAATCTTTGAGATTGTTCAACGGTAAGATTCAAATGTGAAACAACAAAATCTGCAATTTTATCCGGGTCAGTCATTTTTGAGAGCAGAATGTTAAAATCGGGGCTGAGTGTTTGGCCACTTTCGGTCATTTTTTCTGCAAGCGTTTTTATGTTGCGTATATTTGCTTCTATTTGTTGTTCATCATTTTCTTTGTTGATATCTAATGCTTCAAGGTGTGCTATAAGAATTTGATCTTCTGCGCTAATTTCTGTTGCGCGTGCTTTTGCGACCCCTTGTACAAGAATTTTTAAGCCTCCTTCAGGAAGTTGTACTATGCGCATAATTGTTGCAATGGTTCCAATATCGTACAGATCGGTAGTGCTGATAGCGCCGCTTTGATTTTCGGTTTGATTTTTTGATGCAACAAGAAAAATCAATTTATTATTTTCTGCAGCGCTTTCGATGCCTTTGATGATTCTATCGTCGATAACTAGGAGCGGGACAATCATATGTGGAAATACCACGACGTCTATAGTAGGTATAACCGGCAAGCTTTTGGGTATTTTTTCCAGTCCCTTATTTCCTATTTCCATAATGCCCCCCTCATTTTCCCCTCAGAATGTTAATACGCTATCATTTTAACGGGTAATTTTTGTCAAAGACAAGAATTAATGTTTTGAGCTTCAAATAGGCTGATGTACAAAAGCTTTTTGTTTGGTAAGATTAAGGACTAAATTATTTTCTAAAGGATTAGAATGGAATCGTTAAAACAGTGGCCGCGGCTTGTTTGGATAGATCTTGAAATGTCTGGTCTTAATGTCCAGCGTGATAAAATTTTAGAAATAGCTTGTGTTATAACTGATTCAGATTTGAATATTGTTGCCATGAAAGAACCTATTGTTGTTGGACAAAATCAGGGCCTGATTGAAGAGATGGATCAGTGGAATATTCTGCATCATACACAGTCGGGACTTATTGATGAATTGCGAAAATCATCTTGCACGATCGAGGAAGCTGAGCGCGAGATATTATTATTTGTTAAAGAGTATTGTGAGCCTGAAAAGTCGCCGTTGTGTGGGAATTCGGTGTGGATGGATCGATTTTTTTTACAGACCTATATGCCGTTATTAGAACAATATTTATATTACCGCATTATTGATGTAAGTACGGTTAAACAGTTGGTAAATTTTTGGTATGGAATGCCTGATAAAGAATTGTATAAAAAAAGAAATGCTCATCGTGCATTAGATGATATTAAAGAGTCCATTGAAGAATTGAAGTTTTACCGTGATAATTTTTTCATTAAAAAACGTTCCTAAATGTGATTAGGTGAAAAAATAATAAAATGGAATTGATTATGAAAGTTGCTATTTTATCTCTCTTGATATTTTTTAATACTTTTTCGGTTTATGAAGAAAGATTTGTTGATGGGAATGGTGTCACGTATAGTTTGCATCACTTGCATGTAGGTGATTACAAGAAGGGATATATAGAGCTTTTGGGTCAATTGACTGAATGTGGGCAAATTAATTTTTCAAAATTTTGCTTATTTCGTTATGGTTTGAATCCACAGCATATTGTTTTGGTTATTGAAAATTGTGATCAAGGAAAAATCATTGCAACAGGAACAGTATTGATTGAACCTAAATTAATACATTCTGGTAGATTGGTTGGGCATATCGAAGACATTGTAACAGATGAATCGGTGCGCGGTCATGGTTTTGGTAAAAATATAGTACTGAAGCTGGCACAATATGCAAAGGTAGCTGGTTGTTATAAAGTTATTTTGGATTGCAAAGCCGAAAATGTTCCCTTTTATGAGAAATGTGGCTTTACCGTTAAAGGTTCAGAGATGGAGATTAGATTTTAGTGATTAATGTATTTGCTTGAATTGCTAATTTTTTATTTTAAGCAGTTTCCTTTTTCTTATGAAAAATTTTTAAAATTATATTATACTTGTAGTGTATGATAACCCTCCTGAAGAGAGCTGCAGTGCTATGGAAATTAAAAAAATAACAGAAGTTAATAATTATCTTGATCCATCGGTTGAAATAGTTTTTTTTGATATTGATAATACGATTTTGGAGACGGAAACGGCTCCCAATTTAGTACAGTGGGTGGTTGCTTTTGAAAATTATGTTCGCTCTCATAAGCGTATGCGTGAGCTTTCTGAGCAAGATTTTTTTATCTATATACAGCAACATATAGTTGATTTTATTGAACATATGAGGCCTGCATTAGTTGAAGATGAGGTTCTTGGGGTAATTCATGCGATCGAACAAAGAAATATTCCTATTATTGGATTGACAAATCGTCCGCTTAAGTCAGCAGAGATTACCGCATCACAATTGAGAACTTTTGGTTTAGATTTTTCATCTCATCAATTTAATCCTCAAGAATATAATTTTGAGGCGCTTGAGCGTACGGCTTTGTTTAAAGATGGCATTATTATTGGCAATAGTAATAATAAGGGTCTTTTGATCAAAGAATTTCTAGAAAAAATTCGTTTTCGCCCTAAAAAACTTCTTTTTATTGATGATAGCGAACGCTTTGTGCATGATGTGGAGCATGTTTTACGTGATTCAATGATTGAGGTGCTGGGTTTGCGCTATGGATTTTTAGATGAAAAAATGACAGAATTTAGCCTTTCTTTGGAAATGATCCCTGAAGAATTGAGATAATAATTTTTTTTATTGCGCAAAAAGAAAACTTCCGCTTTTTGCAACGTGAAAAGTTCCGGTTTTGCAAAAAAAACAACCATCAATAACCTCCATTTGGACCCCTCCCTCGATGTGTGATGCCAGCGACACCTCCTGCTATAAAACGCTTCAGTTATTTCACGTACCATCGAACGCTTAACCGTAGCCTTTTTGCAGAGGTTGCCTGCGTTATTTCTCCTTTTGGTAATTATTTTTTTTATGCTTGCAAAAAATATTTTTTTAGGCACACTTGGGTGAAATTTGTCCGAAGAAATTTTTGTATAAAAGTTTTAAAGCAGTGCTGCGGGGCATAGAGCTTAATTTCGGCGTGTTGCCTTTTATTTGAAATAAACCTCTTAACAGAAAGGATTGTTATGAGAATTTTTCTCATTGCACTACTCATAAGTTTTTCCATAAAATCTATGGATTTGGCTCTTAATAAAAAATTTTTTAATGCATGTGTTAATGGAGAGATAGCTAAAGTCTTGGGGATGATTGACCTTGATGGGGTAGATTTAAATCTTGTTGATGCGGAGCAAAATAAAACTTCTTTAGATGCGATTGTATTATCTAAGTTAGATGTAGACAAAAAGATTACGATTATAAATCTATTACTAGCAAAAGGTGCTATTGCAAGTAGTTCCTTTAAACGTTTTGCTGTTGAATCAGATTCGATTCCTCTTTTAGCTTCTTTACACGGCAATGGACAATTAAGTGTGGATGATTTAATGGAAATAGCTATTGAAGAAGAAAGTTGGCGTGCTGCAGATTTCTTACTTGCTAAAGGTGGTAAATTTAGCGCAACCTCTCATTTAGATGATACTGTTGTAGGTGCAGCTCTTCAATTAGATCCAGGGCGTGTTTCCAGAAAAATATGGGCTCCTGGTAGTGCAAGGCAAGCTATATTTGCCTTGCATTTATGTGAAGAACGCAAAAGAGAATTAGAACAGCGCGTAGAGGGTTTTGATTTAACGCCACAAATTGCTTTTGTAGATACGTTACAAAAACAAAAAGAAGGGAAAGAGCTGCGTATTGCACAGTTGACTGAACAAATTGATGCGATGATGAAAAAAATGCAAGAACTAAAGGAAGAGCGTATAACTGGTCTTGATGATCTTAAAGTTCTTTATGATAAATTGAAAATGGAAGAGTGTGAGTTAGGAAGAAGAAAGATGGGTTTTGAGCGTGATTCAACTCGCTTAGCTGCTTGCAAAGGAATAATAGAATGTTTGGATACTCATAAAAATGGTTCTTTAAAAAGCTTTTCTGAAGAAAGTGAAGATAGGTGGAAGCAGGCAGAGACTAAGTTTGAGGAAAGTCTTTAAAGCCGACATGCTATTTTACATAATTTTGGCTTTAGAAAAAAGATCCGTTTTTCGGGTCTTTTGCTTTGTAGGCAGAGCCTCCGAATATGTCGGTGTTTGCCGAAGGTTCCACGCCGATAAAGAAGCAACAGGATTGCTGATTAAAGCCATCGACCTTGTTGGTGGTAGATTAATTCTTTAGCAAAGCTCTTTTGAAGATTTTTTTGTGATATTGATAGGGATTTGTTTTGCTGTTTTTTGAGATGGCTTTCCAATTTCTTTTGCTGAAAGGTTATTTACGATTATTTTTTTAGGGGTTTTTGGTGAAGATGTATTGCATTGATATGATATTTCTTGATAATGAATATGTTGATAAGAAGTAGCGTGACAATCGGTTGATATTGCAAACAGTGGATAGAAAAAATAGATAATAGTACACACAGTAAATCCTTAGTTAGTTTTATGTTAACAGTGTACAAATGCTATTTTTTTTAGCAATCGAAGATTGATTAAAATAGAAACCCCGAGAGAACCCGGGGTATTTCTTTGTTTGCCGCAGTGAATGCCGTTTAATGAATTATGTGCGGCACAAAATTGACGAAATTCGCTTAAACTATGGTCTGTGCCACAGTGCGCTTCATTTTGAGAACATGCAGGCGAAGGCATCAAAGAGTGAGAATAATCCTGAGATGCCGACGATAATGTAAATGTATTTAATAAGGATAGGGAGCTTGATAAGCATGGAAAACCATACTACGAGGTTCAGATCAAAAAGACCAACTGCTCCCCAGTTAATTGCGCCTATCGCGCTGACAAGTAGTGCAATTGCACTTAATTTGCTACACGTCATTGTTAACTCTCCCGGTAAGATTAACAGATATACTTCCTTACCTTTTAGCATGCTAATTTGTTTTTTGCAACTTCTTTTGCTTTTATAAATTAATTCATTAAAAAATGATTGTTTTTAATGTTTGCGTGTTGAATAGGGTGGCTTAAGTCTCATTTATCTCTTTACAAGAACCATTTCATTCAGTAATTTGTTAAATTAGATAGTATTTAAAGGATCTTTTTGCCGGATAAGATTCCTTAACCAATGGGATGGGTATGGCAAAACAAGAAAATGATACCTCTGCAAGAGGGGTTGTGCTGCGTGTTACAGGGACAATTGTTGATGTAGAATTTCCAAAAGAAAAAACACCTGCAATTTTAAACCTTTTAAAAGTAAAAATTGGAGATCGTGAAGCGGCGTTAGAAGTTGAGCAACAGTTGGGTGATGGCGTTGTGCGATGTATTGCGATTGAGAGCATTGAGGGCATTAGCCGTAAAGATTATGTAATAGACAGCGGTGCTCCGATAAAAGTGCCGGTGGGAAATCAAATTCTCGGACGCATGTTTAATGTCTTGGGTGATCCAATTGATAATCTTGGACCTGTTGAGCCGGATGATTATTGGGCTATTTATCGTCCCGCTCCAGAGTTGGTTCGTCAAAAAATTGAAGATGAGATTCAAGAGACAGGTATTAAAGTTATTGATTTGATTTGTCCTTATCTTAAAGGATCAAAAATAGGCCTCTTTGGTGGGGCTGGCGTTGGCAAGACGATTCTTGTTATGGAGTTGATTCGTAATATTGCAAAAGAGCACGGTGGCGTTTCAATTTTCAGCGGTATTGGTGAACGAACGCGTGAAGGAAATGAGCTTTGGCTCGAAATGAAAGAATCCGGCGTTCTTGATAAAACAGCACTTGTTTTTGGCCAGATGGGAGAAATGCCTGGTGCTCGTTTACGTGTTGGGTTAGCTGGTTTGACCATGGCTGAATATTTTCGGGATGCAAAAAAGAAAGATGTACTCTTTTTTGTAGATAATATTTTTAGACTTGTGCAAGCTGGTTCAGAGGTTTCTTCATTACTTGAGCGCATGCCATCAGCCGTTGGCTACCAGCCGACATTGGCCTCAGAAATGGCCGCTTTTCAGGAGCGTATTACCAATACACTAGAGGGAGCAATCACGTCGGTTCAAGCTGTTTATGTTCCTGCTGATGATATTACTGACCCAGCACCGGCAACAACGTTTATGCATTTAGATGCAAGTACCGTTTTATCTCGTAAATTAGTTGAGCTCGGTATTTATCCTGCGATTGATCCACTGCAGTCAAATTCGAAGGGGCTTGACCCGTTTGTTGTTGGCGATCGGCATTATCATGTTGCACGTAAAGTTGAGATGATTTTACAGCGTTATAAAGAATTACAAGATATCATTGCGATTTTAGGTATCGATGAACTTTCTGATGAAGATAAGCAGGTTGTGCATCGTGCGAAAAGAATACAAAAATTTTTGACACAGCCGTTGTTTACTGCTGAACAATTTAGTGGTATTCCGGGAAAATACGTGTCACGCGAACAGACCGTGGAAGATTTTGCTCAATTGGTTGATGGTGAATGTGATGATTTGCCGGAATTTGCATTTTACATGGTAGGTACCCTAGAAGAGGCTCGAGAAAAAGCTAAAATTTTGAAAAAGAAGTAATCATGCGTTTACATATTGCAACACCTTCTGAAAAACGTGAATTAGAAATTGCTTGGATCGAATTAAATACGCCGGCGGGTAACTTTATTATTCAACCTGAACATGCGCCAATGATTGTTACCTTGAGTCCGATGTCGATCGTTAATTATCGTTTAACCTCAGGCAAGGAAGAGACAAGAAAAGTTATTCAAGGTATCGCGCATATTGAGCGAGATTATATTACACTTCTGATAACACAATGAAAAATCAATTAGGTTTTGTTTTAGCGGGGTCTTTAAGCGAAGGTTTTTCTGTTCGTATAAATTCTGATGTGGCATTTGATTTCATAAAAACAGGCAAATTTGTCACAATCTCAGGAGAAAATCATACTTTTTTTTCTTTAATTACTGATCTTAAACTGGAGGTTACAAATCCCGATATTTTGTTATTTCCGCCGCAAGCACATCAAAAATTACTTATAAAATCTTTAAAAAAACGGCATGCATATATAGTTGCTCATGTAAAACCAATGTTAATGTTAAATCACTTTAATCAGATTGTTCCGGTGAAGACGATACCGGTTCATTTTAGTTCCGTTTTTGAAGCAGATGAGTGTGACGTCGCACTTGTTTTTGGCAAGGAAGAAGAGCATGCGTCGCGCTATTTTACCATTGGTTCACCCTTAGATATGAATACACCGGTTTGTATAGATTTAGAGCGACTGACCGAACGTAGTAATGGTATTTTTGGTAAAACGGGAACTGGCAAAACTTTTTTGACGCGTTTAGTTTTGGCCGGGCTTATTAAGCATCAAAAAGCGGTTACTCTTATTTTTGATATGCACAGTGAATATGGGGTTCAAGCGCGTCAAGAAGGTAAGAACAAAAGTTTTGTTAAGGGTTTAAAGTCTCTTTTTCCTGACCGCGTTGCGATTTTTTCTCTTGATCCTGCATCAACACGTCGACGTGGTAATGCGCCTGATGTAACTATTTCAATTCCGTATCAAGCGATTCATATTGAAGACATTATTTCTTTGCAAAGTGAGCTAAATTTGCATTCCACGGCAGTTGAAGCTGCTTATTTAATCGTGGTTAAATATAAAGAACAATGGCTTTCTGCATTGCTTTCACATGGTGAAAACTTAAAAGAATTTGCACAGTCAATCGGGGCGCATCCTGAATCAATTGCTGCATTATATCGAAAATTAAAGCGTATTGAGACATTTCCGTTTTTTGTTGAAGATAGTAACAATAAAAATTCTGTTATTGATCAGATGATGGAATATATTGGTCAGGGGATCAATATTATTATTGAATTTGGCAATTTTAGCTCCAGCTTTTGTTATTTGTTAGTTGCCAATATTATTACTCGTCGTTTGCATGATGAGTATATTGCTAAAACTGAAAAATTTTTAGGAACACAGCGTGCTGAAGATGAACCTAAAAAGCTGATGATTACGATTGAAGAAGCGCATAAATTTCTTAATTCTATTGCGGCACAACAGACTATTTTTGGTACTATTGCACGTGAAATGCGTAAATATTATGTTTCGTTGTTGGTGGTTGATCAACGGCCATCGGGAATTGATAGTGAAATTTTGTCGCAGATTGGAACAAAAATCGTTGCTCAATTGAATGATGAAAAAGATATTGCCGGAGTTTTAACGGGGGTTCAGAATGCCTCGAATCTGCGTGGTATTTTGGCATCGCTGGATTCAAAAAAGCAGGTACTGTTGTTGGGCCATGCGATCGCAATGCCTGTTGTTGTGCAAACACGTGAATATGATGAAGAGTTTTATAAATCGGTAAGTTCTGTGGTTTCGAGCAAAAAACGAAAGGAGATCATCGATGAAATTTTTTAAAAAGGTAAAAAATGGGTTGGTGATTTGTTTAGTAGGATCAGTTTTTTGCATGCATCAACATGATCGGCAATTGCCTATTGATGTTCAATTGAATCAAGGTCTTTGGCCTCGCGTTACTTTTACCGCATCACCAGCAATATATGATGCATGGAAATTAGCGAATCTTAATGCAAGAATCGCTAAGCATGTTGGAGGAGATAATTATATCTATCATCTTGATACGGCCGTTGTTTATTATTTGTATATCTTGATTTATGATTCGAATAAAAATTTTTACGTAAAAGCGAAAAAACAGTTATTGGAATTATTGAAAAAACATGAACCGACCTCGTATATCATGAATTGTTGTTGTTATATCTTAGGCGCTGATCGAGAGTTTTTAGATTTATATGAAACTTTATACGCCGTCGAAGGTATGACATGTTCTATTTTATGAGCGCAGTTCTTTAAAGCCTTCTCTAAGTATGGTGCGAATCTTTGCAAGATCGCGGACCGTTTTTTTAGAATCATAGAAAGTTGCAACAACACCATCGGGTTTAGTGCCTTTTAGAAGTGTTTGTCCATGTAAATGTTGTGGTACAGTGGCGCCTGATCCAACGCCTTCTTGAATAAATGACTGGGTGCTTATTAATGTTCCACTTTCTAATAATTCCTCTTGTTTGCGGTGAAGGACCGAGATGCATTTTTGATTAAGCTCTAAAAAATCCATAGCTTGTTCACGTGATAATTCTTCAAATGTAGTTACGTGTGCATGAGGACAATAAAGAAGATGTCCATTTGCATAAGATCCTGCGCTGACTAATGCACTGGACAATACGCCCTTAAATACAACTTGATTTTTAGGGTCTTCAAAATCTCCATGAAGGTCTTTGCAAAAGAAGCACTCGGTAGGAGTTTTTTTTGTGGCGGGTTTATAATCATTGCTATGAGTTTCACGGCTCGATGAGTCATAGTAATGCCTTTGATGTGAAGAGTGCACTTTTTCTTGAAAAAATTGGTAACTTGCGAGTTTTGTTGGATCATCAGAAAAATGTAGTTTCTCTGACAAAGTTTCTTCGCCAATTGAAGGTTCTGATATTTGCAGTAATTTTTCAAATAGAATTCGTGGCTTGCGTGTAATAGCGGCATCTTGGAGGAGGGTATTTATCGTGCCACTATCACTCGATGATCTCACGGCACATTCTACACAAAAGTGTTCTGATGGAAGCGCTTCAGACGCCGTATTGAATGCCGTTAATGTTGTTTCTTTGCTCATGACCGGCTTCCATTTGTTTAATAAAATCCGGTATTCTTCTAATTCTTTTGAGGTTAGTTCAGTAAAACTGGTCACATGTCTTTTTGGTAATAAATAAAGTGAACATCTAAAAGGAGTGAGCATATTAATAAAAACCGTCCAATGATGAGTGTCTTCTAGAAAGGGGAATTTTGCTAATTTTGCTTCATCGCATAGTTGGCACTTGATACACCGTGTTACACGGCGATCTACGTCTGTGTCGAAAGATTTTGTTGTTTTTTCCATCGCATGACAATTAAGAGAGATAAGGATTGCTGTAATGATAAAAGAAATTTGCTTCATAAAAATCCAAATTTTTTGTTTAGCAACAAGAAAGAAGTATGTGTAATTTTGCTTGATCTTCTTGTGCTAACAGCGATGTTGCTTCAGCAAGTGTATATCTTAATTGTTTTTTGTTTTTAATGATGCACGCTGGCGAAGATAATAGCATATGAATTATATTTTTATATTTTTTGCTTGTTGCGATAAAACCGTGTTTCGCAGCAAGCGCGGTGAGACCTGCAAATCCTGCGATGACACCGCTCGCAATGAGTTTGTGCGCTGTTGTTCCGGAGAAGAACCACGGACTAGTGGCTGCTGCGCCAACGATACCGCTGAACCAATAAGAAGCCTTGCGGTGCGAATGAGCTTCTTGGAGTTTTATAACAATGACGTTCAGTGCTGCAGATATGTCGATGTGTTCATTAAAGAATTCCATTTTATTAAGTGCTGCATGTAAAATAGAGCAGCTTTCATATCTTATACCTAAGTCAAAAGCATCTTTTGGTTCTAAATAACGTTCACGTGTTTGTGTAAAATGATGAGTACTTATTTTGCCATCAGAGTCATAACCATTAATAGTTGTATATTCTGTTTCTTGAACCACAATTTTATATTCATGAGCGCTTGGCAATAATTCATACGTTTTATAGGCGTGAATCATTGGTGAAGCAAGAATTAAGAAGAGAAATTTTTTCATAAGAATTCCTTAATCCGAACATTTTTGGTAGTTAGTATATAGTAAGTTTGGTATTAAAAAAAGGGCCGGTTTTGCCGACCCCTTTGCTTTATAGATTTTGTAACAGAATTCCTAGTCGATGCGCATAGTTTTTGCCAAACCCAAATCTTTTCAGTTTTTTGATAAGTTTAGATAACATCTTTTGTGCTTTTTGCTTATCAAAAACAACTTTTTCCGAATTCATGAGAATTTCGAAGTTTTTGACATAGCCATTGATGTAGATGTTTTCTAGTCGTTGCGTCCCTGCTGCTGCAATTAAAGGCAGCGCTGTTAAAAGATAACTTTTTTCTGTTGCCCATGTTGGTAAATGTTTGCTCAGTAAATCGGTTATCTTTTTAGCATCCAAACTCGTACCTTCTGAAAGAAGCTTTGAAATAAAAGTTGGTTTTGTTGTGCCTAACGCAATGGCTCCGGCCGTTGCGAAACAGATTGCTTTGTTTACTCTGCTTTTATTGATTTTTGCTGCCATGCATTTATAGTTGAGCTCCATAAATTGTGATAAATCTAATTTGCCATTGACTACAATTTCTTTGAGGCGATAATCAGTTGTTTTTCCACTTGGAACGATAGCTTTGGTTATAGGCAAAAGATTTATACTTGCTTGTGTTATTTCTGTATTTGCACCTTGGATGCCAACATACA
This sequence comes from candidate division TM6 bacterium GW2011_GWE2_36_25, assembly GCA_000991575.1. GTDB lineage: Bacteria > Babelota > Babeliae > Babelales > UBA12409 > UBA12409. Next base: position 155,881 of record LBRU01000001.1, read on the forward strand.
GGGCATCTAAGGCATCATAATTCCATACGGTGGTATTTTTGCCTACATTGATATTCCAGCTTCTCGGAATAAAGCTGCCGAGCCAACTAAAAATGAAGTTTGTTTCTCCCCATTGTTCTTCAAGCAGAGAGATTTTATCTTCATAAATTGGGTCGAGCAATACATAAAAAGAACCTGGTTCATAATAGATATAACCAGTCCAAGAAACATCGCGAATGAGTGGTGCTTTTGTTGCATTAAGCGCAGTTGAACTTAGTGATACCTTTTCGGTGTTAAGATCGGTTGCGCTTAGTGATGTTTTTTCGGCATTAAGAGCAGTTGCGCTTAAAAGCAAGATAAGAAATATTTTTTTTAGTGACACGAGCGAACTCCTTTGGTAACAATCAAATATACTTAATTTCATATTTTTAACCTTCTTAAAGTTTTTCTATTAATGTTTGTAATTTATCGCCAGCTGTTTTATGAAGTTTGAAGCGACGAATTTTATTATGCAATTTCTTTAGTTGGCTTTTAACTTGTTCTTTGTTGAAGAATACTTTAGCGGAGTTGATTAAGAGCTCGTATACATGCACATGATTGTTAATATGTTGGCTTTCAGTATATTCTGAAATTAGCGCTGTGAGTGCTGCAAGTGTTACGGTGACTGGTTTTAATGCTCCAAAAGATTTGAACTCAGCTGTGGCGAAACCATCGTCATGTAATTGTTTTTTTTCATCTAAAACATTATTATTTGCGAGACCAAAATAACTCAAAAGACCGGCAGTAAACGAAATGCCTTTTATAAGACGATGCCTGTTTATTTTTCCTGTAAGAGATTCCATATTGAGAGTCAGTTTTTGGGTAATATCAAATTTTCCTTCAGCATTAACTTTTTCTCGCCATTCAGTTGAAAGACCTGAAAGAGCTGATGCTTTAGAAATCGGGAGAATATCAAGACAGGATTGTACAATTTTGGGATTTGCATCTTGAATGCCAAGATCTATTGCATCAAACGGATCTAAATTCCAAATCGTTGATTTTCCCGTATTTATATTCCATTGTGGAGGAATAATATCGCCAAAAAATTTGAAAAGGTAATTGAGGCCTCCTTTGGTTGATTCTTCCCGGAATGTTACTTTGTCTTCATAAATTCGGGGAAGACATGTGTAAATTGAGCCATCATGTAAAAATGTCGAATAAACTCGCCAGGATTGTTCTCTGAAAAGACGGATTTTTTCATCCGAGGACGTATTGTGAATTACTTTTGGTTTACGTTCCGATGCTTCGACTGATTGTTCAGTTTTTATTTGACAATGAAGCAACGTTAACAGGAGAACGCATAAGCGTTTGTTAATCATAACAAGACCTTTTTTGTTTTAGGGGAGAATATACTAAAAAATATAGTAGTTTTTATAAAAAAGTAAATTGAATAAACGTTAATAATCTCATTTTTTATCAAACCTTTCTTCTCGTATGCGACAAAGAGCCAAGATGAAATCTGTCTGATGGGCTAAATTTCTCAATTCTCGAATTTGACGCATTTTCTCCAGTGAATAACGTCGTCGCTCTTTTGGTTTTGGCTTACTTTTAAGAGTAGAATAAACTGGTGTAAAAAATAAGACAAAAAGCAAGATTGCTAATTTTTTAAAGTACATTTTCTTCATTAATGTTTTTTATTTTTCTTTTCTCTTCGTTCTGCGTTGTGAGCTTGTGGCCGTTGCTGATTTTTACCGACCATCATCTGCTCAAGCTCGCGCTTTCTTCTTTCAACGAGTTCATCTTGATTGAAATGCGCTGCATTCAGATGGAAGATGCGATAAACGATTTCCCATTTGATTTGCTGCATCATGTCTTTGAACATGAAAAAAGCTTCGCGTTTATATTCATAAAGAGGGTTTTTTTGAGCATAACCACGGTAGCCAATTCCTTCTTTTAAATGATCAATGTTAAGCATGTGTTGTTTCCATGCTTTATCCACTGTTTCAAGCGTGATCCATTTTTCGGCTGCACTGATTTGTCCTTGGTCAAATTTGGCGCGGTAATACTCATAATTTTTTAAAAGAAAGTTAATGAGATCTTTTTTGAATGCATCACTATTTTCAGTGCTTAAGCCAGCGTCTTTAAAATCTTGCATGCGAATTGCGGTAATTTGGCTGACAAGGTGAAGCACTTTTTCTGATTGCTCATGAGTCAATTTTCTCGTCGGGCAATACTGGGCGATAGCATCTTGAATGAAGCCAATGATGAGATCAGTAATTAATCCGCGGGTATCATCGCTTTGTTCTAAAATTTGTCGACGGTAATCATAAATAACTTTACGATGCTGATTTATAACATCGTCATACTCAAGAAGATGTTTGCGAATTTCAAAGTTGTGTTTTTCAACCTTTTCTTGTGCGCTTTCAATTTTTTTTGAAATAAATTTAGACTCAATCGTTTCATCTTCTTTCATGCCAAAGCGCTGCATTTTTTCCTTAATGCCGCCAAAAATTCTAATGAGATCATCATCAAGTGATAGATAAAAACGTGATTCTCCTGGATCCCCTTGGCGACCGGAGCGGCCACGCAATTGGTTGTCGATGCGTCGACTTTCGTGTCGTTCTGTTCCAAGAATGTACAAACCGCCCGCTTTTTTGGACTCAGGCGTTAACTTGATATCCGTGCCGCGTCCTGCCATATTTGTTGCAATTGTTACATGTCCCGGATGGCCTGCATATTTTATGATTTCAGCTTCTCGTTCATGATGTTTTGCATTTAACACCTCATGTGGAACACCATGCATTTTCAAAATTTTGCTTAAAAGCTCTGAAGTTTCAACGGCGATCGTGCCAATTAAAACTGGTTGTCCTTTTTTGTGTCGTTCTTGAATATCCTTAACGACTTCTTTGTATTTGCCTTCTTTGCCTAAGAAAATGAGGTCCGGTTTGTCATCGCGGATCATAGCCATATTTGTTGGAATGGATACAACATCGAGTCCATAAATTTTATGAAATTCTTCGGCTTCGGTCATTGCTGTGCCGGTCATACCTGCAAGTTTTTTGTAAAGGCGGAAATAATTTTGCAAGGTAATTGAGGCAAGTGTTTGGCTTTCTTTTTCAACTTTTACACCTTCTTTTGCCTCTAATGCTTGATGTAAGCCATCACTATAGCGTCTTCCTGGGAGAACGCGTCCGGTGAATTCATCGACGATAAGAACCTGGCCGTCGCGAACCATATAATCAACATCGCGCTTGAAGAGTGCGTGCGCTTTCATTGCTTGTGTCACATGGTGCAAAATTTCTAAATTGGTTGGGTCGTAAAGATTTTTTATTTGGAAGAACGGTTCTATTTTATCGACACCATTTTCAGTAAGCTGTACTGATCGTGCTTTTTCATCAACTTCAAAATCTTCGCCCTTTTTAAAATTTTTTACTGCTCGATCAGCTTTTTCGTAAAGTTCGCTTTCTTCGTCTGTTGGGCCTGAAATGATTAATGGTGTACGAGCTTCATCGATTAAGATCGAGTCAACCTCGTCAACGATTGCATAGTTTAAATCACGTTGAACATAGTCTTCAAGTCTGAATTTCATGTTGTCGCGTAAATAATCGAAGCCGAACTCGTTATTAGTTCCATAAAGAATATCTGCAGCATAAACTTTTTTGCGCTCTTCATCTTCCATGTAATTTTGAAGGCATGCAACTTCGGTGCCAAGAAAATTATAGATAGGAGCATTCCATTCTGAGTCACGTTTTGCAAGGTAATCGTTAACCGTTACCAGGTGTGTACTTTTGCCTGTTAAGGAATTGAGATAGAGCGGCATTGTTGCGACAAGCGTTTTTCCTTCACCCGTTTTCATTTCAGCTATTTTTCCTTGGTGAAGGACAATTGCGCCCATTAATTGAACATCAAATGGACGCATGCCAAGTTTACGTTTTGAGGCTTCACGTACAACGGCATATGCTTCAGGCAAAAGATCATCTAAAGATTCGCCTTTTGCAAGACGTTCTTTGAATTCGAGTGTTTTTGCAGATAATTTTTCATCTGGTAAAGCTTGCATTGAAGGTTCAAGTTCATTTATTTTTTTTACGATTGGCATCAAACGTTTGAGCTCACGTTCATTTGCGCTGCCGAATATTTTTCTTAAAAATGTAATCATAAATTTTCCTATAGCTCCCTTCTTGCCAGTTAATCAATATAACTAGGTCCCACACTACTACTCGCATTAGTTTAACCAAATTATACTCATCTGGCGAGTATAATCACCAGGCTTTTTTCTGTAAGAACAAAATCGATCATTACATATGGTGCATTCATTATATGATTTATCGATTTGTTTATGTGTTATTCCCAACTCTTTGAGAAGTAATTCGTTGCAAAGAGTGAGGTTAAAGCAATTATTTTTTAGAGCTGCCGTTGCCCATGCTGGCAGTTGATTTATAAAGGGCTCACTTATTTCATAGCAGCACGATAAAGCACATGGACCAAAAAAGATGCGCAAATCTTGTGGTGTTGTTTTAAATATTTGGTTCATATGAGTGATTGTATTGAGAATAATTCTTTCAACGGTTCCACGCCATCCGGCATGAACAACACCGATAGAATCATTTTTTGTATCAACCAGAATGATTGGCAGGCAATCTGCGGTTAAAACACCAATGCCAATTTGAGAAAGATTTGTAATTAGATAATCACTGTCATAAGTTAAACATGGTTGATATTGACCTAAGTTTTCCTTTGTTATCGCTAGTCCCATGTTTCCATGAACTTGATGTTGAAATATTACCGGAATATTGTCATGGCTAAAGAGTTTATTTTTTATATCAGTTGGATTTACGCAGTTTTTTTTATCATAAAATTTTATCGAAAATTTATTCATTAATCTTAACTTAATTAAGGTTATTATGCAGCCACCATGTCGCCTTAACATGGCGACCGTATTGAAATTTTTAACGTTATTATAACGCACTTTTTAAAGAAATTAATTCTTTGATGATTTTTTAATCGATTATCGTAATTTCACCCTTAAGAAGTGCTTGATAATATTTTGATTTTTCTTTAAGAACGTCTGGGGGGTAAAATCTCATTTTTTTAGTTTCTTTGGTCAAAGAAATATCAAGAAGTCCTGATGCATCTTTGATAGTGTGTAATCGGTGTGCAATAACAAATGTTGCAGCCTTGTTTGCAAGTTCACCAATCATATTGGTAATAGCTGTTTCGCTTACTTCATCAAGACTGCTTGTTGGTTCATCCATTAAAATAAGAATTGACTCGTAATATTTGGCGCGCAGATAAACACTTGCGAAATTAAATCTTTGTCGTTGACCACCGGAAAGGGTAAAGCCTCCTTCGCCAATGAATGTATCAAGACCTTCTTTATCGTTAAAAATTTTCCAAAGACCGACTTTTTTAAGAACTTCTTTCAATTCTTTGTCGGAATAAATTAACTTTTCGTGTGGCATCCCGAATAAAAGGTTGTAGCGAACGCTTCCGCGCATGGTTGTAGCTGTTTGGTTTTGAATGGTAATCAGTGTTCGGCGGGCATAATCGTCAATTGCGTAGATATCAATGCCATTTAACATGACGGAGCCTTCTTGAGGTTTTAATTGACCACCCAGAATGGAGAGTAATGTTGTTTTTCCGACACCCGATGGGCCAATGATGCCATAAAGTTTATTTTTTTGTGTGTAAGGGACAGTAAGAAGTAGTGAGTGGTCATTAAAAATTTGAGCATTAACATTGTATCTAAACTTGAGTTTTCGTGCTTCGATGGTGGTGCTGACTTTTTTATTGAGAGGCAATTCAAAGCGATGCTCACCAAGTACAGGAAAAGTCTGTTTGCCAAAGGATTGTAGAAAGGCAAATAGATCCTTAATGCGATCAATGTGGGTTACAAACCAATAGACGCGGCGCCCGACTTTGGTGATATCGTACGTGCCACGGAAGAATGTAATGATTAAACCGATTGCACTGATAGTAGTTATTGATCCTTGCGTTGCATCTTTAAGCATGATAGCGCAGACGATGAAAAGGATAATGAGGTAAAGAATACGCATAATGGTGTTCATGAGGTAAAAAGAGCACCATGCCGCACGTTCAACAAAGATGCTTTTATTGGTAACTTGTCTCAGGCGTCGATTTGCTTCGTTGCCTGCAAAGGTTGAACGAATTAAGGTAATTTGTGCTAAATTTTCTATGCCGACATTTTTGACGCGGTCTTCTGCTTCTATTGTTTTTGCGATAAATGCTTGATTATTTAAAATATAGCTGTAAATACCAAAGGCGAGAAGAAGAATAACCAGACCAGTGGCGATTAAGCCTAAATTAATATTAGCTTGAATAACAGCAATCAAAGCCGTAATGGTTCCGGCGAGCATAAACAAGAGATCGTGGATGCCGATTTCAATAATTTGCTGATACGAATCTTGTGCGCGGTCAATTTTTGCTATTATTTTGCCGGTTGCGCGCGTTGAGTGAAAAATTGGATCAATTTTAATAAGCAATTGGTTTGCATAGTATTGAATGCTTTGCATGCTTAAAAAAAGCTGAGCGAAGCTGAAGTCTGAAAAGTAATCAAAAATAAGTAAGACGCCCCATATTATTGTAAAATATAAAAGATAATCAAAGCGTAAGGTTTCGAAGATTTTACTCAAAAAAATAGGTGTTAGGGTGCCAAAAACGCGACGGATAAGTTGTGGAATAATAATTAAAAGAAGCCTTGTTTTTTGATTGGCGAGCAGTTTCCACCAGGGCTCATCAAAATTTATGGGGATCAAGCACTTAAATTTTTTAAAATTAAATAAATAGTAAAAAAAATGGTAGTAACGTTCTTTGAGTAAACCTGCTTTTTCTTGTGCGATGGGAGCTCCTCTCTTTTTGCTAAAAATTTATAATCCTTTCAAATTTAAAACAGATTATGTGTGTATTCAATAGATTATAAAAAAAATACAGCCAAAAGGCTGTTATTCATAAAAAAGAGTTTTTGGTTGCGGGGGTTGGATTCGAACCAACGACCTCTGGGTTATGAGCCCAACGAGCTACCTGACTGCTCCACCCCGCGGCTTACATCATATATACTAAGGCTCTTTTGACAACTTGTCAACCGCAATTTGGAATTTTTTATTTTTAAAATAACTTTTTTTCGGCTTTTAAAAATAAATTAAAATGAAGAGGGAGTTCTTCCTACGTGCAGTTCTTCTTCAATTTCTTGGTCGCGCAGGGAAATAGAATCAGAACTTTTAAGGAATGTGAGCTTGTTTTTGAACAGTGTTGAAAGTTTTGAAAGAATACCCTCTTTGTCGTCTTTGTGAACATAAAGATCTTCTATTGCGTCATTTGATTTGTGGCAAATTCCTGAAATATGGTAGTCGTGCTCTACGTTTGGCAATTTACTTCGTGCATGAAAAAGTTCTCCAACTCCTCCTGCGAGTTCTACAATTGTGTTATAAGGAGGAATAAAAATGACATTGTCATCTTGTACAAAGTCTTTATGATAATCCCGCTTGGGGATTGCAAGTGTGATGCATATATTGCGATTTTTGCTTAAATAAAAAGTTGTAGCGCCACGGTCTCCGCCAAATCCTGCAAATAAGCTTACACCAAAAGAGAGGGAGTGTGGTCTTTTGTCTTTATAGGGCATGAGAATGTATTTTTTGTCGTCTAAAGTGAATATTTTTTCAGCGCGGTAAATATTGAAATCGTCATTTTTTTCAGAGGAATATTCTGATTCAAGTGTTGCATTCAGTAAAAGCTTCGCTTGCTTGGTATTTAAATCTTCAAGAATATGGTAGGGGGTGCGTACATGTATTGATTCGTACGGTTTGCGAACAAACCAGAAAGAACGTGGATCATGGCTTGTTGGTGTGTATTCAGCTTTTTCTTCAATTGAGTCGAGGCTGTGGCTACTAATGATAATATGGTGTTTTGGGTTTTTTAAATTGTTTGCTATTTTTTTTCTAATTAATTTTAGAGTTTTTTTTGCGCCTAAAAAGGGCAGCTGAAGTTTATCCCCGCTCTTATCAAGATAGTTAACAATGAGAGCGCCTAATTCTTTGTTTATTGCATAATGGCCATCAGCTACATTTTTATGGCGGTTAAGTAATAATGCATCTTTATAAAGTTCTTGATCGTTATAGATTTGAGTTATCGTTTTGAGTGGTCGAGGAAGACTGGTGGTTAGAGGGCTTCTTCTGTGTGCAGAGCTTCTAAAATCTCCAAGTGCATTCATTCCTCCATGTAACGCTCCCATTTGGGATAAAATATGCAAATGCGGCAAGAGAATTTCGGTATAAATTTTATTAATAAGTTCATATTGTTCTTTTTTATCACCTTCATCGTTATAAAAATTAAAAACCACCGCCTTGTTAGCAAGTGCAACTTTTATATTTTTGAATTCTTCATCAGACAATATTGTTGTGAGTGGATGAAAGCTTTTTTTCATTTGATCATTAAAATCTTCAACGGTGATATCGGTTTCTTCTTTGAGGTGTTTTAAAAAAAACTCAATGATTGATTCAGCCCATAAATCAAGTGTTCTATCGGTATATTTTTCGAGAATAAATAGTTCATAAAGAACTGTAGGAACAAACGCAACGCAATATGAATGATTGAATATTTTTAGTTTATATTCTAGAAAGTCTCGTTCTGAGGCATCAATTTCTTCTGGGTGAACATTATTTAATGGATTTGTACACATTGGAAATTGGTATTTCATCAATGTGGGATAAATCTCTTTTTCATGTTCATCGTGTGTAGGTAATTTTATTGAATCGCCTACTTTCTTATAAACAAGATATTCAGACTTAATAGTAAAAATTGATAAGCATGCAAAAATAATTGCTAAAATTTTCTTCATTAAAGGATAACCTCCGATGCTTTAATGATATCAGAAAATTTCAAACTGTCAAGTTTTTATTGGGTTTTAAGCTTATCAAGAGTGTTTTCAAGTGATCGATAGGTGATCGCTTCCTGTATGTGGGACAATGAAATAGTCTCTTTTTGATCTAAATCAGCGATGGTGCGGCCTATTTTAAGTATTTTGTGGTATCCTCGCATGCTCAGACTAAGTCGTTCAAATGCTTGTTTGAGGGCATTTTCGGCTGCATCTTCCAAAATACAATATTTTTCAACCTCATCGGTTGTCATGCTATTGTTAAAGCGATGGGGGCCAAATCGTTTTTCTTGTTGTTCAAGAGCTATTTTTATCTGGTTATAGAGTTTTTCAGAAGAATTTTCAGATGGTTGCTTTTTGATATCATCGTAATCGATAGCTTGTACATGAATTTGTAGATCTATGCGATCAAGTAAGGGTCCGGAAAGTTTTTGTAAGTAGCGATAAATATCATTTTGTTTGCAAGTGCAAGGACGCTTCTTGTCTCCTAAAAAGCCGCAAGGGCATGGATTGAGGGCTGCAACTAATAATATTGATGCAGGAAAGGTGATTGTCTGATTTGCTCGGGCGATTGAAACGTTTTTGTTTTCAAGGGGTTGGCGTAAAACTTCGAGAGTGTGTCGTTTAAATTCAGTTAATTCGTCCAGAAAAAGAATGCCATTATGGGCTAGGCTGATTTCACCAGGTTGCGGGTATGTTCCGCCGCCGACGAGTCCTGCCTCCGAGATCGTGTGATGGGGTGCTCGAAAAGGCCGTTGATAAATAAGAGCTTGTTGATTGCTTAATTTGCCCGTTATTGAATAAATTTTACTTGTTTCAAGGATTTCTTTGAATGTGAGTGGTGGCATAATAGTAGGCAGTCTTTGAGCGAGCATGGTTTTTCCCGCGCCGGGCGAGCCAATAAAGAGAATATTGTGCCTTCCTGCTGCAGCAATTTGTAATGCGCGTTTTGCTTGTTTTTGACCTTTGACCTGAGAAAAATCAATGAGATATTGTTGTTTTTGCTGAACTAAATGATGCCATGTTGACGGCGTTGGTATAATGTTTCTTTCCTTGCGCGCATAAGCAATAAATTCAGTTAAGGTCTTAATGCCGATGATTTCAATATCAGTAATTAAAGAGGCTTCTTGCGTGTTTTCTTTTGGGAGAACAATACGTTTTTTGTTGAGATATTCTTTTGAATCAAAGGTGATTGCAAGGGCTCCCTTGATGGGGCGTACGGTGCCATCGAGAGATAATTCACCAAGAAATAGTGTATCTTCGATAAAATTTTTTTCTAAATTAATAAGACCGGTTGCTTGTAAAATACCTACTGCAATAGGGAGATCGAACAGCGTTCCTTCTTTTTTTAAATCTGCAGGAGCAAGATTAACCGTAATTTTACGATCAGGTAATCGAATGCCGCTATTTTTGAGAGCTGTTGAAATTCGTTGTCGACTCTCTTTTATTGCCATATCAGGTAAGCCAACGATGAAAAAATTAATGAGTCCAAGGGCGATATCGACTTCGACCTGCACTTCTTTGGCATCAACGCCAATGGTGGTTGCTGAAAATATTTTTGCATGCATAATTTTTATTTGATCAATTTAAATAAAAAATAAAACGTAATTTTTCTGACTGTGTTTTTATAAGCTTATTCATTTTGATTTATCTGTAAAGTGTTATACAATTAATAACGTTTATTGATATCTTGATTTGGCGCTGTTTATATTCGAATTTCTCTGGGGATTTTTTATGAATGCGAATCGTGTGTTTGCTCGATTAATTTGTTTTTTGTTTTTTTCAACAGCATCTCTTTTTGCTTCACGTGTGATACCGGGGAATGCTTCTTCTGCAACGACAACTTTTAATTTTTCGGTTGGGCCTGTCGTTTTTCCTACGGGGGCGAATCAAGTATTGGCCACTGTTGTGACCGGTGCTGGCGAGGAGCAAGTGGGAAATACTTTTTCAATTGCTGTCTATTCTGGTGCCGCTGCGCAATTTATTCCCGTGGGGGTAGCATCGGCAACCTTAAATAATCAAGAAAAACAGAGCAATCCATTAACGGGTCAAAAAATTAAATTTTTATCTTCGTGTCGTAATCAGAATGATAAACTTTTATATTTTACCGTGATTGATAAAGAAAATATTTCTGCTCCCGTTGCACAGCAAGAACGTTTTAATTATTTTTTGGTAGAGCTTCCTGATAGAACCAAGCCAACCGAGACAAACGTTGAAGTAGTTCAGAGTGATATTCCTCAAGACGCAGCTGGTGCTCCGGCTGATTATATTGCGGGAATGACGTCTTTTCGTGTTCCGGGGGGACAAGATGTTGTTATTGGCGCCGTTACCCCAAATGGAAGTTCAGCCTTTGGTGCGGGGAATAGCGGTCTTATTGCTGCATATTTAACCAAATCTCAAGGTGGTTATAACTTAAAGATGCAAAATCTTTCTAGTGGCGAAGAGGGAAATCAGGCTATTTCGTTTAATGGTTCTTTATCAGCATTGAAAGTTGGCAGTGATGCAACAATTTTAAATACGGTCGCTCCTTACATCGATATGCATTGGGATAGTTATTTACAGAGACTGTATCTTGCGGTATCCGTAACTGCGGCGGCAGGCGCGACTGATGGTGCTCGATCAATTGTTGTAGGACGATTTGAAAATGGAAAATTAAAATTTCAAAAGATAATTCCTGATGCGGTGGTAACTGCGGGAAGCAATACGAATATTATTGCCACAAAAACAGGTGGAACTGCATTTGTCCATAAAGTTCGTACGATGCAAACAACGACCCGTTTAAATTATTTAATTGTGAATGGAGGCAATGGTGCCATTGGTGAAACAGCAAATTTAGTTTATGCAATTCCATTGACAAATTTACGTGCGCCGGGTGATGAAACAAATGCGTGGCAGAAAGATGATAATCACGGCATTGCTGCAAATGTAACGAGTAATCCGGTTGATGATTATAATGAGAAAACAAGGCGGTTGCGTTTACGTGCATTTAGATCGCCGGCGGAATCAGTTTCTCAATTGTTTACTACAAGTGATCAGGCTGCGCAGGTTGGCGCTGGTCCTGTTCCGTTAATTATGTCTGGTAATGCAACCATAAAAGATATGTTCGTTCGCGATGATTCAGTTTATGTATCCATTGCAGCTGATTATGATTATGATGCAGGATCATCGCAAGCACAGCAGCCTGGTATTTATCATTCGCAAGCAATTTTTGATCACCTGGGAAGAATTGCAGCGTGGACGCCCTGGCAGCGCGTTGGTGGATCAGATGATCGGAGTTATGGTGCAATGTTAGATGCCTCAAATGGTGATTTTTGGTATGTAACTGGGGCTGATGATAGTAACGTTAATACGGTAAAAAAAACGCTCTGGGGTGCAGGGGCTGAGGATGGCCTTTTGGGAGGCACGACAAGCGATGCGCATGTTGGCTTAGTTAGTTTAATAACGCGTCAATTCCCAGAGGTTTGGGGTGGTGCAAGTGCGATGGCTGAATTTGATGCGAATGCGAATGCTGTAGGACTTCCAAATTCTGGCCTAACTGGCACAACAACAATACTTCTTTCCGGTTATGAAAAATGCATGTTTGTAGAAACTGGTGATAATAGTGAAGCAACTGGAACGATCAAGCCTTATACTGGTGATTTTTCCACCGACTTAGCATCAAGTACTGATGGATCATTTCCTTCTGGTTCTGGGCGCACATTTGTCATTTCGGGAGGTTCGTTGGTAGGATTGGGTCCCTTGGTAACTAATACTATTTTTTCCAATTCAATCTATTCGTGGATTGCGGTTGGTGGCGCTGGTGGTGCTGCTGTATTGTCTAATGCAAGTGGTCAAGGGTTTTTGCCAAGTGCATTACCAGCCGGTTTTACTTTTAAGAAAATTGGTAGTTATAAATTTGTGCAAAAAATAGTTGGTGATGGTCAATTTTTGTATATTTTAACCAACAAAACGTTAGATCGCGTAATTATTAACACCGCATCATTTGCTACGGGTAGTATTCAAAAAACAACCATTGCTACTGCATCAAGTTTGTGCGGAAATTCAAATGCAAGTTTTTCAGATTTAATTATTAGTGACAAATTAGCCCTGTTAGCAACGAGTAAGGGTTTATATCGCATTGCTAATGGCTCGAGCGTGAAGGCTGAATCGCCATACTGGGAAAACGTTGCACTTAATGAGAGTGCGGGCCCTCTTTACGCATTATCGTTTTCAGCCTCTTCCACCAATTTAAATAGTGGTCTTGCAAATGGTGGTCAAGTGTATGGTTTGTCATCATATTGGGGTTTTGATCAAGCACGTATTTATCGTTTTTACATTAATGAAGGTAGCTCAATATCAGATACGTCATTTAGAAATATTAGTGATTTATTTGTAGAAGGTACTGATACATATTTTGCGAGTTTTGGTCAGATGCGTACAAGTTATACTGATGATGGTTCAGTACGCTTTTCAACAAGGCCGGCAATCTGCGGAAGAGCGATGGGCCTTTTTGCGATGTCTCCTAATACCATTGTAGGCTCAACGATGTTTTCAAACACTCCTGATAAAAATATCGATGCATTGATGGGTACGGTGGGATCATTAGGAAGAGTTGTTCGTTTGAGTTCTTCAGGGGCATGGCTATTGAATGGAAGTTTTGGATTACGAGTTAATGAATAAAAAATTTTTTAAAAAAGGAACAACGCATATGTTCAGATATGCACGATTTTTTTTAGGAACATTGTTGTTGATAAGTGGCCAATCGTTATGTGCGACACTTGCTCTGGATTTTATTAAACCCTATGATCGTTATTTATGGACGAATGAGCCTAAGAGTAAAGGGACTTTTCAGATTGATGTTTACGGTGCAAGTTCTTTTCATGAACGTGGGGTGCGATGGGATCACACAAAAATTTGTAATGTTTTACAAATTTGGCAATGCGATCAAAATGCGTTGGCAATGGTTCAAGGATTTGATCCAAATTCGACGATTGGTCAACTGGCAGCTGAATTGAATGGTATTTCGGATGATGGGGTGCGAGGCCATTTAATTCCATCGGCACATTTTCACATGGCTGAGTTTGGGATTTCGGGAAAGTATTGGTTGCCCCATGGTTTTTCCCTTGGCCTATTTTTTCCTTTTGTTCGTATGCAATTGAATAATGTAAAATGGTGTGATTGTACAAAAGAACAGACTGAAGCAGATTTGCTAACAAAGGATCTGTTGACTGGTAATCTTGCACAAAATGTATGTAATTTAGGTGGTCCTGATATCTGTTCGGGCTGGAAGAGAACGGGCATTGGTGATGTTTCTGCTGTTTTGCGTTGGGAGCAGGATTTTCCGCAATCAAAACCAATTTTGACCAATGTTCTCCTTTCACTTTATTTGGGACTTTCTTTGCCGACGGGAAAAACACAGGATGAAGATAGATTATTTGCATTACCCTTTGGTTATGATGGTTCACCGGGGATTTTGTTTGGTGGCAGTTTGAATCTTGTGTGGAAGCATCATTTTTGTGGTGGCGTTGATCTGAACTTTACGCAGTTAATGGGTGATACACGGTTAAGAAGGGTTAAGACTTCCTATGATCAAACAGAATTGCTTTTGCTTGCAAAGACATCTGCACATATTGACTGGGGTTTTTTGCAAAGATATCGTTTATATCTAGGCGCCAATAATATTATTCGTGGATTTTCTTTTGATGTTAATTATCAATTTCAAAAACAGGGAAATAATATTTTAACGATCTGTACGAATGATTATATTAGTACGATTGCTAATTCTGCTGAGAGTTTAAAACAGTGGACAATTCATCAATTTGGCGTTGATTTGTCTTATGATTTTGGTTTTGATTTCGCAGAAGACGCACGACTTACGCCCTCAATTATTTTCTTCTATCGTAAAGCGTTTAAAGGATGTCGCGCAATTTTGGCTGATAAATGGGGCTTCTCATTTGTCTTTTCATTCTAAATTTCCGTATAAATAAAAATTACTTATGTATCATTGTTTTTGATCAAATGGAAAAAATAAATTGGTTAATTGGTTAGAGAAAGGCGCGGAGTTGTTACTCCTGCGCCTTATTGTCTTCTTCTAATTCATTACGTAAAAATGTTGGAACATCAAGGTTTGAAAGATCGATTGAGTCAAATGAGTTTTGTTTGCTTGCAATTTTTTGTACCGTTTCTTCTGGTTCGGTGTCTCGGACACTTGCTTTAATTGGTTCTTCTATTGGTTTAGCGATTTCTTTTATTTCTTCAATTGGCGCTTCTTTTCCGCAGCCATTATCACATCCGGTAGCGATGACGGTAACAATTACTTCATCGTTCATATTCTGGTCAATAACGGAGCCTAAAATGATATTTGCATTCTCATCAGCTTGTTCGTAAATCACTGAAGCAGCTTCATTGATTTCTTGCAGGCTGAGGCTTGGACCACCACTAATATTGATAAGAATTCCACGGGCACCTGTAATGCTCATATTTTCAAGAAGCGGTGATGAAATTGCTTCACGGGTAGCGTGAATTGCACGATTAGACCCAGCTGCGTGTCCAGTTCCCATGACAGCGCGGCCCATATCTTTCATAATGACTTTAAGATCTGCAAAATCAACATTAATATGCCCTGATTTGGTGATGATATATGAGATACCTTTGACTGACTGGTGAAGAATATCATTAACCATTTCAAATGCATCGACCATTGGAATATCTTCACCAACGAGGTCAAGTAATTTTTGATTGGGGATAACGATTAACGTATCAACATTTTTTTGTAATTCTTTAATTGCTTCAAGCGCAATTTTTTCGCGACGTTTTCCTTCAAATACAAATGGTTTGGTAACAACAGCGATAGTTAAAATATTATGTTCGCGCAATGTTTTTGCAATAACGGGCAAAGCTCCTGAACCGGTTCCACCTCCCATGCCGGCGGCAAGAAAAACTATTTCTGCTTCATCAACTGCTTCAAGTATTTTATCAAGATCTTCTTCTGCTGCTCTTCTGCCAATGTCTGGGTTGGCACCTGAGCCGAGTCCTTTGGTTAATTTGATACCTAATTGAATTTTTTTCTTGGCGGGAGAAGTGTTTAATGCTTGCGCATCAGTATTTGCGACAATAAATTCAATATTAGAATCATATTCTTTTTTTAACATACTGTTGACGGTATTATTTCCAGCGCCACCAACACCAAGAACTTTAATTTTTGCCGTTATGTTTGCTGCCAAAATTGTTTCATCGAATGCGATCATTTTTTCTCCTTTATTCATTTAAAAGAAATCTGATATCCATGATTTCATGCGGAATAATAAGCGACTTACCGCATGATCTTTGCTGAAATCAAACGTACGATCTCGTTTGTTATTGAAGGCGTGTAAAATGAGACCATAACCGGTTGCATAAACAGGGTTATCTAGTGATTCTAGTAATGTTTGTCCTGTTTTTGGAACACCTAATCGTACCGGTATTTTGAGAATTTCTTCCGCAGTTTCAAGCATGCCGGCTAAGAGTGCTCCGCCACCAGTGAGAACAATGCCGGTGGTCATTAATTTTTGTAAATGATAACGTTCAATTTCGCCTTTTATAAAGTACATAAGTTCTTTTGCACGCGGTTTAAGGATGTGCGCAAGTTGTGTTTGTTGTGTCATTTTTGTTTCTAAACCGTGAACTTTTTTTATGGCAATCAGTTCATCTTGCACATGAGTTATCATGCCATATGAACATTTAATGCGTTCGGCCTCAGTTAATGTTGTTTGTAATCCAATAGCAAGATCATTGGTGAAATGATTTCCGGCAATTGGTAAGACCATTGCATGACGAATACTGCCATGTTGATAGATTGCAAAATCAGAGGTTCCTCCTCCAATATCTAAAACTCCCACACCAAGTTCTCGTTCATCAGTAGATAAAACTGATTGTGCTGAGGCAAGTTGTTCAAGTACGACATCAATTACTTTGATGCCTGCCATTTGACAGCACGTAATTAAATTTTGTACCGAAGCTATTGAGCCAGTGATGATATGAACTTGAGCTTCAAGTCTAATGCCGGCCATGCCAAGTGGTTGCAGAATTTGTCCTTGTCCATCAATTGAAAAATATTGAGGCAATACATGTAAAATTTGTTGTCCTTCTGGTATGGCGATTGCTTTAGCTGCTTCAAGTACGTGTGCAATGTCCTGGTCTCTGACATCCTTTTTTTTAATGGGAACGGCGCCGTGAGAATTAAATGCTTTGATGTGACTTCCCGATACACCGATAGTGGCGTTTTCAATAGATTGACCTGAAACAAGCTCTGCTTCTTGGATAGCTGCTTTGAGCGATTCTACCGTTTTATTAATATCAACAACGATTCCCTTTTTTAAACCATACGATGGTGTTCTTCCGATTCCTTTTATTTCTATTGTTCCATCTGTTTTTTTGTTGGCAACGATAACACAAATTTTGGTAGTTCCAATATCAATAGAGACCACCGTGTTATCTGAAAATACCTTTGCCATCTTTTCCCCCCCTATTTATGAAAACTATTATTTGATTATTAAAACGAGTGTCTAAAATCATATTTTTTATTATGTGTTGTTGAGCAACATGTCGAATAATTTTTAATAGTGCTCTATTGGGAATATGGTCAGATCGTATTAAGATAAAATATTTTTCATTTTTCGGTTTGAGATAAATTTTATATGGTGAATGCCAGCTTATCTCATGTTCTTCTAAAATATCTGAAGTGATTTCTGTGAGAAAATTTTTAAATTCTTGAGATGTTTCTAATTTTTCAGAGATGATATGTGGCGCGTTAATAGAATTTTGATCAAATTGTTCTAATGGATATTGTGCACCACTTGGTGAAATGCAGATTTGGTTATTCAATAAAACTTTACATGTATGTGGTTCAATAAAAACAGTAAGTATATTTTTATTGTCTTTTTTTAATTGAATATTTTTTATGATAGGAAATTTTTCTTTTAATTCTTTATGCCAACTATTATTTTTTAGTGTTGCTTTCTGTTCACAAAGATACACAATTTTTTCCAAGGTTTGTTGATTAATAGATGAAGGGCAGTCGACGATGATATAGCTGTGCCATATTGCTTTTTTATAAATAAGAATAAGGCCATAATATGTGCTTATGGCTATCAGTATAAAGGTAAGTAGTTGCAATCCTCGTTTGATCATGTGCCCCCCTCAAAAAAGTATATTGCGCCTCGTTTTATTACTACCTTTTTTTTCTTTGAGAAGTCAATAATTTAAAGCAACAGTTAAGAAATAAGAGAAATGTTGTGAATGTGAGGAGATAGGAAGGCTAAAAATAAAACCCATATTCTTTTAAGATAAAATTTTACATTGGTGTGCAACGAGGAACATTAATATTCCTGCGGCAACTGATGCATTATAAGAAATATCACTCGTGCGTTGTGGCACGATAACCGTTTGCCCTTTATTTAAGATATCTTTTGAGACGCCGGTGCCTTCACTGCCAATAACTAAACAGAGTGGTTTTTCATATATTATTTTGGTTGCATCGTGTGCATTTTTTTCTAAAGCGGAAATATAGATATGATAACCATCTTGTTTGAGTTGTTGCAAAGCTGCCCCTGCTGACGGTGCAACAGCAATTTCTAGATGTTCTGCCAATCCGGCAGCGGCTTTCAAAACAACAGCGTTAAGAGGGGCCGTTCCCTTTTGTGTTAGGATGACTCCCTGAAAGCCAGTGCAATAGGTCGAACGTAAAATGGCGCCAAGATTTCGTGGATCTTGTATGCCATCGAGCAAAATAATAAACGGTTGCAATTTTGGATCAAATGTTTTTTTTCTTGTTTGAAAGGGAGAGGCTAGTGCAACTATTCCTTGGTGATCCGGGGTTCCACTTAATTGTGTTAACTCTTGTCGAGACTTGTAATTAATTTTTATGGGATAGACAGGAAGGCATGCCTTAATTTGCTTAAAAGTTTTTGGTTCCGGTTGAAGGACATAAAGAGTGGTAATTTTACGTTTTTTCGCTTTAAGGAGTTCGAGAATAGGATGAACACCATAAACGATTTCTACAGTTTTTTGTTTCATATTTTTATTATAACTTTTTTTTACAAATAAAAAAGATTAAATCTTGCCGTGAAGAAATTTTTGTGATTTACAAGAAGGCAAATCAGGTAAATGTACTTTTCACGTTGCTTTTTTGTGGTATAGTTAAAGAGGTATTTATAATAATAATATAAAGGGAATGCTATGCGTAAACTTCTTTTGAGCGCCCTTTTAATACCGGGCGCACATCTTTCAGCAAAGGCTGATACTGTTTTTAAAGAGATAAAAGAATTAATGGACAGTTTTAATAAAAGGTTTGAAGTTGTTGAAAAATACATGAATAATTTTCCAGAGTATAAAAGTTTATCTAAAAAAGCTGTTGAAGAAAAAAAGTCTGACCATGGAAAGGCTGTTGTTAACAATAAAATAGAAATGACAGCGAATAATGAGTTTGTGATCATAAAATTGTATCTTGGTGAATTAGATCCCGATAAAATAGTTATTGATGCATTTCCTAATTCCTTGAATGGTATCGTTCCTCTAAGAAATGGTGAAGCAAAGTTTTATGTAAAAGATCGTATGTTTGGCGTATCTTTTGAACAGACAAGTAAGGATGAGCAGCAAGTAGAAAATAAGGGGAAGGATTCTTCGGTGCGGGCTACTCATTCATTTGCTTCTTCAATTGGTTCAAAAATACAATCACTTCCTGCTGAGGTTTGTGATTTGAAAAATATGGTTGCTAATTATGAAGATGGTGTTCTTGAATTAAAACTTCCTCGTGTTCCACAAAAGAAAGGAACTAAAATTAATGTTGCAAAAAGTGCATAACTTTTCACAAGAAATAGAAAATGGCCCGGTTAAAACTGGGCCATTTTTGTATCCTTCATTAACGAAGGTGCATAATCATACCTGTTGGTTAGAGATAGATAAATGTCGATTTTTTTCAAATGCATATTGGCTTAAAAAGCTTGTTGGATTAAATCGTAATATTGCGGTTGTTTTAAAGTCAAATGCATATGGCCATGGATTACTTGAGGCTGGTTCATTGTGTGAGGCTTCTCCTTTTATTAATTACATGGCTGTTTTTTTGTTAAGTGATGCTATTCGTTTAAGAAATAAGGGAATAAGAAAGCCTATTGTTGTTTTGGGTGGATATGATCTTTCCCTTGTCGAGGGAATTAACCATAATATTGATTTAGTTGTATATGATTGGCACATCGCTGAAGATATTTCTACATTGGCACGATCGCTCAAAAAAAAGGTTAATGTTCAAATAAAGGTTGATACGGGATTGGTTCGTTTGGGATTTTTACCTGAAGAAACTATTGCTGTTATTGATTATCTTGTACAAAATCCTTTTATTTCTGTTACTGGTATGTATACGCATTTTGCTGAGTCTGATGCGCAAGACACTTCTTTTACTTTTGAACAGATTAGTCGTATGCAATGGGTTTGCGAGAAAGTTAAAGAGCGAAAAATCACAATTCCGTTTATTCATTTAGCTAATACAGCTGCAACGTTGCGTTTTCCTGAGGCGCGAGGAACGATGGTTCGTTGCGGTGGTGCGTTGTATGGATCATATAAAGATGAGCGTTTTTATGAGCATGCTAAAACTATTTTACCCGGGTTTTCTCTTAAAACATGTTTATCATTAAAATCGCGCATCATGATGATTCGTGAAGTTTCTGTTGGAATTCCGATTGGTTATGCGCGGACATTTAAGACAACCAAGCCGATGCGTTTAGCTATCGTTGGTGTTGGTTATTACGATGGGTATGACCGTCGTTTATCAAATACCGGTAAGATGGTCATTCATAATCATGTTGTTCCCATTATAGGGCGCGTTGGGATGAATATGACAACGGTGGATATTACCGATATTCCGCAGATTAAAAAAGGGGATGAGGTGTTAGTTATTGGGGATCACGATGGTATTCGTCTTAAGGACGTAGCCCGTCAGATGGGCGTCATTGAATATGAAGTAATGCCGCCATTAAATCCATCACTGCCGCGTATTATTATTTAAGATGTCACAAGATTTTTATTCTTGGATTACGCTCAATAAAGCGCAATTCTTTTTTAATGCTGATTATATTAAAAAACAGATTGGTGTGCAGGTAAAGCTGGGTGCTGTTATTAAATCAAATGCTTATGGGCATGGATTATTGCATATTGCACAGTTGTGCCAAGAATCGCGTTCTATTGATGTGCTTATTGTATTCAGCTTACATGATGCACTTTTATTGCGCGAAAAAGGCATTTTGAAACCACTTATTTTAATGGGTATTCTTGATGCGCCATTGCAAGAAGTTTCAGAGAAAAACATTGATCTTGTCGTGCATAATCGTTTTTTTGCAGAGCGTCTGATAATATATGCGCAGCAACACCAACAGAAATTTCGTGTTCATATTAAAGTTGATACTGGTATGAATCGTCTCGGTTTTTCTCCTGATGAATTGCCGAATATTATTTATTTATTAAAACAGAGTTTATATATCTCAATTGTTGGGGTGTGTTCGCATTTTGCTGAATCGGAGAATGTGGATACTGCTTTTACATTATTGCAATTACAACGTTTTGATTGTTTGTTTTCTCAATTAAATGATCTTGAATATATTCATATTTCCAATACCGCTGGCACCCTAAATTTTTTGAATGCGCATCACTCGTTAGTTCGTTGTGGAGGAGGATTATATGGATTGGATGTGCCTGATAAAAAACTTTCGTTAAAACCCATTTTATCATTAAAAACAAAGATTATTGAAATACGGGAGGTGAGACCCCAATGTTCAGTTGGTTATAATAGAACGTTTGTTGCGAATTCTATGCGTAAAATAGCAATTGTTCCCCTCGGTTATTATGATGGTCTTGATCGTAGACTTTCTAATAGAGGTTTTATGAATATTAAAGGAAAAGTGGTGCCAATTATTGGGCGTGTGGCAATGAATTTAACAACGCTCGATGTAACTGATATTCCACAGGTGAATATACATGATGAGGTTCTTGTTTTGGGCGATGGTGATTTAGTTACTCCTGCTCAGTATGCTCATTTGTTGAATACTATTGAATACGAGATAACGGCCAGACTGAATCCTTTAATTAAGCGAATTTTAATTGAAAGATGATCTTTGTTGATATTGCGTTTATACTTATAGCAAGTGTTTAAGTAAGGAGAATGGCCGTGTATATTCTAGAAGGTAATATCGGAGCAGGAAAATCAACATTGCTCAGAAAAATCAAAAAAGCTGGGACCGATATAGATGTTGTATTTGAGCCCGTGAATACGTGGCATCAACAGCATACTGGCCAATCGTTGTTAGGTAATTTTTACAAAGACATTCCACGATGGGCTTTTTCGCTGGAAACTTATGCTATGGCATGTCGCGTCAAAGAGCATTTAAAAGAGCAGCAAGCATTAAACCCTTATCGTCTACTCGAGCGTTCAATTTATTCCGGTCATTATTGTTTTGCGCACAACAGTTATCAGAGTGGGGGAATGTCTGCGATAGAATGGTCGATTTATAAACAATGGTTTAATTTTTTAATGCATGGACAATGTCGTTTACCTTTTGGCTTCATTTATTTAAAAACTGATCCTGAAACGTGCTTCGAGCGTGTAAAAAAACGTGCGCGTAGTGGAGAACAAAATATTACCTTGAAATATCTCAAGCAAATTGACAAAGTTCATGATGAATTTTTAATTCATAAGCATGAAGTGCTACCTGAGTTAGAAATGATTCCAGTTTTAGTTCTTGATGGTAATAAGCCTTTTGAAAAGTGCGATATTTTATTTAATGAATACTGTGATCAAATTGAAGATTTTATGCACAAAACTCATCTAAGAACTACATCAAAAGAGCGCCAAATTTCTCTTTAGTCGTTATTAAAATATAAAAAAGCGGTCAAAGAAACGGCCGCTTTTTCACTTGATTTCAATGAGATTATTTTTTAATTGCAAAATTAACAAATTTTTTATCTCGCCCTGTTTCTATAAAACCGAGATCTTTATAAATTTTTTGAGCTGGAGTATTGTCAGTTCTCGTTGTTAAATAGACTTCAGTGCATCCTTGATTGAATAAATCTTTGAGCGCATAACGAATTAATCTTTTTCCATATCCTTTACCACGGAAATTTTTACTGACCGATAAAAACTGAATGCGTCCACGATGGTAACCATCTTTATGATAGGTAATAAATCCTGCAAATTTTCCGTTTTCAAGAATAGTTTTAATAGTGAGCTTCCCCAAAAATTGTGGTCTTTTGTCAGGTGATTTGGTATTAAGCATGTGATCAATATCAAAATTCATTCCTTCCTCAAAAAGCCAATATTCATCAACTTTAAGGTTGTTTTTTATTCCGGCATAATCGCGGCTCGGATTATAATTATCAACGGTTACGCGAGATGAGCATTTTGCAAGTGTAACCGTAATAAGAATAGTAATAGCTAATATTAATAATCCTGATAGAAGATACGTTCTTTTTTTGGGGGTCATAAAAATATCCTTAAGCGAGTATTTTTAATTAATCATTTATCAGAATTTTAAGCGTAAGAACGTTTTTTTGCAACTTTAAAGATAAATCCTTGCATTTATTTTTTTTATTTTTGTAAGGTCAAAGTGAATAGAGGGATAGGGGGAAATGGACCGCAGCACGGTGTCGCTTGTGGTTTTTGGAGCGTTTTTTATGTCTGGACAAATGAGTAAAGATTTGATCATAATAGGGCATCGTGGTGCGCATGGGCTTGAAGTAGAAAATACGTTAAAGTCATTCGAAAAAGCTATTAAGTTGGGCGTTGATATGATTGAGCTTGATGCTCGCCAATGTAAATCAGGCCATTTGGTGGTTTTTCATGATGAAACGGTCGATCGTTTAACTGACGGTTCGGGTCATATCGCTGACATGACGTTGGCGCAATTAAGAAAACTAAATGTTCAAAAAGACCATAAAATTTCTACATTGGATGAAGTTCTTCAATCAATTAATAAACGATGCAGAGTTGACATTGAGCTTAAGGGTGTGGGGACGGGAAAGTTGGTGGCGTTATTATTACGTCGTTATTTAAAACAAGGGTGGTTGCCGGAGACTTTTTTGGTAACATCCTTTAATTTTTATGAATTGAATGATTTTCATGAAGCGGTGCCACAGATCCCCATTGGTATAATTTTTGATCGTTTACCCGTTGATTATACTTTATTAGCTCAAGAACTTGGCGCACAAGCAATCATCATGCAGCATGCACTTATCGCACCGTCATTAATGGAACGGGCAGCCGCTCGTAATTTACGCGTGTATGCGTGGACTGTTAATAAGGTTATGTCTGTAAAGAATTTAAGGAAGCTTGGCGTTCAGGGCATTGTAACTGATTATCCAAATAAAATGATAAAATGATATTTAAAATCTAATTTTTTTGTAGCTTTTTATTTTATTCTGTATTTACATAAATTGAATACGTTTCTAAAAAATAAAATGAGGAAGGGTGTTGAAGATGCGTATTAGTTTATTTAAGAAAAATTTTTATTTTGATGATGTTGTTGTATTAATAGCAATGTTTTTTGTTGGGATTTTAATTTTCTTTTATAGTAATAGATTAATTACGACTGATCCCATGCCTGAAAATGTTTTTATCGTTCCTCAAGAATTTTCAAAAGTATCACGGACATTTTCTACCATTAATACCGGATTTATTCTTACAGGAATTCCCCTTGTTAATCCGAATGAGAATGAGTTTGTTGTAGAAGGTCTTTTGTGGTTTGAGTATGACCCGTCGCGTATTTCAAGTGAAAGTATTAATAAATTTTCTTTTGTAAATGGAACGATAGAAGCAAAATCAGAACCGAAAGTTGAGGCGCGAGGAAATTTGCTTTTGGTTAAGTATCTCATAAAATTACGTTTTAGTAGCAGGCTTGATTACGAGATGTTCCCATTTGATGATCATCGGATCTATTTTATTTTGACAAATCTTTTTTTAAATTCAGGTGAATCGGTCTATACTATTGCTTCAACTGACTTTATTGTTCCTAAAAATCTTTTGATTCCAGGATGGAGTTGCAAAGAATATAATGCGATGTTTGGAAAGACGCCAATTGTTGAAAAATTGAGTGGTCTTGAAGAAAGTTACCCACAGGTGATTTTTATTTTGAAGTTACAAAAAAATAGTTTGGGAATTATCTTTACGATTATTATTCCTTTGTTGATTATGTTTTATATTTCCTTAATTTCGATCATGCCAATTTATGAAGTAAGTGGCGTGAAGCAAAAAAGATTTAATTGGGAGTATTACAGTATCGCCATAGGTAATTTTGCTGCGGTTTTAGCATATCGCTATGTTATTCAAACGGTATCGCCGCAGGTTTCCTATCTTACAGTGGCTGATTTTTTATATATATATATTCTTTCTACTTCGGTCATTGCTCTTGTTGTTCCTTTTATTACCATGCAAATTCCAGTTAAAATTGCACGTTTTTTATCTTTTTTTCTGATCATTTTTTTAAGCGTAGTATTGATCGCATTAATTTATATTTTACTTTTCGTGAGGGTCTAAAAGGGAGTTGCACATGAATAGAAAAAATTTATATTATCTCATTGGTTTTATTTTGGGCTCCTTTGTTGAAAGTCGATCGACTTTTTCAACCGTAGATGACTTATTGTTATTCACGCGAACTCATCAGGAAGAATTGAAACCAGACAGTTTGGCTTATTCAGATCCGTTGAGCCCTACCTTTTATTCTTCTTATGCACGTTCGTTAAAATTAAAAAATAGATTTTTTAATTTTATGCGTAGTTTGATTGGCATCGGCATTCGAGTTGATTGGTCTGATCAATATTTTGAAGCGATCATGAAAAAAGCATGTAAAGAGCAGGCTGAATTTAAAAATATGAACGGAGAGATAGTTGGTCGTCCTGAACATAGATATGTAATTTGGGGTGATTTGTGTGGTTCCGTGCATTCATTTGTGAGATGTTTAGATGAATTAAAGAGAAAAAATTTTATTGATCAAAATTTACGTCTTATGCCAGATTATTATATGATTTTTACCGGTGATGTTATTGGTTCTGCTGCGTATAATTTAGAGATACTTTCAATAATTTTTCAATTAATTGTTCTTAATCCAGGAAGAATTATTTACTTGAAGGGGCGTCAAGAGAGACAGTTTAATTGGCATAATTTTAATACCTATCGTGAACTTGAAATAAAGGTGCCGAAACATCGAATTTCTTCATTTGTTTCAAATTTAGATCTGTTTTTTGAAAATCTTTTGGGGACGCTTAAGATTTCTTACATTGACCAACATCAGCAGAAGCGAGATGTTTTATTTTCTTATGAAGGATTTGAAAAGTTGAAGAGTGCGCCTACTAATGAAATTTTAATTCAAGTAAAATCTAACAAAGGAATTTTTGCTTACACTTTAACGAATGGGCTTTCACTCCGTTGCCCAGAATGTGGCATTACAACGTGGACCATTTTTTCTGCTCCCACGTATGTCTCCCAAGAATTTTATAAATTTTATAACGATTCATTTTGTATTTTGGAAATGGCTTCTAATGGTTATGATTGGCTTATAAGTCACTTTTATCGTCGATTTGATGGTAAAGGTGAATTTGATGCGGAATTTTTTAATTTTTTAACAGGTCAAAAATTTGAATCAGAAAAAGTTGCAAAGGAATTTCTTAAAGAGCAGAAAAAATATCTTCCTGTGGTACGAACAGCTTCCTTGGATCATGGCAATCAATTTATTTTCGGATCTTATTTGGATTTAAGTGGCTCTATTAAAAATATTGGAGAAGATTTAAAGCGTGGCTTGTCGTTAAGATTTAATAAGGAAAACATTGAATATGGTGGTATTAATGGGAGATTTTTAAGATTAGTTGCGCTTGATGATCGCTATAATCAAACTCTTACCTTAGATGCGCTTATAAAATTAAAGAATGACTTTAAAACTAATTTATTGGTAAATGGATTAGGAACGCGGCCATTACAAACAGCGATGGATTTTGCCAGTAAAGAAAACATGAAAATATTATTTCCTTATACGGGTGCTTCAATTGGGCGCCAGGAGAACTTGAAAAATATTGTTAATCTGCGTGCTTCTTATGCTGATGAAGCAGAAGCATTAGTTGACTATGGTGTTAATACGTTAAGAAAAAATCGTTTTGTTATCTTTTATCAAGATGATGCATATGGACGTGCGGGGCGAGATCCTGCTAAAAAGTTGCTCGTTGAAAAATATAAGATAACCGATATTTTAGAAGTTTCGCATTCCGTTGGTTCATTGCAGCTTGATAAAGCAGCTGAAGAAATTATTAAATTTGGTCCATCTGCTATTTTGTTCTTTTCAATTGAAGTAGTGTCAGCCGAACTGATTGAAAAGATTGGAATAAAATCATTAATGAATGTTGCTCTTTTGGCGGTTAGTTTTATGTCTCATAGTTTTACAGAGTTCTTAAAAACAAGGGGATTGTCATCTGTTCTTTCGCAAGTCTTACCAAATTCCCATGGTGATACTCCTATTGCCCAAGAATGTCGTGATACATTAAAAATGTACATGCCGAGCGTGGATATTAATGCGGATCTTTTTGAAGGGTATGTTTCTGCAAGTTTGCTTGTTGAAGCTATTAAAATTATAGGTTCTGACGTTACGAGCGAAAAACTTCTTCGTTATTTTGAATCACTTAAAAATGTAAACTTTAAGGGGTTGAAACTCAATTTTAATTCAGAAACGCGTCAGTTAATGCATAATGTTTGGCTTGATGTAGGAAAGAAAGATTGGATTATTTTTGATATGAGCAAAAATAATCAATAAATTGCTCATTAAGTTTTTAATAACAAACGTACTTAATGCGATGGTTATTATTTTTAACTCTTTATTTTAATTTTAAAATTTTTATATCGTGAGAAAAAAGGGGAGGGGTGTGATGAAGTTTTTGTATAGTTTTCTTTTTGTTTTTTATTTTCTTTATTCAATGGACAACTCTCCAGCAAGTGCTCTTTTTGATTTTATTGAGTTACGGGATGAATTACAGAAAATTTTTGGATCGGCTTGGGAAAGTTTATTTTTAAAGCATTGTGCTGAGGGTAAGACAATATGTGACTTATTGGGAATTTATGATAAAGAAGGCCGATTGGGTGATAAATTAGATCTCCCTGATGATGCTTTGCTTTCTTATGATGCAGCTTTTTATCAGTTTGTTTTTACGATGAATGAATTAATATTATGTAAGTTGCCTTATGGGAATATTTATGTTTTTTTAAATTGCTTGCCACGCATTAAGCGTTGTGGGGAGGTTCTTTTCTTAAATTATAATAAATTGAGGGGCTTAAAATCTTTAGATTTAAAAAGTTTACATGCGGGACACAGACTTTTATCGTGTTATATAAAGTTCTTTTTGCAAAGTGTTCGAGATTATGCTTTGGATTTATCGCAGGAATCATTTGCGCGTGCACAGTTAGCGCGTGATGGTACAAAATGGCAAGATCCATTTGAAAAGTTGTTACAATTAATAGATGAAGAAGATTGAGGTTACTGTTTAGTTTTTATAGGTTATTGACTTGAGGAGCAGCCCTCTTGCTGGTGCACAAGGGAGTGTGTGTTCAGGATTACATGTGTCCTTTATTTTTTTTAAATAATCGATGGTTAATTTTGGGCGTGAAGCAATTTCAAGAGATGCGCCGACAATGCGTCTAATCATATAACGAAGAAAACCTGGCCCTTTAAATATTATTTTATAAGTTACTGCATCAATTTTTTGTAGGGTAATGCTATTAATTGTTCGTATTGTATCTTTCATGTCGTCGCCGGTACAGAAACTGCGGAAATCATGGGTTCCGATAAAGATAGCCAAGACTTCTTCTAATTTTTTTATGTTAAGCGGCCAACGATAGAACCATTGATGACGAGCTACAAACGGGGAGGGCCGTTGAAGAGCGATTGTGTATTCGTAAGTTTTTTCAAGGATATGATGATGGGGATTATAGTTATCTGGGGCTGACGCGAGTTCTTTGATCAAGATTGACTCAGGCAGCCTATTATTCCATGCATTTTTGAGAGTTTCTGTTGTAATGGAAAGATCAGTAGAAAAGGTAGCGACTTGTCCTTCTGCGTGAACTCCTGCATCTGTTCGAGATGCTGCGAATAACGAAATTTTTTTATGGAAAACTTTGAAAAAAACTTTTTCTAAGGTTTCTGCTACGGTAGGACCGTTAGTCTGCTTTTGCCAGCCCTGATAATTGGTACCATCGTATGCGACGATAATTTTATATTGCATTTTTAATTTCCTTTAAAAAAATAAGCCACCTTTGTAAAAGTGGCTTATTTTTTAGTAGTTCTAAAAATTTAATCAACGCGACTATAAGGTAATAACGCCATACTACGGGCTTTCTTAATTTCTCTTGCAATAAGTCGCTGGTAAAGAGAGCTTGTCCCAGATATTCGTGCTGGTAAAATTTTGCCACGTTCAGTTAAAAACTGTCTCAAAAAATCAGCATTTTTGTAATCGATTTCTATAACGAGTTCTGGCTTTTCTTTGAAACGACATTGTTTTTGCGATGAAAATGATGCGCGGCGAGCTTTCTTTTTAAGTAAATTTGAACTCATGCGGAGTTTAATTTTTTTTACCATGCGTTTACTCTTCTATGTTTTCTTCTGTTTCTTTGAGAACTTTACCTCTTCTTGCCGGTTCCTCAGGTTTTGATTCTGGCAATGAGCTTTTTCTTGGTGCAATGCCCGTCATCTTATTGTCTTTAAGGAACTGATCGACATCTTTTGGTGTTTCGTCAAGAGATTGAGGTCGCTTGTATTCTAATGATGTATTGCTACCAAGGTGCGATAAGAGATAGCGCATGACAACTTCATTAAATTTAAGGTCAAAAAGATTTTTGATTTCTTTGATAGCATCATCTTTTTTTGCTTCAGGGAAATCAAATCGAGCAAGGTAATAGACCCCGTATGAATTTTTTTTGATTGGATAAGCTAATTGATATTTACCCCAGCGATCATATGAAAGTAGTTTGCCTTTAAGACTTTGTACTTTCTTGTCAAGAAGTTTTTCAATTTCACCTGCTTCGTCATTAGTGACTTCTGGGATAGTTAAAATGAGCGCTTCATAGCGTTCGTTTGGCATAAAATACTCCTAATTGGAAACGTTAAAGTTTAACGTTATAATACAGACCATCTGTATTATTTAGTACATTTCTACTATAACAAAAGTACAAAAATTTGTAAAAAAAACCCCGAAAAATAATCGGGGCTCATATTTTGTGCTATAAAAACAACGTTTTTATAGCAGATTTTGGATACGTTGAACAACGCGTCCAATAATACGGAAATGATCTTTGCCGCGAACCAAGGCAATCGGAGTACTTTTCTGATTGATTGATTCTAATACAACAAAGTCATCCGTGTACGCTACACGAGTAATGATACGCGTTGGTGTTTCGTTGCCGTATTCCACTGCTGCAATATCACCAGAGCGTGCCCATGTTTCAGGTGAAATGAGTAACAAGTCACCTTTAACAAAAGTAGGCGCCATTAAATTGTTGTCAATATAGTAAGCAAACATGTTGTTGTCGGTATTATTAAAGACGGGAACAAACTCGTCTTTATGGCCTGTTGTTGTTTGTGCTAATTGGTTATTATATGGAGATGGATTTGCGGGAATATCACCAACAACGGGAATTGCCTTAACATTGAGCTCCACACCTGATTTTTCAGGCATTTTGATATTTTTGTCAATATCATCAGTGCGTTTGCGCTGCGAGGTAAAAAGGTCGATTGGGCTGATTTCAAATGCAGCTGCTAATTTGCGCAGCGAATCTTCGTTCCAACGTCTGGTGCCATTTTTAATGTGCGTCAGATAACTTTCTGACATACCTGTTTTTTCCGCTAGAACTTTTGTTGTCCAGCCTTTTTCTCTTAATAATTCTTTGACGCGAAGCGCAGTTAAATTTCTCATTCTTGCGTCTCCTGTACTTTTTGATAATTATATCAATATAGTTTAAACTTCTGCCTAGCTACTATTTTAATATACACTTTACTTATAAATTTGTCAAATGGAAAAAAACGATCGCATAAATAAGCGCAAAAGAATTCCAAGAGCAAAGGTGAAGCTCGAGTTGGAAGTCTGGAAAATGGGCCAATTGGTATGTGGTGTTGACGAGGTTGGACGTGGTTGTTTGGCCGGTCCAGTCGTCACATCGGCGGTAGTGCTTCATGCGGGAAAACGGTTTGAATTACTTAAAGATTCCAAGTTGTTGAGCAAAGAACAGCGTGTGAGGGCGGCAAAGTGGATTAAGCAGCATAGTTGGTATGCATATGGCATCGTGAGTCACTCCGAAATTGATCGTTATAATATTTATCAGGCAACTATGAGGGCAATGAAAAGAGCCGTTATGCATGTGATTTCACAAATGACCTGTTTGCCTGCACGTATCATTGTTGATGCGATGCCATTGAAGCTTGATGGATGGCTTAACGATATTGAGATAATGTATTTTCCGGAAGCAGAACAAGCCTCAGTTTCGGTGGCTGCGGCATCTATTCTTGCCAAAGAAAAACGCGATGAATTGATGAATGTTTATGGAAGAATTTTTCCTGGTTATGCGCTAGCTCAACATAAAGGATATGCAACTTCTACTCATCGAAAACTGGTGCAGCAGGAAGGGCGAAGTATTATTCATCGTGTTACATTTTTGAAGAATTTTAATGAGATATTGGAAGAACACTATGAGCAACAGATTGAGCTTTTTAGCGGAAGTGATTGAATGTTCACTTTCGCGTTTTAAAGGGCAGTGTTGGCAAAAAGATGGCGTTCCGCCATTTGGTTCATTGATGGTAGTTGATGATGGAAATCGACTAGTTTTTGGGCTTGTACAGCAGATTTATACAATATCAGATGATGCGGTTCGACACATTAATGCTTATCAAAAAACAGAAGAAGAGTTGTTGCGAGATCAGCCTCAAATTTTTACCTTTATAAAAACTTTTTTTCATGTATTGGTGCTTGGATATCAACAAGACGGTCAAATTTTCCAAAAGCTTTCTCCATTGCCCGTGAGATTACATAGTTTTATTCGTCCAGCTTGTATTGAAGAATATAAAAGTTTTTTTAAAGAACATTATTATGTGAATCTTTTATTTAACCAAGCTAATCAGATTGATAATATTGATGAATTACTCTTAACTTTAGTGAATAATTTTAAAGAAAAAGGTCTTTCAGAAGAGTTTGTTGAGGCACTTATAGAACAATATGCACTTTTAAATAGTGCAGATTATCGAAGATTGAAGTTTTTTATTGAAAGAATTGAGAATTCATTATAAAAAAGGGGGAAAGCGATCCCCCTTTTTACTTATTGCTGCCATGCGAGGTGTGGCATTGCTGTTTCCGAATGATGACGTGCTAAATCTTCACGTCTCGTTGGTGCGCTGAGATTTGTTGCCGAAACGGTTGTTCTGCGCATGCGATCAGCTCTTCGTTCTGAAGTAACTTTTTGAGCTGCAGACGGATTTTTTTCAGCCAATAGGAAGAGAGCTTGATACTGAAATATATTTCTCTCGAGTGGGTTGCCGTCTATTTGTCGATATAAATATCTGATAAATTGTTCATATTTTTCTTGGCTGTCAACAGGTGATGATATTGATGTTGTGAGTAGTTCTAAATTTTGCATATCAATAATATCATAAAGTGCGGCTCTTTTTGTTCCATGTTTTATGAGAGGGTTAAAGCCTTTTGCAATCAGTATTGCATAAATAGTCGAATATCTTTCAGTTTCAGGGCAATCCATCAGGTAATCAAAGGCAGTTTTGCCTTCATCGCTGATGCTGTTTGCATGTGTAAGATGTGCTTTTACTAAAACGCTGTTACCTGTTTGTAGTCCTTCAAGAGCCTTTGAGCACAATCTTACGCCGCAAGGGCAGCAGGTTGAATGCTTGAATTTTTGCCAGACGCGATGATAATGTTTTTCGGATCCTTCTGCATAAACCGTGCTTCTGCTGCAATGCATGCCATACATAGAAGATATGCACGCAAATAGTGATAATAATACAACTAACTGTTTTTTCATGTTTTTTCCTTTTTAAATATTTAAATACAGATAACGCAAAGAGATAGGTAAAAAATTGAATTATCTACTTGTATTATTATGCAAATAGAAATTTTTGTCAAGTTATATTGCAACATTTTTTACTACAACTTAAACCATGATCATAACAGCAGTTGAGGCATGGAAAACGTTCATCGGATGTAGTTGATGGACATGATTTTGTACAGTTTTTAGTGGCATCTCGACATTGTTCTCGACAAATACCTTCGGGAGTCTTTTTGAAGCAGTTTGTTGTGCAATCAGCAAGGGAGTGACATGGTATTTTGTCACATTCTGCATAACATTTTTCAGGTCGCATTGATTTAATAAGTTTGAAGTTGCATCGGTCTAAGCAGGGTTTTTTTCCTGGACACAAAGATAGATTTAAGGAATTTTTAAAACATGTATTGAAGCATTTATTGAGCGATTGAGCGCAGGCGCCATGAAATGGGCGGAAAATTATGGGATCACCAAACGCATTCATAAATGAAACTACTGTGAATAATATCCAATATATTTTCATCTTCCCTCCCTTTTTCCATCATTTTAATATTAACACTACTTATTTTCTATTTGCAACAAAAACATTGTCTTGTCTTTGTTTGAATGCTAAAAGGAGGCTGGGGTGAAATAGTGTTTGCTTGCAAATTTTTTTGATTTGATTGATTGGTAAGCTTCACTAATTGGAATAAATGATGCTGCTTTTAAATAAATTTTGCGTCGGTGTAAATTTTTTATTTTTGAAACTGGGGGAATTGCTGGGCCGAGGATAGTAATATTTTTATTTTTTGCGAGAAGATTAATAATTTTTTGTGCATCTTTTTCAACAGTTGATTCGTTTTTATGAATAAGTTCGATTTCAGAAAATCTTCCGCAAGGAGGGTAAGAAAGTAACATGCGCTTGCTGATTTCGGATGCATAAAAACCAATATAATTAATTTCATTAATAAACTTGAAAATAGGATGATCAATCATTGTTTGTACCAGAACGAGACTTTCAGCGCTTTCACGGCCAGCTCGACCGGCGACTTGAATAAGCTGTTGTAAGGTGGTTTCCGCGGCATGGTAAGCGGGAAAATTGAGGTTTAAGTCTGCCCACAAAATGCCCACGAGGGTTACTTTAGGAAAATGGTAACCTTTGGTGATAGTTTGTGTGCCGACCATGATATCGATTGTACCTTTGTTAAACTGTTCAATGGTTTTGTGCCATTCTTTTTTTTTGCTTGAAGTATCAAGATCCGCGCGTGCAATATGTGCCATTGGAAAGAGTTTTTCTAAAATCGAGACCACTTGTTGAGTGCCAATTCCCTTTTTTAAGAAATTGTCTTTTTTGCATGAAGGACATTGTGTCGGGTATGGTTCTTTTTTTCCGCAATAATGGCAGTGAAGTTCATTATCATTATGCAATGTTAAACTCACTGAGCAATGATGACAGATGGGGGTGTAAGAGCAGTTTTTGCATTGAATAAAAAAACAGACGCCGCGTCTATTGAGAAAGATAATCGTTTGCTCTTTTTTTTCTAAGCGTTGTCTGATGGCTTGTTCGAGTTCTTTGCTAATCCAAAAATTTTTTCTTTGATGTTTTTTTTCAGTGAGATTGATAATTTTGATTATGGGAAAATTGCCCGCATAACGTTTGGTAAGTTGAAAGAATTTCCACCCTTTTTTTTGGCTATTATAAAGGGATGTAGTTGATGGTGTTGCGGAGCCGAGTAAAATTGGAATTTGGTAGTGCTGTGCGCGCAAAAGAGCAGCTTCTTTCGTGTTGATTTTTGGGTGTTTCTTTTCTTGGTAACCGACTTCGTGCTCTTCATCGACAATAATGAGTCCGAGATTTCCGATAGGGAGCATGATTGGCAAATGAACGCCTATGATAACGATCGGTTTGTGTGCAAGTAATGTTTGCCATAAAAGTTCTTTTTCTTTTTTTGTATTATGTGAGTGAAAACTTAATACGGGAACCGCCAATGTGTGTTTGAAGAGATGTGCAAATTGAAGCGCTAGCGTTACTTCAGGTAATAAAACGATGCTTGTTTTATTCTTTTGATATGCTTTCAGTATTAGTTTTTTGTAAATTTCTGTTTTGCCCGATCCAGTGACGCCATGCACGAGAGTTGGCTGAAATAGTGGTTTTTCAATGTATGGGGCAAGAAATGAATAAACCTTTTCTTGTTCTTCTGTTAATACTACTTGCTGAGTTTGATTGATTTGCTCATAGATGATTGCTTCATCTTCTTTTTCTGACGTGAGGAATTGTTGAATGCGTTGAATTAAAATATAAGACTCAATTTGTTGGTATTCTGCGAGTTTGTTAATAAATGATACATAATGTGGATCTTGGGGAAATGCATTGAGCGAATTGAGTTCTCTTATGGTGAAGGATGGTGTTTCTTGTAAGCTTTCAAATTGATGTTCTACCAGGGCATGAACCAATTGATTACGTAATGGCACTTGGACGACTCTCCCAATCAGTTGCTCATGTTGATAGATTGATGGAACTTGATAGGTAAGTAGCTTGTTAAAGCCATTTAATAAACGAACATGTATATACATGAGGATCAGTGTACGCATTTGGTTGAAAAAATCAAAATAGGCGCCTCGGAAAATTGACAACTTGAAAAATATTTATTACAGTTAGATTGACGAAAATTTGGGGGTTTTTTATGAATAAAATATCAAAAATATTGTTTTTCATTAATTTGGTTTATTGTTTTGGTCTTTTTGCGATTCCTGAAAAGATAATTAATTGTGATATTGGACAAAAAGAAGCGGTTCCTGAGCGATGGCAGTTGGCTTGTACTGCAATGTCTGTTGCTGCGGCTGCATATTTATTTCACGAACCATTAGGCCAGATAGAGTCTCAAGATCTTTTTTCAATTATTTGGTTAGGGGGAAATTTTTATGATGCATTTAATTCACCTGAAAAGGAATTGGCTGCAGATCCACACTTATTTGAATCGTTTAATCGTTATTTAAATGTTATTGAACAATCTGATTATCAAATAATCGGCGAGGAATTGGGTGTTGGTGACTCGATATCTTTTTTTGGTGTTAATGCACAAGATAAAGATGAGTTAGATCGGATATGTTGTCGCTTGATTCAAGATGGTAAGCCTACTCATAAAATGGGTGGATTATTGACCGGGCAGCTTATTGAGCATTTATTTAATAGCCACCGCGAGTTAAAATGTCCTATTGCTGTTGTTTTTACGCTCGATACTGCTTATTCATATGCAATTATAGTTCAAAACGACCACTTTTTGTTTTTTGATTCACATCATAAAACCGGAGACCATACTGGTTCTAGACTTCTTATTTTTAATACGGTAGAAGAGATGAATGACTTTCTTCTTGTGGAGTTACCGCACGTTCCTTTTAGCGGTTCTTTTATTATTCCGCGAAGTTCATTTATAAAAAGATCGGTTATTTCTACGGAAGTGGAAAAAGCTTACGAGGATGCTTTGATGCGACTTGGTGATGATGGTTTTTCGTTTATTTCTGAAGAGGAGAAAAAAGAACAAATAAAAGCATTGCAGAAGCTTGCTGAAGAAGAAGCGTGTAAAAAGAGAAAAGAGCAGGAGGAGCTCGACGCAGAGACGGCTTGTTTAGTGCAGGAGACTGAAGATAGGTAAGGGGCGATCTGTCTTTTACTTCTTGATCATGAGAAAGAAGCGCGAGACCAATATTTTGCTGATCAAATTATGGAGTTTTTAAACGATCTTATTAATTGTGCTCAAAAAAGAAGTATTTAAGCTGAGTGGTGTGTAAATTGCTCTCTTAAGCTTCAATTTCAAAATTTCTCTGTAATTAATATAAATAATTTATTGTAATTTCAGATAGAA
This sequence comes from candidate division TM6 bacterium GW2011_GWE2_36_25, assembly GCA_000991575.1. Classification (GTDB taxonomy): domain Bacteria; phylum Babelota; class Babeliae; order Babelales; family UBA12409; genus UBA12409. The sequence goes on from LBRU01000001.1 coordinate 192,632, forward strand.
ATGTTTTATAATTAAATAAATATGGAGGATTTAAGATGAAGAAATATTTTTTAAGTTTAATATTTTTGTCGAGTGTTGGTAGTTTATGTGCTATGGGGCGAGATGTTCGTTTAACGCCTGCGGGTCAGTATGAATATTTTCGAGTAATTCCATCATTAATTGAAGGTCAAAACTTTGACGAGGCGCGTGAACGCATTAATTTTCTCAGAACAGCGTCAAGAAGTTTTGTTTCAACTGATCAGCTTGATTTGATTGAGGCACAATTAGAGACGGCTATTCGTGACAAAGAAGATATGCGAGCATATGAACGTGAGCAGGCGCGGTTATTGCAAGACTATAATACAGTAGAGCAGGATATGTATCACTATCGTGATCGTCATGATATTGATTCTGAGCGCAGTTCTTTAATGGGTTTATGGGAAATTGCTCAGAATATTGATAGAGAACCCTTGTCATTGCCAGCGCACATGGTACGACTTTTCCAGATTGAAAGCTGTTCATTAGCATCATCTAAAAAAGATGATCGTTTAATGATTGATTTGATTACTTATTTTGAACGAACTCACGATAAAGTTGCACATGATGCATTTGAATTAATGTATTATGGGGACGCATCCGGTCGTTGTGTATCTCCTTTTCAACGATTGCATGGTGAGGCAAAGCGTCTTTATGATAGTGATTTAGTGCGCGCAACACAATTGCTTGAATTTCTCATGTTAGTGGGCGATGAATCGTTACGTAATCGCGCAACTATCTTTCTTGCAACGGGGGAAGATCCAGAAGGGGTGGCTGAAGAAGAACATATTGTTGATTTGCCAATGCGGCATGTTTTAGATTGGCCTGTTGCTGAACGTGTGGCTGAGTACTTAAGTCAGGCCGGGGAGACTATTGATGAAGCATTTCAATTGGCTGAACTTAATCAGGACAGAGAAGCTGTTGCTCAACTAGCGCAGATAGTTACTGATGAAGCATTAGCCAGATCACTTGCAAGAGACTTTAACTAATAAAAAATATTGAAAATTAGAGAGAGGGGCAGAAATTAACTTGCCCCTTTTTTTATTTTATATAATTCACAATTGAGCAAAAAGTTGACACGGTAATCTGGATTATTTTATAATTGAAATTGATAGCTAGGGTTTTAAAAAATGGAGATATAATGAAAAAGAATCTTTTAATAATAACGCTATTGTTTTTTGCACAAATATTTGCACAAGAAGCTAATTGGAAGCGCATTCCCGGAAGTCCAGAAAAATTGTGGAATGAGCGTGGTAGGTCCGCGGAAGCTTCATTGGCTGCAGTTAATTTAGATGAGGATGACATTTTCTCCGCCGATTCTTTTATGAATTTGATTGAAGAGGATCGTCAAGAAGGGCGGCTTTTCGGAATTATGCAAGTTGTTTATATTTTGCCTTCCGGTGAGGCTGCATCGTATTATGCTGCAGTTAGATGGCAAGATTTTGTTAAATCTCTTGAGGCACCGATGGTACGTGGTTATGGGTTAGCTGCTAATCCTGATCTGCTTGAGGAATTGGGTAGACAGCATCATTGGAGTCCTGAATTTATTGAAGAATTATCACAAGCAGATCCTGAGGAACAAATTGATATGTTAGTTGAAAAAAGAGTTCCTGCTGCAACGGTTGATATTTTACGTAATGCATTTTTAAAAGAGTACAAACTTCCTTTAGTAGATGCAGCAACTAAGCAGAATATCATTGCTCAACATGAATTTTTTATCTCTAGGCCTGACGGTCACTTATGGCCGACACAAGAACTTGCCCGGTTAGAAAATATTTTTTTAACACATGTGGATACAAGGAATTTTGTAGGTGCGCGTCTCATATTAGACCAAATGGCTGGATTGGGAGAGCAACGCATAATTGGTGATTTTATTGAAGATTTATGGATGACGCTTCCTGATGCGGTTCGTCAGCGTCATGAAAAAGAAGAAGTGAAAACGGAAGAAATTTCATCTTTGAAGCGCATTCCTGGCTCTTCTGATGAAGACTGGAAAAGAGGTGCTCGAATAGCGCTCTTTGATTTGCGTGATAATGATGGAGTAGCGAATGCCCCTTTCTTGGAGTTGATGGATGATTATAATCGAAGAAAAAGTGTTTCTCAGTTAAAAAAAGGTGAAGAGCTCGTTAATGGTCCATTTTGTATTGTTCAAGTTCGACCTGAAGGAGCGGGGGCTCAATATTATAGTTGTGAGTCATGGGATGGATTTGTGGCGCATGCGTCAGGAAGAGGTCTACTGTATGATCCGACAACGAGGGGTTATGTTTCTCCGTGGAGAGATGTGAGTAAATTTTATATTGGTGATCCAAGAGGACATTTATGGGATTCGCCAGTATCGGCTGATCAGGAAGAATCAATCTTAAAATTATTAGATCAAAGTAATAATGCAGCTGCTCAAAAAATGTTAGCTGGCTTTGATAGTATTGTTGAACATCCACGTTATGATGCACACATGAGAGAATTAAGCGAGATGGTACGGCGAAAATTTGAAGCTGTCCCTAAAAAACGAGAAGTCGTTCTGTCGCCTGAAGTTGGCCCTGAAGAGCCCCTCGAAGAAATTGGCCCTGAAGATCGGATTATGAATTTAATAACAGAGGGTAATTTGGATGTTGCAAAAGAAATGATTGCTCGTTTGCCTGATGAGGAAAAACAATTTGAATTAATGTTAGAACTGAGCGCTCAGGAAGAACGTTTTCGACATCAAGGAGAAGAAGTCTTAAGGATTCAACGAGAAGGAGAGATGCCTGAAGGAGAAGAAGCTCGTCGTAGAGAGGAAGCTGTGCTTTTGGAAAGAGAAAGTCAAGCAAGGGCGGCCGCGGAAGTACGAGCGAGAGAAGAAGCGTTGAGGATTCAGCGCGAAAGAGAGATGCGTGAAGCAGAGGAAGCTCGACATAGAGAGCAGATTGTTCGCCTTGAAAATGAGATTAGGGTGCTTGAAAATCAAGTAGCACCTTACCTGCGTGTTATAAAAGAACATGAAGGTAGATATTCTCAAGGTGCTCTTGCCAGATACTCTGCAACAACGCCGTATAAGAGGGCAAAGGCGTCCTATGCACCAATTGAAGGAAAAATAGCAGCCTTGAGAAGGGAGCTAGAGGTTTTGCGACGATAAATTTTTGCGATTTTAACAGTGTAAAAAAGGGCATTTAATGAGTGTCCTTTTTTTTACTTTTTTTATTCACGATAGCCTTTTGAGAATTAGTTTTTTATAGTAAAATAATAATATGAAAAAGAAATTGTTTCTGATTGATGGATCATCATTTTTATATCGAGCTTATTACAGTATGAAGCCGCTTCATGCGCCTAATGGACAGCCTGTACAGGCTGTTTATGGTTTTTGTCGTATGATTAAGAAGTTGGTGAACACTTTTAAGCCTGAACATATGGTTTTAGTATGGGATAGTAAGGGAAAGACTTTGCGGCATGAGCTTTATCAAGATTATAAAGCGACCCGACAAGCGCCACCAAGTGATCTATTTGAACAAAAAAAACATATAACAAAATTTGCTGATTTAATCGATTTGGTGCAGCTGGAGCAACCTGGTGTTGAGGCCGATGATTCTATTTACTCACTGGCAAAAGATTTTTCAAAAAAAGATTATGATATTGTTATTGTTACCTCTGATAAGGATTTATCTCAATTATTAGATGAGTCAATTGCGATTTATGATTCTTTTAAAGATGAGATGATAACGGCAAAATCATTTGAAGAAAAACGTGGTTTTTCAGTTTCTCAAGTGCCGTTTTATCATGCCTTACTTGGTGATTCTTCGGATAATATTCCCGGCGTGCGTGGAATTGGAAAAAAAGGTGCTGAAGAACTTGTTAATCAATTTGAATCACTTGATGATTTGTATGCGAATTTAGATAAGGTGTCTAAAGAGCGCACGAGAATAGCATTGGAAGCGGGCAGGGAAAAGGCTTTTTTGAGTTTAAAGCTTTTTCAGTTGCGTTATACATCACCGCAACTCTCAATTAATGACATTCAATTTGATGAAAAAAATTGGTGGAAAGCCCGTCCCTTATTTGAAGAACTGAATTTTAAGACGTTATTGAAGGAGATTGACGGAGAGTTTGGGACTGGTAATACATCTTCAGGTTCTTCAAATGAATCATTGTCGCAAACAAAAAAATATAAATTTGTAGCGGTTCAAGATGTTGATGAATTAAAGAGAATGGTCTCTTTTGTTCGTGAAAAAGGCTTTTGTGCGCTTGATACCGAAACTGATTGCTTAGATCCATTGCAAAGTACATTAGTAGGGCTTTCGTTCTGTTGTGAAGAAGGCATTGCCTGGTACATTCCTGTTGCCCACCAAACTTCTGAAGCCCAATTATCACATGATGATATTTATGCGGTTATTAAGCCATTACTCGAAGATGACACGATTAAGAAAGTTTTACATAATGCTAAATTCGATCAACTTGTGTTGTTGCACGCTGGAATTAAGGTTTGCGGAGTGATTTTTGATACGATGGTGGCAGCAAGTTTGGTTGTAAAAGAGGGGCAACGCATTGGATTAAAGGCCTTATCTGAAGGTTATTTTAATGAACATATGTTAACGTTTGATGAAATGGTGAAGAGCAAGAAATTAGAAAATTTTGCGCACGTTTCAATTGTTGATGCGGTTGAATATGCAGCTGCTGATGCTCATCAAACATTTAAATTATGGCATGTTTTATCGCAAGAACTCAAAGAAAAAAATCTTGAAAAATTATATGACCAGATTGAACATCCACTAATTGATGTTCTTTTTGCGATGGAGTGTGAGGGAATCTATTGTGATATAGATTTGTTGCGTAATTTAGATCAGCAGGTCTCAAAAGTATTGGGCATGCTTGAGCAAGAAATTTATGCATTAACTGGGACGATGCCAGGAACGTTGAATTTGAATTCTCCAAAACAGTTAGAGCAATTACTTTTCTATCAGCTGAATTTGCCGCCACAGAAAAAAAGTGCCAAAAGAACGGGATATTCGACTGATCATGAAGTGCTGGAGGCCCTTGCAGAATTGCACATTGTTCCTCAGTTAATTTTGAAACACCGTGAGCTTTATAAATTAAAGAGTACGTATATTGTTGCGCTTCCTGAAGCAATTAATCCATTTACAAAAAAAATTCATACTTCATTCAGTCAAACAAATGTCGCAACAGGCCGCTTGGCAAGTTCCGAACCAAATTTGCAGAATATTCCCGTTCAGGTTGGTGATGTTACCGTTCGTGCGGCTTTTTACGCGCCAGAAGGGCACACTTTTATTTCTGCTGATTATTCTCAGATTGAGTTACGTGTGTTGGCACAGTTATCTCAAGATGAGGCGCTCAAAGATGCGTTTTTAACTAACGGTGACATTCACACACAAACAGCAGCAAAAATTTTTGAAGTGGCTCCAGAAAATGTGACAACACAACAGCGTCAGATTGGTAAGCGTATTAATTTTAGCATTATGTATGGCAAGACTCCTTACGGATTGTCAAAGGAATTGAAAATCTCTCAGGCTGATGCAAAAAAATATATAGAGAAATATTTTGAGCAATATCCTGGTGTGAAAAACTGGATGGATACGGTGATTGAACAAACCGTAAAAACCGGCTATACCCAAACTTTGTATGGTCGTCGACGTCATGTTCCTGGTATTTATGAAAAAAATAAAAACCTTTTTGATGCGGCGCGTAGAATTGCAATTAACACCCCTGCCCAGGGAACAGCTGCAGAAATTATGAAACTTGGCATGATTAATCTTAAAAATGCATTTGCACATTTAGATACTGAGGCAAAAATAATTTTGCAAATTCACGATGAGCTTTTAGTGCAAGTTCCAGAAAAAGATAGTGCTTTAGTATCAGAAATTATTAAATCAACACTTGAACATGTCGTTGATTGGGATATTCCTCTCGCGGTAACGATTCGAGAAGGTAAAAACTGGCAAGAAGTAACGAAGTAAAGAGGTCATTCATGCAAATAGTTCATTGTTCCGGACCAAGCGGTGAAATAAAAAAAACAGTATTAGATCCACTTTCTGATGGAATAAGTTCGGTTGAATTAATGCGAGTTTCTGGTTCTGATTTAGATGTTGTTAATGCTGCACGAGTCTCTTTTGGTAAATGGTCAGATCGTTTTGATGAGCGTGATCAAAAGTTGATAAATTTTTTGATGTTACATGATCACACCTCTCCATTTGAGCATAATCAACTTTCTTTCAGAATTAAGGCGCCAATTTTTGTTGCACGTCAATGGATGCGTCATCGCATGAATTCATATAATGAAATAAGTTACCGTTATGCAAAGGCTCCCCTTGAATTTTACGTTCCTGCATGTTGGCGTGGACAGGATGCAGAAAACAAACAGGCATCAGCAGCTTCTTTTGAAGATGAATCGCTTAAGAAAAAGTATCAAGATCTCATTGATCATTCGGTAAAGGCTTACAATGAACTTTTGGATGCTGGTGTTGTGCGCGAATTGGCACGAGGCGTTTTGCCGGTGACAATTTATACGCAATTTATGTTTACCTGTAACCTCCATTCATTGTTTCATTTTTTGAAATTGCGCAGTCATGAGGGAGCTCAATGGGAAATTCGCCAATATGCGCAGGCATTAAAAGAATTGGCAGAGGAGTATTTCCCTGCATCTTTTCGGGCATGGCATCTAAAGTTGAAAGGGTAAAGGGATTCGTTGACTTTTGTCGCTTTTTTAGTCATACTGAAAAGTGAAATCAGGTAGTGATGATTATCAGTTTTCTACTTTTTCAAAGTAAATATTAAAAGGATTCAACGATGGCAACCCATAAGGCCGGCGGTTCTACACAGAATGGCCGGGAGAGTCAAAGTAAACGACTTGGTGTAAAACTTTTTGATGGTCAGGCGGTAATTGGGGGCGAAATTATAGTTCGTCAGCGCGGTACGCGTGTTCATCCAGGAAATGGGGTGAAGCGTGGGGGCGATGACACCCTGTTTGCAATTTCTCGTGGATATATTAAATTTCATTATGGCCCAAAAGGTCGTAAATACGTTTCAGTAGTTGAAAAAATGTCCAATGCTTAAGGGCACACAATCTATCAAATTTTAGGAGAGGCATGATTAATTTCTTGCGCTACCGTACTGTTAGCTATTCGGTTTTAGCATTTATTATCTTATCGTTCACTGGTTTATATATTTACCGTGGTTTTAATTACAGCGTTGATTTTACTGGCGGCACACAGGTTGTTGTGCGATTTAGTAAGCCGGTTAGTCTGGGGCAGGTCCGAGATCTTTTAAGGCAAGAAGATTGGAAAGGTGTTGTCGTTTCCGATTTTGATAAAAATGAAGCAAGGATTCGTATTCAAGATGTTTCAGTTGAGTCAATTGGTCTTGGCGAAAAAATCAAGAACATTCTTCAAAAGGGTTTGCCTGATACCGGTGTTGAGCTTATGCAAAGCGAGCAAGTAAGTTCAAGTATTGGCAAGACGCTTGTTTGGAATGCGTTGAAAGCTGTTTTTTTCGCGCTTATCGCGATGCTTATTTATATTTTCATTCGCTTTAGGTTTTCATTTGCTGTTGGGGCTATAGTTGCTTTAATGCATGACGTTTTAGCTGTTCTTATGGTATTTTTGTTATTGAATTGGGAGATTTCGCTTGATGCGATTGCGGCATTGTTAATTATAGTAGGTTATTCTGTTAACGATACTATTGTAATTTTTGCGCGCATTCGTGAGCATTTACAGGAGGCTGGAAAATATGAGTCTCTTGAACATATTGTTAATCAGGCTATTAATTCGACTTTGCGTCGAACGTTATTGACGAGTTTTTCAACGTTATTAGCGGTTGCATCGCTATTGATTATTGGTGGAGAAACATTGCGAAGTTTATCGTTTGCACTTTTATTAGGCATTATATTTGGGACATATTCTTCCATTTTCATTGCCAGTCCTATTATGCTTATGCTTTATAAAGGCAAGAAGCATGGCGAAAAGGGAGAGCCTGTAGTGGTTTCTCAATAATTTTTATGAATTTAATAATCTGCAAAAATCTAATCTATTATTTTATTATTTAGTATGGGGGAGCAAATTGCATGAAATCTACGGAAATGCAAGCTTTGAAAAAAGAGCTTAAAAGTTTACCTTTGAGTGAGCTTGCGCAGCAAGCGCGTCGGCACGGGGTCGTAGGGGCAGCCCTGATGTCTCGAGATGATTTGATTAAGAAGATTGAAGAATCTCTTAAAGACCCAGAACGTGAAGTTGAAGTTGAGGGTGTTTTAGAAAGACTTCCAGATGGCTTTGGTTTTTTACGTTCTCAAAAGTATGATTATGTTTCTGGGCCAGATGATATCTATGTTTCTCCTTCGCAAATTAGAAGATTTAGTTTGCGAACGGGCGATGTAGTAGCTGGCGTTATTCGTCAACCAAAGGACAATGAAAAGTATTTTGCGTTACTCAAAGTAACCAAGGTTAATGGCGAAGACCCTTTAAAGGCAAAAGATCGTTCATATTTTGATAGTTTATCTCCTACGCATCCGGATGTTAAATTTAACCTTGAATATGATCCATCAAAGATTGCAACGCGTATTATGGATCTTTTTACGCCAATTGGCAAGGGACAGCGCGGTTTAATTGTTTCTCCTCCAAAGGCTGGGAAAACAGTTCTTTTAAAGGAGATTGCGCATAGCATAAAAACAAACAATCCAGATGTTTATCTTATTATATTGTTGATTGATGAACGTCCAGAGGAAGTGGCTGATTTCAAACGGTCCATCAAGGAAGGTATTCATGTTGAAGTTATCAGCTCTACTTTTGATGAGTCAGCAAACCGTCACGTTCAAGTTGCCGAAATGGTGCTTGAAAAAGCTAAAAGATTGGTTGAGTCTGGTAAAGATGTTGTGATCTTGCTCGATTCTATTACGAGATTGGCACGTGCGTACAATACCGTTGCGCCAGCTTCAGGAAAAGTATTAACTGGTGGTATTGATGCGAATGCATTACAGCGACCAAAAAGATTCTTTGGGGCTGCGCGAAAAACTGAGGAGGGTGGTTCATTAACTATTATTGCTACCGCATTGATTGAGACTGGTTCGCGCATGGATGAGGTTATTTTCGAAGAATTTAAAGGAACTGGTAATATGGAAATAAATATGACGCGCAAATTATCAAATCGTCGTATTTATCCCGCATTTGATCTTTTAGTTTCTGGTACACGTCGCGATGATTTGTTGCAACCTGAAGATTTGCTCAATAAAGTTTGGGTTCTTCAAAAGTTTCTCAGTAATATGAATCTTATTGAGGGGGTGGAGTTCTTGATTGATAAAATGCGACGCTATAAGACTAATGAAGAATTTCTTGAAGCCTTAGCAAATAAAAAGAATGGCAGCGGTACGACGGCGAGCGAAAGCTAATTCTGCAGTAAAAATTCGATTTTATTGAGTCTTCAGAATATTTTGAGTGAATTTAATTCTGAAGGTAAATCTGCTAAATTGTTAACTTTAAAGCTACGGTATGAAAGTGGGCATTTAAGTGGTCTATGAAGTAGGGCTATTTAGAGAATATCAAGGGTGAGATCATCAAATTTGTTTTGTTGTGCTTTGTAATTGGCAACAAAGGCAGCCATCGCAGCATTATCAGTACAGTACTGCGGTGATGGAAAAAAGAAATTTAAATTTATCTTTTTGCAGAATGTTTCAATTTTATTTCGAATAAATTTATTACAGGCAACGCCACCAACAAAAGTAATTGCTTTGACTTCGGGGTATTTTTTATATGTCTGTTCGAGTTTGTTCACAAAAATATCAGCAATTGCGTTAAGTAGTGAGCTTGCTACCTGTGCCTTAAATAATTGATCATCTTTCTTTAAAAAATTTTTATTTTTCAGATCGTAAGCGCCTCTTTTTGCAAGATCGTATAAAACTGCTGTTTTGAGCCCTGAAAAGCTAAAGTTCAATGCTTTTGATTTGCTGCGTGGATACTTAAAAAAATCTTCGTAATTGACTGATGTCGATAATTTTTCAATTTCAGGGCCCCCCGGATAAGGTAGATCAATTAATTTTGCTACTTTATCAAAAGCTTCGCCTGCTGCGTCATCTATGGCGGGAACAACACAGGTATAAATGCCCCAATCTTTGACAAGATAAATAGCGGTATGACCACCTGATGCAGTTAAACAAAGGAATGGAAAAGGAATAGAATTTTCTAAGCATGCTGAAAAAATGTGTGCTTCGAGGTGGTTGATCCCAATAATTTTTTTATTTTTGCATGCCGCAAGCGCTTTTGCAAAGCAGACGCCAACAAGTAATGATCCAGGAAGGCCGGGGTTATTAACAACCGCTATTGTCTCAATATCATCAAGTTTAAGTTTCGCATGATCAAGAGCCTTTTGGATAATAAGATTTATTTTTTCTAAGTGGCTTCGTGAAGCGATTTCCGGGACGACCCCCCCATATTTTTTGTGAAGGTCAATTTGTGAAAAAAGAGCATTGGAAATAATCCCTTTGTCTGTATCATAGACAGCTGCACCAGTTTCATCGCATGAGGTTTCAATGGCGAGAATTTTGCTCATGATGCTTCTTGCATTAATGTATGATTATCCAATCTAATTTTTTTAATATCTTGGGGCGAATGAATATTTTTGAGATTCATAATACATAAATTAGCTTGCAAAAGACTTTCAATAAGCTTGTTTTGATTAATTGTTTTTGCATACTGCGGTGAAGGAAGGCTTACTACTGCATGTTTGTCTTTGAGGGGTTGATAATTAAAAATGATATTCTCGTTTTTGTGATCAAAATATTCGGCGCTTAAAGGAATAATTATTGTATGTTCGGGTATCACAACCCTTAAGGAATTATTTTTTTGTTCTTTCGGCATTGGTTTTTGTTTTGTGTTCCAGTCGATAAATGATTGATCATCGAGATTTACTGATTTTGTTGGTTTGATGCGATAAAATTCATAAGGCGTATTATTATTAAATGTTAAATAACTATTTATACCATTATGATCGGTTCTAAAACAGATTGCTTCTGGATTAATGAATAGAAAGTAGAATTTTTTAATATCTTTATGTTCCTTGAAACAATAAATACCATTATTTACTTTGATGATATTGCCGTCGTAATAGAGGCTGAGAGGCTCATCTTGTTTGAGGTTTAAGTCGAGATTGCCGACATAGCACATGTGATCAATACTTTTATTTAAAAGGCACGTGCAAGAAGCGGGAGTTAGTTGTGCTTGTAAATAGGTACTTGTACATAGAAACGTGAGAAAAAATATTTTTAACACGACAAATCCTTTAAGTACTGGTTATCATTTGCAAAAAAGTATAGCATACTTATATATGCTTGTATCAGAAAAATAAAAATTATGAAGATTGTTGCAGAAAATAAAAAAGCTCTTTTTGATTATGAGATTTTAGATCGCATTGAGGCTGGTATTGTTCTTACCGGTGATGAAGTTAAGTCTTTGCGTGGAAAGCAGGGATCCCTTAAGGGTTCGTTTGCTCAATTCCATCAAGGAGAACTGATGCTGCTTAATGCAAATATTCCCGTTTATAGATTTGCTTATTCCAAAAAAGAAGACGAAACAACGCGAAGTCGCAAGTTATTGCTTCATAAAAAAGAATTAATGCGTCTACTGGGTGAAGTTTCTCAACGGGGAATTACACTCGTTCCTCTTAAGATTTATTTTAATAATAAAGGTCTTGCAAAAGTTGATATTGGTATTGCGCGACATAAGAAAAAAGCTGATAAGAAGCAAAAGCTTAAAGAGCGCGATCTTGATCGTGAAACAATGCGCGAACTAAAAAATTTTAAGTAAGATTTTTTTCGAGAAATACGGAATTAAATGGTGCTTCGTGGAATCCGAATTTTTCAAAAAATTTTACTTCTCTGAAAAAACTCTCGCGCTGTGTTTTTGTTAAAGGTTGAGCGGAAATTTTTCTAAATGATTCTGCCGGAATGTGTGCTAAAGTTACTAATTTCGCGAAGTTTAATTCTCTTGCTTTTTCTATGGCGCATTTTAAAGTAATTTTTTTATCTGCCGCCGTTTGAGGTGCAAATTCTCTTAATGTTATCCATTGAGAATTTAATGTTGAAGGGGCCAAGGAAAATCTTCCTAAAAGAGTTTTTTCCCGTGTTGTGCGTCTACATCGATCCATTTGAATGCGCAATACTTCATAATATTTTTCATCATTTTTTGTGTGGGTGTAGGTTTTTTTACGTTTGACATGAATTGCCCATTCTGAATCCATGCCGAAGAGTGGCGCGATGAGCATAGAGAGAGACATAAGCCTAAAAAGCATGTTAAGCAACTTTCTTGTTTTTTATGATGAGTTCATTAAACTATAATTTAAATTGATAAACCTATCAACCATTGCAGTGCAAATAAACTTGACATGATTGTTTCTATTTGTAATAATTGAGGTTGTAATTGAAATTTTTGGGGGCGTACTGGCTTCGACGTGGTATGTCGATGTTAGAGAGCATGTCGAGCGTTGTCTGTGTGCTCGTTAACTAAACGGTCAAACAATAAGTGCAAACACTAATATGGATGCACAACGTCTCGTTGCAGTTGCATAAACTGATCTGAGATGTTCTTGTTGATTGATGTGTCTATCTATTAGTCAACTCGAATTATATTGATAGAACTGTTCTGTTAGGTTTTTTCGTTTCGTATCAGGGCAGTATACCTAAACGGACCTCTATTTTTTCCGTGTCTTTGCGGTGGAATAGAGGTATAAGCAAAGACTAAACATGTAGCGCTTTAATGTTGTTGTATTGCGGACATGGGTTCGATTCCCATCGCCTCCACCAGCTTTCGCCAAGGCTTCAGCTGGCAGGCCAGTTTTTTAATGGTTTTTAATAAATTTATAGATAGAAGAGTTGACGAAAGCTGTCCCCCGAAGCTTTATGCGTAGGCTGGACTTTACTTCGCTCCTGCAGAGCCGAGTATGTCCTGAGCGTGCTAAGCATGTCGAAGGGCATGGCATAGCCATTAAGGAATGTTTTTAAAACATTATTCTTTTGCTTGTCCTGGGAAATATATTAAATAATGTCTATTAAGCTAAAATCAGATAAATCTCGTATTTTATTTGTAGATTTTGATGGAACTATTTGCCACGATAGATTTTGGCGAAGTTTAGATACGAGTACTTTTGAAAAGATCCAGAAAATTTTGTTTGGCAAAAATAAATCAATGATCAATGAGTGGATGCGTGGCATTCATTCATCTGAAGATATAAATCATTTTATATCAAAAGAGTTAAATCTCTCCTTTGAATATCTGTGGGGCCATTTTGTTAATGATTGTGAAAATATGACTGTTGCGCAGGAGGTTCTTTATGGAATTGAAAAACTTAAAAATGATTTTCACACAGTATTGATTACGGACAATATGGATTGTTTTACGAGATTTACAGTTCCTGCTCTTAAGTTGAACCTTTACTTTGATTTGATCGTTAATTCTTGTGAGAGCAAGAAATTCAAGTGTGATAATAATGGCGAGATATTTGTACATTTACTGAATGAGTATAATTCAAAAATTGATAGGAGTATCTTGATTGATAATTCCCAAGTTGTCTGCGATATAATTTCGCAACGTGGCGGGAATGTCTGTCTTGTCACGATAGAAAAACCTGCACTATTTTGGCTTAAAAAATTGGTGGAAGACGCTCATTGGTGATAGGAGCTTGTGATTTTATTCTATAATTAAAAAATTGACAAAGAAGAAATATTTTGCTATATTAAAAAGGGTCTTTTGTTTTAGTGACTACCGGTGGGAAATAGGATTTAAAGAGGATATTTTTTATGAAAAATGTAGGTAAATTTATTGCGCTTTTTGCTTTCTTGATGTCAGTTTTTTTTCAGGCGATGTGGGCAATGGATAGAGAGGATGGTCGTCTTTCTTTTTTGTACTCAAGTGACCCGTTATATAACGAATTAATTAAAAAAATTAATGCTGATAATGTTCTCGGTGTTGAGGATGTGTTAACTACTAAAGTAAAACAATTAAAGGCTGAAGCGAAATGTTTTGGATTCAAGGATGTTGCATCTTATGTTTCTAAAGAATTAGCCCGGTTTGTTTGCCAACCAATTACTGGCCATGTTCATTATTTTGGTCACTTCCCTTTATCGCTTGCTGATAGTCAGGAAGTTGTTGAGTTGCTGTTAATAGCGGGGGCAGATATAAATCAACAACACGTAAGAGATGGGGAAGTTGAAAATTCTTTATTGGATAGGGTTTGTGAATATTCTTATTTACAGAAAAAATTTAGAGATTATTTACCTTTTCTTCTTTCCCATGGAGCAAGATTAGAGGAAAAAAATTATAGAGAGATAGTTTGTGCTGGAAGGTTCAAAGATATTTTCTTGCTTATACAAGAAGGGGTAGATTTAAGTGTCCGCATAGACGATCTGGGAAGGGATGTGAGTATGCTTGAGTATTCTAATTGCCTGTTACAAAATCCTTCTCGGCGTTGGACGCAAGATGAGCAATCATATTACGCTCATAATTCTATACAATGGTGTGGCCGCATGTCTTTCAGGTCTGTTTTTCGCAACAAAGAGATTTTTGAAGAATTGAATCAAAGAGCATTTTTGCGGTCGCCAAAATTAGATGATCGTTTAGTTAATATTATGCTGCGTTATTCTGAATTAGCATTAAAGAACCCTGAAGGTTTAAGAGATTTGCGCTATGGTCCCGATGATGAATATGTGGTTGTCGAAGAAGAGATCGGCGCAATTAAAAAAGCGCATGAAGAAAATCATCAACGGTGGCTCGCTTTAGCAAAAAAAGAGTTAGGTATGCATGAATCTTTGATAACATCTCTGAGGGAGCGGGAATTAGGCAGTAGATAATTTTACATTCTCTTTAATCTGCGGAAAATACAACTCTTGGCTTTTTATCATCTTGTAATTGTATTATATTTCGTAGTTAGTTTGTTTATTAAAGTATTGATGCTCTAACTTCACAATATTCATTTGAGTTGTGAAATGTTACTTCGTGCTACACTGGTTAAGCATGGGGCATAAATTTTCATCTTTTAGCTCGCGTGCGTGCAATAGGTTATGTTTTGGTTGGTGCGATAAGACTCGCTTTAAGGGCATCTAAGAGCGGTTCATTTTTTTTGCGTTTCGGTTTAGTAGCTTCAATTTCTTTAACTTTTTTGCCTTTTTTACTCTGTTCAATTTTTTTCTTTAATTGCTCAACAAAAGTGTCTTTGAATGTTCCCATATCAAATGCTTTTTTCGTTAATTTATTGATCAGCATGCGTGCTAATTTTAATTCGGCTGGGTGAATTTTAGGGATTTTTTTTAATCCAAGTTTTTCAATCGGTCTAATTTCATATGCATAGTTTAATGTTGTTAAAAGCAGTGCATTTTCATATGGTTCAATGAGACAAGTATATTCTTTGTCGCGCATAACAAAACGTCCAATTGCAGCTTTAGCTTCTTTTTTGAGTGCTTCTAGAAAAAGAAAAAAAGATTTTTCATCTTTTTTTGCTGGTGCCATATAATAATGGTTATTGAGGTAGATTGGATTCACCTGTTGCATTGGAACGAATTCAACAATATCAATAGCGTCAGTTTTTTCAGGTTTTAATTTTTGCAGTTCTTCTTGATCAATAATAAAAGTTTTACCATTAGGCAGCTTGAGTCCCTTGACCGTTTCATTCCAAGGGATTTCCTTTTTACATTGAGGGCACCAACGTTCATAGTGAAGTTGGCTGTGACATTTTTTGCACAGAATATTAAAACCGAGTGTATGTTCCTTAATTGCAGCGTATAATTTAACGGGAATGTTAACGAGTCCAAACGAGATGTCTCCTTGCCATATGGCTTGCATAGAATCTCCTGTTTTTGGTTAGCGTATAAAAAAATAGGCAGAAGATAAAATTTAAAGAGGAAAATTCAATGAAATATCCTAAATTGGTGCGTGATCGTGTGCCTGAAGTTATTGCGCAAAGTGGTAAAAAGGCGCAGGTTCGATTTGTTAAAGGTCAAGAGTTGCTTGATCAGTTGAAAGATAAATTAAAGGAAGAGGTTGATGAATTTTTGAGTGATGAAGCTATTGAAGAATTAGCTGATATTTTGGAAGTTGTGTATGCGCTGAGTCATTATCTCGGCGTTGACCAACGGCAATTGGATGAGTTTCGTAAATTGAAAGCTCAAGAGCGTGGGACATTTAAAGATGGCGTTATTCTTGAGAAAGTTTTGTGATTTACAGGAAGGCTTTTTTTATTCTTTTACGTATACTTATAATGTTTGTCGATAATGAGAAAGTTTATGAAGTTAATTGATTTAAGTCATACGTTTGGCTTGGGAATGCCTGTTTTTCCGGGGGATGAAAAAGCCTCTTTAGTTGAAGTTGCAACGGTAAAAAAAGATGGATATACGAATTATCAGCTTAAAGCCGGTATGCATGTTGGTACCCATATCGATGCGCCGCTTCACTTTATTTCTGAAGGCAAAAAAATTAGTGATTTTTCTTTAGAGCATTTTTATGGGTCAGCAAAAGTTATTGATGTTCGCGGAAAATACGACATTGATGTTGATAGCTTAAAGAATATAGAAATTACACGGGGGGATATCGTTTTATTTTTTACTGGACATGATCAGTTTTATGGGAAGCATGAGTACTTTATAGATCATCCCATTTTAACTGAAACGCTTGCATGTGCTTTGATTGAGCGTGGAATTAAAATGGTTGGTATTGATGCGCCAAGCCCTGATAAGTATCCTTTTCCTTTGCATAAATTGTTTTTGAAGCATGATATTTTAATTCTTGAAAATCTAACCAATCTTGAATCATTGAGTAATAAAAATTTTGAACTCTTTGCTTTTCCTATAAAATTTGAAACTGATGCTGCTTTTGTACGAACTATTGCAAAATTAGAATAATAATTGCTTTTATCGTTTAAATGGTGAAAAAGGAGCAGGGATTGGTTGGGCGATGGCAAATAATTATCTTATTGGGGCTCTTCAATTTACTTGCCATGGATAAATTTACAAAGCATGGTCATTCAAAGAGTGAGCCTGCAGGGGAATATGGTGCGCTTATTGAAATGGAGCCAATCTTGTCTGCCAAAAAACATGAACCATTTATGCCTGTTGTCCCAGAAATTGATTTAGAGAAAGGGGAATCTAGTAACTCGTCTGAAGTGGTTCCATTAAATGAAAATAAAGAGCTTGCGCAAAAAGTTGAACAAATAATAGGGGATTTACATACTTTAAAGGATCAGTTAGAGCCGGAACCTATTTTTGTTCCGGTGACATTAAAAGAAAAGATTAAATATTATTGTTATCGAACTAAACAATGGGTTTGTGAACATAAAGGGAGAGTAACGTTAGTTATTGTTGGTGGCGTCTTATGTGTCTATTTTGGTTATTACATTGGCGTTAGAGGAATTCAAAAGATGACCGACACTTGTGATAGAGCACGAGACAAGGCCGAAGATGTTATTGATTTAGTTGATCAAGCACTTCCGTTTTGTAAGCACACTTTGGCACAATGTAAAGAGAGCGGTGCACAGTGTGATCGCGCGAATGTAATGTTTGCAACACTTTTGACGATGCTTAAAAATGGAACATGTGAATTAGCTAGAGGATTTACGCAAGAAGCAATAGTCGCCTTTGGCGAAATGTTAGATGTTTGTCGTCGAGCTACTGATTTTGGTTACCATCCCCAATAAAAATTATTTTTCTGGATTGACGAGCTCATAAAAATAAACAGGACAGTTCGTGCTCCATGTCATTGGTAGATGAGCGGTCTCTTTTAATTCAAAACAATTTTTTGCATTGGGCAAATTGCGCAGTGATGCAATTTTAAGTCCTTTTTGAAGCTTGGAAAATTTGTCTGACAGTTTTTGCATGAGGTCATCAGAAAAACATAATGAGGCAATATAAACCGCAGTGGCATCATCGATATTTGTTTTGAGAAGGTCGTTTTCTTCAAAGATAAGTTCTCGATTTTTTTTAATTTTCTTTTTTTCTTTTAATTGTTTTTTTGCTTTATGTGCTGTTTCGAGACGAGATTTTGACAATTCGATGCCCACGCTTTTTTTGACTGGTGTTGTTAAATATACTTGTACAACCATTTTTCCGATGCCGCATCCTAAATCATAAAAACAATCTTTTTTATTTAACTTGAAGCGTTTTAAAATTTCATGTACACCATCATAGGTTATTTCACCATAGGTCGGCTCTCCACCAGCATTACGAATAAGCTGATCTTCTTCGAGTGGAATGATAAAACCTGAATTTTCTTTATAAAGATTTTCGATAAGAGCCTCATTGCTGATGGCCTGTAGAGAGAATAATAAAAAAAATGGTAAAAATAATTTGCAAATCATTTTAATCCTTTTTTGTGTACGCTGCTATTGACGCAGTCTTTGAGCATGTTAAACTGACTCATAAGCAAATTTAAGTTTTTTTGATAAAAAAATAAAGGATTAGAATGTTATCAATAAAACAACAGTTATTTCTTTGTCTCGTATTTGTTTCAGCAACACGTGCGGCGCAATCAAATATAAGTTCGGTTGCCGATAAAGGGCAAAATATTTCTGCTTCAGCAGAAAAAACGGTAAAAGCACCTGAGGTTAAAGCTCCAAATATTTTAATTATTCTGGTTGATATTCAAGATATTATCAATAAAACGCAAGTTGATAAAGAATTTGTCGAGGATTTAATCAACAAACAACAAGAATTCCAAAAAGAATTGAAAGCCAAGGGCGAAGAGATTCAAAAGAAAGAGCAAAACCTCAAAGCAAAAGCTTCTGCACTTTCAGCAGATGCGCTCAAAAAATTATATGAGGAGCTTGATGATATTCGTGTACAAGCAAATCGCCTTGCTGAACGTCGCCAAAAAGAGTTGCAACAAGAAGAGATGAATACTCGTTTCAAAGTCTTTAAAACAATTCAAGATTATGCCCAAGAGTTGTTAAAAAACAAACCTGGTGTCAAAGTTATTCTTGAAAAAAATAGTGTTCTCGCGTTTGATCATTCCATTGATATGACAGATGAATTAACAAAAGTTATTAAAGATGATCTTGCCAAAAAAGAAGCAGCAAAGAAAAAGGTGGCTGCTGCAAAAAAAGAGACAGAGTCAGCCCCTAAAACATCCAAATTAGCCGCTTCCGCAGCTGCTTAATTTAAGCTTTATAAACTTTAAAAAAGACCCATTTTCAAAATGGGTCTTTTTTAAACATTGTTACTTTCATAATTTTCAGGTGGTATAAAAAGAGAAAGGGTGCTAGCGTAAGCTAATTGATGCATAATCTGAAGGAGGCTGTTGAATGATTGCGTTAGTAACATTTCTTATTTTTATTACGAGTTTGATTGGATTTATCATTGGTTTTGGTACATCAACCCTATTAATACCAATCTTGTTGTTTTGGTATTCTGTTTCTACCGTTTTAATTTTGGTTGGCTTGTTACATTTGTTGAATGATTTAACTAAGATATTTTTTTTATTTAAGGAAGTTCCCTGGCGATTAGCAATTTTTTTTGGTTTTCCTGCTGTTGTAATGAGTTTTTTTGGTGCTCAATTAACGTTTTTAATTGACCGTGCGCTTTTTTTACGTGTGCTCGGTATAATTTTGCTCATATATGTTTTGGTGGAGTGGTTTCATGAGACAATTGTATTACCGCGTAATAGAGTTGTGACTCTTTTGGGTGGTGGCCTTTATGGGTTTATTCAGGGATTAACCGGAATTGGTGGCGCTTTGCGTGCAGCAATTCTTACATCATATCATATGACGCCAGCTGAATTTGTTGCAGCAAACGGCTTTGTAACATTGCTCGTCGATCTTGTGCGTGTAGGGACTTATATTTCACACGGATTTCCCCTTGAATTCGCCTGGTGGCATTATTTATTATTTATAATAGCTGTTCTTTTGAGTGCTGTTGTGGGAAAATATTTGATATATCGATTACCGGTAAAACTTATACAACAACTGGTCTTAATTGCTATTTTTATGGTGAGCCTTAAATTTATTTTTTTGCCACATTGATGGATGTTTTGTATTGGTTTCAAGGGAAAAAGGCTAAAAAAGTATAAGTTTCGCTTTTACTATCGTTTTATACGTTTATACTAAATACATAAATATTTTTCATATTTTTTAATTTTTGCCGATAAACATGAAATGAGCAGTTTATGAAAACAATATACCTTTTATTACTTATAGCTCCTTTATTTTCGATGGAAAAAAAAGATAAGGATGAAAAAGCTCGATTTATTTCTGAAGAAATTGCGTGTGCTATTTGTAGAGAAGAACTTAAAGATACTTTTTCATGTGGACATACCGTTCATCCTTGGTGTGGTGTTCCGCATAGTGATGGGGCGATCAAATGTCCAATGTGTGAACCTAAAAAAACTTATCATCAAGCAACTCAAACTGAACCGAAAATAATTTCGACAAAATCTACTGTTACGCAAACAGAGATAGTTCAACAGTCATTGTTGGTGGCTTGTTGTTCTCTTATTAAACCAGATACATCCGATTGCTATTGGTACCCTGATTATTTAAAAGATAATATAAGGGGATTGGGGGAATGGCGACGACCAGATGGTAGGGTTACGTTGTATGAATTGATGGATTGCTGTTGTATGCGTCATACAGGGGCATTCTTATTTAGTGATCACGGTATTATTTGTCCCCGATGCTGTCTTGATAAAACACCGTGTTGGGATGAACTTCATAAAACGTGGTGTGGTTGTTCCGATGACGTAAGGAATGGATGTAGAATTGTCTTTCCTGCATTACTCCTTCCTTTGTGTTTTGGATTTCATAATGGATGTCTAATGGCGCTTCCTATATTATGCGTTGAAAATATTGTATGTGGTGCGTTGAGGGACGAAAAGTATGGATGTAAATGTGAAGGTGAATGTCCTTATTGGTGGCCAAGTAAATTTGAACGTCCAAGATCTCTTCGAAAGAATTAAATATGAAAAAAATAATGCTTATATTTATATATGTGCATTGCCTTTTTGGTATGGATGCTGAATCTGTTTCTTCAGAAATATGTGATAAATGTCATGACAGAATTGTCACTACGTTACCATGTGGGCATAAATTTCATCCAAAGTGCATTGGGGAATGGTGTAATAGTGGTATTTCACGAGTTTTGCGGTGTCCATGTTGTCGAGGCTCAATTCATAAATATCCAACGATAGAAGACCGTTCAAAATCAATTGAAGTTCAAGTGTCAAACACGAAAGAAATGGCAACGCAGACTGATCCTGTTACTTGCGTTATACCGTTGTGTGCATTATGTTCTCTTTTTCGAAGACCACACGTCCCCTGTTATTGGTATTGTGATTATGTAAAAGATAATCTTGAACCTTCAGCTCCTCGATATTGGGGTGAGACCTTTCATGAAATAGCGTGTCGCAATGGGGGTCCGAATTGTTGTTTGCTTTCAGGAGATAGCTTTCGTCATGTTGGCGCGTTCTTATTCAGTGATCATGGTATATGTTTTCCCTATTGTTGCATTAAAAAAACTCCCTGCTGGGAAGGCGCAACTAAAAAATGGAGTGGTCTTTCACCATATGAACGTACGTTAATACGATGCTGTTTGTTTTGTCCATTTTTTGGCCCATTTTTTACAGATTGGAATAAAGAAATTGCTCAAGAAGAACTGAAAAAGGGTAAAGATGTTAAGTGTGACGAATGTCCTTATTGTTGGCCAGAGCTTTTTGAGAAAGAAATATCTATGCATGCTGAATAATATTTTATTATTAAATAAAAATATGTGTGATGATTTAGTTTTTGAATGATCAAATTCTTTTTCATTGTTATACTAAAAAGCATCATACAAGTATTGGTAACTTATGAATAAAATTAGATTTTTAGCACCTGAAGAAATAAAAAAAATTGCTGCAGGAGAGGTGGTTGAGCGTCCAGCTAATTTAGTGAAAGAGTTGGTTGAGAATGCTCTTGATGCGGGCTCAAACGAAATTTCCATTTATATTGAAGATGGTGGAAAAAAGCTTGTGCGCGTCGTTGATAATGGATGTGGCATGAGTTGTGATGATGCCAAAATTGCCTTTCAGCCACATACAACGAGCAAGATTACCCAAGTTGATGATTTGCAGACTTTATTAACATTTGGCTTTCGCGGAGAAGCACTTTCAAGTATTTCGTCGGTGAGCACTCTTACACTCATTACCAAAGAACGAGCTGCTGATGTAGGCGTTAAATTAAAGCTTTCATATGGAAGTCTCAGCAAAGAAGAGGAAATTTCTGCTTCAGAAGGAACCGATATTGCTATTCAGGATATTTTTTCTAATATTCCGGCACGGAAAAAATTTTTGAAAGCTTCTGATACTGAATGGCGGCAAATTGTTCTTTTATTTCAATCATTTGTGCTTGCTCATAAAAAAGTTCACTTTAAACTTTTTAACGAAAATCGTTTAATTCATAATTGTCCACCTGTTGATGATGTTAAAATGCGTGTTATGCAATTATGGGATCAACAGTGTGCAGATCATTTATTATCGATTAATTTAACTGAAAATACTATCGATATTGCTGCCGAGGGCTGTATTTCAGATCATCAATACATGCGATACAATACAGCACAAATTTTTTTATTTGTTAATGGTCGTTGGATTCGTAATCAAAAGCTCGTAAAAGCGGTTTTGCGTGGTTATCAAAGTGTTTATCAACAAGGTCGTTATCCGGCAGTTTTTTTATTTATTAAAACCGATCCGTCATTGATCGATGTAAATATTCATCCACGCAAAGAGGAGGTTCAATTTATTCATGCGCATAAAATTGAATCATTGATTCAGCATGCCATTAACAATAAACTTGATGAGAAAGTAACAACGCAATTGCGCAGTACCATGATAACTGATGTTCAATCATCTGCGTCTTCTTTTTCTTCAATGCCTTCATTTAGTTCAATACTTCCGGTTTATAAAGCAAATCATCATCATCATCATGAAATGCCAAAAAATATTTCTTTCCAAGATTCGCAATTGCAAAAGATGGTTCAACAACAAAAAACTTTTACTCAAGAGACAGAAAGGGTTGAGGCGCATCAATATAAGTTAATTGGACAACTTCATCAGACGTATATTCTTTTAGAAAATAATGATGGGCTATTGGTAATTGATCAACATGCAGCACATGAACGTATTTTGTACGAGTTATTTAAAAAAAGATTTGATCAAATTGAGACTATTAAATTAATGTTTCCTTCCACCGTTATGCTTGATGAGAGTGAAATGGGTCTCGTATTAAAATATCAATCATTATTTGCTCAATACGGCATTATTGGTGATCAAATGGGGGTTGATCGTTTTGTTATAAAATCGGTTCCAGTTTATTTGAAAAATGCAAACCTGGTTGAGTTGGTAAAAGAAGTTGTTGCAACGATGCGTGAAACTGAAATTTTTGATGAAGAAGTTTTTAAAAAGCACGTTCGTGAACGCATTCATGCTCAGATGGCATGTAAAGCTGCCGTAAAAGCGGGTGATGAGCTTTCCATTGAAAAAATGCATGAGATTATTAATCAACTTGAATATGTTGAAAATCGGATGACGTGTCCTCATGGGCGACCAACAATCTGGTTCTTAAGTCTTTCAGAAATTGAAAAACGTTTTCGTCGTGATTATATAAAATAATTTATTTTTTTTGTGCTTGCTTATTAATTAAATTAATTAATTTTTTAGGATTACATGTTGTGGCTTCTGGTGACCACCATTTATTTTGTTGATATTTTTCACCAATGCGTGATGCGCGACTATACCAGAGTCCATCATGAGATTGTGCAAGTTTATTAATAAGATGAATATCCTGCCTATTATTAAAATGATCCAAATAGATGTTAGTGAGATGAAGCGCATGAATATGATGAGAATCAATCCAGTTGCGATGTCCATAATAATTAAGGTTATTGGTAAACCAGAGTAATGGATTCTGTTTGGATCCTAAATTTTGCATAATGGCACGATAAAACCAGGTATCGAGTGGTGTTTGAGTATAGGCCCCAATCATTGCACATGGAAGAATTTGATGAATATCATCAGTTATGAGTTTTGCAAGTTCAGAAGCTTCTTTTTCGAGTATAAAAAGATATTCGGTTAGTTTATTATTTTTTAAAATATAATTTATACGTTCAGTGGAAGAGATGTTAATGGCGGGATGATATTTTTGATATGCATTCCATGCAGAATCTGAAAAGTCTATTAAGTTAGTATAAAAGGGCATTTCTTTTGAATTCCAAAAATAAAAATTAAAAATAATTCCATCAATGGGAATACCATTTCCAATTTCATTTTTCCATTTATTACAGACATTTTTAAGAACTTTTAAAATACAAGGGCGCCAAAATTCTTTATATTCAAGAGGAGCAGGCACTTTTTTATATTCATTACCATATATATCTATTGGATGTGTGCTTTGATGACACCAATGTAATGTTGCACCAAAATCAAAATCGATAAAAATTTTTGGGAGGAGCTGATTTTTATTTTGATATGCTTCCTCTAATTTTTTGGTGAAGAAATTTATTTTTTTGTTAAATTCTTCTGATTTTTTATAAAGTTTTAGGGGAAGCTCGAGCCAAAGCATATCGAATTTTGTCTGTGCAATATAGTTAAGATTTTTTTCTATCATTTTTGGATCATAGTCAATGCTTAACCAGCCACAAGAGATGCCATTGCTTACCCATTTAAAGAGTCCAGATTGTTTTTTATACGTTTGGTAATTGAGTGTTTTTGTTTTTTTGTTTACAAGTTTATTCAAAACGTTTTTTTTAAAGATGGTTTTTTCATTCTTATTATTCTTGTTTATTTCTTTAAATACAGTTTTTAACGATGATAATGTTGCGTTAAGAAGTTCCTTGCGCTTATAGGGTTCAATTGGATTTCTTTTATTATCTTCTTCTAGGTCTGCAAAGGTCATGTTAGATAGGGTGCTGATAAATAAATTCCATTGATCATTTTTTATCATAAGGGCTATTGGAAAATTATTTGATAGGTAAGAGGGCAGCTTTTTAAAGGGAAGTCTTTGCGCGTGAGTGAATTGTAGAGGAGGTAAGGTCTTATCGGTTTTAGTATAATATTGTGTTGTATAAAGAGGTTTAAATTGATTTTGATAATTAATAAATTGTTGAATATCAGAAGTGATTGATTTATCAATGTTAAATATTTTTAAAAATTTGGTGAGTATTTGGAAATTTTTATTTATAAGTGATGGAAATAAAATTCCAAAAAAATTATCTGTTTTTTTAAAAAATTGCTGTAATGGTTTGATCGTTAATTGGGCATACTCACTTTCTAAATTTGTTAAAAAATGAGGATCTAATGCAACAAAAACTCCATTGCAGCCGCATAGATCTTGAGATGTTTTTGTAGATGGGTGCAAAAAACGTATAGTTATTCCTGCGGCTTCATTTAATTTAATAAATGAGTTGTAACATGTTTCACTTCGGTATGTTGTATCGATGAGTGCGATTATGGTACGTGATGTTTCTTGGCGAGCAAAACTCAAAAGTGTTAAAAGAAGTATAATGATATGCTTCATATGCTTCTCCTTTAAGAGAGATATTTTAACGTCTTTTATAGAGACGAATGTTTAAGAGCCATTCTTGAATTAAGATCCAGATAGGTGGCAGGTTGTTGAGATAGAGCCCATAGTTAATTAAGAGCAATCCGATTATGGCGCCAACAATATACAATAAAAATTTACCTGCAAAAAGAATAAAGAGAATGCTGCCAATAATAATAAATAAAATTCCCTTGTTTTTTTCTGTATTTTGGCTCATAAAAAACCTTATTTTTTGTTTAGTGTATAAAAATTTTCTGAGTGCGTAAAATGAATAATTTTAGAAAATTCCGTACCATTGTTATTGCTTATTTTGAGAAAAATTGAGTAAAGTGAAAGAAGTATTTTTGCCAAAGGATTTTATATGCGAATGAGAGTTGAGGCTTTTACACAGAGATACAAATCTCAAATTCCTGAAAAATATACGTGTGATGGTGAATCAATTTCGCCGGGTATTATATGGGATGAGGTTCCTGAAAATACTAAAAGTTTTGCTATTATTATGGAAGGAATGGATACGCCAGATCGAAGCAATCCGCTGGTTTTATGGTTAGTTTATAATATTCCTAGTGATGTGCGTGAAATTAAAACGAATACTGTTCCTCAAGGTGCTCAATTGGGAACGAATGATTTCGGTGAACAGGGTTATCGAGCCCCATGTCCAAAACCGGGGCCAGAACATTACCGTTATTCAGTACAACTTTATGCCCTTGATACAATTTTAGATCTTAATGAGGGAGCGACGCTTAAAGACTTTCTTTATGCAGCAAAAGATCATATGCTCGATCAGATTGAAGTAATTGGGACTTATGAAAGATATAAAAAATAAAGTTATTTGATGAAAATAACTTTATTTATAGGTTATTTTTGCTTTTTTCCTATTAATTGATTAAGGTATTTCTACTAGGAGTAAATATTCACCTATAAAGGAGTTTTTATATGGCATATAATGTTAAATCTAAAAAAAGTGGAAAAACATATTATCTTCATACCAAAGATGTAAAACTTGCTGGTGGTCGCAAGCAACGTATTTACTATTTTGCGGGCGATATTCGTGAAGGATCAGTTGAAGCATTACCTGCAGGTTACGAAGTAATGGAAAATAAGCGCACTGGTTTGCCAATGTTGCGCAAAAAGAAATAAAATTTCTTGCTATAGGAAAGAGGCCATTGAAAAAGATGGCCTCTTTTGATAAAAGTAAGGTTGAAGTGTTGTTTTTTTTAAAGAAGGGATTGTTTTATGAAGTTTTGCGTTAATAAGTTTGCATTTTCAGCTTCACTGAGTATGGCATTTGTTTATTTTTTGATGGCTCTCTATACATGGTTTTGGCCAGCGAGCTCATTAAAATTAAGTGCTTCATACATGCTGATGTCTAATCTTAATATGTTTGCACCTCTTCTTGATGTTTCAATTATGAATGTTGTTTCAGGTCTTGTACAAACATTTATTTTTACTTACATTTGGACTTTTGGTTTTGCATGGCTTTATAACCGTATGGAAAAATAAGATTCTCTCTTAATAAAAATTTTTAAGCGCTTATTGAAAAATGAGCGCTTTTTTTATTTTTGAAAAAATACATTTTCATGAGCTAAAAAATCGACAGTTTTTGCATATTTGATAATATAAATAATGAAAGCTTAATATTAAAAGAGGAATTTTTTATGAATAGATTTAAAAAGAGAATACTATTATTGGGTCTTGTTTTAGCGGTTGCTGGTATAACCTATTATGGTTATATTCGTCGTTCAGCGTGTATCGTTCAACCCAAGACGTATACCAAGACAATTTATTCATTCCTTGGTGCTCCAGGGAGTGGTAAAGGAACATTAGCTGAGCAGTTAGTGAAGGATTTAGGATTTAAAGTTGTTTCAACCGGTAATTTATGTCGTGAAGAAATAGCGCAAGGAACCGAAAAAGGAAAAATGATTGCTGAATATACGCGTTCAGCTCGTTTAGTTCCTGATGAAGTTATTTCAGAGATGCTTGAAAATTGGTTAAATCAACAAAAAGGAGATCAACCAATTATTCTTGATGGATATCCACGCACAAAAGAACAAGCAAAAATACTTGCGCATTTGCTCAAGACCAAATTTCCTGATTATCGTTTCCGTGTAATTTCTTTAGATATCGATGATTTTGAAAAAATTGTTCGTCGTATGGCCGGTCGTTTAGTTTGTGAAAATAAACAATGCCAGACAACAACCCATGTGTCATTGCTTAAAGAACCAAATAAATTTATCTGTGAAAAATGTGGGAGCCGACTCATTCGCAGAGAAGATGATCGAGAAGAGATTGTTCGCAAACGTCTTGCGGATTTTGTAAAAAATAATAATGAGATTGTTGCATTTTATAAAGAAGCGGGCATTCCGGTAGAATCGATAGATGTATCAAATGCCACACCAGAATCTACATTAGAAGCGTTTAAAAGAATAATTTAATAATTTTATGTTTTCATTTGAGGAGCCATTGGCGGCTCCTCTTTTTGTTTTGGTTTTTATTTAAGGCAAGAGATGGAATTGTTGTTTTTTGAGGTATGCAAAAGGGGATGTTGTGAAAAAATATTTTTTATCGCTATTTTTTTTAGATATTTTCTGTTTATCTGCAATGGAAAAAAGTCCTTCTGATGAGCAGGAAATATTAAAGACTTCTTCTCATGAGTTAAGCAAAGATGAACCAGAGTTAATTGCGATTGAAGAA
Source organism: candidate division TM6 bacterium GW2011_GWE2_36_25 (assembly GCA_000991575.1). Classification (GTDB taxonomy): domain Bacteria; phylum Babelota; class Babeliae; order Babelales; family UBA12409; genus UBA12409. The sequence continues at coordinate 220,847 of LBRU01000001.1, forward strand.
ACGCATTCGAAGTCCGAAGAATTATTAAGGAAAAAAGTACGTCAACTGAAATTAGAATTAAAAAAAACCCGCGAAGAATGTGATACTTGTAAAGAATGCGCAGAAGAAATTGAAAAAAAATATTGTATGCTGTTAGAGTTTGTTTATGGTTTTGATGAGCAACGTTCACCAGGTCTTCGATTGATGAGTCACGCTGTTTTGAGAAGTGATTCTCCTCGGCTGTCTTATGCCATAAAAATACTCAATCAATTGCACGAAGCCTTTGAATAAGAATGATTGATTTAAAGAATTATACATCGTGATGATCTTTTCTTTTGATCTGTTTGGCACAATTTGGTTACATGTTCTCTCATTGCTTCATAATCAGTTTTAATCCATGAAGTAATATCAGTAAAGAGTTCGGGGGTAATATGCGATGAAGGAAGTAATTCCCACGAATAAAAAAGGAGTGGTGGGATATCGATTATTTTTTCATCTTCGTGACACATGAAATATTTGTGTATATCTTCGATCCAATCAAATAAGAAATCACGCGCAACACGAAGTGCTGATACAGATTGAGGACTCGTATCATGAGTGAATGTTTTTCCTTTTTCACGTGTGGCGATTTGAGCATTTAATTTGAGTAATTTTTTTTCGAAAGTGTCTTTTAATTGTGCGTGTAAAGATTCATCATCCTTTTTTAACTCACGAGCGTAGAAATAGAGACGTGCGCTGCTGGCTGTATCTAAAAGGTCTATTAAGTCCAGGGGGTTTTCGAGAAGTTCTTGGTATTTTTTATTTTGCGTTGATTCACTTGAGAGAAGTTGCCAATAGCTGATTGTTCTTTCGATTAACGGTCTTCCTGTTAAACTACAACGACGATCCATTGAATACGTAATGTGAAAAGGAAGAAGGGCGATAAATAATAAAAATTTTTTAAAGATCATGTTATAGCTTAAATTTTATATGATTAGTTTTGAGCCAGTGTAGCAGAATTAATGGGAATTTAAAGCGCTTTTGATTGTATTCATATTTAAGAGTGGCCTTGTTGCATAAATAGAAAAAAATAGAGAAGCTCCCTTTTAGAGCAAAAAAATTCAAAAAAGGGAGCGAAAAATGAACTGGTCTCAGTATAACAAAAATTTGGTGCAACGTGGCAATATTGATTTGTGGATTTCTGAAGATATCGTGGAATGGTGGTATCTAAACAAGACTGCTGGAAAAGGAAGGCCGTTTACCTATACGGACAAGGCGATAGAAACATGTCTTTCGATTGCCTACTTATTTGGTATGCCATTGAGAATGACCGAAGGTTTTATGAATTCTTTTTTTAAGCGTGAAAAAATACCGTTGAAAGCACCTTGCTACACGCAGTTGAGCAGACGTGCTTCAACTATAAAATTGCCTGAGGTTAGGATTCCAAGAGGTATTCAGATTCATGGCGCAATAGATTCAACAGGTCTCAAGCTATTCGGGGAAGGCGAATGGAAGGTTCGAATGCATGGAATAAGCAAAAGAAGAGAATGGAGAAAACTGCATCTTGTGGTTGACGTTGAAACCAAGCTGATTCCTGCTATTAAACTTACATCACATTCAATTGATGACGCTACGGTGGGTGTTGAATTGCTTAAAACAAAGCTCAATGGATGCATTAAAAAACTGTTTGGTGATGGAGCGTACGACAAAACAAAGATGTACCAAGCATCAAGAAGTTCTGGCACAGAGCTTATAGCTCCGCCTGCTAAAAATGCAAAAATACAAAAAACCATCATTAATCCCGCAAAATTAACGCGAGACCATGCTATTGCGAGAATAAAGATATTGGGTGGAGGTGAGGATGCTCGAAAATTATGGAAAAAAGAGACTGGATATCACAAACGCTCAATCGCTGAAACTTCAATGTATCGCTTCAAACAGACATTCTCAGACAAATTGCAACATCGAAAACTTGAAAATCAAACAACAGAAGCAATTATCAAAACAAATATTTTAAACACTTTTGCCAGAACTGGCTTTGGATGAGCGCTATGAAATAAGTTTTACAAATAAAGAATTAGTGTTTACTTTTTATTTATGCAACAAGGCCTTTAAGAGTCTGAATTGTGTTGATTAATCGTGTTTTTTTTCAATTTGACAAAAATATCGAAGAGGTTTATAATTAAATTGTAGTCAAGGTATTAATTTGGAGAACCCAATGGTTATTCAAGCTGATTTTCATATCAAAATAAACGGTAAACCCGTGTTTGCCGATATGACTATTTCTCAGACTACATCCTTTATGAGCTTATCTCGTTGGCCTTGGCGGGCCTAATCTTTTTCCTTTTACTTTTCATATTTATTTAAAAATGTCAGAAAGACTCTTTGAGTTTTCTGCACAGGTTAATGTTCGTAATTTTTTAAGGAATTATTATGGATAAAAGGTTTTTTGCTTTAATCCTTTTGATCTTGTTTAGTGTTGGTATTATTTTTGTTCACCATTTTTTCTCAAAAAGAGTTTCTGGTTATTCAGTGGCCATTATAACGCCGACGACTCATCCATCACTCGAAAAAATTGAGCAAGGTTTTATTGAAACACTTGATAAGCTTACGTCACAGCATAATACATATAAAATATATAATGCGCATGGCCGAAGGTCATTGTTGAAGACACAGGTTGAACAGGTTGTTAATGGTTCATCTGATCTTATTTTTACCATTGCGGCAAGCCCGACATTGATGGCGCATGAAATTGTTCGTAAGCGTGGATGTGCGATTCCTCAAATTTTTGCTGCCGTATCTCATCCAGAAAATCACGCAATACGTCAAGATCAAATGATAACTGGTATTACCGAAGCATATAATCCACGATTACAAATTGAAGCTTTAAGGTATTTTAAGCCAGTTATCAAAGGAGTCTTAATTGTCTATGCGCCTCACGAGACACCTGAACTTCAAAATGATGCTGAAATGGTCATAAAAATGTTAGAAAAGGATGCGATCAAGGCGCGAAAAGTTGAGATATTTAATATTGTGGAACTTGCACAAAGAGTTATGCCTTTTTTACACGAGTTTGATACGATTTTGATTCTTATTGATAACACGATTGTTTCTGGAATTGATGCGCTTATTACGTTGTGCAAAAGACGTGGCATTACCTTGGTTGCTTCTGATTTAGATTCAGGACTGAAAGGAGCTGCATTGTCTACAGGCGTCAAAGAGGAACTATATGGCATTAAAGCTGCAGAGCAGGCGTTTGATGTTTTGATGCAGAAAAAGTTGGCATCAGAAATTCCTTTCATACCGTTGGATGATCATTATGTACAAATTAATAAACGGACAATGAAAGAGCAAAATTTGCCTGTAGAAGAGAAACTTTCATTGTTGCCCGTAGTTTTTCAAGAGAAAGGCTGTGTATGTGTGAAGTTGTCTTGAGTCTATTAGAACAGAGCCTCATTTTTTTACCGTTGGCGATTGGTTCTTATATTATCTTTTCATTAATGAAAGTTCCAAATTTAAGCTTGCAGAGTGCTTTTTTAATGGGGGCTGTTGGAGGATCGTTGATGGTTGCTTTTGGTCAAGGATTGCCTTTTGTTATATTAGCATTTTTGAGTGTGGGAGTGAGTTTACTGGGAGGTGCTTTAGTGGGGTTGGTTTCCAGTATCATTACGCAAAAGGGACGCGTTCCACACCTGCTTTCATCGATTGTTACGCTGGGAATTTTTCACGGTGTTTTAATTTATATTCTTAATGGATCGTTTTTTTCTTTAAGCGATTATGGTAATCCCTTAGAATATTCATGTATTTTTACGCAGTATCCCGAATTAATGAGTTTTTTAATTATTGGCGTAATTCTTATATCGTTATTTTCTTTATTGCTCAAAACAGAGTTGGGCTATTCACTTGCGATTTATGGTGATAATCCGGCTTTTTTTGAACATTACCGTATTTCTACCGGTTTTGTTTTTATGGTAGGAAGCATGTTAAGTAATGCTTTGGCAGGTTTATCCGGTTATTTATTTGCACAAAGTAGCGGTTTTGTTGAACTTGCAATGGGAGTTGATATTGTTTTACTTTGCATAATGACACTTATTTTGGGAAGGGTGTTTATTGGTTTATTAAAGCCGGTTGGCATCTTGATTCCGATATTAGGAATAATTCTTTATTGTTTTCTTCAGCAGCTTATTGTATTTCTCGGTTTTAATCTTAAATACTTTTCAGTTATCGAAGGACTGATAATTTTAATTGTTGTTATTTATAAATTTAGGAAAAGTCCTAAAAATGTTCATAGCGATCAGCTGGGGGTGTAACATGGAAAATAGTTTAATTATAGAAAATGTTTCATTTAAATTTTCAAAAGAAAAATCATTTTTCTTTAAAGATGTATCATTGCGTTTTTCAATGAGCGCACTTCATTACATTGTAGGGGATAATGGGAGTGGTAAATCTACTTTGTTACGCTTGATATTAAACCAGCTTTCTCCTGGTGAATTGTTAGAAGGAACTATTCATCGAAAAGGTTTGATACACTTAGTTGCACAAAATTATAATCAGATGGTGGCTCCATCTTTTTCTTTTGAAAAAAATATTTCTTTTGCGAAGTTTGGTAAATATCCTCGATTATCCCCATTGTCAAACATGCAGATGATGCCTCACTTTGTTGAAAAGTTTAATATTGCCTTAAATCGGCCTGTTGATAGTTTTTCCGGCGGGCAGAAGCAGATTGTAGCTATTCTCATGGCACTGCAGAAACCGATTGATATTTTATTGTTAGATGAGCCGACTGCTGCATTGGATAAAGATAATACATCATTATTATTAAATTTTTTAAATGATCTGGTGCAAGAAATGAATGTAACAGTTATTATGATTTGCCATCAACAGTCACATATTAAACGGTGCGGTAAGAGTTCATGTGTATATCTTAATGTTGATAAAGATAATGAACTGCGTAGTGTAAAACAATATGAGCTTTGCGATAGTTGAAGGTTATAAGGAAGATTTTTTAAAGGTAGAAAGTAATGAAAGAGTTGATTATTAAAAATGGAGTGGTGATTCCTGTAGATGAGTTGGAAATCAGTTTCAGTCGAGCCGGTGGGCCGGGAGGACAACATGTTAATAAGGCAAGTACGCGTGTTACGGTTCGATGGAATATTAAAAGTACGCAGGTATTAACCGATGAACAAAAAGAGCGGCTTTTAGAGCGCTTGAAAAATATCATTACCGAAGAAGGCGATTTGATTGTTCATAATGCAACTTCGCGCAGTCAATTACAAAATAAAGAAAATGCATTGAAATATTTTGCAGATAAAGTGCGCAGAGGCTTGTATATTCCCAAAAAACGTATGAAGATGCGTGTGAACCGAGCACAAAAAGAGGCGCGCTTAGAAACTAAAGCGCGCCGCAGTCAAATTAAAAAAATGCGCAGTAAAGTTTTTGAATAGTTTAAATAAGGTTCCACACAGAAAAAGAAGGCTGCTGCGGCAAAGTAGTGTCTTCTTCGCTAAAATTTAGCGTTAAAAGTTTAGTGCCATCTGGTGACCATTGGATATTACATAAATAAGGAATAGCAATTTCTTGAACTAATTTACCGTTAGAAATATCGATGAGTTGAAGGGTTGCTTTATCCCCACCGTTTGATTGTGCTGCAAGAAAATTGTTTGAAAGAGATAAGTTGATGTGATGCGTAAAGGTTTTTATGATTTTATCAGTTTTTTCATCACGTAAGTTATGTTGACCAACAATAAATTTATATTTTTTGTTTGGTGTCCAATCTATGGAAATCCCGTGTCCCAGAAATTGTTTTTTGTCAGTATAGATATTATAACGCCAAAGATCTCGATTATTGGAAATAAAAATGTTGCCGTTTTTGATTTCTGCTATATATGGTTGATAAGGGTTATTGGTGTTATAAGGAGATAAATCTACTTTTTTCAAGAGGTTGCCATGAATGTCCCATAATTTTATACATTTATAAGATGTTGATATAAGTTTATCGTCAGATAACCAATCAATACGGCAGATGTTTTTATGAGGCAATCGCAAGAAATATTTTTGTTGATTAATTTTCCAAACTAAAGTACTATTTTCGCTTTTTCGAGCAAAATAGTTATTGTTTGGAGACCAATATATCTTAATAAAACTATTAACAGATGCTATTGGTTAAAGTGCACCCATTTGTCAAGACCATTTTGAATTCAAACTAAGATATAATTTGCCCCATATTTTTGTTGTTCAAAATACACTTCTGCCGGTGTTTT
>LBRU01000002.1 GCA_000991575.1 candidate division TM6 bacterium GW2011_GWE2_36_25
ACAAAACACCGGCAGAAGTGTATTTTGAACAACAAAAATATGGGGCAAATTATATCTTAGTTTGAATTCAAAATGGTCTTGACAAATGGGTGCACTTTAGATATCTGTCCCAAACAAACAAAAACTGAAGATATCTTTTCAACATTGTCAGATTACGGAATGTAAGAGACTTAAGAGAGAATTCTCTTTTTAAGTTTCGCTTTATTTTTTATCCCCTCTTCAATTTGAATTTCATAAGCTTTTTTGAGCAACCGGCCCATTTTTGGGCCCGGCGCCACAGACCCCATTAAGTCTCGACCATGCAGAACAGGCACCTCAACTTCATTAAGTACTTTAAGTTTTTTTGCATTATCCCTAAAAACAAACTCATCATTGCAAAGTTTCTTGCCAATTGAACTTTGTAATGAATAAGACATTCCTGATGGATTACGCCCCAATTTGTCTGCACACGCAAAGAGCGCAAGCGTTTCAAGTGTAACATGTGGCGCTAGCTTCAAAGCAAGCCGTTTATATGCTGCTGGCTTAGCTTTATTTTTGATAAATTGCCCCGGTTGCATGTGATACTTGACCACCTTTGCCACGCCATCAATTAAATCTTTATCCCGCGAAAAACGCTTCATCAATTTTTTAGCTAACGGTACGCCAACTGCCTCATGTTCATATGATGAAACTCCCCCATCTTCCCATTCTTCACTAGTTTCTGGCTTGCCCAAATCATGACATAACGCTGCCCACATCAACATTAATGTATCGTGCTTATTGAACTTTTTCTGATGTGCAAGTGCCGCCATTGCATCCAACACTTGCAAAGTATGAATATACACATCACCTTCAGGGTGCCACTTTTTATCCTGTTCAATACCGACCAAAGCATTTACTTCAGGCAAAATTTCTTTGAGGCGCCCCACCTTTCGCAACCACTCAATTCCTAGTGACGGACTTCGAGACCTTAAAAAGAGCTTATTAAACTCCTCTTCAATACGTTCACGTGAAATTTTTGAGAGATCCATCTTTTTACAGATCTTATTAAGCTCGGCATCCGGTTCCATCTCAAAGCGACCAATAAACTGCATCACCCGAAAAAAACGGAGCGGATCTTCAACAAATAGCTTTTTATCAGTAACACGCAACTGTTTCGCTTTCAAGTCACTCATTCCGCCGAATGGATCAATCAATTCATGAGTTATCAAATCGATCCCCATCGCATTAACAGTCAAATCACGACGCCGAAAAGCCTCCTCAAGCGACATATTTGAATCAATCACCACTTTCGGCTTGCGCCCTTTACTGTCTTTACGAGGCACCGACCAATCAACATCAAGACCATTTAAACGCAACACGCCAAAAGATTTTCCAACCAACGACACTCTGCCAAATTTTTCCAAAATCTTTTGAAACTGGTCAATTTTGAGCCCATGAACCTCAATGTCAATATCCTTGGGAGACAATCCTAACAAGAGGTCACGAACAGCTCCGCCTACCAATAATGCTCGCCCACCAGCAGCATTAATTTCCTGAATAATTTGCATCACATGCGGAAATTTGATTAAACTTTTATGTAATTTTGCCTTTAAAGAAGAAGTTATATTCATTCTTAATTCTCCCAACATTTCCCCAGTGTAACACCATAAAAATTAAAAAATGAACCTCCTTCACATTTTATTAAATAAAGCATTTTTAAAATAATAGTGCTCAATATTAAATTTTTTGCTATAATAAGGTTATAGGGGATTCAAATAAGAATTTATTGAATAAGAAAATTATGGCATATAAAACTGAAAATTTACGAAACATAGCAATCATCGCGCACGTTGACCATGGCAAGACAACCTTGGTTGACCGCTTATTTAATGCGGCAGGAACAAAAACAATCGTACAAGACCGCGTCATGGATACTAACGAACTTGAACGCGAACGCGGTATTACTATTTTGGCAAAAAATACAGGCATTCGATATAAAGATTATAAGATTAACATCGTCGACACTCCCGGCCACAGTGACTTTGGTGGCGAAGTTGAACGAACTTTACAAATGGTTGAAGGCTTTATTCTGCTTGTTGATGCAGCTGAAGGCGTATTGCCGGGTACCAGATTCGTATTGTCAAAAGCACTTGCGTTACAACTTAAACCGATCGTCGTTATTAATAAAATTGATCGTCAAGATGCTGAAATAGCAAAGACTGAAAGCGCAATTCACAGTCTCTTTTTGGACTTGGCAACACATACTGATCAACTCGAATTTCCAACACTTTACGGTTCTTCAAAATTAGGGTTTTTCTCAACTGATCCCAACAATCACGGAGATTCTGTTATCCCCCTATTAGACGCAATTGTTAATACTATCCCTGCTCCAAATATGTCTGATGAAGGATTACAATTTTTATGCACCAACATTGGTCACTCAGATTTCTTAGGATCAATATCAATCGGTCGTATTTTTAGTGGCTCAATGAGAGTTGGTCAACGGGTTATTGTCTGCAAAGGCGAACAGATCAGTCAACCAACTAATTTAACAAAAATTTATACGTTTGAAGGCTTAGATCGCACTGAACAAGAAGAGGCAATTTGCGGCGATATTGTCGCATTAACAGGCCTTGATGAAGATGCGCCGATTGGGAGCACTATTTGCGATGCGGACAACCCTCGTCCATTAACGTACGTTGCCATAGATGAACCGACCATGTCGATCTACCTCAGCGTCAACGATTCACCATTCAATGGTCGCGAAGGTAAATTTTTAACATCACGCCATCTCAAAGCGCGTTTAGAAAAAGAATGCAAAACAAATATCTCATTACGCGTTGAACCAACAGATTCTGCTGATACATTCAAAGTCTCCGGTCGAGGGCAGCTACATTTAAGCATTGTTATCGAAACCATGCGACGTGAAGGCTTTGAGGTGCAAGTTTCAGCCCCAGAAGTCATTTACAAATATATCGATAATAAAAAATATGAACCAATTGAATGGATGGTCATCGATGCGCCAGAAGAATATCAAGGGGTCATCATGGAACGACTCGGTAGACGTAAAGCATTATTGCAACATGTCGAACATCAAAGCAATGGGCGCCTTCGTATGGATTTCACTATTCCATCACGTGGATTAATCGGTTTTAAAAGTAAATTTTTAACTGATACACGCGGAGAAGGAATCGTTACGTACCACTTCCATGATTATGAACCATACAAGGGAGACATTCCGGTTAGAACGCGCGGAGCATTGGTCTCAATGGAAAATGGAACGGCAACCGCGTATGCACTCGATAACCTCAAAAATCGAGGCACCCTCTTCGTTGATGCTGGTGCAAAGATCTATGAAGGAATGATTGTCGGTGAGCATAGTCGCGATAATGATTTAGACGTCAATCCGTGCAAACTAAAGAAACTTTCTAATATGCGTGCATCAGGATCAGATGAAGCGGTAAAACTTTCACCGCCACGCGAAATGGATCTTGAAACATCAATGGAATGGATTAATAACGATGAATTGATCGAAGTCACCCCACATTCCATTCGTTTGCGCAAGAAAAAACTCAAAGCTCACCAACGATAAATGCGGCTAACGCCATTGTATCCAATCCTTTTTAATTTCTTCGAGAAATTCCGATGAAACATTGTGTATATCAGCAAGATCTACGAAAAGAGGAATTGTTGATTCTTCAAGATCATCTTGAATTGCCGCAAGAATCATAATCCACACCTTCTCGATGGTTTTTACGTGGTGCACGTGAACCATAAAGATATATTATTGCACCAGGCAAATGCCTGATGATAATTTCGATTAATCTATTTTTATAATTTTCTTGAGTCATATAGATATTTTTTATTTAGCTTAGCAGGATGGTAGAAATAAAAAAAAGTCCCCAAAACAGCCTCCCCCTTATAATGCCTTAACCTTATAAAAAATACCTACTTATTCCATGCTTTTTAGCTTGACAAAATCGACAAAAATTGTATAATAGAAAATACGATACAATAGCCTTATTGAAATACCAATTCAAAATGGAGGAATTAATATGAAAAAGGTATTTTTATCAATCTTGTTGTTAATGCCACTTGCTACACAACCAAATTGGTTTAAAAAAGCAGCTCTATTCACTGGTGGATTTACCACATTAACGTGCCTGTCTATCACTAAACATTTCCTTGATGAACGAAGAGAAGAATTGTTTTTAGAAAAACAGAGTCGCGAAGCTGAAGTAGACAAAGGTGTTTATTCGTTTTTAAATCCAATGGGATTAAAACCTGAAGCAATGCAAAGTGCAAAAGCAGCATTAACACAGGCTAAATTTAGCCTATCTCACCCAATTCTTTCATTGAGCGATCGCCTCACACATTTAACTTCAATTAAAGACAACCTCGATCAAAGAAAAGAAAGCTTACTTTCGAAAAAACGAGACTGCCAAACTGAGGTAGATAAAGGTGTCGTTTCAGTTTTCAATCCAGTGGGTTTAAAACAGAGCGAAATGAAGAAAGCTAAAATAGAATTAAAAAAAGCTAGATTTAATTCATCACATCCAATTCTTTCTTGGATTTTGAGAAAATAATCAAATCTTTTTAACAAATTAGGCGGGTAAATTTCCGCCTAATTTGTTGTTTTTTTCTATTAGAAAATAGCATCTGATCAACGTTTACAAAAACCATTTTTCTGATAAACTTAAAGTACTTGTTAAATGTTAGATGGGGGCTATTTTTCATGAAACGCATATTCCTATTTCTCACTTTTTTATTGTTCACGTATCCACTTAATACCAATAATCTTTCAACACATATTATCTGCAAAAAATATGGCTCAGAAGATGCGCAACCAGCATTTCAACAATTGGGCCTTGAGGCACAAAAACTTGTTGGAATAACCGATCCTATCACCATTAAAAAACTAAATTCACATTCACCCGTACATAAACTAACAAGGGGACTTTGTATCGGCGGACACATATTTGTCAAAGAAACAAAAAATCCAAATCATGCTCGATTGACTCTTATTCATGAAGCAATTCATTTAAAACAGTTCAATGGGAAAAAATTCAACGTTATCAATAAAAAAAAGTATAAACGCGTAGAAGAAGAAGCATGCCTTGAATCAGCGCATCTTGGCAACTGTTGGATTTGTACGTGTTTTTCTGCTTTAGGCGCATATTCATGCTCTGACACCTCAGAAAAGGCAAAAAAATTTATGGCAAAAGGTTATCCAGCAAGAGAATCTTATTTCGATATCATAACTACTCAATTAAAAAATAAATGTTGCTGTGATTACCATGCAAACACATCCCATGCGCTTAAAAGCACCTTATTAAATTTGCTTATCAAAAAACCAAAACAAGCAGCTCCAACTGATCAATAAGAAATTAAAGGCACCAATACCTTGCGTTAATATCCCCATATTTTTTATAGTTTAAAAGATTTAGAGTATCAACGCTCGTATGGTTCGACAGGCTCACCACGAGCGCAAAGATAGCAATCAACGACGCGCATCCTGATGCTTCGACGTTGCTCAGCACTAAAGGCTGCGCTCATCCTGATGCTTCGACGTTGCTCAGCACTAAAGGCTGCGCTCATCCTGAGCTTGTCGAAGGAAATGAGCGCAAAATAAACGATTTAAAAAAGGAGATATTATGCGTAAATTATCACTTCTCATCCTGCCACTGAGCTTATACTGCACCCAACAGTCCGATCATGTATATTCTGATGCGATTGTAAAAAAAATTGAACTCAGACAAAAACCGGGCCCTTGGCTTTTGGAAATGCAACAGGCGATTGCCTATCAACACTTTGGAAATCAAGATGCAAAAGAAGAATATCAACAGCGTGGAAAAGAAGCACAAAACTTAGTCGAAATCCCAGAAAAAGATCATGTCAAAATAAAAAAACTTGCGCCACATGCACCAAACTTTCACCATGCTCCTGCGTGCATGTGCAATGGATACATTTTTGTCAAAGAAGAATTCATGGATCAAACTTGGTTTGGCATCAAACGAATTTCATTAATTCATGAAGCGGTACATAAAAAACAATTTCGTCCATACGAACAAGTTATCGTTGTATTAAATCCAAGTAAATACCAAAAAATAGAACAAGAAGCAGACTTTGAGGCCGCACACCTTGGTAAATGTGCGCGATGTACTTACGAATTTTCACTTAAACAACCACGTGAAAATGACCCTCATCCACAAGCACAAAAATATCGTGAAATGGGGTACGCAACATATGAACAACTAGCAGTTATTGCTCAACAACAACAAAAACAGAACCTTTTATGCCCTTACCACAAGCGAATGGGTTGGCCAATAAAAGTAGATGAAGAAAAAACGTATCGTAAATTCTTTCCATTAAAAGACTAAAAACAAGCATTTTATAAGCAAACAAAGAAAAACAAGCATAAAACTGTAAGAAGTTTATTAACTTTTTACGTAAAAAATGTTACAATTAAATAATAAAACATTAAAAATTTAGGATTTAATTTATGAAACGTTTTTTACTCTTTTTCACCTTGATAGCTTCTTCTGCGTTTAGCATGGAAAACGAAAAATATATTCAACCTTCATTTACACACGCTTATCTACATGAAGGAACAGCAGGCAAGACTCAAATATTTCAGCATTTCACCCTAAGGCACAATGAAAACAAAACAGCCACTATCACACACGAAAATGATGCGGAAGAAATCATCTCTATCAAAGACAATTCGAGAATTACACGTTCTTTTGCAAGTTCACGCGAGAGTACATCTGAAGATGTTTTAGTCTTAGATATCTTATAACGCAGCAAATTTAATCAAATAAAAAATCTTATTTAAAGACCGGTGTTAATCCCAAGGTTTGATAATAGCCTGCTTCTTCTTTTGTTTTAACAATAATCTCAGAGGCCCCCTCTTTACGAAGACATTCAAACAAAGAATCGCCAACCTCCGCAAAATTGAGTGGTTTAACCTTTCGCATATCAAGCAAAAGATCCCAGTTTGGATCAGCACCCATATCAAAAAGAAGTTCTAAAATTTGCAAAAGATTACTATTGTCAGCAGATGCCTTAAGAAAAGCTTCCTTGTCTTCATCTTGATCAAGGCTACCTTGATAATCTTCTGTATTTTTAACAATCTGGCTCAACACACTCACTAACCATCTCTTTAAATCTTTTTCAGGATATCGCTGCCATTCATTCTGATTAATAATGCGCTGCATAGAATAAAAATCACCCCGTTTTATCGCATCATCCATTCCACAAACTGTATGACCATATAAAAATGAAAAAGCTAATAAAATACATTTTTTCATCGCTCATCCTATCATCTGACACGTTTACCGGAAGAAGCTTTTCCCGCCGGATGAATTCGTTCCAATTTTTTATCACCTTCGACAAAAAGCATCATTCCTTGTGAATCAATTCCCATTAATTTGCGCGGTTTGAGATTTACAACAAAAATTCCTTGCGCGCCAATTAAGTCTTCTGGTTTATACCACTGTTTAACACCAGCTAAAATCTGCCGCATCCCATATTCACCACAATCAACTTGAAGCTTTAACAACTTATCTGATTTTTCAACGACTTCTGCCTCTTTAATCGTTCCGACGGCCATGTGCACTTTAGCAAAATCAGCAATATCAATCTCTTCAATTCTTGTCTTAACTTCTTCTGGTAAATGTGCTTCTTGCCAACGGCCTTCAACCTTTTCAAACAAAGACTTGGTTTCATTAAAAGCAATCTCTTGCCCCCATGCCGCTAAATTTTCTACGGTCCCTTCACCAAGAATTAATTTCTTTCCTAATGCCTGTAGAAGCTCTTCCATTTTAAGAGGCATTACGGGCCACAACAGGTGCGCAACCGCATATAAACTACTTGCCACTGCCGCTAATGTTTCAACAAATGCCTCAGGGTCTTTGTCCGCCAACAACCATGGCTCACGCGCATGAACATAGGCATTAACCTGCGCAATATATTTTTTTACTTCTGCATAAGCCATATGAAACATATATTTCTGCATGTATTCGTTAAACGATTTCATCATAACGTCATATGATTTTTGTAAATCAACCGTTGCTGATGACCATTCTTCACGTGGTGCAATTTTGTTCACATTATGTTTACGCGCTAAAACAATTACACGATTTAACAAATTGCCGAGCTCATTAGCTAAATCTTGCGTAATAACCTTTTCAAGATCATCAATACTAAACGTTGAATCTTGAGAAGTAGAAAAATGAGAAACGAGATAATAACGAAGAGCATCCACATCATAATATTTAAGCAATTCTTGAGGGTCTACAGCATTTCCCAATGATTTAGACATCTTTTGGCCTCCAATGGTAATCCAACCATGAACCAAAAGATGGTGTGGTAATTTCACTCCAATAGCCATTAAAAAGGCAATCCAATAAACTGCATGAAACCGCACAATATCTTTTGCCATAATATGCAAATCGGCAGGCCACCATTTTGCAAATTCTTGAGCTCTTTTTTCATCTCCGTAACCGAGCGCCGCAATATAATTCGTCAACGCATCAGCCCAGACATAAATAACCTGATCATCTTCTCCCGGAAAAGGAATTCCCCATTTAACGGTAGAACGCGAAATACACAGATCTTTTAATCCCGATTCAACAAAAGCAATTACCTCGTTAAGACGTTCTTTTGGATAAATAAAATCGGGATGCTCTTTAAAAAATGTGAGAAGTTTATCTTGATAAGCTGAAAGCTTAAAGAAATAACAAGTTTCAGAAATGTAGATCGTTTCACGATTACATGACGGACAAGCAGGCCCTACATCACCCTTTTTATGTTTACCAGGAACAAAGGTTTCGTCAGGGACGCAATACCAACCTTCATAAACGCCCTTGTAAACATCTCCCTTTTCAAGCAATGTATTAACAAGTTTTATTACAGCCTCTTTATGCTCATCATCGGTTGTACGAATAAATTTGGTGTAATCGATACGATAATCTTTCCATGTTTTCTTATACTCGGCCACAAAAACATCAACAAATTCTTTAGGTTTTTTTCCAGCTTTAGCTGCAGATTCAGCAATTTTTTGACCATGTTCATCGGTGCCCGTTAAGAAAAATGTTTCATAGCCTTTTAATTTGTGCCAACGCGTTGAAACATCTGCAAGCAATGTTGAATAAAGAGAACCTAGATGTGGACGCCCCGTACCATAATAAAGAGGAGTGGTAACATAATATTTTTTAAGCATCTATGACTCCATTGTATTTAAAATTTTAATCTCATTCTTTAGAATATCGTAAAAAAATGGTAAATTAAAGGTATAAGATTTTGGCTATCGCGTATACATTACTCAAAACTCAAAAATATTATCAAAAAGATTAAACCCAATCGTTTCTAAAGTTTTGAAATAAAATTGATTCCTTCTAAAAAGAAGATGAAAGAATATAATGTTTGACTATATCTCCCCCTTCCTATTTTTATCCAGTGGCGTCATCGTAAATAAATTAATCTTAAAAGTATGGTCTCCTGGACTCCTTGTCGGAATCCGCATGTTGTTATCGGGCCTTATTTTAGGATCAATAGCTCTTTATAAAGGAAGAAAAAACTTTTGGGATCGATTTAGAAAACGATGGTTTTATCTCGCATTTCTCGCATCTTTTGCTGCTTTTATACCCGGACTTTTAAAAGCGTATGCCCTTAAACATACGTATGCCTCTAAAGTAGCTTTAATCGGAAGCTTAGACCCCTTCATAACAGCCCTTTATGCTTATTTATTATGGCATGAAAAATTAACCAGAAATAAATGGATTGGCATTCTGGTTGGTTTTATTGGAATTATCTTATTAATTATTTCACATTCGGCGTCAGATATGCATGAAATTTTTGGACCCATTTCTCTCGCTGAATTAGCCGCATTTGGTGCAGCGTGCGTAAGTCGTTTCGGCTGGATTAAAATTCAGCAACTCCTTCAAGCACATATTTTCAATGTAAAAGAGATAAATAGCATCTGCATGACATTTGCAGGCATCTATTCTCTCATTAGTACGGCATGGATAATGCCACAAGCTTTTTCTGCTCCATGGAGCTTAAACATTATCATGTATCTTCTTTATACGATTATTGGAGGAAATTTAATCGGCTATACCCTTTACAGCCATCTCCTGAAAAAGCATTCTGCAACCTTTGTTTCACTTGCCGGCTTTTCAATGCCTTTATTTGTCTATTTCTTCGGCTGGCTTATTCTCGGAGAACGCCTTTACCCAAGTTTCATATTGTCTGCGCTCGTAACCTTTGTCGGGTTACTCATTTTTTATCGCGATGAAATTAAAAAAGCAGTTGCAAAGGAAAAAAAATAACGATTTAAGCTTTTACCGCTAGCCAAATCTGAGACATCTGTTGACGTGAAAAGAGAAGTCTAACTAATGAAAGTTTAGTGAAATAAGAATCAAAAATATAATCAATCGGCGGAACTCCTGCAAAATCCATTGCATATAAAAGATTCTTTAATGTTGGCAAATAGCCATAATACTCACAAACTTGCTTTACTGCATAATCCTTAAATAAATAATTTATAAAAATATAAGCCAAGTCCTCTTTGTCACTCTTTGCTGTAATTGCAAAATTCTCTATAGTCATCAAACTCCCCTCTTTAGGAAGCAAAAAGTTAACCCAATCAACTCTCTGGCGGGCACGATAAAAAGAACTTATAGGCAAAAATACCACTGCGGCAGACTTAGAGGTCAGTAAAAAATCAGAATTTAAATCAGTATATGCGTCTACAAACTTTTTCTGTTTGCGCAACAAATTTTTTATGCGCTCCAATTGTAATTCATCAAACTGTTTCAATTGGCCAAAAAGATAAAATCCTGCAACATTGAGAATTTCACGAGGTTCATCAGTCATTCCCACACGGTATGTATAGGCAGGATCAAATAACATTTGCCAACTATTTTCTATTTTTTTACCAGTAAAAAAGTTGTTGTTTATTCCAAGACCATAAAATTCCCATAAATAAGGAATTGAATATGCATTTTGAGGATCATAATATAAATTGAGTAAATGAGGATCTAATTGATCCCAAAAATTTAGTTTAGATTTATCAATCTTTTTCAAAAATCCTCGTTGGCGCAATGGTTCAATCATATAATGCGTTGGCATGATGATATCATAACCAGCACCATCAGAAAATTCTAATTTGGTTAATAATTCGTCATTTCCTTCGTAATAATTAACATAAACCTTAATACCCGTTTCACGTTCAAAGTTTTTTATTACGGTGGAATCAACAATATCTGACCATACAAAAATTGTTATGGATTTATGATATCTACTTAAAAATTGTTCGGCATATGGACTATAAAGGAAAATTACCAATAAAACAAGCCAAAAAAGAGGCATCAAAATATACAAAAGACTTTTCTGAACAGTGCTATTCATATATATCTTTCGATTTAAATTTAATAGATGAATAAATCAGCACTAACAAACAGCTTAAAACTAACATTAAAACGGACAAAGCATTAATGACCGGTGATACACCAACACGAACCATTGCATAAATATACAATGGCAATGTTTGCGAAGAACCGCCGGTACAGAAAAAAGCGATCAAAAAGTCATCAAATGATACAATCCATGCCAACAAACCGGCAGACAATAAGGCTGGTCTTAAAAAAGGAAACACAATTCGCACAAATGTCTGCCATGGCGTTGCCCCTAAATCCATTGATGCTTCAATAACATTTTCATCTAATTCGGATAAACGCGCATGTAATAATGGTACACTATAAGCCAATCCCAATAACGTATGTGCAACAATCACCGTAGGCAACCCCAGCGGAATCCTAAAAAAAGAAAAAAGATATAAAAAGCCAACCGATAATACAATTTCTGGAATTAAAACAGGAATGTAAAAGATATGGGCAAAGCGATCCAGCTTTTCTTTCATCCCATAAACAACCATTGCTCCTAATGTTAAACTTAAAAACGTTGAACATCCAGCAACAATTAATGAATTTTTAAGCACACCCCAAATAACCTCCGAATGGAAAAGTTCTTGATACCATTTTAAAGTAAAACCGTGCCATTGATATGACATGTTCGCATTATTAAAAGAAAAAACAATTAAAACAATAATGGGCAAATACAAAAATAAATATGCTAAGATAACTAATAATGGCAATGAATATTTACGCAGTTGCATTATTTTGCCCTCCGTTTAATTAATCGAAAAACAAGAAAACATAAAAACATAAAGAGAACAATTACCACCGCATTTAAACAAGTAAACGCAGAACCAACCGCAAAATCACGACTTACAATAAAATATTCAGATATCAGAGTACCTACAAAGTAAAATTTTCCGCCACCCAACAATTGCGGAACAATATACTCGCCAAAAGACATCCCCAATACACTAAAAAATCCTATTTTTGTTCCTGATAAGGTAAGTGGAAATGTTATTCGCCAAAATGTTTGATGCTTACTTGCACCCAAATCCTTTGATGCTTCAATAAGTCGCCAATCAAATTTTTCAAAAATAACGTAAATTGGCAACAACATAAACGGCAAATAAACATAAAACATAACGAGGGCAATAGCAAAAACGCTATTCATCAAATGCAGTGGTTCTTTGATTATATGCAAACTCAGCAAAATTTTATTAACTAAACCATTATGCTCTAAAATAAAAAACCATGAATACACATGCACCAAAAAATTAACCCAAAATGGTAACGTTAATAAAAAAACTAATAAATTTTTCCAACGACGTGCACGAAATGAAACAAAATAAGCAATCGGATAGGCAACAATAAAACAGAATACGGCATTAAAAAATGCCAACGCTAATGATCGCAAAATAATTCGAAAATGTGCGCTCGTAAATAATTGTACATAAAATTGACTCGTAAAACCGATTGAACGTGAATAAATACTCGCAATCGTCACAATCAAAAAAGGAACACCCAAAAAAATAATGTACCATAAAAATGCTGGCACCGAGATAAAATAGCTCATACGATTACGAATTAAAGCTTTTATATCCATCTACTTTTCCAATAGTACCGCGTTTTCCTTCTGCCAATACAGGTGAACGTAATCACCTTCAGAAATTGGATCACGTGCAAAATGTTCTTCATTTTGTTCAAAAACATTTATCACGCGCCCTGATGGCAATGCAACCAAATACTCAGTCGAACGTCCATGATAAATAATTGAATCGACTTTTCCATCTAAATGATTTGAAAATCCTTCTTCTTCAGAAGCACTGATTTCAATTTTTTCAGGTCTAATACTGAGTAAAAGTTCACGACCATCTTCAATCCAAAGCTTTGAACGATCAGCAGCAACAGAAAGAGTGCCAACTTCAGGAACAATTAACGAACATGCATCGTTAAAACATCGAAAAATACCCGTAAGAAGATTTGTTTTTCCCACAAATTGTGCCACAAAAGAAGAAACTGGAAATTCATAAACTTGTTTGGGCGTACCAATTTGCTCAATTTCACCATCATTCATAATTGCCATCTGATCAGCAACTGCTAGTGCCTCAGACTGATCATGCGTTACATACACAAATGTCGTTTTGAGCTCATATTGTAAATCAATCAACTCAACTAACATGTGCTCCTTGAGCTTACGATCAAGAGCAGCCAGTGGTTCATCAAGAAGCAATACCTGTGGATCATTAATAATTGCGCGGGCAATAGCAACCCGCTGTTGCTGCCCTCCTGAAAGTTGTGAAATTGATTTTTGCGCCTGTTTTTCAAGATGAACCTTATGAAGAATCTTTAGAACACGTTCATTGATTTCAGCTTTTGGCAAACCCTTAATTGCTAAACTATACGCAACATTTTCAAAAACATTTAAGTGGGGAAAAAGAGCGTAATGTTGGAATACCGTATTTACTTTTCTCTGATTCACCGGCACGTGCGTAACATCATGTCCTTCTAAAAAAATCTTGCCACTATCAGGCATCTCAAATCCACCGATTAACCGCAAAATAGTCGTCTTTCCACAACCACTTGGCCCAAGTAATGCAAAAAATTTGCCTTCAGGGATAGAGAGATTCAAATTAGTTAAAACTTCTTCTGAATCATAACTTTTGGTAACTTGCTCCAAACGAATCGCATCCATTTATTTCCTACCATCTTTTGCTACGACAAAAGGAACTACTACATCAGAAAAGGTACATGGTATAACAACGGCCAAAATTAACATTACAAATACCATGCCCATTTGGTGATACCATGAAATAAAACCATAAGAAACCATATAAAACATTGATGCCATAGAACTTAAAAGAATGTGGCCAAAATGTAACCAACGCGTAAATAATGAACCACTATGTTGACGTTCAACATGAAAACGCAAAATAAAACCAGTTATCACGCCAATAAGTAAAAACAGACCAATATTTGTAAATTCGCTTACAAAACAGATATGTAACCGCATTTTAACCCCGAGCATTTCTCCACCAACATATGGCATCAAAATATCCGATAACATACAAAAAAATGCGGGTGAAAGCGTACCAACCAAAATACCTTTTACATAATTATTAGAATATCTAAAAAAGGTCTGTATTGCTCCTGCAGATGCAAACATAATATGCATAAAGTGAAAACTATGGAACAATCGATGGAACTGTTTCATGACCAGTACATCAGTAGCGCTTGGCGTAAAAAAACTTAAAAGTAATAATCCTATCGCAACTGATAGAACGGCATAAGGAAAATGACAAATAAATTCGTCATACAATGCATGAGTTTTTGATCCACAACAATGGATATCATGTTCTCTTTTCAATTCATGTATCCCCCGCTAAAGAAAAACTGACAATATTACCATAGCGCTTTTTTTTAAAAACGCAAAATAATTAAAAAGCATGTCCGACACTTAAAAACCATGCGAGCGATGAGCGATCTGCAGGATAATATTTTCCCTTCCATCCAATATCAAATCTCAATGGCCCTAATGGCGTCAAATAACGAAAACCAAAACCAAATGCTTGACCGAAACAATATTCACGAGTTAATTCATTGCGCAAAAACCCGTTATCATAAAAAACAACCGTCCCTAAATTTTTATTTAAAGAACCACGCAATTCAAAGTTTAAATTCACCAGCGTACGACTCCCTTGCGGAACCCAATGCACACAATCATCAATAAGATAATTGGCAACGGGAGCCACAAAGTCCTGCTGATAACTTCGCACACTACATGGACCACCTAAATAAAAACGCTCTGATGGCAACAAGCGACAGAACGTTTTCGCAAAAATATGACCTATGCGTGCCCGAAATGCACCGGTTAATCGATTGTGAAGTGGCACAAAAAAAGATTGCTCTACTAAAACGCGTACAAGCTGTTCTACGTGCTTGGCCAAAGGAAGCATAATATGTGCACCAACGCGAGAAATAAATCCACGCGATGGATTCATGCTGCTATCAACTTTTTCCAATGAAATTTGAGGTTCAAACAAAAAATACGGTTCACGATAGCCAATTAAACATGGCTCAAAGCAGATAGCTTGAGCAGCTTGCGTAAAAAGATTAAAAATTTTTATTGACTTAAAGCCACCTTTAATATCGGCAATAAATGGCCCCTTTTTAAAGTGAAGCCCTAAAACCTGTCCCATTTCAGAGACAGTATATAACCGCGATTGGCACCCAGTATAACATAATTGATCATATTGCTTGCTCAGCAATTGGATCTCACCAAAAAGAGGTAATCCCCCAATGTGAGGAACCGAATAGCATGCGGTTATATCACGCCAAAAACGTGTAGCATCAGCATTAAACGAAAATGTATCCGCATGATTGCTTAAATTTTTATACAATACTGAGCCACCCACTTTATAGGTATTTGCACGCGAACGATTACCCCCAATAAAACCTATTCGTGCTTGTAACTCCAAGGGATTATCTGCAACCAAATCAAGCACAACTGGTCGACGATCTAAGGGATCACGTACCGCCAAGGGATATAACCGAATTGATTCAAAAATATTAAGCTCTCGAAGATTTCTAAACGTCTTATCGAGCTTTGCACGATTCCATTCCATATTTGGTTCATATGCAAGTTCAGATAATATCTTTTTTTGATCAATCGAAGGGCGCCCTGTAATAATAGTATTCCCAAATACTGTTTGAGATGATTTTTTTTTGATCTCCCAAACAAGACTAATTTCTCTGGCGGCGTCATCATAACGCGGCTCGATAAGAGCTTCTATTTCACGTTTTTTTAAAAACGAAACAATTTGTTCTCGTTGCCGATCAAACAAGTGTAAATTAAATGAACAAGGAACTGGTATTGAAAGTAATTGAGAAAGCTCTTTTTGATCATCACACGATAAATCAGATTCGACGGAAATGTTCTTTAAAAGACGTTGATCTCCTTCGTTAATATATAAACTTAAAATATAAGCACCACCGTCCTCTTTAAAATCTCGATCTTCTATTTCAACATCCCAAAAACCATTGCGTACATAAAAATTAAGTAACGTATCACACGCAGTAATCAAATCGGTATCATCAACATAATCTTTTAAAAACAATAAACGAAATAATGGCTTTAAATCTGATGCTGCAACTGATTGATTTCCGAAAAATGCAATATCTTTTAATTTTATTCGTGGCCCTTCTTCAATGACAATTTTCCAGCCATTCTCAGTATGATTAACCAATACCTCACTATGTAAAAAACCATGCTGACGGTACCATTGCTTTATTACATTAATCAAAATAGGTGCCGAAATATGCCATAAAAGCGCTTGATCACGTGCAATATGCATAATCAACTGTTCATAACTAAAATTTAGATTTCCCTCAATAATAAAGTAGCTCTCTGGTGGAATTTTTATAATAAAATTTAATTGAATACCAAAACGAGATATGCGAGATTCTTTCATTTGAATAGTTGTTAAAGGAAAACCTTTTTTAAGCAAATCAAATTTCAAATCCCGTGTAACTTCGTTAATTAATTTACTTCTATAAATTCTATACTTTAATCTTTTGTTTACAAAACAATCAACAAATTCTTTAAAGTTTTTATCACAAATACCATCAACAAGAGCCGAGACTCGCTTAATACTAAAGCGGCTTCCTTTATGAATGTGAATCGCAACAGCAACCGTCTTATTCTTTTTTGACCGCTTAAGTTCATCGTGAACAGAAACCGAAAGATACCCGCGCTTACGAAAATAAGTTCGATATTGCTTTAATGATTGTTGATGTTTACTTTTTTCAAATGGTTCACCAGGTCTAATTAAATATCGTTGTTTTAACAGATCTTTCCCAAGCCAAATATTATTAATCGCCACATACGAAACAATCCAACGCGCTTGTAACTTAAATGATAAGGCAATGCCATCTTGATACGTTGTTATTTTAAAATAAATCTTTTTAAACCGATTGCTCTGCTTAAGATAAAAGCAAGCATTTTCAATATCTCGATAAGAGATGTTTTTATTCTTTTGCAAACCTGTTAATAAAACAAAATCCTGTACAGAAAAGGGAATATCTGCCTGAATCAAAATATCTTTTAAAAAAAAGTCTTTATGCTGAACATACGCGAAAGACTGTTCTCCCAGTTGAGTATAATCAAACCACTGGCTCGCCGCATAAACAGTTGAATAAAAAAAAGAAATCAGAATTAACCATCTCATCTAGTCTGTCCCGCGTTGCCATATGTTAATTCTAACTCATTTTCAAAAAATGAAAACCAAGAACAGGTTAAAAACTTAAACAATCACTCTAAAGACACCTCTATAATCGCGATCCTTTGAAAAAGGCTCAACCTCAATAATGGATGGACGAGAACCTTTGTAGCCAATGTATAACGTGTCAATAAATTCATCAATAGCATCATGAGCGCCATGTGCAATTATTTTAATTGTGTCAGCCCCTTCCACATTTCCTATCCCTTCAATAGCCAAGCGTTCGGCATTTTTTTTAACAAGATTACAAAGCAGGTCCTGAGAGGCTTTAACCACTAATGTAATTCTTACACATTGGTTCATGATACTCCTTTTTTACTTAAACTAGACTTTAAACTATAACAGAGTAAAATTTTATGAGAATAATTTAGTAATAAAAGGATTATTCTTGCAAGAAATTAATAAAAAAGAAAGAAGTACCAATATTCGTGTACGTTTTGCACCTGCGCCAACAGGTAAAATGCATTTAGGTAATATTAGAACAGCACTGGAAAACTATCTTTTTGCGAAGAAAAAAAGTGGAACCTTTGTTCTTCGCATTGAAGACACCGATCCTGAACGTAATTTTGATCCCGAAGCAAAAGAGATAATAGCACTACTCAAATGGATGGGATTAGATTTTGATGAAGGTCCATACTTCCAATCAAAACGAACAGACCTTTACCAAGAAAAATTAAAAGAATTAGAACAAAAAAATATTATTTATCGTTGCTTCTGTACCACTGAAGAATTAGAAGCAAAAAGACAACGTCAAATCGCACTTAAAAAACCACCACGTTATGATCGCGCCTGCCTCAACTTAAGTGAAGATGAAATTCAAAAAAAGATTGCTGCAGGAAAAAAATTCATTTGGCGTTTTAAAATGGATCCAGAAAAAACGATCGATTTCAATGACCTTGGCCGAGGCACTTTGCATTTTGAACTCACAAACTTTTCAGATTTTCCATTAACACGACAAGATGGTACTTTTACCTTCCTTTTTGCTAACGCTATCGATGACATGATGATGAACATCACTCATGTACTTCGTGGCGACGATCATTTAACTAACACCGTTAATCAAGTTGCTATTTATCACGCATTCAACGCGCCGGTTCCAACATTTTGGCACTTGCCCGTTCTCTGTAATAAAAATGGCAAAAAGTTATCAAAGCGTGATTTTGGATTTTCTCTTGAAGATTTAAAAAATGAAGGCTATCTCCCTCAAGCCATCGCAAATTACCTGGGCATTATTGGTGGTTCAGTTAAAGATGAGATTATGACACTCGATCAACTGATTAAAGAGTTGCCAGACCATCCAAGCTCCACAAGTCACATCAAATATGATGTTGAAAAACTCAATTGGGTCAATCATAAATGGATTGAAAAACTTTCTGCACAAGAATTAGTTGTCGCATGTAAACCATTCCTCCAACAAAAATACAATATCGAACCACTTTCAGAAAAAAAACTCGAAGAACTTTTAACACTTGTGCAGAGCGATCTGGTGACGCTCAAAGATTCAATTGAAACAGTAAAATTTTACTTTGAACGCCCAACAATTAATGAAAAAATTGAACCAACAATAATAGAAATTATCAAGAACAATGTTGGCCTCATCGAGAATGCACAAGAATATTTAGATAAAGTTAAAAAAGATGCGCGAACAAAAAATATTGCGCCATCAATCATTTTTCCAACAATTCGACTTTTATTGATCGGCTCACGCAAAGGACCACATATTCAAGGATTGCTAGAAGTTCTTGGAAAAGATGAAAGCATTAAACGTCTTCAATTAAAAGCCGATTAGGTAATTGTTGAAGATTGAAAACAAGCTCCTTTTTTGCAAAATAATCCATTAAGGATATAAAATCTGCAACTGAATCCGCTGGTACAAAAAACTCAAAAATACTCTTAGGCAAATCAATATTGCGATCAAAGGCAAGGTGTTCACAACTGCGTAAGATACTTGTTACAATCCAAACCGATTCTTTTTTTACGTGAGCCTGAAAATAAAGACAATAAGACATATGCGATCTTTTTTTGAAAAAACGTCAATAAAAAGTATTATAAATATGAGTATAACGAATAATCCCTTTAATTTAAAGGAACCCAATGGCCACCGACCATAAAAAAAAGATCGGCGTTACAACAGCAACTATTGTTGGTATGAATGCAATGATCGGTGCCGGTATTTTTACATTACCTGCTGCTTTAGGTGCTTACATTGGACCAGCTGGCATCATCACTACCCTCTTTGTCGCAATAGCAGTCTGGTTTTTAGCATTATCAATGGCTCGTTTAGCTTATCTTTTTCCCCAAGAAGGCTCTTTTTATACTTATGCAAGCCAATGGGGTGGCCACACCATGGGGCTCATTTCCAGCAGCGCTTATTTAATAGGTCTTTTAATCGCCATGGGATTATTAACACAAATGTCAGGCGTCTATCTGCACCATTTTTTTCCCAAAATTGCTATAAATAAACTCGGTCTCATCGCATTGAGTGCGCTCATTATTCTTAATATGTGCGGTATCGCATTATCACAACTCGGACAATATATTTTAATCGCATGCACCGTCTTTCCATTATTTATTATTACACTCATGTGTTTTGCTAAAGCAAAATTAGCAAATCTTTTTCCATTCGCTCCTTACGGCTATAAAAACGCACTTCTTGCAACACGTGAAGTAATTTTTGGTTTTTTTGGATTTGAAGCAGCGGCTTCACTGGTCCCACGCATGATCAATCCACAAAGAAATGTGCCCAAAGCGCTCACCTATTCCATCGTCGGCGTCGGCATTATTTATTTAGCATTTGTGACATCACTCATTTTAGCAGTCCCCATTGAACTCTTTTCCAACCCAAAAATATTAGTCAGTGAACCCTTAAGCCTCATTTTTCCTCATTCAAAATGGCTTCTTGAAGTAGTAAATTTTTCTATTTTATCGGCAATTTTAGGAACCTTGCATTCAATGATTTGGAGCTCAAGCGCACTTGCTTTAACATTGTCGCGATTACTTAAAAGTAAAGTGGGCAAAAAACTTGTTTCATCAGGAATCATTACGCATACCACCACCGTTATTTTTGTTGGCATGGCAATTCTTGTAAGCTTTTTAACATTCAAAAATCGACAGTTTTTTTCATTCACCGCCTTATTTCTGATTTTAGCCTATTCGACTTCAATTATCACATTGCTCACCATAAAAAATGAATGGAAATCTAAGCAAATTTTTATTACATTAATTGGTCTTTTTACCGCTCTAATCATTTTTTTGTTTGCACTTGATGGTGTACTAAAAACTATTTTTTAATAGCCTAATTTGACGTCCCTCAAATGATTGGATATGGTATCTCATAAGAAATCATCGCATGGAGAAGAAGGAGTTTTAATGAACGCGCGAGCTCTCTTCAAATATAGCCTTTTGTGCGCTTTAAGCTTTTCGCAACTGTCTTATGGAATCATCACAACACTTGCAAAGAACGACCCCGT
This sequence comes from candidate division TM6 bacterium GW2011_GWE2_36_25, assembly GCA_000991575.1. GTDB lineage: Bacteria > Babelota > Babeliae > Babelales > UBA12409 > UBA12409. The sequence goes on from LBRU01000002.1 coordinate 21,127, forward strand.
ACCGCCTTACACCGTCGACAACCCTTTTGCTTTATTAGGCACACGGCGTTACGAATATCTCAAAGGTCGTGATCAAAGTGATCCTAATGATAAACATATGAGCATCGAAATCATGCCTTTTTACCAACGTTCAAATAGAGGAGCCAATAGTTGTGGAACGCAAACAGAACTCGGCGACATCAGCGGCCGTTGGAATATGATTTCGCTCTTACCTTTTAATTTTCAAGAACCTCCAGGCGCAGGAGTTTATACTAATACAAATGAAGATTTACCGTGCGGATGTGAATTTCCACAAATACTTATCGATACCCGCAATGATCTCATTGACGAAATTTCACATTTAGCGACCGAAACAATTGCAACACCCAAAGAACTTGCAACCGTTCAAGGACTCTTGTCATTACAACAAACCAATACTGCTTTACAAGCCAATTTTGGTTTTTTTTCTGTCCCTATGATCTATAAAAAGAGCGGCATTCGTTTCAATGCACAATTTTATATTGGCAAAGGAATCGGAGGAGATTTCCAAACAGGATTTGCTGAAATTTTCCAATGTGCAACTTATACCGATGAAACTCCTAATTGCAAAGGTTCTAACAATAACCCATTCAATAGCGAAACATCTGGCAAATCATCTGACGATCCTGCTTGGGTTACAACGGCCACGTGGAACGAAATTTGCAAAAGTGTCAGCAGAATTTTAATGGCCAATCTTGATAACATTCTCTCTTCAACACAAATTTGTCAGAGCAACTGCACATTCCGTGAAAAATCAATTGAAGATCTTAATGGGGAACTTTTCTGGCGTTATCCACTAGAAATAAATAAAGATCAATCACCAGCAGATTATCCTAAATTCCTCTTCATACCTTTCATTGCCGCAGGTGGAACACTAGCCGTATCAAAATGCAAAGACCAATGCGAACTTTTGTCACTTCCTTTTGGCAATAACGGACACAACGCATTTCGCGTTCGAGGTGGCTTCAGTTTTGACTTCTATGAAACACTTCAGCTCAATTTTGAAGGAGGCGGCACCTTCTTCAAGAGTCATAAATATTGCGGTTACCCTGTTCCAAATAATTCTTACCAACATCCAATTTATCCATTTAGAACAGATATTCTTTACTGCCCAGGAAGCAACTGGCACATGGTCCTTGGTGTTTACGCTCGCAACTTCTTTAATCAATGGTCTGCATCATTTAATTACATTTATGTAAGTCACCAAAAAGACTGCATACAATTACTGTGCAATAATTATGCTGCAGGTCCCGAGTCTGATCCATCGACTTGCAGAAAAAATATCTATCCATTCAAACCGGGCGTCTTAGAGTGCAACAGCGAATGGTCTGTACAGGTATTTGACACATCTTTAACATATAATATTTCACCAAACTTCACCTTAGGAGTCCTCATTCAAATACCCGTTAAACGAAAAAATGCTTATCGCTCATCAACGTATATGGGCTCTCTCTACATGAGCTTCTAATACCTCAAAAATTATCGATAAACTCCAGGGGCCTTGTTTTTGCAAGGCCCCTGGTTATGTATATTTTCAATAAGAAAATTTTTTCATCCGCAACATTCATAAAATAGGCTTTTGAACCTAGACAGCTCTTAAAAAAACGATTATTATAAAAGTAGTTAAAATGAAAAAACACTTTAAGGATGGTGACTGTTTGTGAGTAAAAGAAAAGCCAATATACAGGTTCCTGTTTACAGCAACATAGATCGTGCATTAAAACAACTCAAGAAAAAAATTGAACGTGAAGGTGTTGTTCGTGATATGAAGCGTTGTGTCTATTTCGAACCACCAACGCAAAAGAAGCGCAAACGTCTTATGCGTGCAATTAAACAAAACTTAATTCGTATGGCTTCTAAAGGATTGTGGGAATAAAGCGTCGTGAACACACGCGTTAGCAAAATCAAAAAAAGTCAAAAAGAATCGCTCTTACGTAAAGAAATAAGCGAACTTCTTCAGGAAGCAAGCCTTGACAATCCTCAGTTACAAGGACTTTCAGCTTCACGAGTCGAACTTTCAGCAGACAAAGGAATTGCTCATATCTTCTTCTTTTTACCTGAAGGCGAGGGGTTTTTTGAGAAGAAGCTTGAATTTTTAAAATTATTTAAGCCATCACTGCGCAAGGCGCTTGCAAACCGCATTCCGGGCAGATATGTTCCACAGCTCATTTTCCGTTATGATAACCAACTAGAAAAGCAGATTAAAATAGAGAGCCTGCTCGATGAAGTAAAAAAAGATTTTAAAGACGATGAATCGTGACAATTCACTGGTTCTTTTTAATTCCACTATTTCTCTGTTTAGGATCATTTTTTAATGTCATGGCTTATCGGATTTTAGCAGAAAAATCTTTTCTAAGAGGACGCTCTCGCTGCCCACAGTGCAAAAGCAAACTCATGTGGCATGATCTTATTCCGGTTATAAGTTTCATCGCGCTTGGGGGCAGGTGTCGTTTTTGTCACCATCGAATTTCATGGCTCTACCCCTTTATTGAATTGGCAGCAGTAATCACTTTTTCTTGTATGATCTTATTTGTCGATTCCCATTATTGGCTCGCTTATGGTTTATTTTTTTCAGTTCTTCTTATCAATACACGAACAGACCTGCAAGAAATGGTAATTCCAAGCGCAACAAGCCTTTATCTCGTTCCAATTGGATGGATCTGCGCCTTTACTAAACTCATACCATTAACACCGCTTCAAAGCATTTTCGGCTCATTTGCCGGTTATTTAATTCTTTTCTCAATCGCAAAAATATTTTATTTTATTACCAAAAAAGATGGTCTGGGCGAAGGAGATTTTGATTTGCTCGCACTTGTTGGGGCCTTTACCGGCATTAATGGCGTTTTTGCTTCACTATTTTATGGATCCATTGGTGGCTCAATTATTGGCATCTTTCTCATGATTTTCGGCAATTATTCAAAAAATAGCAAACTGCCATTCGGCCCATTTTTAGCACTGGGAGCATTAGTTCATATTTTCAACCCATTTTTATTAACCAGGCTTCTCATATAATAAATTTAAACAAAAAAACGCACTTTTACAGTCTGATCGCCTATTTCAAATCGTCTTGCACAACCTTAAGGTCTTTTTCGTTATCAATCGCCAATACATCTGATTTACCATCTCCATCAATATCAGCTACCGCAATCGCTACAAAACTATTTTTATCAGCTTTTGCTTGTCCTAAAGCACCCAAGTCCGCTTCCAACGCCCCTTTAAGATAATTAGTCCCTTCCGAACCACCAAATCCATAAGTATAATGAATCTTTCCTTCTGGTCGCCACCCTAATTCTTTTAAATCGTTGGTGTAAGCATTATTTTCCACCCAGTAAGCCTTTTCTGCAGCATACAATGACGCAAGATTAATCTGCGCCTCGGCCCTCTTAGCGCGAGCAACAAAATTAAGATATTTAGGCATCGCAATCAAAGCCAAAAATGCAATTATCGCCACTACAATCATCAATTCAATCAGTGTAAAACCGCGTTCACAAAGCTTATTCACCATTCTCCTTTACAATGTGTAACATATTCTCATTCATACACCATAAAAAATGACTAAGTCAATACTCGCCTCCAGAGCTGGTTTATTTAATGACTGTAATATTGTTTTAAACTTTCTTTTTTATTAATATTTTTTTGACATTTTCCCAATAGATCTATATAATGATTATATACAATATATTGAAAGATTTTTAACAAATTAATTTATTTTTGCATTGATAAAGCATTTGATTTTTATTCAAAATAGTACTATGTAAAAGTTAGTTTAAGTAAGTTAATTGCCAAAAGGTTCAATGGAGACCACGATGCAAATCACAAAACAAAAAGAAAAAAAAGTTGCTTTAACCACAAAGCAACGTACCTATAAAGAAGTTATCGCATTACTCGATAGTATGTGGAATGCCGAGCTTTTAAGTACCAACACTAAAAAAATAACACTCTTAGATAAAGCCCTTGGCACCCCATCTAAAAAAGTAAAGGCTGTCTTTGTTGGTGGTTCAAACGGTAAAAGTTTAACCGTCAATTACGCAACACAACTTTTAATCAATGAAGGATTAAAGGTTGGTAGTTTTTATAGTCCTCATTTTAACACGTACAACGAACGCATTGCACATAATAATGAATCTATCGTTAATACAGCATTCACTGAAGTTGCAAATGAAGTAATTAATGCAGCAGCATCATTAAATACCGATTTTCATGCACAAGAACTCTTAACAATGATGGCGTTAACCTATTTTGCAGAACAAAAAGTTGACGCAGCAGTCCTAGAAATTACTGACAGCAATTTTGATCCTGCTATGATCTGCAATCCAATTATTAGTGGTATTACCCGTATTACCAATTATGGAGAAGAAGCTCAAGCATCAGAAATTCGTCAAATTGTTGAAACGTATCAATCAATCATTAAAAAAGGTTGTTGGGTTATTTCTGCTGATCAAAACAAAGCTAATTTGCAAACACTGCAAGATCTTACTGAAAAAAACAATGGCCATTGGGCAATGCCTATTCGTAAGTTAACGGCACTTAAATATCCCTTTGAGCAATTACATGGTCGCTGCGCTGCTTTAGCTGAACGCATAGCACAAATTTTCGTACAAGAAATAGCTGATCCTAAAAATATTATTTTGAATGAAAGTCTTTTAGCAAAACCTAAAGGACAACGCGGCAGACCAACATTAGAAGCGAAACGTCAGTCCGAACTCAATCCAAAGAAAACTCTTGAACAATTTTGGCAAACAACAACGACAACCATTTCTAACCGATTTGAACTTATTGAAGAAAACAAGCCTACAATATTACTTGATAATGCAAATAATATTGATGCATTCCAAAATTTACTTTTGGGCATTCGCCTCTTAAACTATGAACGTAAATTCAAAGGGCTGGTTATTATTGTCGGCTGCGAAAACAATGATTTACTTAACACTGATTTTTATAAAATTATTCGTTATTTTTTCAAAAAAACGACGGGCCAAATTGTCTTCTGCCCAATTTCACATGACGCACAATCATCAAACAAAGATTGGAATGTTGAACAGATAACCAATGACATTAAAAATGTTAAAGTTAAAGCACGTTCAACAACCTCATTTACACAAGCATTAGATTATGCAAAAAAAATTGTTGACGAAGAAAATGGTTTAATCGCCATTACCGGTTCCCGTGCTCTTATCGCAGAATATTGGAAAAACAAGGGTGCCAAAAAATAATACATGAATATTTTGCCTATTTTTATTGGCATCATTCTTGGAATAATTTACGGGCTTCTCTTGCACAAACAGGTGCAGAGAAGCCCTCGTTCTGCTGGTGCTATTTATGTAAATTCCTTAATTGCAACGATAGCTCGATTAGTACTTTTTGGTATTTTTGCCTACATGATGTTGCGTTACTCGCTGAATCATCTTATACTGATGCTTGTAGCCTTTTTAGGCTCATTCTGGATAGTAATAATCGATAAAGGCAGGTGCATATGCAAGGCCTTGATATCTTTCAAAAAGAGTTTTGGAAACCTCTTGAAGAATTCGGAATAACCAATCCAATCTGGTATATCAATCGTTCAACCATTATTCATACCTGGATTATTTTAGGCATTATTCTTTTAATCATTGTCGCAGCACGCTTAACAATAAAAAAAGAAAAAAATGTATTTGGATTCCTCGTTATCTCTTTCGTCAAATCATTCAAAGGTCTGATCATTCAAAGTCTCGGTTACTTTGATTTCAAGCATTTTGCATTTATTATCTCTTTATTTACCTTTATTTTATTGTGCAATCTTCTCTCACTGGTTCCGTGGTTTGAGGAACCAACAAGTGATTTAAGTACGACACTCGCCCTGGGTATCTCATCTTTTACGTATGTCCAAGCATACAGCATAAAAGTCAACGGTTTTCTCGGTTATTTAAAGGGCTTTTTTGAGCCGTTCTTTTTTCTTCTGCCCTTAAACGTCATCGGACTTTTTGCAACAATCGTTTCAATCTCGTTTCGTCTCTTTGGTAATATTTTCGGTGGCGTTGTTATCTCAAAGTTATATTTACATGCAATTAGCAGCTCGTGGCTTGGTGAAATTTTAGGCATTATAACCGGAGTGAATATCTTATTAATTCTCTTTTTTACACTTTTTGCTGGCTGCATTCAGGCTTTTGTTTTTTCTATGCTATCATTAACGTATCTTTCACTTGCAATCCAAAAAGAGGAATAAGATGATCGACACCGCCTTCTTGCTCCATTATGGCTCACTCGCATTTACCGTAACGCTCAGTGGCTTAGGAGTTTCCATTGGACAAGGACGAATTTCCGTTGCAGCACTCCAAGCAGCTTTTATACAACCGCGTGCACAACAACAAATTTCTAAACTCTCTCTTTTGGCAATGGCTCTTACAGAAACTGCAGCGGTTCTTGGCCTTGTAATAGTAATCTTATTATTTTTCAATACACCTTTATCTCCGGAAAAGTCTCTTTTGATAAGCGTTGCCCAAGCAGGCACCCCATTTGCGATTGGTTTAACTGGTGTCGCCATCAGCATCATCTCTGCTCTCCCGGCAAGGGAAGCTCTTCTCTCGGTTGCACGACAACCATTTTTTGGTGATAAAATAAGTAATCTGATGCTCATAACGATGTCAATTATTCAATCGCCGCTTATTTTTGGTGTTATACTCGTCATGCTTATTCATTTACAAATTAATGATATAACTTCGATAAATGATTCGCTGAGATATTTTAGCGCAACAATGTGTCTCGGTTTAGGATCAGTTGGACCAGCCCTAGGTCAAGGAATCTTTGCCAAAAGTGCCTGCTCATCAGTAGGTATTGATAGAAATGCATATCGATCAATTCTCACATTCTCTTTATTGAGCCAATCAATTATTGAAACACCGATTATTTTTTCATTACTAGCATCATTCATTATGTTAACAGCATCAACACCATCAGATTTAAAAGCTGTTGGCTATATCATGACCGGTATTTCTATGGGACTTTGTAATTTAATGTCTGGGATCAGTTCTGGAAAAGTTTCTGCTGCCGCTTGTAAACAAATTGGCCTTAATCATGCTAACACGGCATCAATCTCACGAACCTCATTACTTGCACAAGGATTAATTGATACATTCGCTATTTATGGTTTAATTGTTGGGATATTACTTATCTTCAGTCCTGTATGAAAAAAAACAAAATCTCAGTTGTCTACATTATCACTAAATTAGAACTGGGCGGAGCACAAAAAGTCTGTCTTAGCCTCCTGGAAGGACTTGAAAAATCCCAAAACAATGTTTTTCTTATTTCAGGAACCGAAGGACCATTAATTCAAAAAGTTGCACATAAAAAAAATGTCATTTTATTTAATAATCTTGTTCGCGAAATTTCTTTAAAATCATGCTACAAAGAATTACGCGCATTTTTTGTGCTTATCAAACAATTACGCATGTTGAAGAAAAAATTTCCCGGCCTCATTGTTCACACACACAGTACAAAGGCAGGACTTTTAGGCCGTTGGGCAGCATTTTTTGCTGGAATAAAAAAAAGGGTTCACACGATTCATGGTTATGGCTTTAATGATCACCAAAACAAATTGGCATGGTTTATCATCTATTTTTTAGAACTTATATCCAGTTTTATTACTACTCATTTCGTCTGCGTCTCTCAAAAAGATGCCACTACGGGTATAAAATTATTCCCTTTCTTTTCAAAAAAATATTCCATTATTCATGCTGCTGTTGACTGGAATAACTTTTATCAACCAGCTCGCGTCATAAAAGAAACATTTCAACCAGCTCATAAAGAAAAGATCATTTCATTCGGCACGATTTCTTGTTTTAAAAAGCAAAAAAATCTCTTTGACCTTTTACAAGCTTTTCACAAAGTTTATGAAAAACATCCCAATACACGCTTAGAAATTATCGGTGATGGTATCTTGCGTTCAGACATCGAACAATGGATTGCACAACATCAGTTAGAACATGCAATTATTCTGCATGGATGGCAGCCAAACATTGTTCCTATTGCGCAACACTGGCATGCGCTGGTCATGACATCATTGTGGGAAGGTCTTCCCTGCACCATTGTTGAAGCACGACTTTTAAAACTTCCCGTTATTTCATACAAAACTGGCGGCATTCCCGAAGTCATAGCGCACGGTGTAAATGGATTACTTTATGAACAAAAAGATTGGCCAGGAATCGCCGATGGAATGATCAAGCTTATAGAACAAGAAAATTTTTATAGACAGTTAAGATATCATACTGATAACCTAGAAACGTTTAAAAATCAAAATATGGTAGAAAAACATGTTGATCTTTATCATCATCTGCAATAAGACTCTTTACTCAATCTCTTTTTCTTATGATAATTGCTGTTGTTAATTTCATAATTTCCTGTATCTTTTCAAAAAAAGTATCCAATAAAAGTCTCCTTATTAAAAATAATTAATACATGATATATTAAAGAAAAAAGGCATTCTATGATTTACGAAAACCTTCTTCAAATTATTGGTAAAACACCCCTTGTAAAAATTCCATTTCAAACACAAGCAACTATAGCTGCAAAACTTGAATATCTCAATCCAGGCGGAAGTCTTAAAGATCGCTCTGCCTTTTATATGATTCAAGAAGCAGAAAAAAAGGGAATCTTAAAACCAGGCGGCACTATTATCGATGCATCATCAGGAAATCACGGTATCGCAGTCGCTATGATTGGTGCGGCTAAAGGTTACAAAGTCATCATTACGGTATGCACCAAAATAAGTAAAGAAAAACTTGCAACTTTAAAAGCATATGGTGCGGAAGTAATTATGTGCCCTGTCGAAGCAGGTCCGAACGATCCTGAAAATAATCGCAATTTAGCCGTTACACTTGCCAAACAAATACCAAACGCATTTATGCCGGATCAATATTTTAACACCGTAAATCGTGACGCACACTATTTGAGCACAGGACCAGAAATTTGGGAACAAACTGAAGGAAAAATTACCCACTTTTTTGTTGTTGCTGGAACTGGCGGCACAAGCAGTGGTGCTGGCCTTTTTTTAAAAGAAAAAAATCCCGATATTAAAATTATTGCAGTAGATTCGAAAAATTCATTTCATGCAACACAAGGCAATCCTCAACCATGCTATGTTGAAGGAATGGGCATTGACTTTGACTCACCTGTCCCCGCATATGATATTTATGATGAAATTGTTGAAATCACTGATGAACAAGCCTTCAATGTCCTGCAACCTCTCGCAAGAAACCATGGTCTGTTAGTAGGCCTCAGCAGTGGTGCAGTTTATTGTGTCGCACAACAATATGCACCTCAATTAAAGAAAAATGAACTAGGTGTTATGATTTTCGGTGACTCAGGTCGCGCATATTTAAGCAAAGGACTTTATGGAGAGGCACTCCCAGACAAGATGATTCAAATGCCTCATAAGAAAGCAAAACAAGAGTTAACTTTTTAGTCGGTTAACAAAGAAATTTTCTTTGCTGATGCCCAATTGCAAAAAGTAAGTTGTTCACCAAATTTCAATATATGAAGCATCTTATGTTGTAATTGATGTTCATATTTTTTCCATGCAGATTTTAAATAATTGATTGGTGTTGAAAATTGATCAGTTCCAAAATAAAAGGTTCCCCAATGCATGGGAATAAATGATTGTGCGCCAAGTTCAAGAAATGCTTTTACCGCAAGATCTGCATTTAAATGTGATTTGCGCATATACCCTAAAGGTTCACATGGTCCAATAGGCATTATTGCAATATCAATAGAGGGAAAAAAATGACGAATGCATGCAAAATGCTTCCAATAGGCAGTATCGCCGGCGAAATAAATAACCTGTCCTTCATATTCAATCATCCAAGACCCCCACAATGACTTATTACGATCATGAAAACGACGCCCTGACCAATGGCACGCTGGTAAAAAAGTAAATTTAAATAAACCGGCATCACAGTAATCCCACCAAAAATATTGCGTCACAAGATCAATTTGATGACGATCAAACCAGGTTTTATCACCATAAGGAACGAGTATCTTCACGTCAGGAAAACGTTTTTTAAGCAATAATAAAGAAGATGCATCCAGGTGATCACGATGATTATGAGAAATAAGAATATAATCAATGGGTGGTAATGCATCAAGAGTAACCGTTGGAGCCAAAACTCTCCTAAAAAGAAAGGTTGCATTTCCAAAAATAGGGTCGGTCAAAATATTAATCCCCCCAATCTGAATTAAAAAGGTAGCATGCCCGATCCAAGTAACATTGCAACGCCCATCTTGCTTAAAGTTCAGTGCCTGAGAAGAGATCCATTCATCTGACTGACTGTTTTTATGGCGCAATCGACGAACAAAAGATCGAATATACATTGCAATAGAAGGCGCAAGAACGAGCTGCCTTCTTTCATAACGACGATGATAAAAACGCCCAAAACGACGAACAGGAAAGATTTTTTGCACAGTTTTTCTCATTATAACTAAAACCCCCACCCAGACTTGCGTCACGGATAGGGGAAATGGAGGTTATCTAAAAAAATTTTTTATACTGTATTAATATGGTATAAAAAAATAAATAAAAAATCAAATTTTTGCTTCCAACACACTTAAAAATTACCCAATTTATGGTAAAAATCTTTGTACATATTTCCCATTTTCTCAATAGAAAAGTTCTCAACTACAGTTTTAATTGCCTGAACCCGTATCATTTGTTTCATTTTTTCATTGCCCAAAACTTTTTTTACCATTTGTATTAAAAGGTGCGGTTTTTCAAGATCAAACAAATACCCGTTGTGATTGTGCACTATAATAGGGTGATAAAGGCTTTTGGAGGCGACAAATGAAGGTACTCCAAAACTCATCGCTTCTAAAAGTGCCATCGAAAGTCCTTCTGCATGTGAAGGCAAGAAAAAAAGGTCAAAAAGTGGATAGTAAAAAGTAGCTTCATCAGCTATAATCGTCACATTATGCTCCAAGCCAAGTCCTTGAACCTTCTCAAGCAACAAGTCATGCAAGGGTCCCGAACCAATAATTATTAATTGTATCGATGAAAACGCGTTCTTCAATTCTTTCAAAATTTTTAGTAAAAATTCTTGATTTTTGATAGGAACTAATCTTCCTACAGTTCCTAAAACAAGCCTCGCTCTTCTCTCGACCTTTTTTTGAGAAGCCCGATCATGCAACCACCTTACATCAATGCCATTATCAATCTGCTCTATTTTATGCGCAGGAACATACAAAGGAGAATCTTTTATGTGCGCTGCAACAATTATGACATAAGTTGCCCAACGCATAGTCAATCGGTCACACAATGAACGAATACGTGAAATGCCTACATTGGTATTACACGGTGAGTGAATAGCACATATAATAGGTTTATGAAGAATACGTGCAACAATACGACTACAAAAATTGGCAAACCATAACAAGGAATGAATAACAAGGGGATTAATTTTTTTTACCAATCGATAAAAACGAATAAAAAAGAGCGGCCCATAGGGAAGATGATAAACAGGAATATCAAGTTCTTTAATCTTTTCAAAAAATGGCCCCCCATGAAAACAGATCACGTGATGCTCAAAATCATCCTTCAAAAAACGAAGTTGTTGGAACAAAAGCTGCTCAGCTCCCCCCATTTGTAAACTTGATGTAATATGCAAAATCCGTTTTTTTGTCATGACTTAAACTCGTAATTATCTTATACTATAAGTATATCAAGGTTCAAAAATAATGAAAAAATTAAAAAAGGGAATCCTCATAGCCATTGAAGGCATTGATGGTTCTGGCAAATCAACCTTTATTAAAGAATTGGCACCACTTCTTGAAAAAGATTTCAATCTTTTACTTACCAAAGAATCCGGTGGAAGCAAACTCGGAAAATATATTCATGACATCGTTCAAAATCAACCGGTTAATGTAACACCTAAAGCAGAGTATCTTCTTTTTGCTGCAGATCGCGCACAACATATCGCAGAAGTTGTTGAACCAGCTCTTAAAAAACATCAATTAGTCATTTCCGATCGCATGGGAGATTCATCAGTTGTTTATCAAGGATTTGCTCGCGGGCTAGGATCATCGATAATTGATACGATCAATCTATGGGCCATGAATAACATACAACCTCATCTTGTTTTTTATATAAAGATAGATCCTGCACAAGCAATTAAACGCTTTCACCATCGTCAACATGAATGCAAAGAGGATTTAACAGTTTTTGAAAAAGAAAAACAATGTTTTATGCAAAAAGTTTCTGAAGGTTATGACATTTGGTTTAAAGATAAAAAAAATGTTTTTATTCTTGATGGCACAAAGCCAGCAAAAGTACTCGCGCAAGAAGCTCAAGTTTATCTCGACCATTGGTTATCGAAAGAAAAACTCTATGAATAACCCTGCGCAGCTATGGATTGGCAATCAACAACTCCTCAAGCAAGAAGTTATTCTCTTTTTGCAAAAACAATTTTGTCCTCGTAGTTGCCACACGTGTATCACATGTAACAAAATACAGGAATTACAACATCACAACCTTATGTGGATTTCACCCGATAAACAATATACGCTTAACCTTCTCGAGCCACTTTTTGAAAAATTATCTTTTGCAAACGCCATGCAAGAATCTTTCTTTTTTATTCTTGAGCGAGCTGATTTATTAACAACCGCTTGCGCAAATAGTCTCTTAAAGTCAGTTGAAGAGCCACCAACTGGCTATAATTTTATTTTTCTCGCTCAACGAACAGATGCCATTTTACCAACCATAAAATCACGCTGCATCACCAAAGTTTTTCATGAAGAAAAACTTGAAACAACTCATGAACCTTTCCTTCAGCACTTTAAAGTCAAAACAGAACCTCTTTCATTTCTCCAAGCATTGGAAACAGCTCAACCAAATGAACAAGAAAGCATTGAACTCATTGATTCACTCCTGCACTATTGGAGCACTCAATATCTCAAAAATCAACAAAAAAAAATAGAACAAATCATCGCCAAGCTTCAGCAGGCAATAAAAAAGCCGCCGATGCCCGGCGGCAGTAAAATTTTTTGGAAAAATGTTTATTTATCGCTGAATTCTCATTTGGGCAAGCAAAATTAAAAAGACAACGATCCAGGTTGGACGAATCCAATAATCTACAATCAAAGCTAAATGAGCAAATTGTGCGGGCATCCCAAAGAAATAAAGATAAATGCCATAAGCACCAATCGCACTTAATGCGAGATAAAAAATGTATTTTTCCCATGTACGTGAAAAAGGAATTGCCGTAGCACGTAAAATGAGAATAAGAAAATGAATGCTCACACAAACCATGGCAGCGAGTAAAATCAAATCTACAATACCATTAATTTGATATGGCGTTGATACCAATTTTAAACGAACCCATAAAACAACCGCCGCACTGGTAACTAAAAAAAGACCTAATAATCGTGTCATTGGATATTTTTCTGTAGAAATTCGTTCAATAATATAAAAAAGCCCAAACATAGTAAGCGACAAGATCGATAAAAGCTCCCAAAAGAAATTATTAAAAAACGTAATAGACATCATAAGCGGCTCCCACTTTTTTTGAAAATTAACTTAAACCCGATTACCACCCTATCTACCGGTGGCGCACGAACTCTCTCCATCTTATAAATAAAAAAAAACTGTTGCAACTCATATCATAAAGAGTACAATTATGACAATCCATAAAATTATATTAAAAGCTAAAGGGAAAAAAAGTGATTTGTATTAATCAAGTACTTAATAATTTCCTTAAACAACAGGGAGATTGGAAGCGCTACTTGATGGCTAATTGGCGCAGCATTATAGGTGCAATAGCAAATCATGCGAGTATCGAAAAAATTGAAGGTGAAACGCTTATCGTAAGCGTTTGTGATTCTACCTGGCTTCAAGAACTTTATCTTCTTTCACCCATCTTACTCAATAAATTAAATCAAGCCCTTGATCAACCTCATCTCAAAAAAATTAGATTTAAAAATAAATTAAACAAACCGGCATTCAACGAAAAAAAATGTTCACAAAAAGAAAAAAACAATCATCCGCCGCATACATTAACACTTCGGGAAAAGTATGCTCTTAAAAATATTCATGATGCTGAGCTCAGCCAAGCATTACAGACTTTTTTGATACGATGCTACGAGGTTAAGCATCTGTGAAAAAAATCTGTTTTGTGGCAGCTAAATCAGGCGGACATATTATTCCATGTTTAACGCTTGCTTCGCAGTACAAAAAGAAACATTCTTCTATCAAAATAACATTTATCAGCGCCTTGAATAAGCTCGATTATCAGCTGACACAAAACCATCCGGCAATTAATAAAAACTTTTATATTAAACTTAATAATGTTCCCTATAAAAAATTTTATAAGCTCCCTCTTTTCTTTTTTCAGCTTTGTTGGGAAACCTTAAAAACTTTTCTTATGTTTATAGGTAACCGCCCAGAAAAAATAGTCAGCACCGGAAGTTACATTGCTATTCCCGTTATATGTGTCGGATTTATACTTCGTATTCCTATTGAACTCTGGGAACTCAATGTTGTTCCAGGAAAAGCAATTAAATTTCTCTCTCGATTAGCAACCAAAATTAATATCTGCTTCAAAGAGACGTTGAATTATTTACCAAACAACAAATGTGAATTAGCTGACTATCCCATCAATTATAATGAACAAGATAAATGCCCCCCGCTTACTTGCCTAGAAAATCTGAATCTTACTCATAACCGAAAGACCATTTTTATCCTTGGAGGCTCTCAAGGATCGCATGAACTTAACGAATCAATAAAGAATCTTTTAAAAAACAATAATGATTTAACCACAAAAATTCAAATCATTCATCAAACAGGGGCTGATAATCCAGAAACAATAAAAAAATGGTATCAAATATATAACATTCCCTCCTATGTTTTTGCATATCAAAATAATTTATCACTCATGTACAATGCCGCAGATCTCATTATTTCACGCGCCGGAGCTGGTGCTTTAGCCGAAATTAAATTTTTTGAAAAAAAAGCCATTATTATCCCCCTCAAAACCAGCTATACGGACCATCAAGTCTCTAATGCATATGCGCTCACCAAACAATTTCCTGATCGTTTTATAACACTCGAAACAACTCATCACGAAAAATTAAGTGTGATATTAAAAAATAATTTAATGTTTTAATAAGATTTTCGATAAAAACTTGCTAAACATAAATAGCAACCGCATGTGAAGCTTTTTTGCTCACTTCTTCACCCGTCTTCCAATTAATAGATTTCAATTGCAAAGAAGGGCTATATTTAAACCGACATGGCTTATTATCTATGCCGCGGTACAAAGAGAGCCAAATAGGAAAAACGGTTGGTACTGGGTAAATATTTTGGCCAAGGGGGTCGTTTCCATCACGTCCAATATACAAAGCAGTGGTATAATGAGGGGTAGCACCCGCAAACCAACACATGCGAGAATCATTCGTTGTCCCCGTTTTAGCAATTACTTCAGGCTTAAAACTTTGCTCATTCATACGCCATAAATAACGGTGCATGCCGATACCCAAAACTTTAGCAACCTTGCCTGTAGAACATGAATCTAAAACACGATCCTTGATCATTTTATGACGATAAATTTTAGTTCCCCATTCATTTTTAATCCATTTTATAAAATAAGGCTCAACATACAGACCATCATTTGCAAAAACATTAAAAGCAGCGACAGCCTCCTTCAATGTAACATCCACACACCCTAAGGCCAATGAAGGGTATGGTGGCAATTCCCCCGAAATATGCATTTTTCGCGCCAATGCAATAACCGATTCTGCCCCTGTTCTTAAAAAAGTTTTAACCGCAATAATATTATTAGAAACAGAAAGAGCACGGGCTAACGTCATCGTTCCTTCAAACGTACGCGTCGTATTTTGTGGACGCCACACATTCCCGCCAAATAAAAATTCGACAGGTTCATCAAGTTCAAGCTCATCAAAAGAACGACCTTGTTGCATCGCAGCAGCATAAACTATTGGTTTAAAAATAGAACCCAACTGACGCCTCGCTTGTAATGCACGGTTCCACTGTGATTTTTGAAAGTTTCTACCACCAATAAGCGCTTTTATTTCACCCGAAGACACGTCTATTGTTAAGAGAGCACCATCAATATCATCACCCAAAGAATCTGCAAGATTTTTAAATTGTGTTGAAAAAATATCTTCAGCTTTTTGTTGAATTTCAGAATTTAATGTTGTTTGAATTTGCAGTCCACCATTATACAAAGAATGCTTGCCAATTACTTCTTCTAAAAACTGTCGGATAGATTCTTTCAAATGCGGCGCAATCTGTTCATTTTTCACCTGTTCACTAATATTAAGCGGCTCTCGTTTGGCATTAGTGCATTCCTCTTGAGAAATAACGCCGATCTCCCTCATCGCATTTAAAACAATATTTCTTCGTTTTAACGTTATTTCAGGATTAATCAGCGGACAAAATCGTGCGGGATATTTCACGATAGCAGCCAATGATGCTGCTTGGGCAATTGATAAATCTTGTGCACTCACATTCCAAAAGCGTTTTGCCGCAGCTTCAATACCATAAATACCACATCCAAAACAGACATGATTTAAATATGTTTCTAAAATCTGTTCTTTTGTAAATTGCCTTTCAACCAACAAAGAAAAAAGCTGTTCTTTTATTTTGCGCTTAAAGGTTTTTTTACAATCAAAAAAGAGTAATTTTACCAATTGCTGGGTAATAGTGCTGGCACCTTGCACAATACGTCGATGATACAAATTTACAAACAGTGATCGCAAAATTGAACGCCACGCAATCCCTGCATGATTAAAAAATTGCCGATCTTCAGCTGCAATAAACGCCATTTGAACATGCATGGAAATCTTATCTAATTCAACCGGCTCACGCCGATCCAATTCAAACCTTCCCCACTCTTTGCCTGTATCATCAAGTAAAATAGACGGCTTTCCTGGATTGTAATTGGCCAAAACTGAAAAATCAACTAAATGATGATGCACAAGAAAAAAAAAAGCACCAAAAAGAGTTACAGAAAAAAGTATCGTCAAAAAAAATAACGTTTTTAAGATTTTCATATTATAAGATTAGCATAATCATGTTTTCAAATACATATAACTCATACGACAAAAAAACATGGTTCGTAAAACTGAAAAACAACTTCCCCCTCTTAAATAAGAAAGAGACGTGATATAAACCAACGTCTCTTTATCTAGATTATTTATGAAATTTTAGCGTTTTTCAGATCTTAAGCCAACCTTAACCAACATTCTATTAACTTTTCTTTTAAGAGGTTTACGTTTGGCATACGTTAAAGAAGCTAATCCAGCAACACACCCAGTTCGCCACCAATTTTCAGTAACTTTGTTACGGGTAACATCTAAAACTGTTTTTGCTGTTGCTTTATAATTAATCTTTTTTAACGCAGGAAGGGGATTGTACCATACAGCATTTAATGAATACGCAACGGAAAACAAAAGCGCTAATGCAACTTTTTTCATAATAAAAACTCCTTAATTTACCAGTTCATTTTCAAGTCTGTACTAAGCTACTTAAATGGTCAAAATTGTCAACCGCCCAAAAATTCTTTACATTCATATTTGTGAATAACCAAAACAAAAAAATAAAAGTCATTTTTAATTCGTTAATTTACCTTGTCTTTGCGTGTATTTTATTTTACAGCGATCTGGCATTTTTTTCTTGCTTCAACAAAGCTTTTCTCCAATTTCTTTTATGTGCATACATTGTACTTGTCTCCAAACAACGCTCAAACCTTCTTATAATTATCACGATTATTTTATTGAGCCTTGAATCAATTGTCTTTTTTGGACAAATCGAATATCTCTTGTTTTTTGCCTTATTAGCGTATATAAGCGTTAAACTTTTTAAAGAATTAATTCAAATATCAATCGCTGTTCCACTGGTCGCCCTTAACATTAATCTTGTTGTTCAAAAGCTTTTTTCTATCATCTACCTTCATCAGACTTACCATGATTTTCTCTATACAATTGGACATTTTTTCATCAATATGTTATTTTTAACGATATACTGGATCTTTGAAAATAATGGTAAATAAGGCAATCGCTTGGCCTCGCCAAGAGGAAAGTCCGGACTCATAACGAAGGAGATACCATACGAGATGAATCAAGTATGGGGAATGTAAGTTCACGGAAAGTGCCACAGAAAATAACCGCCTTATAAAATTTTGTAAGGCAAGGGTGAAAATGTGCGGTAAGAGCGCACGGATAATGTCAGCGATGATATTATGGGGTAAACCCTATCTCGAGCAAGGCAAAATAGGTGCAAACGATTCTTCGTTTCGGTTTAATGCACGGGTATGCCGCAAAGATATATGATTGCCGTTTTATATGAATATATAAAAAACAGAATCCGGCTTATTGTTTGCCATTATTTTCCTCCTCTAAGGCATGCCTAGATGAAATTAAAAGAAAAAATAAAACTCTTTCATCATTTTTCTTGGTTATTACCATTTATGAGCTTTTTCATTGGCTACTTTATTGCCGAATTATTTTTTGGATCAAAGCCCATCACGGTGCCAAAACTTGTCGGCACATCAATTACTCAGGGAATCCGCCAATTATCTACTCAAAAATTAAATATCCGCATCGTTGCTGAAAAAGAAGATCCCGATCTCCCTGAAGGAACGATCATCAGTCAAAAACCATCCCCCAATCAATCTATTAAAGCACAACAAGCTATATTCATTGTCATTTCTAAAAAACCACACCACAAAAAAACCCCTCATCTGCTCAATAAAACTTTTGAGCAAGCAAAAAACGAACTTATTAAACAAGGAATAAAATACAAAGAATTTAGCATTGATTCGCATGCGCCAAAAAATATGATTATTGCTCAATATCCAGCACCCGAAGAACCGATCAATGGTCCAATTTGTCTTTACAAAGCAGTATCGCCAGAACAAAAATTTATTTTTCCAATATTAAAAAATCGACCATTAGAAGAGGTCAAAGAATTTCTTGAACGCTTTAATATTACACCGACCATCACATATAAAAATCAAAAAGCTACTCAGTCAGCTAACATCACAGAACAACGTCCATTGCCAGGAACATTAATATCACTTAAACATCCTCCGCATGTACAGCTACATCTGTAAGCTGCGTAGGCGAAAAATTTTCGAAAACAACCGCATATAACGTAGAAAATAAAGGCAACGTAAGCTGATATTTTTCTATTAATTGCTTGACCGTTTTCACCGTATTTAAACCTTCGGGTATAAAACCAGTCTCTTGCAAAACAGACTCCAATTTTTGTCCACTGCCAAGCCGTTTTCCAACAAAAAAATTTCTACTATAATGCCCACTCACTGTCAAAAAGAGGTCACCAATTCCAGCCAGATCTTGTAATGTTTTATGTTTTGCACCCAAAGCTTCCGCCAAGGCGGTCATTTCCTGCCATGCACGCGTAAATAATAATGCGTGGGTATTGTCATCATTTTGCATCCCCGTAGAGATACCAAGCAAAATGGCAACAACATTTTTTAAAGCGCCCCCCAGCTCAATACCTAAAACATCATCATTAATAAAAGGCCTAAACCACGCATTTCGAACTAAAAGAGCAAGGTCTTCGGCTATTATGGAATCGGATGCGGCAATATTAACTCCTGTTGTACAACGATCCATGACCCCATGCGCAAAACTTGGCCCACCTAAAACAGCAACATTTATTTGAGAAGATAAGACATGGGCTAATATCTGTGAAGGAAGCATCAGGGTATCATTTTCAATTCCCTTTGAAAGAACAACCCAGCGCTGATTCCGACGATAATAAGGTTTGCATTGCGTTACAATATCTCTAAAAAATTTGATTGGTGTTGAAATAAATATCCATTCATTAAACATCACGTCTTTTAAATCAGTATAGGCAATAATACGTGGCGAAAGAACAAAATCTGGCATATAATGGCTATTTTTATGTTCTTGATTGATTCCTTGTGCCACAACTTTATCATAACACCAGAGATGAACTTGATAGCCATTTTCCGCTAATAAAGAAGCAATTGCCGTTCCCCACGCTCCTTCACCAATAACACCAATGCTCTTCACTATTTTTCCTTTATTCTTTGTTTCAAAATTAGCAAAAGCCATCTGATAAAAACTATAAAAAACCAAAAAAGATAATGCGACTTTAAAGCTGTTCATGAAACTCCTTTTAAATTATAAATAAGTTGTATTAGGCGCCAAAATTGCGCTGAATATTCTTATAATTCTCCATAATTGAATCAAGTTCTTCAATCGTAAATGCGGGCCAAAATGTATCACTGAAGAACAATTCACTGTAAGCTGACTGAAAAGATAAAAAATTGCTCAATCTTTTAACACCACCTGTCCTAATAACTATTTCGGGAGGCGGGCAATCACCAGTCCATAAATGTGTGCGAAATAAATCAACCGTAATCTCATCTCTTTTCACAATTCCCTGTTCAACATCAACTAAAATATTTTTACATGCAGCAACAATCTCTTGTTGTCCGCCATAACAAAAGAGAAAATTTACGACAATCTTTTTTTGATCAGCAGTTTTTCTTTCAAGCTCTTCACAAACCTCTTTAATATGCGGAGGAAACAGAGAACGATCTCCGAGAAATCTCACACGAATGCCTCCCTCTAAAGCTTTTGATAATTTATCTTTTGCTTGCTCAGCAATTAAATTAAATAAAAAGCTTTTTTCTTCAACAGAACGTTTAAAATTTTCCAGAGAAAATGTATAAAGTGATAAATATTTGATACCTTTTTCGAGACAATATTTAATGACCTGTTCAACAGTCTTAACCCCTTCACGATGCCCCATTACTGATGGCAACCCATACTTTCGTGCCCAACGACGATTACCATCCATAATGCATGCTAAATGTGCAATCATGTAAATTTCCCCGGGAAAAAGCGGATTTTTCCCTTAGGATAAAGAAAAAAACGTAATAAGTAAACTTAAAAAATGGTTACAAAACCATTAAACTTTTCTAACGCAACGTCCTTTGATAGTGCATTGTTTCTTTAAATGTCTCTTCTTTTCTACCAGCAGCCCGCTTAACAAGCGCTTGATTCATCAGCTGATTAATCTCTTTTTCCAATCCTGGAAACTCTTCTGGATGGCGTCGCGCAAACATATGAAATACTTTGAGTAATTCAATACTTCTTGATTTTTTTAGAACAATCCCTTTTAATGCTTTTTTAATGTCTGCATCAACGAATTTTATTAATTCTTCAGGATTGGGCGACTCATTAATTCTTTTGCTCATTGCATTAAGCAATAATCTTATTATCCCAAAATTTCCGTTTTCCAGCGCGCACTTT
This sequence comes from candidate division TM6 bacterium GW2011_GWE2_36_25, assembly GCA_000991575.1. Taxonomy (GTDB): domain Bacteria; phylum Babelota; class Babeliae; order Babelales; family UBA12409; genus UBA12409. The sequence goes on from LBRU01000002.1 coordinate 42,430, forward strand.
AATGCTGTATCTCGAAGCCTAGTTCTATTATTTACTTCTACCCCATTCTTAATGAGCAACTTTACCAACGGGAGATTGTTTTTTTGCACAGCAAAGATCAGAGCCGTATAACCCAATTTGTCCTTTGCATTGACATCTGCGCCATTATCAATGAGTAACACTGCAATTTCATTGTGCCCCCACATTACAGCAAACATTAAAGGAGTATTTCCGTTTTTGTCAGGAAGATCAACATTGGCACCATGATCAAGAAGTAATTTTATGATGTTAATGTCAGGATTTTTTGTTACTATTGCTTCACTTAAAGCTGGCGTGTATAGTGTACCGACGATTTCAAGAGCATTGACATCAGCACCATGATCAAGAAGTAAACGAACCATATCAATATTTTTTCTATGTATCGCCATGATAAGCACAGGAAAACGTAATTCTTCAGTACCCTCAACAGTATTAGCATTGACACCCTGATCAAGAAGCTTCCGTGCATTAAAAACATTATTTTGCGCAACCGCTTTAATTAGAAGGTCTGAGGGTTTCATTGAAAAAAGGACACTCGGACCAAAAACCAGAAACGAAATTAAAGATAACTTTTTCATAAAATCCTCCATTAAACTTTTCTAACGCAACGTCCTTTGATGTTTCATTATACTTGCAAATGTTTCTTCTTTTCTTTCACCTTGAAGAACAAGCGCTCTATTCATCAGCTCGTTAATCTCTTTTTCCCATCCTGGAAAATCATCAGAATGACGTCGAGCAAAATCATGAAATATTTTGAATAAATCAATATTTTTGGATCCAGCGATCTCTTCTAACGTTGCGCCATGATCAAGAAGTAATTTTGCTATTTCAGCATTATCTTTCAAAACAGCAAGTATTAAAGCGGTTATGGGCGTATCATGGTTAAACCAGTCGAATATTTTAGGATCAGCTCCATTATCGAGGAGAAACCGTATAATATCAGGATTATTATGAACAACTGCGGTCATTAGAGCTGTTGATAAGGGTTCCTCATCAAGCATCTTCTTTAATTCTTCCAACGTATCTATCCCGACAATATAAGTCATTACAGGAACAAAAGCATTAACCTCTGCATGATTTTCAGCCAAAAGTTTTACCATGTCTAGATCGTCATTTAGAATAGCAAACTGTAAAGCTGTTTCACCAAATTCACCTGAAGCATTAACATTTGCCCCTTTTTCAATTATAAAACGAACGAGATCTAAATTTCCCGCAGAAACAGCAATCGCCAAAGGGGTTATCCTACGAAAGCCCACACTATTAACATCTGCACCATGTCGAACCAGAAATTTAGCCATATCAGTAAGTTGTAACAGAAGTGCCACGTTTAAAGGAGTTCCACCAATAACAACAGGACCGCTTATGGATCCATTAATATCGGCCCCAGCTTTAAGCAGTTTTTCTACTTCTGCAAAATCATTTCTAACGACTGCAGAAAAAAGTTTTTCATTTACATCATGAGTCGGATAAGTCGACCATATTTCCTGATATCTCTCAATCGAACCTTGATCCATTCCTCTGAGCGACAACGAAACTGACATTAAACTCAACAAAAACATTTTACAAATTTTCATCACAAATCCTCCATTTAATTCAATTATAGATTAATTCAAGAAGGGTTATCAACATTTTTATTGTTACTTTTTCTTAACACTTAAGGACCCCCCTTTTTTTCAATAATTCTTTTAACGAAAAGTTCTGCGATACTCAACGGCTTCTTTAAAGGCACGTTCACCTTGAGGATCACGAGCACTTTGATGACCCACAGCTAATCCCATGAGCCGATCAACTTCTTTTTCCAATCCTGGAAACTCTTCTGGATGGCGTCGCGCAAACATATGAAATGATTTAAGAATTTCGATACTCCGCAAATCTTCAAGATAAATGCTATCTAAAGCATCTTGAATGTGTTGATTTAATACCTCATAAAGCATTCCTATAGTGTCGATTCCCGTAAAATCAATGTTTTTTATGCTTTCTTTTACTTCTTCATTAATAACATGATCCGCTTCAAAATAAGCAGCTGCATTCAATATTCTGCTCATTTGGTTAAGAAGCAACTGAAACACTTCCCCAGTATGAACACTATTCAAAGCCGTTTTACCAAAAAATGAAACTGAATTAAGATAAGCACCCTTTTCAAGGAGTAACTTTACCTTATCTAACTTTCCTTCTTCAATAGCATGCATTAAAACAGTCCACCCAAAAGAATCAATTGCATTCACATCTGCACCTGCACGAAGAAAACTATCAACTACGCTTACTGTTGCAAATCTAATTGATTCAAAAAGCATTTGATCTACAAAACGTTGAGGCGCCACTCTTCTCAAAACAAATACAAGCGCTTCATCAGTCACTCTGCGAAATCTCTTCATTGGGTAAAGCGAAGCTGATCCACAAATCATCAACACAAAAATAAACTTTTTCATTAATTTCATTTTTTCCTCCAATAATATTATCTTTCAATATCCATTTGATCATTACCTGCTAAAACAACACCTGTTTCATAGCACTGGAGCAGTTCTATTATTTCACTATCACCACCTCGACGTGCAATTTCTAATGCAGTTGTACCATCAGCAGCAACAGCAGAAACATCTGCCCCACGCTCAAGAAGCAAGCGCACAAAATCAATTTTTCTATCTTGAACAGCCCACATCAACACAGTTCGACCAGAACCAACTGCATTAACATCTGCTTCATGGTCTAAAAGCAATTTCATCATTTCAATATTTCCTGAATCTAAAGAACTCATTAGTGCAGTCCAACCGGTAGAATCTGAAATATCGACAGCCGCTCCTTTACGTATCAATAGGCGAGCCATTTCACTATGGCCAATTTTTGCCGCTCTCATTAACGGCGTTTCAAAAAAACGGGATGAATGAGAATCATTAATATCCACGCCATTATCTATAAGCCATTGAACTATATCGGCATAACCTTTCTCAGCTGCTCTCATTAACGGTGTAATACCATCACGATTAGGAAGGTTAAGAGGTGCCTTCCCCATACCAATCAACTCTGCAATAATATCAATATTACCAGACTCAACAGCGATCATTAAGGCAGATTGGCCTAAGTTATTAATCTGATTAACATCCGCCTTACGCTCCAAAAGCAGACTGACAATATCACGATTCTTATTTTGTACCGCATACATCAATGCGGTCATTCCTTGGCTGTCCTGCGCATTAATATGTATATCTTTCCGCCCCAGGAGCACCATTGCCAACTTGCTATTACCATTTTGTGCAACAAACATTAAGGCTGTTTTTCGATCAATAGTAGCAGCATTAACTTCTGCACCTCTACTCAGAAGCTCACACACAATCCCCACATTGCTCTTTTTGCGTAAAACTGCTAATAATAATGCCGGGCGCCCAAAACGATTCAGTGCGTTAACATTTGCACCCTCTTCAAGGCATTTAGAAACATCTCTTATGGTTCCTGATTCAACAGCTTTTATATATTTAAAATTTAAATGACGAAACTCTTCTAATTTAGAAGCATCAGGCCTTCCAAGAGGTAAAGCCTTACGCCTCGGTACTGAATGCATCCCCAAAACTGGCGACGAAATTAGCAAAAAAATCAAAAAAAATAACACTTTGTTCATCTTACAACCTTTCTTTCTTTATTATAATTCTATTTTTTATTATAGACTAAAATTACAAATTGTCAATTAACGCCAGGTGAAATCAATAAAAAAGGGGCTCGAATGCCCCCCCTTTTTTAAACAATTTCTTTTTAACGAGAAGCTCTGAGACATTCAACAGCTTCTTTTCTAAAGGCACGTTCACCGCGGCGAGCAATGGCTAAACCAACTTCTTTTTCCAGGACTGGAAACTGATCATGATAGCGTCGAGCGAAGGCGTGAAATATTCTCAAAATACTGTTCGCCCTTCTTGGATCCATATATTTTAATGCTCTCTCAATACATGCATCAAAAAACTCTTTTAACTCAGGATTAGGTGCCTTTTTAAGAATTTCTCCCATCCGATTCAAAATTAATGACACTGAACTATCTCTTCCATGCGAAAGAGCAACTCTATCGATAGACGAAAAGCCAATGATAAGAGGACTTGCCAAAAAAGATCCAACAGCAATATCTAAAGCAGTTTCATCCCTATCATTCATAAGATTAATATCTGCTCCTTCAGAAAGAAGCAAGCGAACGAGGTGAGAATGTCCCATTTCAACAGCAAGCATTAATGACGTCCATCCCAAATCATTAGCTAGATTAATGCGAGCGCCCTTATCAAGCAATAATCTTACTATTTTTTTATGACCCCCGATTACTGCTTCCATTAAAGGGGTATTTCGAAACCCAACAGCATTAACGTTTGGTCGACCCGAATGACCAAGAAGCAATTCCAAAATTTTAATATTTCCCATTCGAGCTGCAAACGCCAATGCAGCAGCATTAATAATCGCCCCCTTTTCAAGCAAAACTTCTACCATGTCGATTTGATCACGACCAATTACAATGATAAAAGGGGTAATGCCCCCTTTATCAGCAACATTAACCTTTGCCCCATTTGCAATGAGCATTTTTACTATTTCAATATCACCAAGCTGCAACGCCCTCATTAAAGGAGTCGTACCATTTTTATCAACTAAATTAATGTTCGCCTTATGCTTAAGCAATGTTTTTATTATTTCAATATTACCAAGTTGAGCTGCCCTTATTAATGGGGTCTCTTTATAAAAACCACCAGGCAAATTAACATTTGCACCATTTCCAATAAGAAAATTAACCATCTCCAAATCACCTGAATCAATCGCCAAAAGCAACGCAGTTTGACCACCCTCAGAAACAGTAATGTTAATATCTATCCCTTCTTCAAGAAGACGCTCGACGGTACCAAAATTATGTGTCGACGCCGCAACTAAAAACTCTTCATTTAAAACACGCTGCTCACGCTCACTTAAAACTCTTCTTGCATAAAAAGAACTGAAAACAAAAATCATCAAAGTAAAAATACTTAATCGACAAAAGTTCATCATTCGACCTCCATTTAATTCAATTATAAATTAACGGCTGTCGAGTTGTAAAGATTTTTATTGCCATTTTTTCTCAAAATTCTTTATTTTCTTATCTCTTTCACCTGTTCTCTAAAAGCACGTGGTCTTTGGTGAATTTTTTTCACTCTCTCAATTTCTGTTTCTAACCCCGGCAATTGTTTATGATAACGTTTGGCAAAATCCTGAAAAATTTCGATCAACCATGAACTTCGCGGTTCATTTTTCCAATTAATTTTCCCAACCGCATTCACAATCATCGCCACAAAACCTTCGTTGATTGCAGGATTTTTATCAAGAATTCGCCCCATATGATCAAGAAGCATTTCTAATATAGCTTTACCCCCGCCTATGTTCGCGTTATCAACAGCCCTCATTAAAGCTGATATTCCATCCTTATCAACTCTATTAATATCAATCCTCTCCTGAGAAAGAAGCAATGCTACTATCTCTGGACGATCTCTAAAAATAGCGAGCATTAAAGGTGTCTGCCCATAAGAATCAACTGCGTTAACATTTGTACGACGGTTAAGAAGCAATCTTACAAACGCTAAACGAGTTTTATCAGCAGTATCCTTTGTCCCTGGAAAATCCCTTTCATCAATAACATGCATCAAAGCATTCATTTTTTCACTATCAGCCCAATCAACAACATCTGTCCCTGCATCTTTAAGAGCATTTGTTATGTCTTCCCACGTTCCACGCTTAGCAGCCCTTAAAAGCGCTTTACCCTTTTTTTGTATTTCGTCTTTTCGCTGTTGTGCCTCTTTGAAAATACTTTGAGATTCATCCATGGCGCACATCGGCAACCACAAAAATGACAATAAAAATATTACGTTACATACTTTCATATTACATCTTTCGCTATTTAAAAAATTAACCCAAACAAATCACTTTTACCCCTTTGCTTAATTCAATTATAAATTAAACCGCCGGAGATAGTAAAGGTTTTAAAATTTTTAATTCACCAGGAAAATGAAGCTTGCAGGGAAGTCGATCGACAAATCAATGGTTTTTTGCTATGCTTTAGAAACAATTAAAATTTAATCGTTTGCAGAAATAATTCCTCGAAGCTTGCTTCGCAATCATTATATTCGCTCATATCCTTCGACAAGCTCAGGATGAGCGCAGCCTTTAGTGCTGAGCGCAGACGAAGCATCAGAATGGGCGCAGCCTTTAGTGCTGAGCGCAGACGAAGCATCAGGATGAGCGCGCTCGTGGTGACCCTTCGACTTTGCTCAGGATGTAGCAAGTCGAACCATACGAGCGTTATACCTCGTAGCTTGCTGCTAGATTCTTAATTGGAGGTAAAAAAAAGATGCATAAGAAGCTTTCTCTCTTATTATTTCTCTTGATTGGACCACAACCCAATAATGGCAATTGGAAACTTTTTGCCGGTACAGCCATTGCAGCTTCAGCAATAACAGGTCTTACCTGGCATCACTTCAAAAGCAAAAAAGATACACGCACCATATATAACGAAGATCAATTACAAAAATTTTCAAACGACCTCAATGCAGGCAAAAAAATTGCTTTAGTTTCTGATCTCCATGAAGTAGTTTTAAAAAGACTTTCGGGTGATTTGCAACGAGCTCGCAATTTAACATTTCCAGAATTTACCAAGTTTTTAGGTGGCATTTTCCAATTCGGTCCATGTTATCTTTCTTATAAAGCATTTGGTTCCACACACCCTGCAATCGAAAATTTTGTACTCACCGGCATATCAGATAAAACACATAAAGAGCATGTCCTCCAACTCATTTGCCCATTTGAACTCGATGAAGACATGCACGACCTGTATAAAAATCATCTTCCATTTCCTAAATTCGCCTGTTCAAATAGTGGAGAAGAATCTTATAATTGGCTCAATGATAAATCTAATGGAAAACTCGATGAATTGTTTTTAGATAAACAGATCGCAACACAAAAGAACGGTTTTTTGCAAAAAGATCGCGAAGAAACTTTTGATGAACTACTCAAAAAGATGCAAGCTGCAGGGGTCAATCCAAAAGCCATTCTTATGGTTGATGATAAGGCGAAAAATATAAAAAAATGTGCTGAAACATTTAAAAAACATGGCATTACCGTATATGGCTATATATTTAAAACAACCGATGAATTTAAAGCCGATATGAAAAAGCATGGCATCTCTTCATAAATAAAATTTTAAGCGTACAATTTAAGGGAAGCTAACCACTTCCCTTTTCTTTTCAATCAAAAGATATTCTAAAAATTTGGAACGTGCTAAAATCTAATAAAACATATAAAAAATGGGGTAAACTTATGAGCCCACATACCAAACAATTTATCATTCATAACGACAAATCATCAGAAATTGTAGCGGAAAGCGATTTTGATAATCCACCGCAGCTCACCACTGATAAAAATCATCTTACACTTGTCTTTGACTTACATGGTGTGATTTTTCGCATGTCACCATATCTCATTATCAAGCATGCTTTGAAATGTCCACATAAATTGAGTATGTTAAAATTACTTTTTAATTTCAGATTTATTAAAGATCTTTTGCATGCTCTTGCATATAAAAAAGTAATAGAAGAAGCTATCTATCTCCTTGCTGAAAAATACACTGACTTTGCTCACATTAAAGAGACGGCCATCGCCATTGCCAATGCGCAAAAACCAACAACTCACATGGAAACAATACTGAAAGCATTGCGAAAAAACCAGTATCAACTTATCGCTTTTTCCAATATTGGCGATACATCAATACAGATGCTTTCAACTCAATACCCAAAAATTTTCAACCTTTTTGACACAATTATTCACAGCAATAAAAGTGACGGTTACATTGCCAAGCCTTCACCAGAATCATTTAAAAAATTATTAAAATATACCGGACACAAAAACATTATATTTATTGACGATACAGAAAAAAATATTCAACAAGCCGATCAACATGGCCTTCAAAGCATTTTTTTCATTAACAGCTTTATTTTAGAACAAACACTTCATCAAATTGGCATCATTTAAAATCAACTATTGCAAAAAAGAGCGTACTCCTTTAATTTTTGAACAAAAACAAATAAAGGAGTCACACGATGAAAAAATTTTTTATTGTTTTACTTATTATTTTTGCAAATATACCAAAAACACCTTTTGATGATAATGAATTTATTAAATTATTTCATGAACTCTCACGAGAAGGTCAAAAATCGATAAAAACAATTTTATTTGAAGCATGCGCATTTGGAAAAATAAAACAAGATAGTAAAAAATCACTCGCAAAAGAGGTCATTCATACTGCTTTTCAGCTCTGGCAAGAAGTAACAACCTATACAAAAATAAAAATACAATATAAAGAAAAACAAACATCAATAGAACAACTCGAAAAGGCAAAAGAGACTTATCAACGAACATTTAATGAATTACAAAAAATACTTGTTCCACAATCACGCCATTTCTTCGAATCATCCAATATCATCAAAACCATCAAAAGCATCTATTATCTCCACCCCAACAATAATCAAATCCCCAAAAATAATCTTGCTTGGTTATCAAAAATTAAAAATTTGTATAATCAAATCTTATGTAAAATAAAAAATTTCTTTAGAAAACCAAGCGAACATGAAGAATTAAAAGAACAAGATGAAAGAGAGCAAGCACTCGAACTCATCACACATGCAATTAAAACAGCACAAACATGGAGCGAAGAAGAACCGCGTGATTCTTACAAAAAAAGTCCATTCTGTATTTTAAATGATAATCTCAATTAATCAGATACATTAACAAAAATTTCTTTCGTGTTAAAATAAGTTAAATACAAAAGGTCTATTATGAATATATCCATTTTTTTAGGAGCTTTTAGCATACTCATTCTCATTTATTTTTTTATCGGTTTTTATGCTTCTAAAAAAGTACACAATACAACTGATTACTTTTTGGCTGGAAAAAATCTCGGATTTTTCGCCGTAACATTTACCCTTATTGCCACACAACTTGGTGGCGGATTCTTCATTGGCATGAGTGAAGATGCTTACACAATGGGTTACTTTGGCATATTTTACGCACTCAGTATGACTATTGGATTTCTCTTATTAAGTTGTGGCTTTGCCTCAAAAATGCAATCACTCGGCGTTTCTACAACTGCAGAAATTTTTCAGACTCATTACAAAAGTATCTCTTTAAAAAAGGTTGCCTCACTTCTTTCTATCGTAACGATGGGGGGTATCCTTATTGGACAAATCGTCGCGTCAAAAGAACTCTTTAAATTTGCCCTTGGAAATAGTCTCGCCATGCAACTTTTCTTTATCTTTTTTTGGATTTTTATTATTGCATATACAATTGCTGGTGGTTTAAAGGCGGTTGTCATCGCTGATGCATTTCAAGTCGCCATTATTCTTTTATTTAGCTGGGGAGTTTTCATCTATTCCCTCTTGACTACCGATAGTAGTTGGTTTTTACAAAATGGTTTGGAAACACAAAGAGCATTATTTTCAGTTTCTTACAATGATCTTTTAGTACTTTTGCCAACATTAATTATGCCTGCCTTATTTTCACTTATTGAACAAGATTTAGCGCAACGATTTTTTGCCGCAAAAAGCAAACGAACGGCAACCTTTTCTGCATTTGCCGCCGGCGTAACTTTAATTGCCTGTGCTTTAATTCCCGTATATTTTGGCATGATGACCAAAGTTAAAGGTTTACCCTTGATAAAAGGTGCAACACCACTCTTATATTCTATCGCCGCCGTTACCAATAATGTTGTTGCCGCATTAATTTTTTGTGCATTAATTGCTGCCATCACTTCAACAGCAGATTCTTTGCTCTGTGCAATCAGCTCAAATGTTGCGCAAGATTTTAATTTCTCTTGGATTAAAATCAAAAGCAAACTCTATCTTTCACAATTAGTAACATGCATCATGGGCATCATTGCCTTCACGCTTTCTTACCTATTCAATCAAAATGTCATTAAGATTCTGGAAGAAAGTTATACCATTTCAGTAAGTGCTCTTTTTGTCCCACTTGTTTTTGCGTATTTTAAAAAAGATCTCAGAAAGAAAGCGGCATATTTATCAGTAATTTTTGGATTTAGCACATTTCTTTACTTTAAAATTTACCCTATGATTGGATCGAGCATCATCATATTACTATTCTCATTAGCCGGCTATCTGATCGGAATGAAAATCGATAAAAAATCTATATGATCTTATAACCATCACATGCACAAGAATTACAGATAAAACTAAATGCTGTTTGTACATCATCAGCAATAATAAAAAATTCTTTTACATGTGGATGAATAAAGCCCCGCTGCAAACCATCATCAACCCAAACTTCAAGCTTTTTCCAATATTCTTTTCCATATAAAACAATAGGATTACCTTTCAGCTTTCCCGTATCCATTAATGTTAAAATTTCTGCAAGCTCATCGTACGTACCAACACCACCCGGAAAAATAATATACGCTGAAGAAAAATGAATCATCAGCCACTTACGCATTACAAAATCTTTAATACGCACAAATGAACTATATATTAAAGGAGTCGCCCCTTCCTCTAATCCTGAAACACTAATTCCCAAGTTGTTAATCATCGACTTACCATCTTTTCGAATTTTTTGCGCTCCAATTGCGGCTGCCTCCATAATGCCTCCACCACCACCAGTGATAATTGAAATATCATGTTGCACAAGTATTGAAGCCAGTGCCTCAGCTGCTTTTGCATACGGATCATCTAATTTTAATTTAGCACCACCAAAAAAAGTAACGCGCGGCGGCCGCAAACGAAACACATGCCAAAGACCCGCAATAATCGAAAAACTATCAATAATCCAAATAAGGGTATAAAAAAATGTATTCCCAATGCGTTTGAGCAAAAAAAACATAATTCTCCTTTATAATCGAACAAATTTCAAGCGCAAAGCATTAATAACAACACTGATACTCGAAAGGGCCATTGCTGCACCTGCAAGTACGGGACTAATCATTATATGAAACCATGGATAAAAAATACCCGTCGCAACAGGAATCAATATAATATTGTAACTAAATGCCCAAAATAAATTTTGATAAATATTTGCAATAGTAGCTGATGATAATTTATATAATTGAGAAATTAAAGCTAAATTATCTCCCAACAACACAACATCAGCCGATTCAATAGCAACATCAGTTCCTTCCCCCATCGCAATACCAATATCCGCTTCTACCAGTGCGGGAGCATCATTGATTCCGTCACCAACCATCGCCACTAAATTACCTGCCTCTTTAAATTGTTTCACAATATCTTGTTTTTCCTCTGGCAAAACTTTTGCAAATACTTTTTTAATACCAAGCTGTTGCGCAACATAATGAGCATTTATTTCATTATCTCCCGTAATCATAATTGGCTGAATATTTTTTTGTTTAAGAAAATCAATGAGCTCTTTTGCATCTGATTGAATCGTATCCTGAATTCCAAAAACACCCACCGCAGTACCATTTAAAGCAACAAAGGATATCGCCAATTTATCTTTTGAGAATTCTTCCATTTTTTGCTTAATATCGGGTGGCACTATAATATGAGCTTCTTCTAAAAATACATACGATCCCAATCTTACCTTAATCTCATTTACGGTTGCAGTAGCGCCACGTCCAACAAAGGCAACAAAATCTTTGACAGGAAGGTCGTGCAGATTTTTTTCTTTTATCTTTTGAACAATAGCATGCGCAACCGGATGACTCGACGATTTTTCAATAGAATAAATAAGCGAGCAAATATATTGTAAAGCTGAATCAAATTCTTTATTCTGCAAAAGGGGCAATTTGTCCAATTCGCGTGTAAAATAAACTTCTTTCACCGCCCGCTTTGCTTTTGTTAAGGTTCCTGTTTTATCAAAAACCATAACATTAATCTTTTTCATCAATTCCAAAACCGTTGCATTACGAATTAAAATACCACTCAATGCGGCACGATTAATCCCAACCATAATTGATGTTGGTGTTGCTAAACCAAGAGCACATGGACATGCGATAATCAAAACAGCCACCATATTAACGATGGCAAAAACAATCCGAGGTTCAAGACCAACAAATAACCAGACCACAAAAGTAACGATGGCAACACAAATAACAATCGGTACAAAGATTGCGGAAATTTTATGCACAATTCGTTGCACAGGAATCTGTGAACTTTGAGCTTCTTCAACAAGACGAATAATCTTAGCTAAGGTTGTAGTTTCCCCCACCTGCAATGCACGCATAATAAAAGAGCCAGTTAAATTTACTGTTCCACCAATAACCTTACTTCCAACTTTTTTTGCGACCGATTCACTCTCACCCGTTATCATGCTTTCATCAACAGATGATTCGCCTTCTATGATCTCTCCATCAGCAGGAATCCTCTGCCCCGTTTTAACAAGTAAAATATCATCAAAATGAACATGATCAATTGGAATTTCTTGCCACTCAACGCCATCGCCAACTTTCACCTGCTTGGTGGCAATATCAGGACGCAATTTAAGCAGTGATTCAATCGCACCAGACATATTTTTACGTGCACGAGCTTCTAAATAATAACCGAGTAAAATAAAGGCAATAATCGTAACAGCGCTATCAAAATAATAATGAAGAGGAATTCCTATTGATTCAAAAAAGGTAGGAAACAGTACCAGTGCAGTAGAATAACCATATGCGACCGATGTACCTAATGCAATTAATGTGTACATTCCCAGAGAACGATTTTTGAGATCCAACCAAAATTGCTTATAAAAAACATATCCAACGCCAAACTGAACAATTGAAGCTAATACTAATTGAACCCATCGATTTGCAATAAAGGGAATATCAACAAACATGGGTAAACTAAGCAACACCGTAATAATTAAACTCACAATTACTTGAATTTTCAAACGAAGCAAACCATCGTCTTCATGGACCATATGTTCATGTTTATGCCCCTCTTCTTGCGCGTGATATCCCATTTTTTTCACTGTTGCAATGATATCATCTGCAGAAATTTTTTGATCATCATATAATACAACAAGAGATTCCGTTGTAAAATTCACTCCTACTTTCTCAAAACCAGATAATTTTTTGAGTTCTTTCTCAATTGATTCAACACAACTAGGACAATGCATTCCATGCAATCGAAAACGTGATTGTTTCATCATAAAAACCTTCTTTAAACTCATTGCCATCATAAGAAAAAAACAGTAATAAAGAAAATATATTTATTGATAACTCAGAAATGATTATGAAAGAATAAGCAAAGAGAAGGAGTAACAATGAAGCCTCTGTATATAATCTTACTTATACTTCTAAAACTTAATGCAAATCCCAAACCAATATGGATAAACATTTATATTCATGGCACTATTACCCCACACCTTTCTTTGAGTGATTTTTTTAAAGTCCTCAATCAAACACAAAAAAATTCTGTTTATGCAGAAATAACACGCATCATTAGAAGCGACCCATTTTTTCATCAAGCACAACCCATTCAAGAACTCAACTTAAAAAAAGCATTCCCAACAAAATCTCTCAAAGGACATGGTGCTAACATTTTCGCCGAATTTTACGACAAAATAAGCAAAAAGATTTCAGAAAACACGCCACCAATCCACCATTATACATTTGGCTGGTCGGGACTCCTTACGATTGCTGCACGAAGAAAAGCTGCACAAAAACTTTATGAACAATTGGCAAGAAAAATAAAAAAAATTGAAATGCAAAATTACGAACCAAAGATTCGCATTATAGGATATAGTCATGGGGGAACCATCGCATTATACCTCGCCCATGAAGCTCACAAAAATCGCCCACTCTCATTTATGATTGATGAATTAATTCTCATTTCAGCACCCATTCAGCCAGAAACACAAAAGTATATTAACAGTCCATTTTTTAAGAAAATCTTTAATTTTTACTCAAATGGCGATCGCGTTCAAGCGAGCGATTTTCTTTCATCAATCACTCACTCGTTTTCCCATAAAACTTTTTTAAACTCATTCAATTTTAAAGTTCCAGACAATGTAACCCAAACACAAATCAGATTTTTAAGAAAACATTTAATCATCAAGACGAATGATGGATCAGTCAAAAAAGTACCACGTTATGATTATGTCAATCCGGGACACACCGAAATGTTTTTCTTTGGCTGGGCGGCACAATGGTATCGAAAACATTTTCCTATCAACCCCCTACCAACTGCCCTTATTCTGCCAAAACTCATTAATGAAATTCAAAAAAACAATCTCGAAAGCAAACATTTATGTGCAACCATTATTCCTGAAGATGAAGTCATCATTTTTAAAAATAAAAAGAATGAAGAAAAGATAAACGCACCATTTTTTCCTAAAAACGAGCTCTACGCACTCCAAAAAGAATTAGTAGAATTCAGACCTCAAAATTATAAAATCCGTTACAAAATACGAGTAAAAGAGGCGAAGAAGAACGCAAAGAAAACATTCCAAGAAAAATTAAGACGCAAAAATCTGCAAAAAAAACTTTTACGCTCATATCAAGAAGAAATACTTAAGCAATTAACTGCCGCCACAATGCCAACAAATCAACCATTGAAAGTTGTTGCGCCCGCAATTCAAGTGTTTTAGGATCAATTGCCGATATATTATAATGAGATTGCGCTAAATTATTACGTAATGTTCGACGAGGCTGTTTAAAACAAGTTTTAATAAATTGCCAAAATTCAGCTTCTTGTTCAATTGATGGAATATCTTTTTTAGGTTTAAAATACAAAAGACGCGAAAAGACTTTTGGTTTCGGATAAAAAGCCTCAGGCGGCACCTTGTCTAACATCTTCCAATCAAAAAACCATTGAAAAAAAAGCGAAATGAAACCATAATTACGACCACCCGTTTTCAAAATTTTCTGCGCAACCTCCTCTTGAACCATAATGACCCCCTCTTTTAATATTGCGCGATGCTTTTGTAATATATGCAAAATAGGAAAGGTAATTTGATAAGGAAGATTTGCTAATAACGTCCATGGTTTAAATGTCTCAAATCTACTGAAATCTCCATCCAAAAAGTTTTCTTCAAATACCGTTAAACGATCATCTTTAATTTTTCTTAATTCAGCAGCCCACTCAGAATCAATTTCAAAAACCCATAATTGTCTTATCGACCGTCTCAAAATTGCTTTTGTTAAGGCACCAGCACCGCCACCAATCTCAAAAACTGATGTTTCTTTATCTAATTCAACGGCGTTTAAAATCGCGTCAAGATACCGCGTATCTTTCAAAAAATTTTGGCTATATTTTTTCTTTAAACGAATCGGTGAAAAACTTTTTTGCATAATGTTATAATTCCATAATTTATTCTACTGCAGTCTCCAATGATCGCATACTTTCTTCCGTCCACCCCATATCAAATGTTCCATTAAACCACGGCAATCCATCTAAAACGCGCAAATAATCATATGCCCGAACAATATCCCATTCATCAATAGGAACTTTATTGAACCAAAGATTCTGAATATAAAAATCACACAACCCTTCAACAAAATATCGACCACTTATTTTTTGTAATTCTTTAAATCGTGAAAGAATATTAGCTTTAAGATTTTTAACACACAGAGATTTTTGAGATACATAAAGATTTAACAATTTAAACAATTGATATTTTATTTTGAAAAAATCAGAATTTTTAACTTTTTTACCATCACCATCCGACACAAACAATTGGTCAGAAACCCGTTTGTCCATCGATGTTAAAAAAAATATTACAAACAATAAAAACAACCTCTTCATATTAAAAATCCTGATAATTTTCATTATCCAGAAATTAAAACATCTTTGAAAAAGTCCAATTTATCAAGCACTTGGCCGGCACCATTGACTACGCACAATAATGGATTTTCTGCAACACGAACAGGAAGTTTTGTTTCTTTTGAAATTAATTTATCAAGGCCATTAAGCATTGAACCACCTCCAGCCAAAACAATACCATTGTCAACTAAATCTGATGAAAGTTCTGGTGGTGTATTTTCTAAGGCAACCTTAATAATATCAATAATTTGACAAATTGTTTCTAATAATGCTTCATTAACTTCATCGCTGGTCAAATCAATTGTTTTTGGCACACCAGTAATTAAATCACGCCCTTTAACCTTCGCTGTCCTGCTCTTTTCAGGCATTACGGTACCAATAGAAATTTTAATCTGTTCTGCAGTTCTTTCACCAATCAACAAATTATATTTTCTCTTGCAATATTGAACAATCGCATCATCCATTTCATCGCCACCAACACGAATTGAACGACAAAACACTTCACCCATCAAGGTAATAACGGCAACCTCGGTTGTGCCACCCCCGATGTCAACTATCATATTCGCGCAAGGTTCATGAATAGGTAATCCAGCTCCAATAGCTGCCGCAATTGGTTCTTTAATCACAAAGACACGATCTTCGCGAACACCTGCTTGTTTCGCAGATTCTTCAACGGCTCGCAATTCAACTTGCGTTATTCCCGAAGGAACACCAATAATCATACGCGGCGAGACCAATGTTCGCCGATTATCATGAACCTTACGAATAAAATAACGCAACATTGCTTCAGCTTTTTCAAAATCAGCAATGACCCCATCACGCAATGGACGACATGCAATAATATTTTCAGGGGTCCTACCCAACATGTCTTTTGCAACTTTGCCAGCAGCAATCACTTGATTAGTAGAAATCTTAACAGCCACCACCGAAGGCTCGTCAAGCACAATTCCTTTATTTTTAGCAAAAACTAAAGTATTTGCCGTTCCCAAATCAATTGCCATATCATTGGAGAAAAAGCTGAATAATCTTCGTGCAGGAATAACCTTATTTATCAAATTTTTCATAGTATTACTCTTACCTATCTAAAAATGAAATTCCATCCCTAAAGAAATACGATACGTTTTAAAAACACATTTTGAATCAAACATAGTCGTTGGCAATGTAAAATCAAAATAGAAACGAGGACCATATTCTCGAATTGTTACACCCTTGGTAAAATCATAATCAATGCCGATAGTAAAATAACCATTAATCCATTTTGATGCGTCGCACAAACGATTCAACTTTGGACAATAGGTTGTACCGGAATAAAACCAATGATCTCGCGTATGTTGCACATACGTATAACCACCATACGCCCCAAATCCATCTTGAATATCGTCCCATATCAGATAAGGAGAAAATGCTACAGAAAAGCCTGGATCAACTTTTGCCTGATCAACAAGAACACCATATTGTAATGGCTCACTTGCCATCGGCATACGATGACAAGCTATTTTTGAAAAACGCTTGCTCAAGTAAAGCCAGAAACCAAAAAAGACATCATCAGTCAACTCAAGTGCTAACTCACCACGTGCAAACATTCCATAATGACCATTGCCACCAAAAGGAACTGCAGACTGCGCACTCAAACTCATCTTTTCACCAGTTGGCAAAAGAGCGCCAAGCCAGAGACTTATATCAAATTGTCTAAACTTCCACAAATACTCTTTGATTGTTCCAACTCTTACATACAATTCAGTATCACTTAATCCGGTCGCACTCCATTGACCAGAATTCAAACCTAATAACACATTTGAATTTAAACGCGCTTGCTCCAACGCCCATTCTCGCCCCGGATAGAATGTTGTTCCGTTACAAATTCCCAAATTAGTTTTCGCTGTATCACTTATTCTATAATCATAGCGCGTATTAACGTGCATAATAGATGTCGCTACACCAATAGAAAAATGTTTATTAAATCCATATTCAAAAGCTAAATCCATACCGGTGGCACGAATTTTTCCGTTGCAAACATATGGTAATTCAAGAGTTTCCCACTCGGTAAGATAATAGGGATTAGTAATACCAACCAAATTCATCGCTGCGTTAATTTTCGCCAAATCATATTGTCCACCTAAATCAGGCAGTCGAATATCATAATGCTCATCACGCGCTTCATCTCCTGTCATAAAGAAAGCGCCTACATTAAAACGAGAAAGCTTATCTTTTGTCCTCCAAGTAATGCGCTCATTTAGAGGAAATAAAAAACGATTATCAAAATAAGGATAAACGGTTATCCAACAAGAAATTAATATTAGGAGAAGTCGTATTTGCTTTGTCATTAATCAGCCTCATACTAACTGTTTTGTGCTTTACTTTGGTGGAGAGAGTGGGATTCGAACCCACGGTCCCGTTATTCAACGAGACAACCGCTTTCGAGGCGGCCGCTTTAGACCACTCAGCCATCTCTCCAGATCGTCTCCGCCATTTAAGCATAACGCATTCCCTATTTTTTTAAAGTATTTCATCTGCAAAAAAAAACTAATTTTTATAAAGAAAAAAAAGAATTTTCTTAAAAAATATCACATGTGCACACACCACTATCGGCTTAAATGCGCACATTTTCATTCAGGATGAACAATAACCCTTTTTATAATAAAAAATTTTTTGCTATGATGGGGTGCAAAAATTAAGAAAAAATTTGAATAAAGGTTACCGTATGATTAACGATAAAGTTCAAGCGATAATTCTAGCTGCAGGAAAATCAACCCGTTTTAACACAGATTCTTCAAAATTGGTTGAACGTATCTGCGGTAAAGAGATGATTGTCCATACCACCAGTCTCTTAAAAAAGATGCATATTCCGACAACACTTGTTGTCGGTCATAAAAAAGAACTTGTTGAGGCAGCAGTAAAAAAACACCATCCGAAAGGACATTTTAATTTTGTCCATCAGACGGAACAACTTGGTACCGGCCATGCATTACAATGCACAAAGCAAGCATGGACGAAGGAACACATCCTTGTTATGAATGGTGACACACCGCTTCTTTCAGAAGATCTTTTGCAACGCCTTATCGATAAACATGTTGGAACTGATGCGGCTATGTCTTTCCTCGTCGCACACAACGTTGACCCATCAATACAAGGATATGGTTTAGTAGTTAATCAAAATAATCAAATTAAAATTATTGAAGAGGAACATCTTGAAGAAGAACACGATGATCTCTACAATCTCAATGGTGGCCTCTATCTTCTTAAAAGAACTTTCTTGGAAAAATATATCGACTCATTACCTCGCGACAAACAGAGCGGTGAAGTATATCTCACTACTTTAGCAGAAATTGCGAGCGACAATGGTTTGACCATTAGCATCGTCGACGCACCATTTGATGAAGTCCGCGGTGTTAATACACAGCGTGAATTATGGGTCGCCGAACAGATAAAGCGATCTCAAATTATTGATTATTGGATGAAGCAAGGGGTCAGATTTTCTGCAGCACAAAATGTTCATCTTGATGAAACAGTTACAATCGGCAATGGGACATATATTGGTAACGGTGTACAACTTTTTGGTAAAACTACCATAGGAAAAAAATGTTCTATTTGCGCTTTTAACATTCTTAACAATGCAAAACTTGGCGATAATTGTCTTGTTAGACCACACACTATTATCAAAGAGAGTGCCATTGGTGACAATTGTATGATAAACTCATTTACCTATATTCATGAAGGAAGTATCATTCAAAATAATTGCGCAGTAGGTTCTTTCAATGAAATTTGTGGTGAAATAATTTCTCAAAATACAAAAACAAGCAAAAAGAATGAAAGAACTTTTGTCGCAGCGTTTAAAACATGCGCAGATAGGTCATTCTCAGATACCATATGATTCGATTTATACATACAGCAGATTTACACTTCGGCGTAGAAAATTACGGTAAAATTGATCAGAAGACGGGAATCAACTCCCGTCTTCTAGATTTTGAAAAAGCATTTAATTTCTGCATAGAAACTGCAATCAATGAAAACGTTGATTTCTTTTTGTTTTGCGGTGATGCATATAAAACGGCTCATCCCAGCCCTACGCAACAAAAACTTTTGCTAAGATCATTCTTAAAGTTGCACCACGCACAAATCCCCGTAATCATTATCGTGGGAAATCATGATCATCCGCTTAGCTTTGGAAAAGCACATGCGCTTGATATTTTTAGTTCTTTGCCAATGAACGGCTTTTATGTTTTTAATAAACCAAATCTTATAAAAATTGACACTAAGAGCGGACCGGTTCAAATAGTTGGTATTCCTTGGCCAGTAAGAAGTACACTCACTCTTAATACAATCGAACAAAACAGTAAAATCATAACCCAAAAAATTTCAACTCAAATTGGCAGTCTCATCAACTCTTTCGCTCAAGAACTTGATGAAAATATACCCGCCGTATTAGCAGCGCATCTGACCGCAAGCAATGGTATTTTTTCCGGATCAGAAAAACGAGCAATTTATGGTTCCGATCCGATCTTTTTACCATCGCAATTAGCATTACCTCAATTTGATTATGTTGCGCTTGGCCATTTACATCGTTATCAATCATTAAATAAAGATCAAACACCTCCCATTATTTACTCAGGATCAATCGAACGCATCGATTTTGGCGAACGCAGGGAAGAAAAAGGATTTTGTTTAGTTACTATTAAAGAAAAAGGACAAACAACTTATCAATTCATTAAAACACCAACAAGACCATGTCTACAATTAGAAATTCACTTAAACGATAAAGAAAATCAGACAGAACAGATTTTATATGCCATTAAAGAAAAAAATATTAAAGATGCGATCATTAAAGTCGTATATCATATTCCCCCCACTAAAACTGATCATGTTGATTTAAAATCAATACAACGTGCATGTGCAACGGCACATTATCTTGTCGGCATCTTTCCCGTAAAAACAATTGTTATGCGTGAAAGACGCACCACTGTTAAACTAGATATGAATTTTGAAACATTACTCGAAGAATATTTTAAGCAAAAAAATGATTTAAAAAATAAAAGCGAACATCTTATCAATAAAATTAAAATGTTAATGCAAGAGATGGAACAAGCTGATCAAGTCTAAAGTTAAACATTAAGATAGGTAACATCGGCCGTCTTAAGAATATCGTCATTATATTGCTTAAAGACCTTATCAAATTTTTCAGCTTGCAGCTTTTCAAAAATTGCTTTGCGACGCTCGGCAAAAGGAATTAATTCAGGTTTTGCGTGATTTTTTAGACGATAAAGATCAAAACCATCGGAAACTTCAACGGCACGCACTTCACCTATTTTCATCTTTTTAATAAACTGTTTATCTTCTGCCAACTCGGAATAAGAAACATCAAACGCTACACCCCAATTAATTTTTCCTGTTTTAGGGCTTGTTTCGGGATGCTCTAATGCTTTCTTAAGTTCCTTCTTTTTCATATCATCACGAAAAGGAATATGCGCTGTTTGCAGATAATAAACACCTTCTTTATACTCAGGATGTTTTTCCCAATATTCTTGAGCATCTTGTTCACTTACTAATAAAAACCCGCGAATTTCTTGCTCCATTATACCATTAGCGCCATATAACTGTTTCAACGCATCATATAATTCTTGAACAGTTTCAAAACCAAAATCTTTTGCCATTGCAACTAAAGATTCAGGGGAAAATTCATTTCCTTGCGACATTGAACGTAAATATTTATCTACATCTTCATCACCAATCGAAACGCCATTTTCTTCTGCATGTTGCGCTTTGATAGCTTCGAGTGCAAATTCTTTTATATCCTCTTTATTATTTGGATTCCGAGAAACACCATCAAAACCACGCCGTGTAACATCAGATGCAGCAACAACCTGTGTCCTTAAAGGCCCATCAACAATCGCCTTGATCTCATCAAGGGCAAAATCACCTGCCTCTTTTGCTAAAATAGGAATAAATAATAGATAAAAAACAAGTTTTTTCATTAAGAGTTTTTCCGTTATAAAAGGAGGCGCAATTAACGCCTCCTTAATTTTATTAATCTATGCTGTTTTTTGCATTGATTTTGCTTGTACTAATTCCTTTGATTGTTCTTGCGTTGCAGGTTCTTTTTGTTCTTTTTCTTTTGCTTCTTTCATAGCCTGCATCATCTTTGCCTGTTGTTCTTCACGTTCTTTCTTTTTATTTTCAAAATAAGAACGGTTTACCACAATATTATATTGTTTTTGGTACTCAGGAATTTGTTTTTCAAAGACTTCTTCAATTTTTTTACTCATCAAAGATTCTTTGATACGGTCTTTGATTTGATCAAATGGAATATATTGAGCTTTTTGCTTTTTAATGGCTTTAACAACCCAAAATTCTTTATCACCAGCTTTAATTACCGGTAAAACGGCTGGAACCTTCTTTGCATCCAAAAGTCTTTCTTTTACGGTTGGATCAATCATACTCATCTGACTTACTAAACCAAGATCTTCAACTTCTTTTTTGACGTCTTTAGCAGCTTGCTCAATGTTACCTTGTAGCTCATTCAGTTTATTAAAGAATTTCTGAGCATCAGCTTCTTTTTCAAAACTTAAACCTTTTGCTTCCACCCCTTCTGGAGCCATCATTAAGTTTGGATCTTTGGTTTTATTTTCATCGTAATAATTTTGTGCTTCTTTATCGGTTACGTCACTCACATGTTTCTTAATAAACATCTTTTGAGTAACCATCATTTCATATGCTTTTCTTGCCTGATCAATTAATTTTTTATATTCAGCATCTTCTTTAATATTGCTCTTAATTTCCCATGCTTCTAAAACAAGCTTACTTAATTGCGCACGTTCAAAAATTTGTTCTTCAAAATCAGGCATGAATTGCGCCATTAACTGCATTTGAGGATCAGCGCCGATCGCTTCTTGCATAAATTCTTGAAATTCTTTAACTGTAAGGATAGGTTGCCCATCTTTGGTTACCAATACTTCAGCATCAATAGACACTTCTTGAGGAGTTTCAACACTTTTTTTGCCTTTATCACAACTGCATCCGGAAAGAAGTAATAAAAATGCACAGGTAACACCATAAATCTTAACTTGTTTATTCATCATAAAATTCACCTATTTTTTACAACAAGAACTTTTTTAAATTGTTTGTAGTTTATCATAGCTTTTTCTATTCTGCAAAGCTCACATGGCACGACATGCAACGACCGCACTTATTGAAGCTGGTTGTAATAAAAAAAGCTCTCGCGCAGCATATTTTAATGTATTGCCCGTCGTCATTAAATCATCAATCAATATTAAATGTTTACCACGATATTTTTTAATATCGAGTTTTTTTAATGAAAATGCATGTGCAACATTCTCTTCACGCTGCTCTATCGGCACATCGGCTTGATACTTCGTTTGATATATTCGCTTAAGAATTGGTGTCACAGTAGCACCTTTTCTTTTAGCCAAAATAGCGGCAATTTCTTCTGCTTGATTAAAACCACGCATAAAACGACGGGTCCAATGAAGTGGAACAGGAACAAGATAATCACATGCCAACTGAGAGAAAACCGTCTTGCACCATATAAGATCAGCTAATATATAACTTCCTGAAACATTTTTAGTTCTTTTAGATAAAATGAGCGGTCGTAAAAGTTGATTGTAATGAGAAATTGCATGAACTTTAATATTTTTATTCTGAGTAATTGATAACTCATATGAAACAATTGGTTGAATCTTTTCAAAACAATTTTCACAAAAATGAGACCGTTCACCTAAAGCCTTCTTACAATGCAAACAGCAGGGAGGAGAAAGAAAAAAAGATAGACAGTTTCCTAATTTTTTCAACGAAACCATAAATCATAACCGATGCACATAAGAATTAATGTTATCCAAGTATAAAAAGCAGCAAGCAAATCATCTAAAATAATTCCAGCTGCCCCTTCCAAATTTTCCAAACGACGAATACCAAACGGCTTCAAAATATCAAAAAACCTAAATATAAGCGCAACCACAATAAGCCACGGTACTTTTAAAGGAAAAATACTTGCAGCAAAAAAATAACCAATAACTTCATCCAAAACAATCTCAGGTGGATCGTAATGGGAAAAATATTTTAATGCCGCATGAATAATAAAAACTGACAAACCAACAATTAAAACAATCGAATGAAATAAATAAAAAGAAGTAAGGCCAACACACGAAGCAGCCCAGAGCATTAAAAATGCACAACCAGTAGCTACGGAGCCAGAAGCTGGCAAATAACCAATGGGTCCCAACGTTGCACAATTAAGTATAAGTTTTTTTAGAAAAGTCATTTATTTTTCAACATCTGTATAATTAAAATCAAAACACCAATATCAATTAAAATGTCAGCAATATTAAACAATGGCCAATACAAATTACCCCAAGAAAAAAGAATGAAGTCAATAACGCCTCCATAAAAAAAACGATCTATCACATTAGAAAGACCACCTACAATAATCAATAATTGGCCAACAATAGGCCCTCCACTGCGATATACATACCACGTCCAACGCACAATCAATAATAAAATGATACTCACTAACGTACTGACAACAAGATAACCGAAGGGGTGATCAAAATGAAAAAGACCGAGAGATATCCCACGGTTTAGCATTAATTCACATGCAAACCAATCAGTAAAACGCAACGGTTTTGCCAAATAATGAAGTGCCCACCATTTGGCAAGTCGATCAATCACAAAAAGAATTACTGCGATAAAAAACCAAAAATAAAATTGCTTTTTCTTGTTCATCTAATCTCAGCTCCCAAACCCTTTATCGCATTGATCACTGATTGATTAATAAGTAAAACTTCATCTCCCGATAATGTTTTTTCTGGATGACGCATATAAAAACGGAATGTTAATGACCGACGATCCCCCCATTCATCTCTACTAAACATATCGAGCAATTCAACATCATAAATCTGCTTATGCGCCGCAGCTATTAATTGCTGAATTTTTTCCACCGAATGTTCTAATGGAACCAACATACTTACATCATGATAAACGTAAGGAAACTTAGATAACGCTTTAAAACTTGTATCTGGCATTTGATAATTAATTAAATAATCGGCATCAAGTTCAAAAATAAATGCAGAACCTTGTCCAATTCGTTCGGCAAATAATGAATCGAGCATCCCGGCATAACCAATAACCTTCTGCTCATGCTTCAAAAGAGCCGTTTGATAGACATTATACCATGACGCAGGAACTTCTTTTGCTTTTTCCCATGAAACATTTAAATGCATCATATCAAGCAACAATGACAACGATTCCTTGCCATCGTAAAAATCACTTTTTCCTGAATAGTCCCATAAAACAGCGCCAAGAGATTTCAATTCATCAACTTTATTTTTTGAGGCCAAATGCCAAATACGATTTATTTCAAAAAAGCGTAATTGTTCTGCTTTAGTAATATTAATTTGTACGTTTTTTAATAAATGAGGAATTAACGATGTTACTAATCGTGTAACATTTTGTGAGAGTGGATTTTTTGCGAAAACTGCATTTACTGGTTGCCACTGTAACTCGCGCAAGAATGATTCATCAAAAAATGGATAATTCTGTGTTTCATGCATACGTAAGCCAAATGCACACTGTTGTTTAATCCTACGCACACTCATTGCAGCATGAATATCATTTGGAAGCATTTCGCGCGATGGCATTGAAAGTGGAATGTTATCCCATCCCCAAAAACGGCCAACTTCTTCAAGAATATCAACCGCAATCGTTACATTTTTTGTTCCACGAAACGTTGGAACGGTAACTTCATAATTATCAGGCTTGAGTGGCTTAATTTCAAAACCGATCTTCTTCAAAGAATCGATAATAAATTTTTTTGAAAGTTTCACACCAAGATTCTTTTCAATAAAATCGTGACTAATTTTTATCACATACGGTTTAAATAATTTTCCAATCGATACGATCGGCCCCGAAATTTTATAGGCAACATTTTCATCATCAAGAATCTTTAAGAAACGACGAATCGCGGCAATATTTTGATTTGGATCAAGACCCTTTTCAAAACGCGCTGAAGCTTCGGTTCGAACTCGAAGACGAGAACTTGATTGACGAATCACAGAACTATCAAAGTGAGCAACTTCAAGAAAAACCGATTTCGTTTTTGCAGAAATGCCAGCACCTTGACCACCCATGATGCCTGCTAATGAAATTGCTTTAGCGCCATCGGTAATAACCAAATCTTTTGAACTTAATTTCACTTTTATATCATCAAGAAGAACGAGTTCTTCACCTTGTTTGGCCATGCGCGCTTTAATAACATTGGTAGAAACTTTATCTGCATCAAATGCATGCATCGGTTGGCTCATATCTAACATAATAAAATTCGTTGCATCAACTAACAAATCGATAGGACGATTGTCTGTTCGACATAAAAGAGCTGCCATCCACAATGATGATGGTTGATGTTCAATTTCTGAAAAATAGACACCCGCAAAACGATCACATGCTTTTGTTGCACCATTGATTATTGAAAATTCATTTTTTTTACCACGATATTCTTTTGCAACATCTTTTGTTGTTATTTTTTTTAATAGTGGCGTTAATGGCTTCAATTCAAGATTTAAAATTGCTGCAAATTCACGCGCAATGCCACGAACACCCCACAAATCAGCGCGATGCGTTATTGAGGTATTTGCAAGTTCCAAAATATAATCATCTGCAGCAACACTCTTTTTCCAAGCGCCAGTTCTTTGTTTGTCAGGACATGAAACAGCAGGCATTAATCCTTCTTTTGAAGTCGCACCAAAATCATGCAACGTAGCCCATGATATTTCTTTGCCATTCTTTTTGACGATAAACCATCCACCAATTTTTATATCAGAACGCAATGGAACTGAAATTTTCTTTTTCCATTCAGGAGAAAATGCAATTATATCTTTAAAATTAATGCTTTCAACGTGCACAAGTGATAAATTGTCCATATCTAATGTTAAAGGATAAAAATTTTCAATTTCAGCAGTAGTTTTATTAAATTTATCGATAAGTTCATTAATTTTATAACGACGCCAACCCCCATTAATATGCTCAAAAATCCATGATAAGGATAATTTCATTTTTCCCCTTTACAATGGCCACTTTTCTTTATTTTAGCATACGCAAACTCAGAGAAAGTTCAATGTATCGACAAGAATCATCAAATAACATAAAATTATTAGCATGAATATAGAAAAAACCATTTTACTTAAAGACAAAAATTGGTTCGCTATTGGCGGTCCAGCAGAGTTTTTCGCTGAACCCACAACAGGAGATGAATTTGCTCAAGCAGTTAATTACGCACGTGAAAAAGAATTAGAAACAACAATTATTGGTTTGGGCGCCAATATGCTTATCAGTGATGAAGGAATCAAAGGACTCGTCATTCGCCCACAACTTAAAAAGATTATTCATGAACTTAAAGGCGAAGATGTATTTGTCACCGCTGAAGCTGGCGTTACTATTGAAGAGATTATTAATTATTGTTTAGATCATCAACTTGTTGGGCTTGAAGAATTCAGCGGCATTCCTGGAACTATCGGCGGCTCCGTTTTCATTAACATTCATTATTTTCAATATAATCTCCACCAATTTATGATAAGTGGACAAATTTTAGAAAAAGAGACGGGAAAAATTTTAGATGTTGATCGTGATTGGTTTCAATTCGGTTATGATCAATCAAAATTACATGAAAAAAAACATTATCTGATTAACGCAACATTCAAATTAAAAAAAGTTTCCGAAATTGATGCCGCTTATGCCAAAGGTCGCAGCATTGAAATCATTCGTCATCGCATTACCCGTTATCCGTACAAAGGAACCTGCGGTTGCTTCTTCAGAAATTTTCATGAAAATGAAGTTGCCTTAGAAATTAATGGCAAAAAAATGATTTACACCTCTTATTACCTTGATAAATTAGGTATCAAAGGTGAACTTTCTGTGGGTGGCGCACGTGTTTCTCATCAACATGCAAATATGATTGTTAATTCTGGCAACGCAACAGCACAAGATGTCATTAACCTCGCACGAAAAATGCAAGAACTCGTACAAAAAAATTATGGCATCCTGCCACAAGCAGAATGCCAATTTTTAGGCTTTAAAGAATATCCACTTTTTTGAATGAAACTTCCCATCTGAAATTACTCAAAAAAAGGAAACCCCTCATTTTTCTGATTCTTCACTACTAATTTATCATCTTCATGAGATTCCGATGGTGATTCAGATTGAACGGTAGGAAATGCCATTCCTTTTCTGAACAAATCTTCCGTAAGTACTTTTATAAATGTCTCTAATATCACAAGTTGCGTAAAACCACGCTCCTCAACTATCCCCATTTTTATTCCACTTTTTACAGAACATTTCAAGTTCTCATAAACTGAAAACAATTGATGATACAAATCAGGATTTTTTTGAATTTCTAGTGCCATCTGAGCAAAATTACGCAAATCTTCTTCAGATGCAGAAAGTCCTTTTTCTATTAAATCATACAGTGGTCGACACTTCTCTTGATGAGCCATTCTGTCCATAGAATAAAGGGAGATATTCATTAACAAGAAAAATGCCAAACTTACAAACTTCTTTTTCATCAATTATCTTTCTGTTTTTTATTAAATTTTTATTTTCGCAATTCATGCTGATGGTTCAAAAACCATTCATACATTTGTTTGATTCCTTGTCGCAATTCAACCTTATTTCGCCACCCAAGCGCGCAAAGTTTGCTTACATCAAGCAACTTTTTAGGGGTACCATCAGGTTTTGTTACATCAAAAACAAGCGCTCCTTCAAAACCAACTATCTCTTTTACCAATTCAGCCAGTTCACGAATAGTTAGATCTTTGCCGGTACCAACGTTAATATGTGTCGCACCATTATAATGTTTCATTAAAAAGACAATCGCATCTGCAACATCGTCAACATATAAAAATTCACGATAAACTGAACCAGTCCCCCATAAAACCACATGATCTTTTCCTTCAACCTTTGCCGTATGCATCTTCATCATTAAAGCTGGTAAAACATGACCAGCTTTTACATCAAAGTTATCACCCGGTCCATACAAATTAGTTGGCATACAGGAAATAAAATTATCACCATATTGTTTTTTGTAATACTCACATAATTTAAGGCCAGCAATTTTAGCAATCGCATATGCTTCATTAGTCTTTTCTAACTCACTCGTTAAAAGATACTCTTCTTTCATCGGTTGGGGACATAAACGAGGATAAATACATGACGAGCCTAAGAACATCAATTTTTTAACACCATATTCATGGGCAGCATGAATGATATTCGCTTCAATCATCATATTTTCATAAATAAATTGCGCCGGGTAGGTATTATTGGCCACAATCCCACCAACTTTAGCCGCAGCCAAAAAAACATAATCGGGCCGTTCTTCTTCAAAAAATTTTCGTGTTGCTGCTTGATTCAACAAATTAAGTTCATGCAATTCTCGCGTCACAATGTTAGTATAACCATCATCACGCAATTTTCGCATAATAGCAGCACCAACTAAACCATCATGACCAGCAAGATAAATTTTTGCATCTTTACTATTAATAAAATCGGATTCTATCTTTTCTTGTGCATAAAAATAAGACGATAAAAACAATATTCCAAAAGACAGTTGAAGAATTTTCTTCATAATAACTCCCTTGATAACATTAAAATAAACACCAAAAACAATAATCAATCGTAAAGAGTTGTCAATAGCATTCAATTTTTCTAGAAGAACAAAATATGTTAAACTACCATTATGAATGAGTTAATTTTTTTGTTTCATATTATCGTTATCGTTATAAGCTGCCTGATTGCATTGCGATTAGGAAAAGAAGCTTTAATCACCTTGATTGCTTTACAAATAATTTTAGCCAATCTTTTTGTAAGCAAAGAAATAACCCTTTTCTCTTTATGTGTAACGTGTACGGATGCTTTCGCAGTCGGTTCGGGCCTTACACTCAACCTTATTCAAGAATATTATGGCAAAACAATTGCAAAAAAAGCAATTTGGATTAGCTTCTTTGCGCTTGTTTTTTATTTAGTTATGTCCCAATTTCAACTCTGGTATACACCGTTACACATAACGTCACAAGAACCATTTTCAAAGATTTTATCATTAATGCCACGTCTTATAATTGCTTCAATTATTTCTTATCTCACGAGTCAATTTATTGATTACACATTATACGCATTCTTTAAAAAACGATTTCATAAAAAATTTTTTGTTTTACGCAATTATGGGTCACTGATTATTGCTCAAGCAATTGATACGATTATGTTTTCTTTTTTGGGGCTGTACGGCATCATCCATAATGTGTGGCATATTATTCTGGTCAGTTACATCATTAAAATAATCACCATTCTTGTAGCCACTCCATCTATAAGCGTTTTAAAAACATATATCCATAAATAATTGTTTTTACAAAATCATCTTTTGCATACTAAAATAAAAAACGATTATGAAAACTATTTATTTTTTAATTATTTTCTTATTCAACACCCACGCCATGGAAAAAAAACCTCTTCCTTTATGGAATGACCTCTTTCAAACCGCTGAACCAAAAAAAATCCCATCTCAACTTAGAAAATTATTTCAAGAAGAACCTCTTTCATATAATGCAAAATTTATCAAATTATTCTTCGCCTTCAATCCTACGCCGACATCACACCGCTTCCATGAAATCATGCAACTCCTAGCACACGAATATAACAAAACGCCAGATCAAATTACTGAATTTATAGAAAATATTAATGCACCAAAAACCGTTATATATTATGTACGTCTTTATGCCCAATTAGCCAAAGAACACTCCGATAAACCATGTCTTTGTTCACAATTTAGAGCCTATACCGAACGCAATGATGCATTTCTTTATGCAGTCGAACATAAAGATGAGACTACTGCTCTTAGACTACTTCACGATGGTGCTGATCCTCATCAAATAGTTCTCGTACCAAGCACTTGTTGGTCAACACCATTTTTTGAAATTCCCTTAATCATGTATGTAAGAATGCAAAAATTAACTTCTCTTGAAGCAGAATTAAAAAAAGTATTAAAAAAATAATTCAGCCCGCCTGTTTTTTGCTAAGATCAAAAAAGTTCAGGGAAAAGTAATGAAAATAACATTCTTAGGTACTAAAGGATATATCGATTCTCGATCTCGTCGTCATTTCAGACATACTGCTACGCTTATTACCTACAAAAATAAAAAAATTATGATCGACTGTGGCATCGATTGGGCAAAAAAAGTTTGGAAAATAAAACCTGATGCAATTGTAATTACTCATGCACATCCCGATCATGTGTGGGGACTCAAAGAAGGTTCGCCATGTCCTGTTTACGCCACCAAAACCTCTTGGAAATCAATGGAGAATTATCTAATCAGAGAAGATCAAAGGAAAATTATCTATTTAAGTAAACCGAATACTATTTTTGACATTACTTTTAATGCAATAAAAAATGAACACTCGCTCATTGCACCCGCCGTCTCTTACCGCATCAGCACACCACAACATACCATTTTTTATTCAGGTGATGTTGTTTATATTCCACATGTTAAACAAGCATTAAAGAATGCAGAATTGTACATCGGTGATGCCGCTACTATCACACAACCACTGGTTCGCAAAAAAGATAACCATATTTATGGACATGCAACAATTGGCACACAACTCACATGGTGCAAAAAAGCCGGTGTAACATGGGCAATTTTTACCCATTGCGGATCACAAATTGTTGATCATGATGGAAGAAAAGTCGCCGCACAAATACGCAAACTTGGAAAGCAAAAAGGAATTAAAGCTAAAGTAGCTTATGACGGTATGGTTATTAATCTATGAAAAAATTTATCGCACTGTTTCTTACTATTATTGTCATCCTTACCGTATTCAAGACTCTTGATCTTCTTAAAAAAAGACCCTTAAACTATCAAGAAACTAAAGGATTCTTGATGCCTCTTAAAAAAGATTTATTAAAAAAATATAAAGAAAAGCGTGACTTTTCTAAAACACCAGAACCAAAAGCAATTGTAATCCCAAAAGATAAACAAAAACGCATTTTCACAATTCAGGAACACCATGCAACACATCTTCATTGGGATTTTCGTTTAGAAATTGAAGGCGTTATGCCTTCATGGGCAATCCCAAAAGGACCATCACTTGATCCAAAAGTCAAAAGACTCGCTGTTCAAACAGAAGACCACCCAGTCGCTTATGCGCAATTTGAGGGAGTAATTCCCGAAGGTTATGGTGCAGGTACGGTCATGGTCTGGGATTATGGAACTTATAAAAACGTTCGTGAAAAAGATGGTAAATTAGTTCCCATGGAAAAATGTTTAAAGGAAGGTCGCATTGAAGTTGAATTACAGGGAAAAAAATTAAAAGGCGTCTTTGTTTTGATACGCTTTAAAGATGAAGAAAAAAACTGGCTCTTCTTCAAAAAAGATGATGAATTCGCTGACGCACGACGCAATATCACTAAAACAGAAAATAAATCGGCATTAACTGATCGAACTATTAAACAGATAAAAGAAAATTAAGAACCTCGCAGCCGAGGTATAACGCTCGTATGGTTCGACAAGCTCACCACGAGCGCGCTCATCATGAGCTTGTCGAAGGATATGAGCGAAAAAACATAATGGTTACAAAACAAACTTCGAAGTATTTTACCGTCAAACTTAGTAAACCTTATAAGGAATCCTCATGAGCATAATTAAAATTAATGGCCATGAGATTGAACTTTCAAATGAAGATAAAATCTTATTTCCCAAGTCAGGCATCACCAAAGGCGATCTCATTGATTACTACCAAAAAATAGCACCATATTTAATCCCTTACATCACAAACCACCCACTAACTATGCACCGATTTCCTGATGGCATTGATAAAGAAGGTTTTTATCAAAAAGAAATCGGCGCTTACTTTCCATCATGGATTAAACGTAAAGCCATCAAAAGACGTTCAAACGAAAAAGTTGTAACATATGTCATCTGCAATGATCACGCAACGTTAGTCTATCTTGCCAATCAAGCAACAATTGTATTACATGCATGGCTCAGCACTGCAAATAAGTTAACATATCCTGATCGTATGATCTTTGATCTTGACCCTTCGGTAAAAAATGCATGGCCACAATTAAAAAAGACCGCACAAAAAATTAAAAAGAAATTAGAAAAGCATGGGCTTGTTCCATTTGTAATGACAACCGGCTCAAAAGGATTACATATTACCGTTCCTCTTAAACAAGTTGATTCTTTTACAAAAGTACGCACCTTTGCAAAACAAATTGCCAAAGAATTAATAGAAGAAGATTCCGAACATTTAACATTAGAAATCCGCAAAGAAAAACGGGGCACTAAAATTTTTATTGATACATTACGCAATCAATGGGCCCAACTTTCAGTCGCTCCATATTCCGTACGAGCAAAAGAAGACGCACCCGTCGCAACACCCCTTTCATGGTCTGAGCTTTCTAATCCTAAATTAAATCCGCAAAGTTATAACATCAAAAATATTTTTAGAAGATTAAACCAAAAAAAAGATCCTTGGAAAGATTTTTATAAAAAAGCAAAATCATTACCAAAATTAAAAACCAAGTAAAATTTCTAGCCGTTGCATAATTTTATGCAATGTCAATTCGGTCACATAACCGAGGGGAGCTGCATCTAATCGCTTCCATGAAATAGTACGAATTTGATCACACATAATATAAGAACAACATCGCAAACCACCTTCGGGTGCATTAATCTCCACCCAAAACTTAAACTTTCTTTCGCGAGATGTGATAGGAAGAATAACTACTAATTCTTCTGCGCTCTGATTAAAAATATCATCAGAAATAATCAAACAGGGCCTCTTCTTTGCCTGCTCATGCCCGATTACCGGATCTAAATTAACAAACCAAATAGATCCTCTTTTGAGCGCACTAATATTCATCTAGACCATCCATTAACGAATTATCCAACAATTTACGCTCATCAATCTCCTCTTTCCACGCTTGCGAATTTTTTCGGAACCGTTTGGATTCAAGTGCAGCTTGTTTTAAAAAAATTTCACGGTTAAGTTTAGCAACTGCTTTTTCTAATAAATAAGCTTTAGACTTTTTTAATTCCTTAGCCAATAAATCAAGATCTTCAGCAGTTTTATCAGTAATTCTCATCATCTTCGACATACCAACTCCTTGAGTATACAATTTAGCATACATTTTTTATTGATTTTTTACGAATTCTGATGAAAGAATCAAAAAAAGGTTGAGAATGAAAAAATTTATTTTTATTTTAACATTTATCCTAATCGTTAGTGGAGGTGTTTTTATGCTCAAAGAAAAAAAAACAATAACTATTGGTCTTGGTGGCGATACTATGATCGGTAGACTCACCAATGAAGTTATTAATCAAAATGGCTGTCCTTATATCTGGGGCAATCTCTTGCCTATCATGCAATCAACGGATTTTAATTTTGTAAATCTTGAAACAACACTAACGACCAGCGAAAAAATTGTACCAAAAACATTTAACTTCAAGTCAGATCCCGGACATGCCTCATGTTTAACTCTCGCCAATATTCAAGGTGTCAACATTGCAAATAATCACATACTCGATTTTTCTGAAGAAGGACTCATTGAAACGCTCAACTCCCTTGATTCACAAAACATCAAACACATTGGCGCAGAAAAAAATCTAGAAGAAGCATCAGCACCCATCATTATCGAAAAAAATGGTATAAAAATAGGCTTTCTCGGTTATGCAGATTATCCCAAAGATTGGGCGGCAACATCAATTAGCCCCGGAATAAATTACATCCGCATCGGTGACATCAATCGTATCAAACATGATATCTCACAGCTTAAAAAAGCTGTTGATATCATTGTTGCTTCAATGCATTGGGGACCCAATATGCGAACACATCCAACACAAGAATTCATTAATTTTGCACACGAAATTATTGATGCTGGTGCAGATATTTTTCATGGCCACAGCGCCCATATTTTCCAAGGTATTGAAAAATATAAAAACAAATTAATCTTCTATGATATGGGCGAACTCATTGATGATTACGCAGTCGATCCTATTCTACGCAACAATTGCTCCATCTTTGCGCTCATTACACTCAATAAAAAAGAGTTAATCTCATTTAAGGTTGTGCCACTATTTATTGATCACATGCAAGTCAATAAAGCAAAAGACAAAAATCACGAATGGATTGCTCAACGTATTAAAAAATTATCAGAAGAATTTAACACTGAAGTGCACATTGAACATTAAAAAATTTATCGTAATTTTTTTGCAATCTCTGTCGCCCGCTTTCCCAATTCACGCGCCATAGAAAGCTCAGTTTCCGATGGCATCCGCTCGCCATCAAGACCTGCTATAGTAGAAACACCATATGGCGAACCACCAATAATTTCATCCATTTTCATCTGCTCTTTAACGCTATAAGGCAACCCAACAATTACACACCCGTGATGAAGCAATGTAATCATTGATGAGATAATCGTTGTTTCTTGGCCCCCATGTTGCGTCGCAGTCGATGTAATAATTGCTGCAGGTTTATTTATTAACGTTCCTTTCATCCAATCGCCACCGGTCTGATCCCAAAAATTGCGCATCTGTGCACACATATTTCCAAAACGCGTTGGCGTTCCCATAATAATACCATTGATATCTTTAAAATCCTCACGTGGATCGGCAACGGGAATGCTGTTTATTTTTTCTTGAAACACCTTCATTTTATCATTCCAAAATTCAGCAGGAACTAATTCTGCAACACGCTTTAAAACAGGCTCTCCGCCAGCTTCTATAACACCCTGAGCGGCCGCTTCCATTAATGAAAATGTATGACCATACATCGAATAAAAAGGCATAAAAATTTTTGGCTTCATAACAACTCCCTTCAAAGATCTACTTTGAGAAAAAACATTCCGTTACACATATTTTCGCAACTTTATTTCAAGATTTTTATAATCATCGCGCAATTTTTCATGTTCCATCATAAGATCATTGAGCGCCTTTTTTGCCTTGTCAACCTGATATGAATAAGAACCATTCCAAAAATCCGACGCTAAAAATGGATATCTTCTTATGCGATGTGGAATCGATAATTGAATGTCACCCTTATTTGGACGCAACGTATGACCAAACCGCCGTGCAGAAACTGCGATAAAACCTGCAACCGTCAACAAGAAGACCGATTTAATCTTTTTCATTCTCCCTCCATACTTTTTTTAAAATCATTTAAATTCTATCTGAAACTATAAACAAAAAACAAGATCCAATTATCAAATTGTGCTATAAGATAAAAAAACGGAGTATTTTTATGAAAAAAATCAAAAACCTTTTAATGACAACTTTGCGCAACAAAGAAACCTCTATGACGAACTTTCGAGGCGCTGCGGACAAATTGGCACTTGTCCTAGCACAAGAGGCCGCAGATTATTTAGAGACAATTAGTTCAACCATTACAACACCACTCAACACACAAACAACAGGAGTAATCATCAAAAAAAATCTTATTCTTGTTCCGATTCTTCGCTCAGGACTCGCGCTTGTACCAGCATTTTTACATTTCTATCCTCAAGCAAAAATTGGTGTTATTGGTGCAAAGCGCGATGAAGAGACCGCCATAGCACATCTTTACTATAAAAACCTCCCCCCTATCTCTGCTGATGATCAAGTCATTGTTCTCGATCCGATGCTTGCAACGGGAGGGAGCCTTTTAATGACACTTAAAATTCTTATTGATCTTGGTATTAAAGAAGAGCAAATCTTATTCGTTGGTGTCATCTGCGCAACAGAAGGATACAATCTTATTAAAAAAGAATTTCCAAAGATCAACATGATTATTGCAGCACAAGATTCAAAACTCAACGATAAAAAATACATTATTCCAGGGCTTGGAGATTTCGGCGATCGCTATTTTGGCACTGAATAAAATTATTCTTCGGAAATTGGCCTAAAAACCGACTGTTCTGCTTAAGAATTTTAACACCTATAAAAAAATACAAAAAGTCTATTTCAATGTAAAGAGCAGCGAAATAGCCACTTTATTTCTTCGACGAAAAATGGACAATATGATATAATTTTAATATGAAGAACTTTTTTAAATTTGAACCAATCTATCAATCAACAAAAAGCCGTGCTCGCGTTGGCCGCATTCATACACCTCATGGCATTATTGATACACCTAATTTTGTTGCAGTCGGTACCAATGCTGCAATAAAAGCCCTCGATAGTGTTGTAATTGATCAATTAGAGCAACAACTTATTTTTTGCAACACCTACCACTTAATCATTCAACCAGGAGTTGATGTTGTTAAAAATGCAGGAGGCCTTCATTCATTTATGAATCGCCAAAAACCAATTATTACCGATTCCGGTGGTTTTCAAGTATTCAGCCTTGCTTATGGTTCAGTTCACGATGAATTAAAAAGTCGTGGAACAAAAAAATTAAATAATACAGTGCTTAAGCTCAGTGAAGAAGGAGTTCTCTTTCGGTCTTATAAAGATGGTTCACCATTATTATTGACCCCTGAATCATCAATTGAGGCACAAAAAGCACTCGGCGCAGATATCATTATTCCGCTCGATGAACTTCCTCCATATCATACTGATAAAATAACATTAAAAAAATCATTAGATCGCACCCATCGCTGGGAAAAAAGATCGCTCGATAAACATTTAGAAAACAGACAAAATCAAGCGCTTTATGCAGTTGTTCATGGTGGCGTTGATCCTGAGTTTCGCAAACAGAGTGCAGACTATTTAACGCAACTCCCCTTTGATGGATTTGCAATTGGAGGAAGTTTTGGTAAAACATGCAAAGAAATGTTAACCATGCTTGATCATCTCATGCCACACTTACCACCTGATAAACCTAATCATTTACTTGGCATTGGCGATCTCAATTCAATTGAAGAAATCGTTAAGCGCGGTATCGACACCTTTGATAGTTCTTATCCAACACGTTGTGCACGACATGGTTTGCTTTTTACCCAAGCTGGCACCCATAAAATCACACAAGGAAAGCATAAAAATAATCTGAACGCTGTTGATCCAGAATGCCACTGTTATACATGCAAACATTATTCAGCCGCCTATTTACATCATCTGTTTAAAGCTCATGAACTTTCTGGTTATACCCTTGCAACTATACATAACCTGCACTTTTTGATACAACTCGTAAATAAGCTCAGAAATAAGATTTTAAATGGAGAATTGTGATAAATTTTCCTTGGAAAAGTAGATGAACCAGATCCAATCAGTCCACAATAAATTAATCAAAATCATTACAACTCTACAATCAAAAAAGGGAAGAGAAGAGCAAAATCAATTTCTAGCTGAAGGCATTCGCACCTGCCAAACACTTTTAGACAGTCCGCTGCAATTCATTAATTTGTACACCACCGAAAAGATGTTTTCTGAAGCAAAAAAAATAGCTGACGAAAAATATATCATCGTAGTTTCAGATGCAGTGATGAAAAAATTATCACCAAGTACAACACCAAGCGGTGTTCTTGGCGTCTTTGCCATTCCGGCAAAAAAAATTCCTTCAGTATTAAAAGCAGGACTTGTTCTCGCACATGTTTCTGACCCGGGAAATATGGGAACTTTAATTCGCTCTGCAATCGCCTTTGGTTTTCCTCAAATTATAATTGTAGAAGGCTGCGATCCATGGAGTCCAAAAGCTATTCAAGCAACAGCGGGAACAATCGGTTTCGCAGAAATAGTACACCTTACCTGGAGTGATCTCAAAAATCATCAGCAGCGACCTCCACTTGCAGCACTTGTACCCACTGGAGGAATCGCAATTAACCAGATCTCAAAAAATATTCTTCTTATCGTTGGCAATGAAGCACATGGTATTCCGGCGCCATGGCTAAAAGAATGCGTTTATTTAATTACATTGCCAATGCCAGGTAAAATCGAAAGCCTCAATGCAGCAATAGCAGGATCAATCGCACTGTATCTTAGCATATCTCAATAAATAACGTATACTGTACCTAACAAGATCGTTATTAGAAGGATTTCATGCCGTACAAACTTTCACTCTTCTCAGCAATTGCCATTAATTTAAATATTATGTTGGGAGCTGGTATATTTTTAAACAGTATCCCACTGGCAAAATATGCTGGGGGATTAGGTTTTATGCCCTATATCATCATTGGCATTTTACTCGTTCCTCTTATCATCGCCATGGCAACATTGCTCAACTACAATGAAGAGGGAACCTTTTACGATGTAAGCAAAAGAGAAATCGGACCGCTCTTTGGTTTTATTAGTAGCTGGACTTATTTTGTTGCCAAGCCGGCCTCAGCAGCGTTGATGATTCATTTTTCAACTCATTTAATGCAACAACTTTTCCCAATCTTACAGCACATTTCAAGTTTTACCCTCGATTTTATTATCATCGGCATCTATGTATCGCTCAATTTGCTCAACATGAAAATTGGACGCGCAATTCAATTTTCATTTCTCAGTATAAAAACAATCCCATTACTTTTTATTATTTTTGCTGGTTTTTGGTTTTTTAAATTCCAAAATTTTGCATCTATTAATTTTAATTTAAGCGGTGTTTCTATGGGGCTTCCTCTCGCACTTTTTGCAAGTTCTGGATTTGAGGCAACACTCTCACTCAGTCAACATATAAAAAATTCTAAACAGAATGCCCCTCGGGCAATTATTTTCTCTTACCTTTTTGCAATCTTCATTTATATAATTTATCAAGTATGTTACTTTGCCCCATTAAATCTCGCATATTTAACTTCAATTGAATCATTCAACGGTATCGCATTCTTCATTCAATCCATTTATACAAACATGCACACATCATTACAAGCACTCATGTATACCTGTATTGCTATTTCTGCTCTTGGCGGCGCTTATAGTATCATCTTCAGTAACAATTGGAATCTTTATACACTAGCGCACAACGGCCACACCTTTTTCCCACAATTATTAACAAAAAAAAATCAATCCGGAATTGCATATTGGTGTCTTTTTACGGAAATAAGTCTCTGTCTTATTTACATAATTCTTACGCGCGCAAACCAAATTATGCTCCAACAAATAAGTGCCTTCGGCAGTAGCATCGCTTACACGATCAGCATCATCGCATTCATTCTTCTCGCTTTTAAAACTATAAAAAAGAATTGGGCTCGCATTATTGCCATCCTTGCATTTATTAACTGCCTCGCATTAATAGCATTTTGCATAAATGGATTTATTAATCATGGCCCCTCAGCATTATATGGATTTATTACCATCCAAATATTGGGCTTAATCAT
Source organism: candidate division TM6 bacterium GW2011_GWE2_36_25 (assembly GCA_000991575.1). Taxonomy (GTDB): domain Bacteria; phylum Babelota; class Babeliae; order Babelales; family UBA12409; genus UBA12409. The sequence goes on from LBRU01000002.1 coordinate 82,450, forward strand.
GTATATACTCATGCGCAAATCACCATCACAAAAAATACCGACACAAATATAATTTTTCTATTTTAAAATTTTTTTATTGCAATTAGCGCGACAATCTCCATAAAATAAATATGAAAATTTTGGAGGTTGAGCATGAAAAAGATCATTCTAATCTTATCCTTATCTCTCTTATCAATACTTCGAGGTAATGAAGAACAGAAAGTCATAAAAATAACAGGCGCGATTGTTGCTCCATGGGTAAAAGGAGATCTTTGTATTAGCTATTGGTATAATCAGGAAAAAATTAGAGTATGCTACGCAATTCAGGCCACTCAAGATTATCTATTCAATATCCCAAAGCGTATTGATCATATTCGAGTTTACCGCACTTTTGCCAAACAATGTAAACCAACCCCCAAAGGAAACCAAAAGTGCCATACCGTAAAAGGTCGTTTCAATACGAAAAAAGCTTTTACCGAACTTAATTTAACATATGACCATTCGACTATCACAAAATTTTATACCATTCCGCCAAAACAACCAGAAAGTATTTACGGTTACCCACGCAGAAATCCTTCAATATTGTTCGATAATGCACAAATAGATAACCCAACAGCATTTTCATAATAAACTATTGAAAATAATAATCGTAAAGTTTAATGATAGAAAAATGAATTATTTGAAAACATTATTTATTCTCTCTTTCTTTTTTCAAAAAAATTTCCTAACCAGCATGGAAAAACAATGGCGCGAACCAACCAAAGCATGGATAATGCAACTTTTTATTGATGCATTTGAAGCTGCAACATTATCAGAAGATGAGATCAAAAATTTAGTTAATGAGGGATGGATATTTCATTTTTACCCTTTATCAGACAATGAACGGGTAATTATGTTTAGAAAAAATATAAAAACAGGGACAACTAAAAAAATTATTATTCCTAAAAGCGATGCAACTACATTTAAAACGCTTTATGAAAAATACTTTTTCGAACTACCGAATCTTTAATGTCATTAATATCACTAAACATAAAACAAGTGAAATGATACCAAATCGTACGGTTATTTTTGCTTCCGGCCACCCAAGCAATTCATAATGATGATGAAGCGGCGCCATTTTAAAGACACGCTTTCCTCGCAACTTGAAAGATAGAACCTGAATAATAACGGATAATGCTTCAACAACAAAAAGGCCGCCAGAAAGTGGTAAAAGCAATTCTTGCTTTGCCATTAATGCAATTAACGCTAATGCCGCACCAAGCCCTAATGAGCCAACATCACCCAAAAAAATCTGTGCGGGATAGGTATTAAACCACAAAAATCCAAATAACGCACCAACAATAGCAGCACCGACAACCGCTAATTCAGCACACCCTGCAAAAGGAATCGCTAAATACTGCGCAATTTTCAAATGACCAGCAACATAACAAATCAAAGAAAATGTAGCAAAGTTAGCAATAAGTGAAGTTGTCGCAAGACCATCAAGCCCATCAGTCAAATTAACCGCATTACTCGCGCCAATAATAATAAAAGCTGCCCACACAAAAAACCACCAGCCAAAATCGGGATGAATGTTTTTAAAAAAAGGAAACCAAACAAGCGTACTTGGATGAATTAAAATGTACCAGAGAAGAACAATACTCGTAGCGGCTAGTAATTGTAAGCCAAACTTCTGCCACGCAGCAAATCCCTTTTTATAAAAAATCTTTTTCCAATCATCCCAAAAACCAATAAAACCAAACATAGATAAAGTTAACAACATTAACCAAACAGATGCACTTCCTAAGTTACCCCATAAAAAAACAGTGCCTACCACAACAGCGATCACCAATATACCCCCCATAATAGGAATATTATTTTTCTTCTTATGCGTTTCTGGTGTAAATTCCCGTGGAGCAGACTGAAAATGTTTCTCTGAATACGCAATAAACCATTTACCAAATATAAGCATGAGGATTAAACTTGTCAGTAATGCCACACTGGCACGAAAACTGATGTAATGAATAACGTTAAAAAATGAACAATAAGTCTTTAATAAAAGAGACAAATGATATAACATTCAACCCACCCTACTGAACAACCAACAACCTCACTCATACACAAAAACGGCCTCCCAAAGCAGCAATCTGCAATATCCTTTTTTAGTTTACTCATTATTAATTAAATTAGCAAAAATACAAAAGGAAATTATCGCAAACAATGATCCAATCAGTGTTTTTTATGTTTTTTTCAATTGACAAAACTGCTCAATTTGATATTATAATAATGATAAAAATTATAGAAAAATCCTCAGCCTGCTGAGGAATCTTTATTAGATGGTAAATCCGAAAAGGAACAACATGAACATGAAGTTTTTAGTAACTAGATTGTCAATCCTGTTACTTGCCCAACAGATAACAGCAAACGAGGCCAATCCAAATTTAGGGCAAAATAAATATGCACACCTCACCACCGAACAACGCCAAGAACAGATGGTAAAGCTCTTTGAAGAATTTGCAGATAGAAGCAAGGAAAAAAATAAAGGCTTTAAACATTACGCCAATGAATTTGAAGAAGTCTGCAATGACAATGACAAGCTCTGGAAAGATCTTGGCTCTTTTTGTAAAACAATAAAAAGCATAAAAAGTACAACAGAGGCAACGATTAAGATACCACAGGCATTTACAAAAATTGGTGACAATAAAATCAAGGAACAAATCGGCGATATTGCAAAGAAACGTGGTAGGGCCGGATTATTTCTTGCTTTAAGACAGCGCCTGAACACTAAAAATTAAAACTACGGTTTAGTGGGATTTGGAGGTTATCCGTAGGCACATTACATCTTGCATTAAATAGCGCCCCAGCGTAAACTATACCTGGGGCGTCCTTAAATTAAAGACAATTTCAGTATGAATAAAAAATTTGATGTCATTATTATTGGTGGCGGTCATGCGGGCATTGAAGCTGCATGGTCAGCAGCAAATTTGGGCTCAAAAACAGCACTTATAACTCTTTCTATTGATAAAATTGGTCAAGCATCATGCAATCCTGCAATTGGGGGAATTGGAAAAAGTCACATTGTTTTTGAAGTAAGTGCGCTCGGCGGTCTCATGCCTAAAATTTGCACCCAAAGCTATTTACAAGCACGTATGCTCAATACACGCAAAGGGCCTGCCGTTCAAGGGTTAAGAATCCAAATCGATAAAAATTCTTATGTTCGCCACGCCATAAATTTTCTTAGAGATTGCCCATATCTCACGTTAATCGAAGGGGAAGGGCAAGAACTTTTAATAGAAAACAACCAAGTTTATGGCATCCGCGTTAATGATGAAGAATTATATGCACCAACCGTAATCTTAACTACCGGAACATTTCTCAATGGTGTCATTCACATTGGAGAAAAGCACTATGCGGGAGGACGTCATAATGAAGCTGCTGCCAACCGCCTTTCAACAAGTCTTAAAAGTTTACATCTTGAAATGGACCGTCTCAAAACGGGAACACCTGCCCGCATAAAAAAAGATTCGATTGATTATAGCAAAATGGCTCGCCAGGGTTCTGACAAACTCGACTACCTCTTTGAATATTACCCTCATCAGGTTATCCATAAACATGATTGTTTTATTACACACACAACAGAAAAAACACATGAAATTATAGCTAAAAATGCCCATCGCTCGGCTATCCATGTCGGCAATATCAAAGGCAAGCCACCCCGCTACTGTCCATCCATAGAAGACAAAATCGTTCGTTTTGCTCATAAAACATCACATCATATCTTTATCGAGCCTGAAAGTTTGGAAATTGACGAAATGTATCCCAATGGCATATCAACTTCATTGCCAGCTGAAGTTCAAGAAGGATTTATTCGCACCATTCCGGGACTTGAAGAAGCTATTCTGGCCAAATATGGCTATGCCATAGAATATGATTTTGTATATCCGCATCAATTAAAACATACACTGGAGTTAAAAAATGTTTCAGGGCTCTTTTTGGCCGGTCAAATTAATGGAACAACCGGGTACGAAGAAGCTGCCGGCCAAGGCTTAATTGCAGGCATTAATGCTCATCAAAAGGTTCATAATAAAAAACCATTCATTTTGGACCGCCAAGAAAGCTATATCGGTGTCATGATTGATGATCTTGTTACGATGAGCGTCGATGAACCGTACCGCATGTTCACCTCACGCGCTGAACGACGGATCATCCTTCGCCAAGACAATACTTTTTTACGCTTGATGGATAAAGGCTATGAATTAGGACTCATAAAACAAGATTTATATCATGATTTTTGCAAAGAAAAACAGGTTATTCAACAAGCAATCTCAAACAACGAAGAACTAATGCATTTGCCTTCTCGAACAAAAGCAACCATCGAAGCCGAGCGCAAATACGCACCTTACATTGAACGAGAAAAAAAAGAAGTGGCCAAAGCAAAAAAATATCAGGAATTAAAAATCCCGTTGCAATTTCAATTCAAAAATTTACCGGGGCTTTCCATAGAACTTCAGCAAAAACTTGAAAAGAATCGTCCTGAAAACGTTGGGCAAGCAAGTCGCATTCCAGGTATGACACCGGCAGCTATCTCTCTTTTAATTTGGAAAGTTCAAGCTTTAAAATAATAACTTAAACTTCTGCCTCTTTCAGGGTATATTAAGAAAAAAACAAAAAGGGACTTTATATGATTCCGTATCTTTTTCATATTGGACCACTCTATTGTAACATGTTTGGACTCTGTATCGCTTTAGGCCTCATTATATTTTTATGGGCGGCCAACAAAGATAAACTCACTCAAAAATATTTTAAATCTGGAGAACTTTCGAATCTCACACTCATATGTGTTGCTTCTGGCGTTACAGGCGGTAGAATATTGAATGTTCTTCAACATCCCAGTGAATACCAGTCTTGGTACGATATTATCGCGATATGGGAAGGAGGCTTATCTCTACAAGGGGCCATCATTGCGATAGCATTAACCCTTTTAATCTATACGCACATAAAAAAAATACGCATTATGCCACTCCTTGATATTGCCGGCATGTATGCGCCTCTTCTTCAATCGATTTCACGCATGGGATGTTTTTTCGCAGGATGTTGTTATGGTTGTCCCAGCTGTGTGCCATGGGCAATTACCTATACACACCCTGATACACGAGCACTTATTGGTATTCCATGCCATCCAACTCAATTGTATAGCGTCTTCGCTCTTTTTTTACTTTTTATTATTATTCGTTTTGGCTTACGCAACTATTTAAAAAAACCAGGACAATTGGCATCGGCGTACCTTATAGGAGCATCACTTGAACGCCTTAGCAACGATTTTTTCCGCGCACAACATTATGAAGAAAAGCTTTTTGCACTGTTTTTTTCATCAAGCCAAATAATAGCCCTTTGTCTTTTAGCGGCTGGATTGTTATTATTAGTTATAACAAGCAGTACTAAAAATAAACCTTATTCTCTATGAACTTATTCACATACATTAAAGAACGTCTCTCAATTGCCGATGTTGCGCGCGAATACGTTTCTTTTAAAAAAGCCGGTATTTATTATAAGGGAACATGTCCCTTTCACCAGGAAAAAGATGCCTCTTTTACCATCAGCCCCCACAAAGGAATTTTTTATTGCTTCGGATGTCATGCCACCGGTGACGTCATCTCCTTCATTTCACAAATAGAAGGATGCAATCAATTTGAAGCGGCAAAGTTATTAATTGAAAAATATTCCATTGATATTCCAGAACAACTTCTCCAAGAAAAAAAAGATTCCACCACTTCTTTAGATGAAAAAAACCATTATTTTGCCTTGTGTGAACTGATGGCAAAATGGTGCAATGAACAATTACCCCAATCACCTCAGGCAATGGCATATCTCACCCAACGGAATATTACACCAGCTACTATAAAACACTTCACCATTGGCTATTTTCCATCTGGAATAAAAGCCATCAAACAATTTCAACGCTTTGCCCACCAACACGATTTCTTAATCAAAGATCTTACTGATGCACGCCTGCTCATGGAGGGAAAAAACTGCCATTACTCATCATTTGAAGAGCGCATCATCTTTCCTATAACTGATCATTTAGGTCGTTGCTGCGGTTTTGGTGGAAGGGTTTTTCAAAAAGATGACGATCGTGCCAAATATTATAACTCTCATGAAAATAGCTTTTTCAATAAGGGAACTCTTCTTTTTGGCCTCAGCCAGGCAAAAAAAGCCATCCAGCAATCCGGAAAAGCCTTCCTGGTCGAAGGATACACTGATTGTGTCATCATGGCCCAATCTGGATACACCAACACCATCGCAACGCTCGGTACGGCTTGTACGCCTCAACACCTTAAACAATTATCTCATTATGCAGATCAACTCTATGTTTTATTTGATGGTGATTCAGCAGGTTTACAGGCTGCCTTACGATTGACGCAATTGTGCTGGGATGTTAATATTAGTATGTGGGTGATTCAGCTGCCAACCAACGAAGATCCCGCCTCATATCTAAAGGCAGGCAACGATTTAGGTGAAAATATTAAAAAGGCTGAAGATATTTTCTCTTTTTTCATTCGTTTTTCAACACAGCAATTCAAACATCAAACATTGAAAAAAAAGATGGCAATCGTACGAGAAATACTGAACATCATCAATGCCATCGATGATGATTTGAAAAAAATGATATTACTTCAAGAAGCGGCTTTTAAGCTCGGCTTACCACTTGAAGCACTCACCAGAGAATGCCACCACATTCATGAACAATCAACACAAAAAATTGTAAAAATAATGGTGGATAAGAGTAATTTACATGAAGGTGAAAAAAAACTTTTTATACTATTAATTGAAAAGCCTTACTTATTAGAGCGAGAAGATATAATTATTATGAGCAGTGCATTTTCAGAACCATTAAAAACTATTATTAATAAATACCGATCCTTACCACAAAAATCATTTACGTTCTTATCAGAAGTCTTAAATGACGATGAAATGCAATGTGCTCAAAGGTTATTGATAACCCACGCACAAGAACAAGTTAATGTAGAACAAGTTATTCGTGAATTTGCAAAACGCAATTGGAAAAGTATCGCATTAAATACAAAAGAAAAGATTGCAGAAGCTCAAAAAAGAGGCGATGATCAGGAAGTTAAAATTTTATTGCAATACCTACAAGAACTGAAGAAAAAAGTATTAAATTGGAGTGTTCAATGAAAAAGACAGTAAAAAAAATTAAAAAAACGATTAAAAAAATCGTTAAAAAAGTACAATCTAAAAAAACAGCACCGTCAAAAAGTGGCAAGCAAAAGCCGCAGTTATCTCAAAAAGTAAAAGCAATTTCAAAAAACAGTCCTAAAAAAGTTCTTGCACCAACGAAAAAAATAGAAAAAAAAGAGAACAAAATTACCAAAAAATCGGCAAAACCTGTAAAAAAACCAAAGTTGCTCAAAAAAGCAAAAACACAGGAAGAAATACAAGAGGCAATCGATATATTTATATCTCTTGGCAAAAAAAATGGTGCTGTTTCGTATGAAAAAACTATGGCACTCGGCGAAGATCTCGGTTTATCTGAACCAGAAATGAATATTGTGCTCAAAAAAATTGATCAATCTGGAATTGAGCTCGTTACACAAGAAGAACTTGACGCCGAAGGTGCATTCGATGAATTCGAAGAGGAAGAACAACATCCACATAAAGTAAAACAAACTCTTGAAAGTACATTCGAGTTGCACGCCAAAGAAGATCTGGAAGAGGAAGATGAAGAATTTGTTGATAGTGAAGTTGTCAAAAGCTCAGAAACATCACAAGTTGTTGATGGCGTAAAAGCTTTTTTGCGTGATATTGGAAAAATACCACTTTTAAATAAAAAAACTGAACAAGTTATTGCCAATAAAATAGCTGAAGGTAAAGCTGAGTCAATTGATGCTATTGCTCAATTTCCATTTGTAGCAAAAGAATTGCTCTCAATTGCTGAACGTCTTCAAAAAAATTCGGTCGCGCTTAAAGATATCATTCAATTCTCAGAATTTGATGAAGAAAACCTTCCTAAAATCGAAGAAGAAAAAAAACATTTTGTCGATACGGTTAAAAAAATAAAAAATTTAATTGAAAATGAAGCAAAAATTTACCAAAGCTATAAAGGCAAATTAACATCTGAAGACCGTAAAAAAGAGATGTTTGATAAAATCAAACAGAACAAACAAGAAATCATTGATGTTATTAAATCAATTAAAATATCAAATAAACTTATTCGTAAATTAGGCAAAAAAATTGAGAAAAATATTCAAAAAATAAATGAAAGAGAAGTTCAAATTCAAGAGTGGGAAAAAGAACTTAAAAAGATTAAGGGTAAAGCAGCAAAACCTGAATTAATCGAAGAACTCGACAAAAACATTCGCATGGCAGCTAAAAGCACTAAAAACATAGAAAGCGAAATGGGACTTTCCCATGAGCGAACACTTGCAGCTTTCAAACAATTCTCAGAAGGCCAAATAAAAGACAAAGAGGCAAAAGATGATTTAGCGCGAGCAAATCTTCGCCTCGTTGTTAACATCGCAAAAAAATATGTTAATCGCGGTTTACACTTTTTAGACTTAATTCAAGAAGGCAATATCGGTCTTTTAAAAGCCGTAGAAAAATTTGAATTTGAACGGGGATATAAATTTTCAACGTATGCTACCTGGTGGATTCGTCAAGCAATTACACGTGCCATTGCTGATCAATCAAGAACAATTCGTGTTCCGGTACACATGGTTGAAACTTTAAATAAAATTAATAAAATTAAACACACCTTCCTTCAAGAACATGGCCGTGAACCAACGTATACTGAACTTGCAAAAGAACTCAATCTCGATGAAAAGAAGATTAAAAACATTATTAAAATCTCAAAAGAACCTGTTTCTCTTGAAACGCCTGTTGGGGAAGGTGAAGACGCTTCTATTAAAGACTTCATTGAAAGTGAACATGATGTTTCTCCTGCAGAATCAGTAGCAAGCAATGATCTCAAAGAACGTGTGCGCGAAGTTTTAAAATCATTAACTCCTCGCGAAGAAAAAGTTCTTAAAATGCGCTTTGGCATTGATGTTGCATCAGAGCACACCCTCGAGGAAGTGGGAAAAGATTTCTCAGTCACAAGAGAACGAATCAGACAGATTGAAGTTAAAGCTTTACGCAAATTACGCCATCCATCACGTGCAAAAAAATTAAAATCATTTTTTGAAAAAGAATTTGGTATCAACATCGAAGAAGAAGGAGATGTTGATGAAGAAATCTTAGATAATGAATAAAAAAGGCATTTAGTAATGGATATTCTCATAAATGGTAGTATTGGTTTTGTTATAGCGTTGGCATCTACAGCCCTGTTTTCGTATTTAGAAACCACCATTACCGCAGTACGATTCTTTCGCATTCGTGAATTGGCCCAAACAACTGATCGTTATAAAAATATTCTCACCACACTTGAAGAACAACCTCATCGCATTTTAATAACAATTCTTATTGCATGTAATTTATCAAATGTCATTGCAGCTGCTCTCAGTACACGCATCATGGAAGACCTCTTCACGCGATTAAACTGGTCCCAAGGACTTGGATTTTCGCTCGGTATTGCAATTGCAACATTTTCGATTTTAATTTTTGGAGAAATTATTCCAAAGCATTTTGCCAAATTGCAAGGAGAAAAAATGCTTGGTTCTTCTCTCTGGTTCCTTAATCTGATATATCTTCTCCTTTATCCACTCGTTAAATTACTTACTATTATTAGTAATTTTTTCATTGGATCTCATATAAAAGAAAATTCGAGCACATTAGTCACATCTGAAAAAGAAATCAAATTTCTCATCGATTATATCAATCAAAAAGGTCTTATTGAGCGTGAAAAGAGTGCAATGTTGCAAAACATTTTTCGTATTGGCAACATGCAAATAAAAGATATTTTAGTTCCAGAACCAGACATGGTCATCATCGAAGCACATACAATCATTGAAAAAGCTCTCCAAAAATTTACTCAATGCCAACTTTCACGATTGCCCGTCTATGAAGACAAGGAAGACAATATTATTGGGATACTCTATCAAAAAGATATTTTTATACCTCTCCAAAAAGGTGAACATAAAAAACCCATTAAAGAAATTATTCGTCCGGTTGTTTTTGTGCCAGAAAGCATGAAAGTTAATCAAATATTAAAATTTTTCAAAGACAAACAACTTCACATGGCAATTGTTCTTGATGAACACGGCGCCATCGCAGGACTCGTTACGCTTGAAGATGTCCTTGAAGAAATCGTCGGAGATATTAAAGATGAACATGAAATTGAACCCAACGAAACCATCATCTCTCTCGAAGATGGCAGTTGGCTTGCTCCAGGAAACACATCTCTAGAAGAATTAGAAGAATTGCTGAACATTTCATTTAAAGCTGAAACAGCTATTACACTCGGTGGCTTCATGACTGAACAACTACAACATTTACCCAAAAAAGGAGAACGTTTAGAATATAAGGATTACGTCTTTCAAATACAAAAAGCAACAACTCGGAGAATTTTACAAGTTCTTATATTCAAAAAATAAGTATCTTGACAAATGGTCTTCCTTTTTCATAAGGTGAAAGGAATTGTTCACCCTTTAAAAAGGAGTTTTTATGAAACTACCGTTACTGCTTCTCGCAGTATCAGCTTTGTATTTCAATGCATCACCAACAGAAGATAACCCGCATCTCTTTAAGAGATTATTCAAAGCATGCACCAATTTCAATTGGAAAAAAAGAAACAATGACTTAACTAATAGGGGCTGTGCCTGCAGCAAACCTAGACCTAAACGTGATGATGTTGTCGTTGACGGTTGCGCTTGTAGCAAGCCACGCCCTAAAGATGTAGATGTCTCAGTTAGTGATGCTTGTGCCTGCAGTAAACCTAGACCTAAACGTGATGATGTTGTCGTTGACGGTTGCGCTTGTAGCAAACCACGTCCTAAAGATGCAGATGTCTCAGTTAGTGATGGCTGTGCCTGCAGTAAACCTAGACCTAAACGTGATGATGTTGTCGTTGACGGTTGCGCTTGTAGCAAGCCACGTCCTAAGGAATTATTAAACAATATTTGTAAGCTGATAATCAAAAAACAACACGCATTTCCAATACACCAGGTTCAATATGTCTCAATAAAACCTCAAGACATCCCACAAGAACCTAATAAAATCGATGGCGGAGAATTGTTTGTTGCTTGTGCAGAAAACTTTGTAAAAATTATACATGGTGGAGTTGTAGCTAATAATTCAGGAAAACTAGAAAATGGTCTTCCCTATATTTTTAATGGCATTAATGGGCTGGTACAAATTGTTTCACGTACACCAAACCCAGAACAAACGCTGGAAGAAGTTATCAAATTTATGCAAGAGTTTGATAATAATGATTACGAACAATTACTTACTATTGCAAAATCTCATGTAACAGATTAAAGTTTTTCCACAAAGAAAAAGAGCCATAAATTATGGCTCTTTTTCTTTGTAAGCGCTATCAATTAAGCGGTTTAGTCGTTATACAATTTTCTTTACCTAACATTTCTTTCAAATCATTTAAACCACAGTTCATATTATTATTAAAACGATCAATTTCTTGGATATTAAAACCCTTGAGAGGATTGCTAATATTTGGTTGCTCTAAATCAACAATTACTAAACGACCATCATCCGCAATCAAAATATTATTTTTTATATCCCATAGTCCACAACTCGCGACAATAGCAACCAATTCATTAGCTTGATCATTATTCAAATTTTTTAATAACTCTTTACTTTCTTTTTTGGGTAAAAATGAAACACGCTCTTGCAAAATAATGTAATTTGTATCATTTATAACATCAGAAGCTTGCGGCAATTTAAATAAATACGTTTTCGGAATATAAACTGATTTTAACGGCATTAACTTTTGCAATCGCAAATAAAGATAGTAAGTTGGCAACGAACTAACTGTTTGATAAGTAGCAACACGCTTAAGTTCATAAAGTTCTTCATCAGAAATACGTGTTGGCCATTTTTCATTTGCAACAATAGTATTTACCAAACGATTTGTTGGCCCACTAATCTTAATCATATAATCAGGTTCCGCAGGACAAGCAAATACATAATTACTTCGTGAATAATTAATAATACCTTTCTCTCTCAGAGCTTCATTATTGCCTGTATGTTTAATTTGATGATCAGCTAAATCACCTTCTTGCAATACAAGCTTTTTTATAAGATCTTCTTCGGAAATCAACCAATCATTGACCTTTTTCACTACATCTGCAGGCAAAATTGGAATACTTTCAAAGAAATCATCTGCTTGTAAAAAAGATGCCTTAAAAGCCACAAGCAAAATAAAAACCAACCATTTCTTCATAAAACTCCTCTGTTTTTTACTATATTTAACATTTTTTAAAGTTAAAATACAAGAAATACTTCCTAAAAAAATCATCTTCATCAGAAATCAAAAACAATTTTCATTTCAAAATTTTTATTATAATGATTAGCAATTTCTAATGCATAGCCTTTAATCCATGCTGCTTGTTCAGAGTCAGGAGCAAATAAGGCATACAACTCGCGAATTCCTGCTTCAACATTACGCTTAAAACGATCTTTTCCAAAAAAAGGTAATTGGTGTGACTCACGAACATCCTGTAGATAAAATCCCTCTGGACTGGTAACATTGGGCTGCTCCAGATCATTCACCACTAACATTCCTCCTGGCGTAAGATGCACATTAGTTCTCATATTCCAGAGACCGCAATAAAAAATAAGCAAAACAAGCTCATAAATTTGTTCTTGTTTTAATTCACAAAATTTAGTTAAAGCTATTTCGCGACTCACCAAATCCTGTTTTTCTTGAACAATCACATAATTTTTATCGCAAAGCACATCAGGCCTCCCTGGAACATGCAATAAAAAGGTATCGGGTACATGAACAAAACGTAACGGTCTCAATCTTTGTAATTCACAATACCGCAAGAAAACAGGAATATAACTAATCGTTTGATATGTATCAAATGGAGATAATTGAGCTACTTCTTCATCTGAAACTTTCGTATGATAACGAGGAATACCATTGGCAACAATTTGATTTTGCAATCTACTTGAAATTCCCGAAATTTTAACAATGTATCGGCCCGATGGATCCTCAAAAATATAATTTGAACGGGCCAAATTGTGTAAATCTTCTTGAGCAGCCAACCAATCTCTATCGGCAACAAATCGCCCTTTATATTCACTCAAAGGAAAATCTTGTACAATTAAACGTTCAATAAGTTCAGGTTTACTTGTAAACCATCCTGCTAATTGAGCAATGATGTCATCTGGAAGCTTTGGAGCATGTTTTTCAACAATATCAATGGTCAACAACTCCTCTCCATAAGCACCAACAGGTCGTTTAAATAAATCTGTATCATCTTCCATAGCATAAAGATTGAAACTTAAAAAACCTAAAAAGCCTAACAAACATTTATTCTTCACGTTACATCCCTTAAAATAGTTTTATTGTCCATAATCAATGTTGCTTCATGAAGAATAACAACAACCTTATCCTCTTTTTCTTCCATCATCTTAGGCAAGAGAACAGCGGCACCATATAAGGAGCTCATTAGAATCATGATGAAGCTCCTTATAGCTTATCAATGGATTTTACAATAAGATGATACCCTTGCACACGTAAAACCTCAATCACTTCTCCCGCAATAATAATTTCATTATTAAAGGTGCACGCAGCCCAAATTTCTTCACCTATTCTTGCTTGTCCCATCATCCCCGGAACAATATTTTTGACAACCAGCCCCCTTCTACCAAGAAGCAAGTCAACAGGTGTTGTAGATTTTTTTTCATAATGATAAGGGTTAAAAACAAAGCGCATACCTATAAAAAACAATATACTTACAGAAAAGAAAATAAGAACTTGAACCCATAAAGACAATGCAAGCAAACTACTCACAGCCGCAAAAATTGCACCACACGCGCATGATAAAAAGAAAAATAGCGTAATTCCTGCAAGCTCAATAATAAAAAAAAATAGAGAAATAATTAACCACACAAAAAAGAAAACTGCCATGGCAACCTAACGGTTTTTTTCTTTTATCTTAGCCCTTTTTTGGAACCACAGCAATCGTAAATTTTTTACAAATTTTATAATTTACATCTTACTTGCAAGTGTCGCCCCACTTAAAACATAAAGTTCAGGTTTGCCATCAGGATGAATTCTGAGACCAAGTTCAACTTTATCTTCAGTTAAACAACACGTTAAATAAGTTTTGTCTGAACTTGGAGGATTTTGTTCGCCAGACCAATAAATAAAACCCTGAACAAATACATTTTTAGGACAATCTCCAGAAGATTCTGGCCCCCAATCAAGAAAAATCGGTTCGCCATCACCTTTTAAAACTCCAAGATAAATATCTGGTCGCTCCTGAAAATCAACCCATCTTCCTAATCTTTTTTTTGCATTTGGAGGCAAAAGAAATGTATATTTTTCGCTTGGAATATGTACTTCATAAAGAGTTTTATTTGTATTATTTTCAATCAAACTCAGATAAACATTTGAACTATTTACATAATGTGCACTAAAAAGCACAACACACATAAAATATTTTTTAACCATTTTTTACTCCATTTTTAAAACGCGCAAATCGACTTTCTCTGGATCAAGAACTCTTATATTATGAAAATTAACCAACTTTATTCCGTCAGGATAAATTTCAACAACAACATTACCTGTTCGATAAACACAACATCTCACACGTTTAACCTTGTCATAATCTTTAAATGGACTTATTAAATCAGTTTCATTCAAAGCAATATTAATTGAATAGGGACCAGAAAACCATGGATCAATACAATCGCCACTCGTTTTTATACCAGCCCTAAAGTAAATAGGCTGAAGGTCTTCTCTTAAAGGTTCTAATTTTATTTGAGACCCAAAACCCTCGTTATCGCGAACCAATACATCGGTTTCACCTTCTTCATGAGCTTTCACCAAAAGAACAGGACGCCATCCAGCTGACTCTGCCGTAAAAACCGGTCCTCCCGCGCCAGTAATTTCCCCTTGCCGCTCATACACAACATAATCAACGTCAGTTTTATTATCAAATTTAATAAAACGTATCGAATCATCAGCAAAACAAAAATTAACCCCTAAAAAAATTAAGCAGAGATTAACAATTCTTTTCATTTCAATCCTCCATTTCAATTTTGTCATTAATAAAATTTTAAAATTTTTATTATTAAAAAAACAACAAAATGTATTAATTTTTAAAAAAAATAGTCTCAATAAAGTTTTTTTTAATATTTGGATTAAGTTATTTTAAAATTCTTTTTATCGCTGAAACAATTGCACAAGCATCTATACCAGCCCATGCAAATAATTCTTGTGATGTGCCAGAACGCGGAACTTCTGTTATCCCTAAACACTTTATTTTAACGCAATCGCCACGCAAAGAATAAGCAACAGACTCTCCTATTCCTCCGGCTAAGTAATGATCTTCAACAGTTACCACAATCTTTCCCGACCGCACAACAACATCTCGCAATTTATCCTCATTAAGCGGCTTAACTGAATAAAGATCAACAACCGTAACAAAAAGACCCTCACTTTCGAGGAGTTCATAAGCTTTTAATGCTTCATGCACGGTAATACCAGCACCGATAATTACTGCACAATCCTGTTCTGTTTGCCGAAGAATTTTAAAATCACCAATACTAAATTGCTCATTATTATCATAAATTACCGGAAGTGCCGAACGAGTGGTTCGTAAATAGCTCACCCCTTTTTGATAATGATACAGAAGAGATGTTAGTTTATAACAAGAAACAGCATCTGAAGGATACAATACTATTGAATGAGGCAATAATCGCATCATCGAAATATCTTCGAGTCCCATCTGAGAAGGACCGTCAGCTCCAATAGAGATTCCTGCGTGAGAACCGATAACACGTAAAGCCACCCGTGAAATAGCACCCATACGTAATTGATCGAAAGTGCGTGTTAAAAATGAAGCAAAAGTCGCAACATACGGAACATTTTTAAGTGCCGCAAGACCAATAGCCATCCCAACCATATTCTGTTCACCAAGAAAACATTCAATAAATTGATGGGGAAACTCTTGGGAAAATCGCTTCGTTCGTGTTGAATTACTTACTTCCGCATCTAAACAGATGAGTTCGGGTGATTTTTTACCCAGAGCGACGAGGGCATCCCCAAAGGCATCACGAACAGCAACACGTTCCCCTTTTTTATAATCTGGGTCATCTAACGTAATATCATGAAACATTTTTGGATTGCCAGCTTTTACAACCGGAGGATTATAATCCTCATCTTTCCATTTTGAGTTAAAAAATCGTTTTTTTAATTCTTCTTTCAACCGAGAAACCTGATCTTTTGGAAAAGCTGTTCCGTGAAAACCATTTTTACCCTCAGCTTCAGTAAGACCATAGCCTTTTATGGTTTTTGCTAAAATAATTTGCGGTTGCTTATTTTTTGCATTACGAGCCTGATCACAAGCAAGCACAAGCTCATCAATATTGTGTCCATTGACAATATAAGTCTGCCATCGAAAAGCTTCAAATTTCTCTGCAATACGCAACATATTATGATCATCCATTGTTGTGCCACGTTGCCCTAAATTATTAACATCTACGAGCGCGATAAGATTATCCAATTCATAATAAGCAGCAATTTCTACCGCTTCCCAATTTGATCCTTCAGCAATTTCGCTATCACCCAACAAAACATACGTATAATAATCTAATGCATGTCGTTTAGAATCTATTGCCATCCCCGCACCAATCGATAAGCCCATGCCAAGCGATCCTGTTGCAACATCAACCCGAGAAAAACGTGGTGTTGGATGTCCCTCCAAAGTCGAATCAAATTTCCGCAATGTCAACAAATCAGCATGCGTCAAGACCCCTAACTCTTTCCACGCGGCATAGAGCACCGGCGCCGCATGACCTTTTGATAATATAAATCGATCATTATAAGGATTATGAGGATTTTTCGGATCAAAATGCATCGCATGAAAAAACACGACTGCCATAATATCAGCAGCCGACAAACAAGAAGTTGGATGCCCCGAACCAACTTCGGATGTTGCTTCAAGAGAAGAGATTCGCATATTATAAGCCTTGTGAGCTAAAAATTCATTTTCATTTTTCATAATCGCACACTTTTTTTCCAAAAATAACGAACCTCAATAAAATAAGTCAATGAGCCAGAAAAAGACCACACTATTGCTATGTCGTTAGCCATAAGGTATAAGTTAAAGAAGAACATGCAATAAAAAAAGGGACGAGAAAAATGAAAAAAATAATTTTATTACTCTGTTTAGTTTTTCCAATTCTCAATAGAGTGGACAAGCGGGATGATCACCTGGGATTATATGACAGCAAATCGATGGAGCTTCTTTTCAAATATAACCGATGTGAAAATGGCTCATTAATCGGGCAATCAATTGTTAATGAAGACTTCCCAGGAGCAAATTTGAAAGGGGCAGCCCTCAATCATACTGATTTCTTATTAACAAATCTTGATTATGCAAATCTTGAAAATGCAAACTTAAGCAATGCACGACTCGTTTATTGTTCATTAGTTGAAGCAAATTTACATAAAACACGGCTCATTCAAACAAATCTTGACTACGCGATGATGATCAAGGCCAATCTGAGCCAATGTAATGCATTTTCAGCTTCTTTTATGCAAGTTCTTGCAACAGAATCTAATTTTTCCGAAGCTAAACTCTCGGGTACAAATTTTCAAAACAGCAATATCAACCTTTCTGACTTTAGGCGTTGCGATTTATCTGAATCAAACATGAATTGGATGAGTGCAGGAGGAACTAAATTTCAATTTGCCAACCTCAACTTAGCCAAACTTATTCGCGCAAGTATTCGTTTTTCAAACTTCAATTACGCCAACCTTTCTTATGCAAATCTTCAAGGTGCTGATGCTCATCGGACTGATTTTAGACATGCTGACCTCAACCACGCACACCTCATTAAAGCTGATGCGAGTCAAGCAGAATTTAATAACGCTAATTTGCAGTGGGCACAATGTATCAAGGCAGATATGCGTGGCGCTATTTTCACCGGAGCCAATTTAAAAAATGCAAACTTTTCAGGAGCAATATTATTAAACGCAAAAGATTTTGATCCAAACGCAGAAGGCCTAATTCTTTGTAAAACCGTTATGCCAGATGGTTCTATCAATGATCGCGACTGCGCCATTGCACTTGGTGAAGTTGCTCCAAAATAACTTTTATCTTTTTTTTGTTATAATTATGCTATGTTGTGGCTCATTATAATAAAAAGCTCATATAAGATTTTACGTTTAATTTATTTACAAATCATGCTTCTTTTTGTATCGATCCCCATATTAATATGCTGGGGCCTACCGTTATCAATTATGTCCGTAATTGGAAACATGATATTTCTTCCATTTTTATCAGTATTTCTGACGCTCTCCTTCATCATGTTTTTTACTGAATTAATTGCCATCCCCAATAACTTGGTCAATATAATTTTTGTTCAGTTTTCTGCAATTTGGCTCAAATTGCTCAATTATGGCTCGTCAAATTGGTTTATAAGCGTTCCTTATGTAGGAATAGTACCACTTTTTCTTTTTATTCTATGCAGCTTACTCCTCTTTTATTCCATTAAAACAAAGCCTATCTTATTTAGAATCACGGCAAGTTCTCTGATGCTTACTATCTTTCTCTTTTCATTTAAGTATTTTAAAAAAATTCCACAAGAAGCGCATATTCAAACAAAAAATCAATCACTTATGGTAAGATATAAAAATAAAAAGCTTACCCTTATCATTCCCCGCATTCGTTTATCAAAAAACAATCTTCCAGCTTGGTATTTTTATGAAATACAACCAGAACTGGTAAAAAAATTTGGCATGACACAAGCCGAAACAATCATTCTTCTAAACCCTACAAAACATCTCCTCAATCTTTTTAACAACCATCAACCTCTCATAGAATTTAAACAATTGCTTATCGCAAAATCTTCACCAAAAAACAAAATCACCAGTCTAACAACAAAACCAAAACAGAAAATTTCTTGAATTATTACTGAGCCCTTACGTATAATTAAATAAAAATGGAGGCGGCATGAAATATTCTTATCTTATAATATGCATTATCTCTTGCATCTCTGCTCAAAATGAATCTACCTATCAAAATTTAAGTACAAATATTCCCGAAAATATAACGCGGCTCAAAAATACAGGCAGATGCGATAATTGCTTACTAAAAAATGCAAACTTAAAAGGATTAAAAATCAAAAGTCTCATGCTCTCTGATCTTACCGGAGCCGATTTACAAGGGGCAGATTTGACAGGATGCCAACTAGTAAGAACACGCTTTGACAATGCTAATCTGGAAGGATCTGTTCTTGACAATATCATTTTCGATAAAACAAATGCTGGACGTGGCTCGTATCCTCGATTCAATAACACGAACTTAAAAAATGTTAAAGCAAGAAATAGCAGCTTTCAAAATATACAAATATTAAACGACACCTTTCAAAATAATGTAGACAATGCTGATTTCAGTGGATCGTCATTCTCAATAGCCAATATAAAAAATGTAGATTTTTCAACCGCAAATCTTGCAAATACTAATTTCTCTAACGCAAGCCTCACCAATATCATGCTTCCTGAAAATCCGGAAAAAATAAGGGGAATAAATTTTTCTCATGCAATTATCACTGGTTTTCAAAATTGCATGAATATTCTGAGCTATCAACTTGGCCGAATTGACGACTGTGCAAAAAAATTTTGCAAACTGGGCGTTGACCTAAAAGATGTGGGACTCGACGGAACAAATGCTGATCCATGCAATCTTTATCCATAATTTCAAACTGAATTATCAATTCAGCCGATTGATTTATGTTTGATTTACTCCTATAAAAAGCTAAACTTAGCCATGTACGTTTTTTTCTATATGGGAGTTTTTTTATGTTTTTAAAGCGTTCTTTTTTTGTCTTAGTTATTACAAGCACTCAGCTCTATGCCGATTTAATGGAAATTAACAATCTTAAACAATTCAATGAAAAAATCAAAACAGGTGTATCGGTTGTAAAATTTTATATGGATGGTTGCGCACCATGCAAAGCAAGTACCCCTATGTTTACTGATCTCTCTCAAAACAATGATTACAAAGAAATAAATTTTATTACCGTTAATTTTAATCGTGGAAAAGCGATTGCATTACGCTATGCCCGTATGTTCCCAACGTTTGCTTTCTTTAAAGATGGCAAACTCACCGGAAATAAAATTGTTGGATATGAAAGCAATACAAAAAATGAAATGATTTCACGCATTGACGCTCTCAATAATAAAAAAACCACTGACACCAATAAAAATAATATTATAAAAAGAAAAATAGCATCAGAAATTGCTGACTTAAAAAATCAACAAGTAAAAGCTCATAGCGTTGAAGAAAATAATATACAATCTATTTAAACATTGAATTTCTCAATTACTAATTTAAATAATGCAGGAGTCGCCATGCGACTCCGCTTTTTTATTGCATAACAAAAATAGTTTCATTATAGTCAAAAAGACATCTATTTTTAAAAGGAGATCGTATGCAAAAAAGAAATCTATTAGTATTCGCCGCTGCTTTTTTATCAAGCTGTTCATGTAATTTTACAAAAAAACAAAAGGAAGAAGTTCCCACAAAAAAAATCATAGAAATTGCAGAATTTAAAGAGCTCAAAGATCATGATAAGGCTATTGTAAAATTTTATACTGACTGGTGTGGCGCATGTAAAATGGCAACAAAACCTTTTGCAGAAATGCAAAGTCTATATCCAGAAGTAAAATTTTTTGCTGTGAATATGGAAAAAAAGGGTGATCTCAAAGAAAAAATTGAAATTCAAGGCTTTCCTACTTTTATAACCTTTGAAAATGGTGAAGAACGTGATGCTATTCTTGGATTTAATCAAGAAAAAATTCATCAAGCTTTAAAAAATTTAATTCAAAAAAAAGAAGAGCGAATAGCACAAGCTGAACCACAAATTCTTAAAATAAAAAACAAACAAGAATTTGAACAAGCAATCAAAGATAATAAAAAAGTAATTATAAAATTTTACGGAGATTGGTGTGGCTATTGCAAAATGATTGCAGAAGATTTTGACGAACTATCAAAAGAATATGGCGATAAAGTCAAATTTATCGAAGTCGAAGTTACAGACAATCAAGACTTAGCAAAGGAACATGATATCCGCGGCGTCCCCGCATTTGAATCAATTGAAAATGGTACAAAAAAAGATTCATTTAGTGGTGCAAATAAAGATAAATTGCAAGCGGCTGTCAAAAAACTTGCTGCTTAAAAAATAAATTGAATGGCATGGGTGGCTTTTTAACCACCCATGCCATTTTGAATTTAAATACAAAAATAGGATTTTACAATGAAAAGATTGATCTTATTTTTTTTTATCTCAATGACGCTACCAATGGAACTTGACAAATTAACTCTTGATGAAAAAATCGGACAATTATTTGCCATAGCATTTCCCCTACCATCTCCTCCTGCAATCATTGAAAAATTATGTAACCTTATAAACCACTAT
This sequence comes from candidate division TM6 bacterium GW2011_GWE2_36_25, assembly GCA_000991575.1. GTDB lineage: Bacteria > Babelota > Babeliae > Babelales > UBA12409 > UBA12409. The sequence goes on from LBRU01000002.1 coordinate 103,978, forward strand.
CACATCGGAAGCGTACTCCTGGATCGAAAAGGCACCATTCAACAACAAGTACGTATTATTAATACAATTAACAAAAATTGCATTATCAAACCGCTTATTTTAGAAGATTTAGAACCAGGTTTTTGCATGCGTTTATACGATAGCGTCAAATTTCCACTAGCCGTAACGTGTGGTGCGCTTCAAGATAACAATCTTATTTATCAATTAGCTCAAGAAATAGGACGTCAATGCAAAATTCTCGGTGTAGACATCAATCTTGCACCAGTACTCGATCTGAATTACAGCGCATCAAATTCATTAGCTGAAAGATCATTTGGAAAAAATGAAGAAAATGTCATGCATAAAGGGAAAATGTACATCACAGGAATTTTAAGCCAAGGAATTTATCCATGCGCTAAACATTTTCCAGGCTATGGTGATAGCCAAATCGATCCACATTTGGGATTTCCGACCGTGTCACATACAAAACGACGCTTAAGCATTGAACTGTTTCCTTTTAAACACAGTATTAACATCACGCCATGCATTATGCCCGGACATATTTGCGTCCCTGCATATGATAATCGTCCCCAATATTGCGCCACCATATCAAAACTAATCATCACAACACTTTTAAAAGAAGAACTCAATTTTAATGGATTGGTTATATCTGATGCACTCAGAATGAAAGCGTTAACGCAGTCATTTAATGCTGATACTATCGTACGAGAAAGCTTTGCGGCAGGAGTTGATATTTTACTCTGTCCACCCGATATAAAACAAGCAATTCAGACAATCAAAGAAGCACTACGTGAAAAACTTATTTCTGAGTATGAAATTAATGAACGAGTTCAAAAAATTTTAAATGTAAAAAAAGCACTCGGCACTTTTAATAAAAAGATTATAACCAATCAAGATATCGAAAATTTGTTCAATAAAGAAACTTATAAGCTCAAAAAAAAGCTCTATGAAGAAGCAATCACCGTTCTCAAAAATAATAATATTATTCCAGCTACATCGCTCGCTCACACAGCTTACATTCAAATTGGTGGCTCATTTAATTCACCATTTTTTACAACCTTACAAAAAAAAGATTCTGATTTGATCAATAACCTATTACCAGCGTGCCCCGCTGGGTATGATGTAAATGAATTAATTTATCAACTTGAATCATTCGATTCAGTAATAATAAGCTTAATGTGTATAAATAATGTTGAACAACAACAATTTGGACTCTCTTCAACAACGTTAGAATTGATAAAACAGATTAATCAAATTAAAAAAGTCGTCCTTGTTATCTTCGGCTCACCATATAGCCTTAAATATTTTGAAGACGTTCCAACGATTATTATGGCCTATGAAGATGACCCCGATGCGCAAGAAGCTGCTGCTAAAATAATAACCGGGGAGCTTACCGCACGCGGCAAACTCCCCGTCTCCGTTTCTGAAAATTTTCCTGAAGGAACAGGATTATAAAGATGCAAGAAGTAATGCTACAATTGACATCAATTTAATCAAAATATTTAATGATGGACCCGCTGTATCCTTGAACGGATCACCAACGGTATCACCAGTAACTGCTGCTTTATGAGCATCAGAGCCTTTACCACCCAAATTACCTGCTTCAATATATTTCTTAGCATTATCCCAGGCGCCCCCACCATTAGCCATCATTAAAGCGAGAAGCACACCAACTGACGTAGCACCTACCAAAAGACCACCAAGCGCCTTTGCACCAAGAAGGTAATAAACAACAACTGGTGATAAAATGGTAATTAATCCAGGTAAAATCATTTGGTGTAATGCGGCTCGTGTACTAATTGCAATACATTTTTCATAATCAGGATCTGCTTTACCAGTCATAATTCCCTTTATAGTCTTAAATTGACGACGAACTTCAAGAACCATCTGTAATGCGGTCGTTCCAACTGAACGCATCGTCAATGCAGAAATCAAAAATGGCAATGTTCCACCAATAAAAAGACCGACCATAATCATAGGATTAAGCAAATTTAATCTCGCAATATCTGCTTCCTGCGCATAAGCAGCAAAAAGAGCCAACGCGGTTAACAAAGCTGAACCAATTGCAAAACCTTTGCCCATTGCAGCAGTTGTATTACCAAGAGAATCGAGTTTATCGGTAATTTTACGAACCTTCGGATCAAAACCAGACATTTCTGCAATACCCCCAGCATTGTCAGCAATTGGACCATAGGCATCAACGGTCATGGTAATACCAACGGTAGCTAACATAGAAACAGCTGCCAATGAAACACCATAAAGACCACCACCGTAGGTAAATGCGCCTAAGATAGCAGCACCCAATACGATAATGGGCAACACGGTAGATTCCATGCCAATGGACAAGCCATAAATAATATTTGTCGCAGCACCAGAACGAGAAGCATCAGCAAGTTTTCGTATTGGTTTTCCAGCTGTATAATATTCTGTAATCAAACCAATAATAATACCAGAAACACACCCCACCGTAACTGAAACAAAAAGCGCAAGATCTAAGCTTGCATATTTCAAATATCCGTAGGTCCCTATAAGCATAAAAGCAATTGCCAAATAGGTTGCATTACGCAACATTGCAGCAGGACTTGTTTTGAAAAGAGAATTCACAAATAAAGCTAGAACAGATCCAACTAATCCAATAGAGGATAACATTAAAGGCAATGTTACATATAAAAATGCATCAGCCCCATCAAAAAAGCTGATAGCCAAAATCATAGAAGAAACCATCGCACCAACATATGACTCGTAAATGTCAGCGCCCATACCAGCAGTATCCCCAACACAATCACCAACATTATCTGCAATAACGGCCGGATTACGCGGATCATCTTCGGGAATACCAGCTTCAAGTTTGCCGACTAAATCTGCTCCAACATCAGCAGACTTGGTATAAATACCACCGCCGACACGTGCAAAAAACGCAACTAAGCTCCCACCTAAACCAAAGCTTGTTAATAACTTAACAAAAATTTCTTGTCCAAAGAAAAAATATAACAATAAACTTAAGCCCAACAGACCAAAACTTGCAACAGAAAAGCCCATTACACCACCACCAAAGAACGCTTGCATAAATGCTTGATGTTCACCTTTTTCTTTGGCTGCCAAGGTAGCTCTCACATTCGCTGCTGTTGCAGCACGCATTCCAATAAAACCTGTTGCCATTGAAAAAATTGCTCCAACAACAAAAGTTATTGCTGCAATTGGCGACTTGCCAATAAATGCCAAAATTAATGCGCCGATTAAAACAACGATTGAGATAATTTTGTATTCTTCACGCAAAAAGGTCATTGCCCCTTGTCGAATAGCAGCGGCAATTTTTTCTGCTTTTTCATTCGTCACAGAAATTTTTAGAATACATCTAAAGAGATATGCAACGACCGCGAGACCAAGCGCAGCCACGCCAATAAATAGTTGATAGTATTGCATTATCGATTACCTTTCCTTAAGATAAAAAATATAATTCATATAAGATTACTTTAAGATCTTTAAGTCTACCTGAGAATACAGATTTGTAAATATCATCAGGCTTACACATGAGATAAAAAAGAGGAGCATAATGAACGGTTTTTTTACTTGGAAAAAAAGAAAACTCAGTAAATTAAATAATACAAGTACCATCATTAACACAGCAGTTGGCCCCATCGAATATTGTCTCATTGGCGAAGAGAAACATCCTATTGTTGCCGTTATGCATGGTGCAATGGGTGGATATGACCAAGCGCTCTTAGAAAAAGAACCGCTCCTATCTCACGGTTTTCGAATTCTTGCATGGTCGCGTCCAGGATATTTGCGTACTCCTCTTTCTGTTGGAATAACATTTCAAGAACAAGCAATAGCCTTAAATGAATTGTTAAAAGCATTAAACATTCAAAAAATTTCACTAATTGCGATCTCTGCCGGTGGCGTACCAGGATTAATTTTTGCCCAGCAATACCAAGAAAAACTATCTTCGCTGGTCATGGAAGTAGCATTAAGTAAAAAATATACAACAACTTACTGGCAACGACTGATACTATCTCTTTTTTATAACGATTTAGTCTTTTGGTTTATTGATATTTTTGCTAAAAAACTCGTCAAACCACTTCTTAAATTTTTTATAAATCTTGAAAGCACCTTTAACAAAGAAGCAAAAAAAAAGATACTTACGCAAGCCTTACAAGACAAAGCAGCTATGAAATATTTTTTCTATTTTTTAGAAACGATAATGCCCCCCAGTGCACGCAAAGCCGGACTAAACAATGACCTTTTCCAATATAAACAACTCACCCCACCAGACGTTTCTCACATTCAATCGCCAACATTTGTTATTTTTGGCAAATATGATGCTGACGCAAAACCAGAAAACGCCTATTATTTAAAAAAGATGCCACATGTCGAACTGTGCGAAATATCTGATGGCTTTCACTTATTTTGGTTTTCAAACAATTACCCTAACGCTGAAGCTAAAAAATTATCTTTTTTGAAAAAACATTTATGAAATAATATTTTTTAATTTGCCAGCAACAAAAGCCTTTATGTTATCGATTGTACAATCTAAAATACGCTTGCGTGCTTCATAAGAATTAAATGCATTATGTGCTGTTACGATTACCTGTGGATGTTCAATTAAATAATGATTAGACAAAAGAGTCTGTAATTGAATTGCTTGTGGATGTTCTTCAAGCAACAATGAAACTTCATGATCCATCTCACCTTCCTCTTCAAGCACATCCAAGCCTGCACCAGCCAAAACGCCCTCTTTTAAACCCTTAACTATGGCCGCTGTTTCAACAATTGCTCCACGAGCTGTGTTGATTAAATAAGAGCCTTTCTTACACGTCATTATATTTTTTTTATTAATCAAATGATGAGTTCCTGTATTGTAAGGCACATGTAAAGTAATCACATCAGATTGCCGCAACAATTCTTCTAATGATACATAAACACAACCGGTCTTATCTACAAGCTCTTGATTAGGTTTAAGATCAAACGCACACACATTCATACCAAAAGCAGCACCTATCTTAACCACATTAGAGCCAATATCACCAGTTCCAACTACTCCCAATGTTTTTCCACTTAAATCAGTTCCACAAAGATCTACACGCGAAAAATTATTATCACGAATACGGCTATACGCTTCATACAATTTACGCATAACCATAATCATCAAGCCAAAAGCGTATTCAGCAACTGCATTCTTTCCATAGGCGGGAACCCCACAAATTTTCACATTTAATTGTTGTGCTGCAGACCGATCAATATGATTAAAACCGGTTGAACGAGTTGCAATTAATTTAAGAGAAGAAAGACTTTCCATCAAATGCTTATCAACGGGAGAATCAACAAAAAGACACAAAATATCGGCATCTTTATCTATCGTAGGACTATTTTGCGTCGTTCCTTTTACAAAATGTATTTGAAAATCTGCCAACTGCTTTTTTAAGTAATCAAGCTCCCAATCCAATTCATAAAAACAAAGAATTTTCATCTCAATCCTCTCAATCTTTTTTATTGACTTTACTACGTTAGATGCAAAAAAAATACCTCCTTGATCAAATCTTCTACAAATTTCCTCACTAAAACAATTCAAAAATTCAAAAAACCCATCATTCAGGCCACTTTTCAAGCAATTAACAACTATAATTCAATAAAAACTTGAAGTCTTACATTGGATTTTTGTATAATAATAAAAATGGAGGTAAATTATTATGAAAAAATTAATCATTATTTTATGTAGTTATGTCTCGTTATATTCTTATAAACCACTTGAACGCATTCAAGAACAACTTGCTGATATCGACTTAAGTCTTAAAATCGTACAAAAGGAAATTGAATCAGGTTTTTCAAGAGAAGGACAGTTAAAAAACTTGCAACTTGAATATGATATCTTGTTCACATTAATGCAAAATTTTAGTGTTCTCGTTGATGAAGTAGACAAAAAAACAAAAAAAGAAGACAAAGCAGAAAAAATTTTATCAGATAAAATTGACCGTTTTTTAAACAACATAAAAATTGGCTGTGTACATGATTGTTTTGCACAAAAACTTGAAGAAAAAAAAGGAATTATAAATAAAATTGAACAAGAACTTGATCCTCTTGCCAAAACCCATGAAACAAGTAGTATTCGCAAGGTTGCAAAAGATCTAAAAAAGCAGCTTGAGGCTGAAGTGAAAAGATTAGATGATCAAATAATCTTAATTATTCAACGAACAGCCAATGCTAAAAGCCCTAAAAATTTTAAATGCATAGGGATTAAGGAGTAAAAAGATGAGGGCAATGAAAAAATTATTATTTTTGGTGATTATAATTAGTTGTAATTATCAATTAAAGGCAGGAACATGGATCGCGGATGAAACAACCTGTAGAAATGACTGCAACTCGCGATATAATAAGCAAGGCACAGAAGAAGCTCATCAAAAATGCATAAGAAGCTGTAAAGAAATAGAAAATGCACTAAAATTCAACAGCTAAATTATAAAGAGCTTACTACCTCGCTATCCTTGTGATGACAGGAACAGGTTCCAATAATCTGCGTTGTTTCGTGACCTTTACCCAATATTGCAATAATATCTCCAGCATGAGACCAATGATACGCTTGCATAATTGCTTGCACACGATCAGGTTCTCGAAAAACTTTTGCCTTTTGATGTAATGTTAAGCATGCAACGATATCATCCATAATTTTTTCCGGATCATCATTACGCGGATTATCATTGGTTAAAATAATCTGTTCTGCAAACTGCGCTGCAATTTTCCCCATTTTTGCTCGTTTTTCAATATCCTTTCCCCCACCAGCACCAAAAACAACAATCAATTCTCTCGCATGTCTTTTTAATAAAGGAAGAAGATTTTCATATGCTTGCGGCGTATGCGCATAATCAATAACAGCCCAAGCATTATTGGGTAATCGATATCGCTCACACCGTCCAGCGACTCCTTTAAACGATTTTATACCATTCGCAATTGCATCTACGGAAATTCCTAGTTCACATGCAAGTCCAAACGCCCCCGCAACATTTGAAGCATTATAAGCACCTATTAAAGATGTCTCTAATTGATACCAAACATTATTTTTTCTCAATTCAACAAGTTGTTTTTCAAATGTCTCTTGTAGCTGAATCACCTGATAATCAACATTTTTTTGATGCCCAGCATACAATGTTTTTGGAAACCTCTCTTTTACTTTTACAGCCCATAAAGAATCATGTACAACCAATGGAGCATTTTTCTTTTTCTGTGATAAAATAGCACATTTGGTATCAAAATAATCGTCGAGTGAGGCATATTGCTCACCATGTTCATGTGCTAAATTAGTAAAAATAAGACCATCAAATTCAAGCCCATCAATGCGACGATATGAAATAGCTTGTGCCGCTAATTCCAGAACCACATACTCAATACCATTTTTTAAACATTGATCAAAAAAATAGTGTATATAATCTGGTTTTGGCGTTGTCATTGAAGCAAGAAATGCCTGCTCTCCTAAAATGTGTTCAACGCCACTGAGTAACGCAACTGATTTTCCCGCTGCCTTTAAAATATGAAATAAGAGGTAAACCGATGTTGATTTTCCATCTGTTCCCGTTACACCAAGTAGTTTTAACTTTTTAGCTGGAAAACCATACGCCTCAGCACTTAACTCCGCTAAAGCTATTCGCGCATTATCAACTATTTTTAAACAAACTTTTTTTTGATAACACAACCGTTGAAGTTCTTCAGTTACGGAATCATTTTCAAGTACGATCGTTGTTGCACCTTTTGTAATAGCCGCAGAAATAAACTGAGTACCATCAAGCTTCTTGCCAGGAATTGCGACATATATCGAACCGGGCCCAACATTATCTGTATGACTTGCAACACGAAAAATCATTGTCGTTTATAGTTAACAATTGCTTTATGAAGTAACGGCATAAAGAATACAATAGCGTACAAGTTGATAAGTAATAAGATTCCATTAACCAAATCGTTAATATCCCAAATCATTTCAACTTTTGTTTTGGTTCCCAAAAAAGCAACTATGCAGAAAATAATATAAAACCACTTTTCGCCTCGTCCATTAGTCAAAAAGAAGAATCCTGTTTTACCAATAAAGAGAAAAGCAACCATTACCCCTAAACCAAAACTTGCAGCAACAAATGTCACAACCCATCCACCATAAGAACCAAAAACAGTCTGATATGCTGAGACGGCCAAAGCAGAACCAATAGCGCCGTTATTCCAAACACCGGAAGCAACTACAACCATTGCAACCAAAAAGCAAACAAAACAGGTACTAATAAAGACACCAATCATCGAAATAATGGAATCATTAACAGGTTTTTGCGATCCACTGGCACCAAAAAAAGACGCCGCAACACCAAAGCCAGCCTCAGTTGAATTAAATGTCCGCGCAAAACCATTTTTTATAATCTGTTGCAAGGTGAAACCTGCTGCACCACCAGCAACTGCTTGATAAGAAAAAGCTGAACTAAAAATCAACTTTAATGTTGGAACAATCATTTGATAATGATACGTAAGCACAATAATGGCAGAAACAAAAAATACCAATACTTTGAATGGTGTCAAAATATCAGAAAAACGAAGAATTCTCTTGGCACCCCCCATAATGGCGTACATCAAAAATAACGTTATCCCAGAAGCAATAATCCATTTATTAATTCCCCATGTACTATAAACAGCATCACCAATTGCATTCGCTTGCATTGCATTACCACTTGTTAATGCATAAAAATAAAATAAAAGCGCAAAAACATACGGCATAAATTTTTTACCAGGCAGATGGCTCAAATAAGCAATAGGCCCTCCGCGCACACCGCGCATTTCATATTTATCAAAATGTACCCCCAAATAAACTTCAGCAAACCGTAGCGCCATGCCAATAAAGCCAGCAAAAAGAATCCAGACCCCCGCACCGGGACCCCCATAAGCTATTGCAGTGGCAATTCCAGCAATATTGCCATTGCCAACACTTGTTCCTAATGCTCCAAGAAATGCTTGAAATGGTGTTAATGCCGCCCCTTTCTGCGCGCCAAGTTCACTCTTTTTAGGAAAAAGCAACAATCTCCATGCAGTAAAAAAATAACGAACTTGCACAAAATTCGTTGCTAAGGTTGCTAAAATTCCCACACCCATAATAATTAATAATAATGGCCAACCCCATAAATAATTTTTTAAAAGAATGATAAGACTATTGATATTCATAAAAACTCCCACAATTTGCAAGTACACAAACTTTTTCGTAAGATAAACTTTTATTTATTGAGCCCTCAAGGATAAATCATGAAGATTATAGCATTCGATCTTGGCGATGTACATACGGGAATTGCACAAGCTGATGAGCTTGGTCTCTTTGCTACACCACGAACCTCCATTGCAACAAAAGATTTAATAAATTGGGTTAAAGAAACTCTACAAAATGAACAGCTTGAAACAATTGTTATTGGTTTACCTAAAACACTTAAAGGAACACAAAGCCAACAAACTGAAAAAGTCTTAGCTTACAAGCAAAAGCTTGAAGAATTGTTTCCACAAATAAATTGGATCCTTTGGGACGAACGACTTACGAGCAAAGAAGCTCGAACAATGAAATCAAAACAAATAAAAAAAGAAAAAAATAAGGAGCACGCTATTGCTGCCGCCCTAATTCTGGAGGGCTATTTAGACTTTTTAAGATATAAAGCCAAATCATAACCATTGACAATTTTAATAAAAATTTTTTAAGGTAAAGGAAGCGAATGACAATAAATTGTGCAACGGTAGGTGAGATTAGTGCACATCGCACGAGCTCGTGCATGAGCGCATAATCAAGGGGAGGAGAGCCTAATGAAATGTCGCAAGTGCTCGGGGTTAATGGTTAAGCAAACGTTTTTTGACAACTTCCTGAACTTCGAAGGTTGGAAATGTCTTAATTGTGGTAAGATCATAACCAGAAAAGAAAAAACTATTGAATTTGATGCATTTAGCATCTTTTATCAGCAACAAAAATGTAAAAAATCACACTAGTAAGAAAAGTTATGACAAAATTTTTAGCAGCCCAAGCTACATATCACGACATCCAAATTGGACTCTTTTTTGATAATCTTTGTAAAAAATCATACACCTTATCCAAAATAGAAGCTTGTAAAAACCTTACCCTAACAATCAAAGAATTATTAGACAAAAACAACCTCACCTGCTCTGATCTCAACTTTATTGGCTCCAATCAAGGCCCGGCCCCCTTCACCACTTTACGCGTTTTAATTGCCACTTTAAATGGTCTCGCCTTTGCCAATAATATCCCCCTTGTTGGTGTTGATGGCCTTCAAGCATTTTTATCCTATGTCGAAGATGAAAATTATCCGCAGACAATCATTATTCTTAATGCTTTCAATAAAGACCTTTATTACGCCTACAAAGAAAACAATCAAATGGTAACCGGATGGAAAAATGCAGAAAATTTATTCAACAAAATAAAAAAAACAACATCTTCTGAAAGTATTCGCTTTTTAGGCAATGGAGTAGAACTTTTTAGAAATGAAATCACCAATATTTTTGGCAAAAAAGCATTTTTACCAGAACCCTTGATCGAATTTACACCACTTGAAATTATCGCAAAATTGTCGCTAGAACAATTCCAAAAAAATATCACAACAAAACAACTTCAACCGCTCTATTTAAAATCAATACAATTATCTAAATAACTCTTTTGTTGCAATCACCTAATCAACTTATAGATAATAGCAAATAAAAGTGTAATTAATGAAAAAGTATTGGATCATTTTTTTATTTGTTGTTATAAATTTTAGTCAACAATCAATAATCCTACGAAGAGAGGTATATAAAAAACCGCCGCTTAATCGAAAACCAAGTTATCCATTTATTACTGGAGATGGATTTCGCGCATTAGCTCAACATATTTTAGATCAAGAAAAATGCTTTAATCCAAAAAATGTACAAAAAAAAGATATCATTTTCCTAAAAACCGATTATTTAAAGTATTTTTTTGAAAAAATGTTTCCAAAAATAAAAAACAATTTCATTTTAATAACTCACAATTCTGACTACTCTGCGCCACAAAATTATAGTGCTTACCTTGATGATTCCCGCATTATTAAATGGTTTGCTCAAAATGTAGAAATTTATTCACATCCAAAACTCATTCCAATTCCAATAGGATTAGAAAATCGTTACAAGTCTCGCGGAGCTCAAATAAAAAGAATAGAAGCGTTTATATCACAATACACTAAAAACACAGCACGAAATATTTTTGTTTATGCAAATATAGCCAACACGCATCCCAACCGCTCAACCTTAAAAGCATTATTATCTTCTCAACGACATATTTGTTGGTCAGAAAGAAAGCCTTTTTTTCATTATCTCAAAGATCTTTCACGTTCAATCTTTGTTTTAAGCCCTTCTGGACATGGTCTTGATTGTCATCGAACCTGGGAAGCGCTTTTACTTGGTGCAATTCCTATTGTAAAAACTTCTTCACTCGACCCAATGTTTCAAGATCTTCCGGTTGTAATCGTAAAAAACTGGGAAGAATTGACTAAAGAATTTCTTGAACAAAAATTACAAGAATTTAAAAAGCTCCCCTTTAATATGGAAAAAATTTATTTCGGTTATTGGAAAAATTTAATACAAGAAACCAATTAGTATTTAACGCCCCGCACAAGCTCATACAACTTGACAATTAAACATAATGTAGGAGAATAGTCACATATTTTAAAACAACTTTTTTTATAATGAAAAAAATTTTATTGGTTTTATTTATTCTGTTAAACACATTAACACAAGACCGCAGACCAAGTTTTCCTTTTATCACAGGGGACGGGTTTCGTTCACTCGCTCAGCATATTTTAGATGAAGAATCTAAATTTGAGCCCACCATAGTCAATGAAAAAGATATCATTTTTGTTGGAACACATTTTTTACCATTATTTTTTTCAGATTACTTTCCCCAAATAACGGTACCTTTTATTCTAATAAATCATAATAGCGATTGCGGCGTTTCATCCAATTTCACTTCATACATAAATGATACAAAAATTATCAAATGGTTTGCTCAAAATGTAAGTAATTGGAGACACCCTAAGCTTATTCCTATACCAATTGGCTTGGAAAACCGATATAACAAAATTGGAAGCCAATTTGAAAATATTAAAATATTTATTTCTCAAAATGCTCAAAATAAGAAAAGAAATATTTTTATTTATGCAAATATTTCAGAAACACATCTCGAACGTTTTGAAGTGTATAAAACACTCGCATTAAAACCATATATTACGTGGTCTACAAGAAAAGATTTTTTTTCTTATCTTACTGATCTTTCCAAATCAATTTTTGTCTTAAGCCCACGAGGCAATGGCCTGGACTGTCATCGAACATGGGAAGCACTTTTGCTTGGCGCAATTCCTATTGTAAAAGCTTCTTCACTCGATCCAATATATCATAACCTTCCTGTCGTTATCGTAAAAAACTGGGAAGAATTATCTAAAGAATTTATTGAACAAAAATTAGAAGAACTTAGTCATTGCGCCTTTAGTATGGAAAAAATTTATTTCGGTTATTGGAAAAATTTAATACAAACAAGTCAAGGAGTTTGAAATTGAAGTATTTAAAATTATCATTTTGTTACTTAATAACCTTTTTATACGCAGAAAATTTCAATGAATCAATAACATTCGAAGCACTATCAAAAGACTTGGCAACAGATCATGTACTTGTCTTTGATGAATTATTCAAATTAATACCAATGCCTCATTTGTTAGAACTTGGTTGCTCTAAAAGCTCCACATATTTTGCAAAAAATTGCAAAAATCTACTTACTCATGAACTAACGGTAAAAGATCGCTTCAATTTTGCAATGCCCTGGTTTCTAAAAGCCAATAAAGACTTAAAACCAAACTTGTTAAACTGGAATTTAGAACTATATATTTTTAATGAATCAGTAAATCGAGCAAATAATATCGCAATTGAAGGTAAAAATCCAGAGTTGTTTGACAAGCAATATTTAAATGAAATTAGAAATTTCTTTAACAAGATTTGCACAGACAACATTTTCGATATTATCTTTATCGACCCAGGAATTCATATTCGCGGTGACTTCGTTAACGAAGCATTTAATAGAAGTGACATTATTGTAGCTCATGATACTAATTTTAATCCACACATTTATGGTTGGACGAAAATCAAAGCACCGTCTAATTATACTAAAATTCATTTCAATTACGGCTCCGGAACCTCTATTTGGGTAAAAAATGAAAGAATAGAATTAATTAATGAACTCAAAGCTAAACTACAAAGTAAAGAATGTGAACTCAAACTACAACCTCATATTCCAACACAATCACCACAAGAAACTGTAAACAATAAACAAACCTCAATTATAAAAGAAATCTATGAACGCCATTTCACCATAGATTCTTCCGAACAAGAAGTAGATACAGAAAAATTACAAACTTCTCTATGGGAACAATTAAGCAGTACGGATGATACCAGCAACTAATGTTGCAGCTAATTCGGAACGTAAAATAGATTTGGTTAAACGATAAGCATCATAACCTTGCTGGCAAAGAATTTCTTTTTCCGGCAATGTTAAATCGCCCTCTGGCCCAATAAGCACAACAAGGTCTTCTAGATCTTTACAGATTAATGGTATTAATGAATTACCGGATGGATCACAAAAAATCGCCCGTTTTAAATGTTGCTGCTTAATCATTTTTTCAAATAAAATTGGCGCTTCTAATTGAGGTAAAACAAATTGTTTGGACTGTTCTGCCGCAGCGATCATAACACGTTCAAGCCGTTCAAATTCTTTTTGACCACCCCATTTACGTGAAACTTTTTCACTCATAAACAATTGAATCTTATTAACACCAAATACTGTTAACGCTTCAATCGTATTTTCTAACGCTTCACGTTTCAAAAGTCCTAATTGTATAACGAGCTCTGGTTGAATTGATTCATTATCAAAAACCCGTGTTACTTCAACTACAACCTCTTTTTTATCAATAGATGTAATAATAACTTGCGCATGTTTAGTCTTATCAAAAAAGATAAGGGAGTCTTTTAGGTTAAGCCTTAAAATGCGTGAAATACGATGCACTAATTCTTTTTCAGCAATATGCAAAAGCTTTTCTTCTAATTTCTTTGAAAGCACTGGATAGTAAAGTGCAAATTCGTGTTCATTCATTGTGTGCCATGTCACCAGTTGCCACAGATTTTTTTTTAAGATTCAATTGATAAAACAAATTCAATGTAATGTTTTTGGTTCTTTGTGAACGATCTTTAAACCAATCCCACAATTTACACAGTTTTATAAAAACATAAGCACCAGGCTTGCTCACAATTTTAAGATACCAAGGCAACTCCCGAATGGTTAACATCTCTTCAGGAAGCTCACTTACTTGCTGTAAAATGTCATCATTAAGTTCTTCAATCTCTTCTGCTGCGTCCACACATTGTTCACTCTTGATAAAAGATTGATAACAACACCCAAAAACTAAAAATAATAACAGATATTTCTTCATAATCTTCCTATTTTTTGTACACAAATGTTTAAACAGTATACTGAAGAATAAAAAGGATATAAAGCATGAACCCCACTGTATTAGTCATCCTTGATGGGCTAGGTTATCGTAAAGAAAAAAAATATAATGCGGTAGCAAAAGCACACACCCCTATGCTCGATTATCTTAAAAAACATTACCCTTATACGATAATTCAAGCAGCAGGAACAGCCGTCGGCCTTCGACCTGGCATGATGGGAAATTCAGAAGTAGGTCACTTAACTATTGGCACCGGCAGAATAATTGAGCAACCAATTAAGCGCATTGATAATCTTATTAATTCAGATCGATTAAAAGAATCACCCGTCATTAAAAAAAATTTTACTACTCTTGCACAAACAGAAAATGTTCTCCACCTTATTGGACTCTTATCTGATGCAGGAGTCCACAGTGATATTAATCATCTATTTTCCTTTATTGATAGTGCTCATAATTATCACATCAAAAAAATTGTTATTCATCCATTTCTTGATGGACGAGACACCCCTCCACAATCAGCTGTGCAATTTTTAAATCAACTCCAAAACAAAATTAAAGCTATCCCCGAAGCATCAATTGGCTCTATCTGTGGCCGTTTTTATGGCATGGATCGCAACAAAGAATGGGATCGAACAAAAGAAACATATGACATGCTCACTGAAAAAATGACACTAAAATTTACTTCATGGCAAACCGCTCTTGACTATTATTATAAAAAACAGATTACCGACGAATTTATTCCCCCCACACAATTAAATCATGAAATTGTAGAAAATGGCGATGGTATATTATTTTTTAATTTTCGTCCTGACCGCGCTCGACAATTAACTGCAGCCTTTATCGATAAAAATTTTAACAAATTTCCAATCAAAAACCTTGAACTTGCATTTTTTATCACCCCTGTTGAATATGCCAAAAATCTTACAACAGATTTTATTTTGCCAAATGAACAGATACAACAGACGCTTATGGAAATTTTAGCACATCAGCATTTATCAACATTTACCATAGCGGAAACGGAAAAATATGCACATGTTACCTATTTTTTCAATGCAGGACGCGAAACCAAGTATCCAAAAGAAGATCGCGTAATTATTCCATCGATCACCACCACTTCTTACAAAAATATCCCAGAAATGCAAGCCAATAAAATCACTGAAACTGTTCTTCACTCATTAAAAGAAAACCCCCATAACTTTTACCTCATTAATTATGCAAATCCCGATATGGTAGGCCATTCAGGAGATTTTGAAGCAACGGTAAAAGGGGTTGAATGTGTCGATGATCAAGTGAAAAAACTTTATGAGCACGTTGTTGAGAAAATGAATGGAACATTATACATTACAGCAGATCATGGCAATGCAGAAATGATGTGGGATGAAGAACATAATCAACCACAAACATCACATACTAATAGTCCTGTCGAATTCATATTCATTAATCAAGCAGTTAAAGACAAAAAAATAGATTTGCCGCTTAAAGGACTCAGTAATATTGCCCCATTTATTTTAAAAAACCTTGGCTTACCAGTTCCACAAGAAATGTCCTAAACTAATTGATAAATACGATGCTTGCCAACCTTTATGTGCATCCCTTTAACCGGTTCAATTTTCGCTTTAAATTCTGTTGTAACGTTGCCATCAATTTGAACTGCACCTGATTGAATAAGTCTTTTTGCTTCAGAGGAACTTTCAATTGCTCCCAAATGCTTTAACAAGTCAACAATCCAGATTGGCGATTGATCGGGAAGCGGTTTTTCTTGTGCCTGACTATAATCTTTCTGTTCAAAAACAGCTTCAAAATTCTGTTGCGCTTCTTCGGCATCTTTTTTTGACCAAAATTTTTCAAGAATGCCATGTGCTAATTGTTTTTTTAATTCTTTTGGATGTTCACCTTTTTGCATCTTCTGAATTTCATTCTCTGTTTTATTTAACAGTAATTTGTAATAACGCCACATCAGATTATCTGATATCGACATCACTTTACCAAAAACTTCCGTCGGTGATTCTTTTAATCCTATATAATTATTGTAAGACTTAGACATTTTTTGTACGCCATCGAGACCTTCTAACAATGGCATTGTCATCACTACTTGTGGTTTTTGCTCAAATTGTTCTTGCAGCGTACGCCCACACAATAAATTGAATGTTTGATCAGTTCCACCAAGTTCAACATCAGCATTCAATACAACTGAATCATATGCTTGTATTAATGGATATAATAATTCATGCAAACCAATCGGTTGTTGCTCTTTCAATCTTTTTTGAAAATCATCACGTTCTAAAATACGAGCAACGGTCATCTTGCTACATAAATGTACAAAATCATTCGCATTAAGTTTACCAAGCCATTCTGAATTAAATTTAATGGCAATTTTTTTTGGATCTAAAATACAACCAACTTGTTCAATATAGGTTTGTAAATTTTTTTTAATATCTTCTTCTGTTAATGGTGGTCTCGTTTTTGAGCGTCCCGTTGGATCGCCAATACGCGCGGTAAAATCACCAATTAAAAAGACAACCTGATGCCCCAAATCTTGAAACTCTTTTAATTTTGAGAGAACTACCGCATGCCCCAAATGCAAATCAGGTGCCGTTGGATCAACCCCTAATTTAATTATTAATGGCTTTCCCAAAGCTAATTTATTTTTAAACTCATCTTCAGGAATTATTTGCGCTACACCACAACTCAATTGATCGAACTGACCTTCTTTCATAGTTAACCTAAATCGTTACGAAAATTTTTAATAAACTAATAAGTCCCCCATTAACTAATGAAACGAAACGGGACAATAATTGAAATGAAACATCACGCAAAAGCAGTGCACCCAGTAACGGCAAAAATGTGAGCATAAAAGATTGATTAA
This sequence comes from candidate division TM6 bacterium GW2011_GWE2_36_25, assembly GCA_000991575.1. Classification (GTDB taxonomy): domain Bacteria; phylum Babelota; class Babeliae; order Babelales; family UBA12409; genus UBA12409. The sequence goes on from LBRU01000002.1 coordinate 121,354, forward strand.
TCGAAATACCGCTCTTTTGACGTTCATAAATAAAAATTTGTGTTAAGGCCATTAATAATTGATAGGGAACAAACCAGACCGAAAAACCAACTACTGCCTCAAAGATGTACTGGTATGCATGCAGCAACTCATTAAAACCAGTCTTAATAACAAAAACAATAAACAATAACCGCAACAAAACTAAAAAAATAAGCAATAACAAAATGGCCATTGGCTGCGAAACTGCAAGAAGCGTCAACTTTACCCAACGAAGTGGCTTGGAAATGTAATTCCATAAAATAGGAACAGGCTTGGATAAAGCTATAACAATTTTAAATAATAAAAAACCGATGGGCATTAATACTAAACTAACAGGATCAATGTGAACAAAGGGATTCATGCTCATCATACCCAAATTGCGTGCTGTACTATCACCAAGCCTGTCTGCAATCCATGCCTGAAATGCTCCCGTTATACTTGCTAAAATTAAGTACGCCAAAACCAATGCAATCAATATTTTTACTGTTTCAATAACTTCTAAATTAATCACCGTTACTCCGCTAAGAATTATTTACAACAAGTACTTTAAGTTTAGAAAAAATGGACAAGCGGGTCAATTTGATTATCTTGAGAAAAATGAGAACTCACGTAGAATAAACAAGAAAATAGTAGGATAAGCGTGAAAAAAACGTTGCAAAAACTGTTACCTATATTCATCCCATTCGGATTGGCAATCATCACTTTTTTAGTTTACTTTCCATCATTATATTATGCGTTTCAATTCGACGATGAACCGAGTATTTTAAATTTTTATCATATTCGTCATAAAACATTTTCAGACCTGTTTTTCTCATCTAGCCGTTGGGTAAGTTATTGGCTTAATACAATCCATTATAAATTGAGCCAATTTGAACCATTCGTTTATCGAAGAACCAACGTATTTTTCCACTGCCTCACCGGCGTTCTTATCTTTATTTTATTATCATCACTTCTTAAATTAAGATCCAAAGAATCATGGCTTCACAAATATAACTATTTAATCGCAGGCCTAACAAGCGGTCTTTTTTTATTACACCCAGTACAAACGCAAACGGTATCTTATGTTATTCAAGGACAACTTGAAGGACTTTCAGCATTCTTCTGTTTTGCGATCGCAGTCTGCTTTTTTTATTTCACTCAGGTACAATCATTGATTTTAAAGGTCTTTCTCACGCTCTTAATTACAAGCCTTTGCGTAATTGGTTGCGGAACCAAAGAAATAACTATTATCTTGCCATTTTTGATTCCACTGATTGATTGGTTTTTCATTGCGCAAGGAAATTGGCATGCATTAAAAAAACGAATCTGGCTTTACATTCTTATTGCAACTACAATTTGGGGATGTTATCTCTGGCTTTTAGGTAAAAATTTCTTTATAAACGTCTTGTCCTTAAGTGTTGAGCATCAAAATACAATTGGCAACATCATTAACCCTACCGGGGAAAAAATTACTACGTGGCCATTTTTCATTTCACAATTTAAAGTTATTTTGCATTACCTCTTTATGTTTATCTGGCCATTTAATATCTGCGTTGATTATGATTGGAAAATTTGTGGCAGCGTTAATACACCCGATTGCATATTGCCACTCATTGGACTACTGATTATTGGTTTAACAATTTTATTCGCTCTTAAAAAAAATCGCATCAGTTTATATGCTTTTGGCATGCTCTGGTTCTTTATTTGCATGGCACCACGATCAACAATAATGCCCTCAACCGAACTCTTGGCTGATTATAAAACTTATCTTGCTTCATTTGGCTGGCTCTTTGTCATCACTATCTTTCTCATTCATGCATATTCGTGGCTTATGAAGAAATATTCTTTTCTCAAAAATCAACGCATCATCATCTCAGTTATCATGACGGGAATAGCAGCGCTCAGCATTATGACGTATCAAAGAAATAAAGTTTGGCGTTCTGGACTTGAATTTTGGCACGATATTATACAAAAGTCACCAACTAAAGCACGTGGTTACAATAATTATGGCATCCAATTAATTGAAAGAGATGATATCAAAAATGCAATTTGGTGTTTCAAACATGCTATTCAACTCGAACCATACACATATCCCGATCCATACAATAATTTATCAGCAGCTTATGCAATTCAAAACCAATTTGATTTAGCCATCAAAGCTTTACGCGCAAGCCTTAAAATTAATCCAGGACAACCACGGTCTTATAATAATCTAGGACTCTACTTGCGCAAACAAGGAGAAGAAGAATGGGCCGAACGTTCTTACCAACAAGCAATTTTAATCAACCCTCATTATGGAAAAGCTTATTACAATTTAGGCAAATTGTATGTTGATCAAAATCGCATGACAGAAGCACATGAAGCATTTAAAAATGCATGCACTCAGGCCGATTATGATTCACACATAGAAGCTCTTCAGGAATATGGTCATACAAGTATGCACTGCAAAAAATATTCTGACGCAATACAGGCTTATACAACACTCTGTCAACTGCAACCAAATAATATTGAAAATACGCAAACACTCGCAGATGCATATTTAATGAATCAAGAATATAATGAAGCATTACAACAATATCAACACATTAAACAGATCAATCCGTATGATACGCAATTAAATTGCAACATGATTGAATGTTTAATTCAACTTAAACAACCAGAAAACGCCTTATCAATTATAGACAAGCTTGAACAACAATCACAAAAATATCGGATGATGTCCTTACACAAAGCGCGCGCATTATATATGCTCGGTGATATCAGACGCGCACAACTAGAACTTTATGATGCACTTCATTATGCGCAAGACCGCCAAATAAAACATTTAGCACAACAAATCTTGCAACAAATTGAAAAAGAAGAAAAATAAATTGATATCAGGTATAATAATTTATTATGGATAAAACATATACGTACCAAACTGCAGAGCAAGAAATTAAAGAGCTCTGGGAAAAAGAAAAAATTTATACATTTAATCCTGATGGCAAAAAAATTTTTAGCATCGATACGCCACCACCAACGGTCTCAGGATCGCTGCATCTTGGCCACATATTTTCTTACACACATGCTGATATTATTGCACGCTTCAATCGCATGAAAGGCTTTGAAGTCTTTTATCCATTTGGCTTTGATGATAACGGATTGCCAACAGAACGATATGTTGAAAAAAAGCGAAAAGTCAGTCCATTTGGCGTTGGCCGTTCAGAATTTATTAAGATCTGTCTAGAAGAAACAGCTGAAGCAGAACAAAAATTCAAAAATCTGTGGCAAGCCGTTGGGCTCTCGGTCGATTGGAAATTATGGTATTCAACGATCTCAACAAATGTCCGAAAAATTTCTCAAGAATCATTCATTAAATTATATGAAAAAGGATTCATTTATCGTAAAAATGAACCAGCCCTCTATTGCCCACAATGTCGAACTTCCGTCGCCCAAGCTGAACTTGATGATCAGGACATTGAAACAACCTTCAATGATATTGTTTTTATTACATCAAAGGGTGAAAAATTAATTATCAGTACCACACGGCCCGAACTGCTTGCATCATGTGTTGCACTATTTTATCATCCTAAAGATAAACGTTACCAACATCTTAGAGGACAAAAAGCGATTGTCCCTCTTTACGAATATGAAGTTCCTATTTTTGCTGATGAAAAAGTTGATCAGGAAAAGGGCTCTGGCCTTGTCATGTGCTGCACATTTGGTGATAAAACCGATATTCAATGGTACCAGCAACATAAACTCCCTTATCGCGAGTCAATTGGCCGTGATGGTAAATGGACAAAAATAACCGGTCCTCTTGAAGGGCTCAAAGTTATTGAAGCCCGCAAACAAATGATTGAATTGCTTAAAGAAAAAGGCCTCCTGGTTAACCAAAAAAACATTCATCATGCCGTCAATATTCATGAACGATGCAAACATGCAATCGAATATATTATTCTTCCGCAATGGTTTTTAAATATTTTAGAAAATAAAAAAGAGTTTCTCGCCGCAGCAGATAAAATAGAATGGTACCCAACTTACATGAAGTCACGTTACATCAACTGGGTTGAAAATCTCAATTGGGACTGGTGCCTTTCCCGCCAACGTTTTTATGGCATTCCATTTCCTGTTTGGTATTGCAAAGCATGCGATGAGGTTCTCTTGCCAGAAATAAACGATCTGCCTGTTGATCCTCAAGAGACTCAGTATCCCGAAAAGTGTCCAAAATGTAAGAGCACCGATATTGTTCCTGATACTGACATTATGGACACGTGGAATACCTCTTCGTTAACACCGTATATTTGCGCTTCATTATTAGATAAAAACAGAGATGTATTTTCGCAAGAAATAACAAAAACGTTTTTTCCAATGTCGATGCGCCCCCAAGCACATGACATTATTCGCACATGGGCATTTTACACGATTGTAAAAACAACCCTCCACAACAATATAATCCCCTGGAATTCTATCGTTATCTCTGGGCACGTACTCAGTTCAACATCAGAAAAAATCTCTAAATCACAAAAACATTCAATCCCTGCACCTGAAAAATTACTCGAACAATGGTCTGCCGATGCAATTAGATTCTGGACTGCGTCTGCAACGTTAGGAACTGATGTTGCATTCTCTGAACCACAACTCAAAATTGGACAACGATTAGTAACAAAACTCTGGAATGCCTTCCGCTTCATGCATCAACATGTAGAAAATTTCACACCGCAAGACGAAAAAGTTCAATGTGATCCAGTTAATGAGTGGATTTTGCACAAAATGAGCGAAACATTTAACGCATTTGAAAAAGAACTTAATAAAAAAGAATTCAGTTTAGCCCTTAACCGTATTGATTCATTTTTCTGGAATGATTTTTGCGATAATTACCTTGAACTCATCAAAAATAGACTCTTTAATCCTGACCAATATGATCAACAAGAAATAGAATCGACAAAAGAGGCGTTATATTGGGTTGGTTTACGCATTTTACAACTCTATGCACCATTTTTACCGTTCATCACAGAGCAGCTGTATCAACATCTTTATCGCAAACATCTCAATGCTGCATCGATTCATTGCACAAATTTTAATGAGATTCAAAAAGATTTTACTTTTACTCAATCTGCACAAGAAATTGAACAGATTATTGATATTGTTGCACGCGTAAGAAAAATAAAAACAACTGGTCAACTCTCATTAGGTACACCAATAACGACATTAACGATCTGCACACAACAAGAAGACCTTCCTGTATTAATACAAAAACATCTTCAGCTTCTCAAAGGAATAACACGTGCAGAAGATATTGTATTAAGTACCAAAATGGAAGAAGACTCAGTGCAGAAAGAAGAAAATAACTATTCGATGATAATCAATTTATAGACATTCATATTTTACATGAAGAACAAGCAGTTTTTTAATTAATCATTCGCACTTGTCGAAGGGAACTTGTTTATTCATCCTGCGTGTTATCGAAAGATTAGCATCCTGGTTTAAAGGGGACCCGTGCGCCATAGCCTAGACGACGGCGAAACAAGCACCCCTTAAAAGTATTTTTGATAGAAAAAATAAATAGTTGTACGTCAAAACATAATCAAAATGTTTTACCTATAGCCTAAGAATATAACATTCCCAAATCATCAGGAGCAGCTTCTGACTTTTCCACCTTCCGCAATTCTGCAAAAAGAAGACCTTCCGTTATTGCATCAAGATCCGCATAAACGGTAGATAGAGCTGCATTTGAAATCACCGCCTCTATATCAGCAGGTGAAAACCCATGAGATTCCTCGCTTAATCTTTCTATGGTCTTATCGCGATTTTCTCCACTAAAAGGATATTTATCCAAGTAAAATTTAAAGATTTCTGTACGACCCTTTTTATCCGGAAGAGGTATTTCAATTTTAAAGTTAAATCTACCATTACGCTTTAAGGCTGGATCAATAGATTTTGGCATATTAGTAGCAGCCATTAAAATTACCTTTCCCTTCTGCTCAAAACCATCCAATTCTGTAATTAAAGCATCTACGACTCCGTTCGAATCATGATGGTCTGCATCAGTAGAACGCACACTACCAATACCATCAATCTCATCTATAAAGACAATCGAAAATGGCTTATCCTGATCATCAGCAGCTTTCCGAGCTTGTGCAAAGGTCATTTTAATCGCTTTTTCGCTCTCACCGATATATTTAGAAAGAATATCTTGAGCAGAAACATAAAAAAACGGAACATCTGCCTCAGAAGCTACAGCTCTTGCCAACAACGTCTTGCCCGTCCCCGGTGCACCAGAAAGCAAAATTCCTTTTGAAAAACTCACACCAAATTCCGTATATTTTGATGGATTCTTCAAATAATCTACCAATATACGAACTTGGTAGGGAATTTCACCAACAATATCCTCAAATGTGGTTTGTTGCATTTTCTCCGATAGCGATTTCTCAGCCATTCGCCGTTCAATATGATCAAGAATATCATGAAATGACTTTTCTTCTGCTCGTTTCATATCAGTCCCAATATCTCTTACTGCATAAATACCCAGTACAACAGCACTCAAAACAGAGGCACTTAGTCCTCTGTAACCAAGCTTAAAATCCATGGCAGCCTTTGCCAAGGCAACGCCCGACAGGCCCGCTTTTAAAGTATTTGCAATTGAAAGGTGACGCCATGCCTGAGTGATACCACCCAAAAACCCCGCCTGTACTACCGATAAACCCAACAACATATTGGCTAACAAACAAATTTTTGCTAATTTCATTATAATAACCTCCATCTTATCTACTAGATAAGAAAAATAATACTAACAGCATTTACAATATAAATATATTAACATAAATATGCAGAAGGTCAAGAAAAAAGATATGGCCGTATTAATAAAAAACAAGCAACGAAAAGTCGTCATTGAAAACGATTATCTGAAAAAAAACATTCAAAAAGTCCTTGCTTATTTAGAGTATCCTAATTACGATATCGGGCTCTGGATAACAACTAATGCAACGATAAGAAAATATAACAAACAATATCGAGAAAGAGATAAAGCAACAAGCATTCTCTCATTCTCTTTTCACCCAAAGCTCAAGCCTGGCAAGAAAATCAGGCCGAAAACAGATGCTGATAAAAATTTAGGTGATTTAATTATTTCAGCAGAATTTATTAAAAAAGACGCACCAAATTGGAATCAAACCTTCAATGAACGCTTGAATGCGACTATCGTACATGGAATTTGTCACTTGTTAGGATACACACATAAAAGCGATCAAGCCTTTGGAAAAATGCAAAAGAAAGAAAGGGAGCTTTTAGCTTTGCTTTAAAAAGTCTTTTCAATAATCCTCAATCATATTTATACTATTTTTAATCACAAAGGAGGATTATGAAAAATTTTTTATTTTTAACAACTTTTTTTGTTCCCTTAATCAGCTCATCATCAAAAAACGTTAACCTGCAAAGTACCTTAAGCGCCAATCCTACTATAAATGTCTATGCTAACTCTGCCAGCACTATTATTTTTCCCACCGAACCATTTCAAAAAGGCTTTCAACACCTTAATAGTCATAAACTTAAATATATTGCCGCCGTTTGCGGTGTAAGTTATGTCATATTCACCGGCAGATTACTTTATATCAAACATATTATGAACGACCCCAAACGGTGGAATAATCTATATACGGGCATCCCCTTAAAAAAATTAGCAGAAATACCCAAAGAAACTTTTTATCAACAATTAAATGATGAAATTGCAGCACGTTATGATATACCCAATTCAAATATCTTGATGAGCGTATCACAATTTTTTAAAGAAACTGGCCACGAAATCGATTTACTTAAATATTATTCATCAATGGGCTATTGGCTCTCGTTATTCAAAATAAATCTACCCTTTTTTGTCACCTCAACAAGCATCAAAAATGCACAAATTAAAATAAAGAGATTGCTTTATTTTAGGACTATCATAGCCAATAGATTAGAACCTGAAAATAGTATTCGCCGCTTAAATCTTATCGATACCTATCGAAATATTATTATTAATGCGTGCCGAAAACTCCGATCTTGGATGCCACGTGCTTTAAATCGTCATCAGTAAAACATAAACCACCACCGAAGAAAGGCGATTTATTGCATCTGCTGACAAAATCATCCATGCCTGCCGTAAGATAAAAATTGTTAAAAAGATAAAGACTATTAATCCATTTTAAATGCGGCCTTCGGTCGCAAACCAAACGATTGCGGCCATATAAATCGTAAAGCTCTAAACTCATGATCCATTTAAAAACATCCGAATTAATTGGCAATTTATAATCAACGCCAAAACCAAAGGTATTCTCAAAAGTTCCTGCGCGTAAAGCTACACCACTCTCATAGGCCTTTCCAACTTGAAAATCAAACCGTGTGGCATTACGTTTTACACAAACAGAATTCATATTAGGAGCCACTTTTACATTACCATCATCAATGACAATTGTATCAGGATTAATAACGTTACAACACTTATCAAGATATATATCATTACGATACCAACGATCAGGCCAACCTTTTTCAGACGTAACCATTTGCAAGTTATAAAACCATGAGGGGGACATATAAAAACGCATATTTAAGTAACCTTTATTATCATGATGACAATAACAATCTGTTGCACGCGTCATTGATTCACCATGCGCATTTACCTCAACATGCAAATCATCGATTTTTTTCATATTTTGGCGGAAACTCGTAGTTACTGATTTAATATCGTTATAAACAGTCTCATCATTAATCAATTTTCCCAGCAAGCCCTGTCCTTGATCAACTTTGTCTGAAACCGATTTTAATGATCCAATACCACTTCGCGCTTCTTTTACCGTTTCTTCAATAGTCGTTGCAGTCTGTTCTAGTTTCTTTGCAACACTTCCAAAATCACGATCAAAAACATTTGCTATTTTTTCGATGCTTTCTTGAAATGCGGGCAAAACATGTTTATCAAGACGTTCACTCAAAAAATCGATGCTCTTTTTAATTTCTGGTACAGCTTGCTTAATATCAGAGGCCACTTGTTTAACATCAGCAACAATCGAATTAATATTCGATTCATTAAAACCAACCGCCCTACTTAATGCACCAGCCAATGAATTAATGTGCTCAGACGCTTCTGCCAATTGAGTTACCAATGTCTCCAACTTTTGTTGCTGACTCGTATTTCCAAATGCACCAGAGAAAGACGCGGTCACATCTCGAACATTCTCAGTAATCTGTTTAAATTGTGACAATAATGATTCCATTGAAACAGGGACAACGCCAGGACGAGGCAAGAGCGAACCCGGAGGCAACACGGCCAGTTCAGGATTTCCTGTCATGATTTCAAGATATTTTGAACCGAGCAAGCCCTCTTGTCGAATGAGCGCATAAGCATCACGATGAAGATTATAACGTTTTTTAACCATCATCTGTACCCGTGCTTGCATATCTTTCAGGAGGGTTATTTTCTCAATCCAACCAACTTTTACACCAGCAATCTTAACATCAGATTTTTCCGTTACGCCAGAAACATCTTCAAAGTAAACTTCATAAGGCTGATATCTTTTAACGTTAAAGCGAAAAACACCAAGCTGGATGAACATAAACGCTAAAATGCCCAGAGAGGTGAGAACGAAAATTCCTACCTTTGTCTCAGTCTTAATGTGCAAACCTTGTTCCTCTAGTTAATCCAATATGTCTTTATAGGTATAAATAAGACACTTCCATCAGGTTGCAACTGTTTAACTAAAATTGTAAAAACCCCCTGCTTCACGCCATCAACAACGCCATAAGAAACAACCGAAAAAGCAGCAGGATCAAAACGAACACTTAACATCAAATCAATTCCTTTAGGAAGTCCTTCAAAATCTTTACCATATATTGGTTTTAAAAGTTTATTCCAATCATTTCTCCAATTATGGGAAGATTGAAAATCTTTTACAATTGCAGCGACAGCACCTTCATCCATTTTCTTAGACTTCAATCCCAATAATTTCTGCACTGATGCAGAAAGAACCCATGGATCTAGCTTAGCATATCGAGACTGAGGAGTAAAAAGATCCATTAAATAAACGCCGTCCTTATTTCCATTTGTCAGAAAAACAAATAGTTTATCATTAAAAACCTGAAATCCGGGTGCATCTAATATCTCCGAAATGTCATTTAACCAAATACGGTTACGCCGATCAAAAAATTCTAACGCTGATTCATATAAATTTTTATTTGCTTTAACCAATTCACCAATTTTCTGCCAAAGAGCTTTGAACATATTAACACGTTCTTCGGAAAGGCCTTTTTGAGCCATAAGACTGAGTAAATTATTCAAGTGAATCTTTCCATCTTCACACGCAACATATGTTTTAATTTCACCCTCAACACCATCCTTCTCAATCGTCAATTTAGTACTTTGCCAACGATTAAGAATGGGTAATGCTCGGGCCAATAACGCCCCAAGTTCTTTATCACTTTTTTTAGGTTCGGGTTTCGAAGGTTTCTTCTCTTCTTGTTTTTTTTCTTTTGATTCTTCTGATTTTTCTTTTACTTCGGTTTTTGCAGTCTGCTGGACCTTTTCTTTATTTTCTTCTTGAGGAGGAAAATAAAAACGCTCGCGCACCAATTGTACACCACTGAGTGCCAACATTTTTGCTTTTTCACGCTTAAGAGCAAAATGTGAATAAGAAGAAAAATTAAAACTCAAATAATAAATTTGTGTAGAAATAATAATGAGCAAACTCATTATTACTACCGACAAAACTAAAATATAACCATCATGAAGTTTTTTCATTTTTTCTGTTCAGCCGTTGGCGCCGGCTGCCCCTTCTGACCTTCTACTTTTGTCTCTTTCTTTTGTGTTTTAACCGGACCCGATTCCTCTTCCTCTTTCTTTAAACGCTCTTGAACTAATAATGGAACATCCAAAACTTCTTTTGTTGGTGCTCGGTAATTAAATATCGGAATCACAAACTCATATTTTTTATCAATCGACACAAAAGGATCTGCGTACGTAAGAAAAACTTTTACAAATTCCGGTAAATCTCGAGGAAGCTTTTTTTTCTCCGATTTTTCTTTTTCTTCGGGCGGCCATTCTGTATAAGACTTTAATGGTCGCGGTTTTTCTTCCTTAATTTCTTCTTTCTGTTCTTTTTTTACTTCAGAAGTTTTTTTATCTGCAGATTTTTCTTCTTTTTTTTGCGTCGCTTTCTTTTCTTCTTTTTCTTCCGGTGGCTCAGTTGCCAATAACTCTAATCGGAAAGATTTAATGTGATTTAATAAAACAAAACCACGCTCTTCTTTTATTGCCCCTAAATTCAACTTTTTAGATTCCTTGCGAATCAATTTGTACTGTCCTTTTTGCAAAGGATCAGACTCTAACGAATACGTTACACGAGCAATACGCGGCTTAATCTGCTTATAAACTTCTAGCGGATTACAGGTAATAAATGATACCTGAGAAAGCCTTTCATTTTTCTGCTTACAAACAAAAGATCTCTTTACTTGAATATCACCCAAAGTAACCGGCTTCACTTTTTGAGATTGTACTTTTGCAGTCTTTTGCGCACCATCTTTTCCTTGTTCTTGTTGACGCACCTGTTGCGTACGAACCAGCCCTTCATGTTTCTCTAAAACACGCTTTGCCAACTCTAAATCACCAATAAGTGGAATAAATGCACCAGAAAAATCTTTTTCAAGACGATCATAAAAAGAATTTATTTTCATGCCAGTAGAAACAACGCTATCAACACGCGTAAGAAGTCTCATTGATTGATTATAAACCTGAAAAAGAAGGATCGAAATACCTGCCGTAATAGCCAAAGCAACAATCAATTCAATGAGAGTAAAACCAGACTTCATGATTTCTCTTTTTTTTGTGGTACTTTAAACTGTAACAACAGAAGCTTCTCTTCTTCTTTTCTAACCAAACCATCCCATGATGCCTGCGCAATGATATGCTCAAGATTATTTTTCTTTTCTTGAAGCTTTATATCGAGTGTAATTTTAGTTTGGGGCTCTTTAACCTCTTGAATCTTTTCCACCTCTTTATCATGCTGATCACGAATAACTTCTGGACTATATAAAACGTTCTTTAATAACAAAACACGCTCCAATTGAGCGCTATAACGAATATCTTTTTGAAAAGATCCCATTTGCAACAATATAACAGAAACAAAAAAAATACCTATAATCGCAATAGCAATTACAGCTTCTATAAGTGAAAAGCCTTTATGGTTTTTGGAATGTATCATAATATTCAAACTGAGCGCTAAATGGATTTAAAACTAATCCAAATTTTTCAGATTCACGTTCTTTTAATTCTTCGCCTTGATCAATAATATTTATTATAACAGTTTGGGCCAAGCCAGAAGGTACAATATAAAAATATGCCGCTCTTACTTTACGAAGCATCTCATCTTTACCTTCTATATAAAAATTCTTGAAAAAATATGTCGAAGGAATCTCCATTTGTGTATCAAGAAATTCACTTTTTATAGGAACAAAATCTTTTCCTTCAATATCCTTCTGCTCTTCCAACAAAATTTTTTTATTACGAAAATCAAAATAAACTCGTTGTACTTTTTGTGAAACAAGTGCTTGTTGCCAAGAAACCTGCATCAAGGCATTTAACTTGGCAACAAACTCTTTAGTACGCAGTTGCGACTCTCTCCCCCTAAATAAAGGAGCAACCGTAACTGCTAAAATTCCAATAATAGCTATAACAACAATAAGCTCTAACAACGTGAAGCCATAACTATTTTTTTGCACAAAAGTTACCTAATCTCCCAAACGTCTATCTTTTTAGGCTTATCAGGATCCCCGTCGGAAAATAGTTCAAATGAACGTTTGCCGCCAGGTGTTCGATTATAATGATATGGGTTGTCCCACGCATCCAGAATATTATTACCTTCCAAATTAAGGGTGCTTTCATCAAGATATGGTTCTCGCCACTTTATACCTGCAGGACCAGATGGTTTACGTAAAAGATCAATTAAAGCATTTGGAAAAGTACCAACATCAAACTTATAGTCATTTAATGCCTGTCTAATTACTACTAAACCTGATTGAGTTTTACGTTCATTTGCTCTGCCAATATATTTAAAAATAGGTATCCCAATCGTAACCATCAAAATACCCAAAATCATAATCGCAACAACCAACTCCATCAATGTAAATCCTGCGTCCTTTTTATTAATAACGAGCATATTTTCGACCCTTTCTTTTTTTTACATTTCTGCAACAGTCATCATTTTAACCATAGGCATGGCGATAGACAACACAATAAAACCAACAACACTTGCCATAAATACTAACATGAATGGTTCTAACAAAGAAGATAATGTATCAGTTAATTCTCTTAAATCTTCTTCATAATTTTTTGCAACGGTAAGTAACATCTGATCAAGCTGACCACTCTCTTCACCAGTTTTAATAAGATAGGTAGCCATCGGTGGAAAAATTTTTGTCTGTTTTAAGTATTGCGAAATTTTTCCTTCTTTTATAATTTTATCCCGTGCTTCACGCAATGCACTCGCAAGCACTTCATTATCAACAATATTGCAAACAATATCGAGAGCTTCAGCCAAATTAACACCACTTTCAAGCAAAATGCCTAATGTGCTACAAAACTGCACGGTAGCATTCATGCGCGCAAAATAACCAATAAGTGGCATTTTTAATTTAATTAAATCAAAAGTACGTTTACCAGTAGACGTACTTTTCCAATATTTAAATAAGACAAACAAAATAAATAAGCCAATTAAGATAAAAAGATAGTAAGATTTAATAAAATCACTCAATGCTACCAAAATTTTCGTTGGCAACGGCAAATCAGCTTTTCCTTTTAAAATTCCTGCCATTTTGGGAATAACTGACGTCAGTAGAAAAATTGAAACTGCAATAACAATAACAATTTGAATAATCGGTTGACGCATTGCTGCTTTAATACGGCGATTCAATGTAGAACGACGCTCTAAATAATCAGTCAACCGATCAAGAACAATCTCCAAGCGACCACTTGCTTCACCAGCCCGAACCAATTGAACATAAATATTTTCAAAAACACGCGGATAATCTGCAAGTCCTTGTGCAAGAGATCCACCTTCTTTAATGGTATCCTTTAAATGAATAACAATTCTTTTCATGCGACCATCAAATTGATCAATCAATAATTCAAGCGATTGCAAAAGTGGAACACCAGATTTAAGTAATGTTGCTAATTGCTTCGTGAATAAAACTTTTTCTTTTGGCGTCACCGCTTTTTCAAATAATTGGCGTAAAGAAAATCGAGCCTGCTCCTCTTTTGATTCAGTAACAAATATGGGATATAAACCTTGTTTAACAAGTTGTTCTTTCACTACATACTCAGAAGGCGCGTCAAGTTGTCCATGCACCTTTTTTCCATCGCGATTTAATGCTTGATATGCATATAATGCCACATGTTCCTCGCTTAGCTATCGCATCAAGTTTTTTCCCTCATTCCACCTTTACAATATTATTTTTAGCAGTAAGCTCAAATTGAAATAAGTTTTTTAGTCAAAGGAGAAGGAATGAAAAGATCGTCGCTCCTCCTACTTGTTCTACCCTTTTTCATACAATTAATCAACTGTAAAGAAGCTTCTCAAAATTTAATCAGTAAAACTCTTAATAATGTAGCAGATATAGAAATTATAACACTTCATAAAGATCAAAATGGGGACCCCACCATCGATGAACTTCAAAAAAACATTGTTTTTTCACCATCAGGATTAACATGTTATTTTAAGCATATTTACAATTGTCACAAATATACCCAAGAAGCATTGCCCGCTTTACCATTTAAACACTTTGAAGAATTTTTAAGACATGGCATTAACACCAAACAAACAAGAACATATACCAAGGCTGTCTTTAGGCTTTTTGATAAAAAATTTAAAGCGGTTCCCTATATCAACGCTGATGAACTTATTCCATTTTTACAAAAATTACCGGATCTTCTAGAAAAAGACCTTGAACCCGATCAAAATCGCAAATTTTTTGTCAAACGATTAATCCATTTTGAATTAGAACACAATTTTGAAAAACTCAAACAAGATCCAGAACTTTTTATTGATAATTTAGCAGAAAAGATCGTTGAATCTGATTTCACCATTGGCAATGAAATCAATCGCAATCAACTCAGATTTAGTATCACGAAACTTATCGATACGTGTTTAGGTAAAATAATGTGGAGTCCAACCGACAAAGACATCTGGACAAATTTTATGAATATCGGCAAAGAACTGAACAATCTCAAAGAAAAAGGAATCATAAGCGATTCTGATGATCTTGATGATTGCCAATGGACATTAACAACACGTTTCTGCTTCTTCCTTTCTTTAGCTGGTTCAACACTCTCTTTTGAATTTTACAATCAAGCATGTGAAGAACTAACTAAAGGCGTTCAACATTTAGATATTATTCCCGAACAAGAAGAATTAATTCTTTCAAAAGCCGCTCAAATAAAAGATACAATCGTTCAAAATTATGCAACACGAGAAAATGAAAACATTAATTATTATCAACGACAAAAATTAATTAATTAAGATTGAAGCCACTCAGGATGTCAGAAGTTTTTTCCCTAATCACTCATCCTGAGTGATTGTTTTCAGCTGAACAAACCCGCTTTAATGCGTTTTTCAAGCTCTTTCTTGATCATTTCTACATGACTTTTTTCATCTTCTAAAATTTTATTTAACGCATTAATGCTTTCACACTGGGCATCACAAGCATCTTGGCAATAAAATTTTTCTAAACGCCAACAAGTATCAAGCTTATTGTGCAATAATTTAATAAGATCATAATTTATATTCTTCATAAAAACTCCTTGTCTTTTTAATTCATCGTTATAACATTTATTAAAAAAAATAAAAAATTAAATAAAAGATATTTGTTTATTTCTAAAAAAGGAAGAAAAATGATAAAAAAAGGAATCACTATTCCCCTTCAAAATATTAATCTTTATGGCAATCTTAATATCCCAGATTCAGCAAATGGTCTCGTTATTTTTGTTCACGGAAGTGGAAGCAGCAGATTCAGTCCACGTAATAATTTTGTAGCTGATGTTATCAATAAAGCGGGCTTAGCAACATTACTCTTCGATTTATTAACAGAGCAAGAAGATATTATTGATGAACAAACGCGCCAATTTCGCTTTGATATTCCGCTGCTTGCAAAAAGACTCATTGAAGTTTCTTATTGGATAACACAACAAGAAAATTTAAAACATTTGAATTTAGGATACTTTGGTTCAAGCACTGGCGCCGCAGCTGCCTTAATTGGTGCTGCAGAATTACCACAATTAATTAAAGCAGTTGTTTCACGTGGTGGACGAACAGATTTAGCCGATACATTTCTACCCAGGGTAAAAGCGGCTACTTTATGCATCGTCGGCGCACTGGACGATGTTGTTATTCAAATGAATCAAGAGTCTCTTGCCCAGATAAATGCTAAAAAAGAATTGATCATTATTCCCGGTGCAACACATCTATTTGAAGAACCTGGCACACTAGAAAAAGTAGCAAATGAGGCTACCCAGTGGTTTATAAACTATTTGTCTTAATTGTCATCAGGTTTTAAGTCAACGATTCAGACTCAATATTTGGTCATAATAAAAACTTTATTTACTTTCATGGTACTCTTTTTCAGCGTTAACCTGCCAAATAAGTGCTTTATTATCAGAATCCATGAGCATTAAATCAACAACTTTCATCGCAGTAAGCATCGAATGATCTTGATTATTATAACGATGCATCCCATTGCGCCCTATTAAAAAAAGATTTTTATAACCATCTAAGAATTTTTGCAATTCATCAAATCTTTCGTAAGAGCCCCAATATCCAGGATATGTTTTTTCCATACGAATAACGGTAGCATCAATTATTTCTTGAGCAGCAACAAAGCCAATTTTAACCAATTCTGTTTTTGCAAATTCAATCATTTGATCATCTGATTTTGCTGATAACTCATCTCCTTCATTGCAAAAATATTCAAGGCCAATCCATGTTGTTTCAACATCAGCAACCATATATGGGCTCCAATTATTAAAAACTTGAATGCGGCCCATTTTTACATCTGGCTCCTGAATATAAATCCAATTATCTGCAAGATCTAATTTCCTATTGATTAAAATCCCCACCGTTAAAAAATCACGATAAGGCAATTGATCTGCCAATGATTTAATTTCATCAGAAACAGCCCCTTGTAAGCCATTAATCAGATCTTTAATAGGCATCGTTGAAAAAAGGTAATCGCTTGCAAACCATTTTGATGAACCATCAGGCAAAAGCGCTTTTACCCCACTCACAAATTTTTTTTCTGTCTGAATTTCCACAACATCATGCTGAATATAAATCTCTCCCCCCAAAGCCTTCACTTGCTCTGCAACAGATTCCCACATTTGGCCCGGACCATATTTGGGATATAAAAATTGTGTTATTAATGAACTTTCAACATCTTTTTGTTCGATACTTTTTTTTCTAAAAAAACGCATTACAAAATCTATTAAAGCTCTCAATCCTGAAACCCCTTTAACTCGCTGTGCTCCCCAGTCGGCACTCAATTTACAACAATCAACACCCCACACTTTTTTTGTATAATCTCTAAAAAATGTTTTATAAAGCTCATCACCAAAACGATTAATATAAAATTGCTCCAAGTTCTCTTCCTTACGAAAAGGAAAAACCAAGCGCCATAAATATGTACATCCTATTTTAAATGTCCGCATTAGACCTAAATTTTTAAAAAGATGCCAACTTAAAGAGACAGGGTAACTAAAATATGAACGATTAAAAAAAATGCGCGACTGACGATTGCGAATTAACAACATACGATCCTTATCAATTGCATCTTTTTCAAGAGGTAAAATCTGCTGCCACCACCGCATCACGCGATCTGATTTTGAAAAAAAACGATGTCCACCAATATCGATTCGATTTCCTTTATAGTTCACCGTTCGTGAAATGCCCCCCATATAACTACTTTTTTCAAGAATAATTGGCTGAATATTCGTTCTCATTAATAATTCATATGCAGCAGTCAGCCCAGCAGGACCTGCGCCAATAATTATAGCTTTTTTTCGTTTCATCAAAACCCTATCTTAATGTCAATCACAATATTTTTTGTTTTTTACCTTTATGCCAAAAATAAATGCTATCCCAAATGAAGCTAAAACGAGCAACCAAGGCTCAATCATCATGCGAAAACGCCCACTTCCATCAGGACCAGTAATCAATACTAAATAAACAATAAACGATAGTGCAAAAAAGAATAACCAGATTTTTTTTTGACATAATAACCAACATGATCCAATCGCAGCAAAAATATATTCAACCATTAAATAGCTCACCTCATACCACCCAAGAGCATAAAGCCAATATTGATGAGTACCTTGCGCAATATAATGTTTCATGTTCGCCAATAGGGATCCGGGTAAATTAAAAAATGAGACTCCTTGATCGCATCGTTCAAAAAACAATTTCCATTCTGCTTGATACAAACCAATACAAGATTTAATCATATTAAACAACCAAATTTTAATCGCAAAAAATGGATATTCTAAGATAAGTTTTATTAAATTAGCTTGTGTTTTAAAGGTAATGTTATTTTGCGCAATATCCGTATCAATGGCATTCATTAATGGTGTAGAAGTAATACCTTTTTGTTGAAAAGAGAAAAGAAGCTTAGGATAAAAAAATAAAAAGAGATTTACATTCATAACAGGACAAAGAGTAAAATTTTTAAATATCAAATAATTTGTCATCATGTACAACAAAAGTGGCATATAAAAAACAACAATAAATAGCACAGCCGCCTTCATACGATACAAAAGCGTTTTCTTAGAGATAAATAATAAAAATGGCGTAAAACAAAAGGCATAAAACAGGGCGGCAGGCCTAAATAAAACGGACAGGCTTAAAATTAAACCAGCTTGCGCAATTGTAAACAATGACGATTTTTCATAAAATGCAATGCAACGTTCTACAAACCATACATATAAAAGCGCCAATACAATTTCAATAAGAAAAAGCTGCGAATAAATAAAAAAACCAAGATTGCCAACCCACCATAATGTAACAAGTGTTTGAGCCGTCTCGCCGTGCAAAGCACAAACAATTTTGCGCAAAAGAAAGAGCGTCATTACTGATAACAAAACCTGAACACCAACAATTACACCAAGAGAACAACCAAATAGATGGTAAAAAATTTTTAGAAAAAAAGGATAACCCAAAACTTCTAAGGGCAATTCTTTAAAGCTAAAACGTTGAGCCATAAAATGGTATCGAAGCGAATCAGTGGCAAAATGTACATATTCACCTGGGGCATGCCAATATAAAAAAAATGAAACTATAATAAAAAACAGAACAGAAAAAATTAAAATTACACGATTTTGCGACATGAATGCTTGTTCCTTTATCAAATGAATTTAATGATATAAAAATTTCGCATCACGCGCAAGAACTAATCGAGAAAATGCATGCGCAATTTAAACGGTTTTCTTGTAAAATATAATGCGATAAAAACGAGCCCCATAAGAGGCAATGTCCACAACCAAAAACCTGCTTTATCAGTTAAGAAATGAAGCATCCAGCCAGAAAAATAACAATAAATTGCTTTACTTATCACCCGATGCGCTACATAAAAAAGTGGCATAATCAAACTTAACTGCAAAAGATATCGCCACATAAATTGCACAAAATAACTGAGACTAACAGAAAAAACATATTTTTTATTTAAATAATATGTTAATAAAATGACTTGTAGGATGCCCGACAAGCTCGTTGCCAATGCAATGCCAACCGTTCCAAAACCCTGCATCAAGATAACATCTGCAACAAAATTAAATGAGGCGGAAACCGCAGAAGTATACATGGGTAACTTGGTATCATGCAACGCATAATAAATATTTAATAAAATTTTGTTTATAGAAAAGAAAAACAGACCAATTAAAAATGCGATTAAAATATAACTTGCTTCTGGAATACGTGCGGCAGGAAATTTATCAGACAAAAATAACGTAATAAAAATCTTTTGAGAAAATAGCGTCATCAAAATAGCGGCTGGAATTGTTACCCAAAAAACTAGTTTAGCCGATTCTAATAAATAAAAGCCTAAACGTTTGGGCGCATACAAAACAACACGACTAAAATGGGGCAATAAAATTGATGAAAATGCTACCGCAAAAACGCCAAGCGGAATCCCCATTAAGCGCCCCCCATAATAAAGTAATGTGTAAGAGCCTTTACTTAAAAAAGACGATACGGTTGAATCGAGAAATAAATTAACCTCAACAATACTCATTCCAATCATAGAAGGAATAAATTTTGTAACTAAATTTTTAAAATTATGCCACGCCTCTTTATTAATACTCCCAAATGAAAAATGATATTTAAAATAAACAAATAAATGCAATAAAAATGCCGCAGCGCTACCCGCGACAATAAAAACACATAAATACATCAGGGAGACTTCAAGCCACTTACAAACAAGTAACCCTGTAATAAAAAAAATATTTAATAAGACTGGAGCAAAAGCTGGAACTAAAAAATGATGCATCGCCTGTAAAACACCACCCAATAGGGCACTGCTCGAAATAAATAAAATAAATGAAACTAAAACACGCAAAAACGGCACTGCATAAGAAATTTGTTCATGCGAAAATCCCCACGCAATTAATTTGATCGTTGCATAAGGTTTCCAAAAAATTATTAAACAGAGCAATAAAAGCGTACCTTCGAAAACCAAAAAAGAAAGCGTCATTAAATCATTAATACTTTTTCGCCCATCTTTTTTTAACAAACTCACAATCGTCGGCACCAACGCACCAGTTAATGCACCCTCTGCAAATATTTTACGCAATGAATTAGGAATTTTAAAAGCAGCAATAAATGCGTCAGAAACAACACCAACACCAATAATACGAGCTTGCAGTATTTCTCGTACTAATCCAAGCATACGACTCAAAAAAGTTGGTATCCCAAACTCAAAAGTTTTTTTTATAATTGAACGTTTAATGGAACACATAATAATCTCTATACCTATTGTTCAACTAATTTCCCATGCTTCAATACCAACTGTCGCTCCATTCTCTTTGCAACAGACGGATCATGTGAACTAATAATAAGACCCATTCCCCATTCTCGCCCTTTTTCAAGCAAGTCAACAATCGAAGCAGCATTATCTATGTCTAAATTTCCTGTTGGCTCATCTGCTAATAAAAATTGTGGTCTATTAAAAAGCGCACGTAAAATCGCAACACGTTGCTGCTGCCCGCCAGAAAGAGACAATGGATGATGAGTAGCTTTATCTGCCAAACCTACAAATGAAAGTAAATCCACCGCTCGTTTATATGCTTCATCGTATGGTTGATGAATAATCAATCCTTTAAGCATTACATTTTCAACAACCGTCAACTCCTTGATTAAATAAGGCTCCTGAAAGACAAGTCCAACCACTTTGTTAAGAAAATTATTTTTTTCTTGAGAATTCATTAATTGCAATGATTTGTCATCATATAAGACTTCGCCTTCCGAAGGGGTATCTATTCCAGCCAGTATATGCATCAAAGTCGATTTGCCAGTTCCTGAAACACCAGTTATGGCATATGAGTGACCTGATTCAAACGAATACGTAATTCCGCTGAGAACGCCGGTCGCCACCTTTCCTTGATAATAAACTTTTGCAATGTGATCCAATTTTAACAGATGCATATTATCTCATATAATCAATCCGTCTTAAAAGATAACGTTCAAATAAGGTTTTGTAAAAGCTTTTATTAAAAATTTTAATCAATTTCATCCAACGACGATTGTTCTTCAACATGAATTGAAATTTGTCCCAATAAAATCACTACTTTTAAAGCCAGCCATTGATACGGACAATCGATCACATCTTCTAAAATAGAGTGAGCTTGAACAAACGCTCCTTCCTCAATAAGCATTTCTGCAATGCCAATCATAGTTTTCACATGGTCTCGCGAAGGAATGTCCTGATCTGTCTCATGCGTACTATGCAGTGAAAATATAAGAAATAAAAATAAGAAAACTTTCATTGCAAACTCCTTTAAAACATCAACAAACTTAGGTCATTACTCAAGAATAAATCAATAAAACAAAATACTTTTAAAAAATAGCTTCTTACACAAAACAAAAAGGCGACTGAGTAAGCCGCCCCAATTCAATACTAAAAGTTATTTTATAAAATCTTTAACTCATCTCCACATAAAGCATCAACAATATTTCTCTTATTCAAAAGAATCAATAATGGCTCTGTAAAAAGACCGGTAATTTTATAGATCACCATCTTTCCTCTCTCCGTCAAGGTTGGACAATGATGCTTACAAAGCGCCCCCTTAAGTCGCAATTCACCAACTTCAACGGTTAAATCATCATACGATAAATAACCATCTTTTTCGCGATATGCAAAAATTCTATCGAGAGCTTTTTTATCTGGCATTTCTTTGTATTTTGCAAAGAAAGCTTTACGACACTGGTCATAAAAGGCTTTGCGGTACTCCTCTAAACATTTATAACAATTACATTTCATTACGGCACTTAAATCTGCTGAAAACTCATTAAGTGTTTTCAAAGGCCCGATATGTCTGCTATGCCATATATGATGTAATTTATGCGTCGCTTCATGATGTAATAAAAAACGCAAAACACCAATCGCAGCTTTTTGTAATTCTTCCAAACTATACGCCGTTACATAAATTCTCTTTGTTTTTGGAAAATAAAACATCACCGTACCAGATGAACTATCACACGAATGATCAACAAAAATATCAGTCTGCATCTCTTTAGAAATGTCTAAATTATTCTGAGCTTCACGTCCAAGATTTTGAAAAATTTCAGGAGCAAGCTCCTCAGAAGTTCCCATACCAAACAAAGAAAAAACTGATAAAACTAAAAAAACAAACAATTTTCTCATAACGATTACCCTCTCTAGATAGTATTTTCTCATAAATATTGAATATTGTCAAATAGAAATTATATAATTATAAAAAAGGGGGAAAATATGGCAGCTCCAATTGGACACATTTATTTAGCTCTACAGATGCTCACAGGCCCATTAAATGGCATTGATGAACAGAATTTTCTCATTGGAACAAGTTTTCCAGATATTCGCTATCCTGCGAAACTGCCACGGCAGTTGACTCATGCACAAAATGTTACCTTGCAAGGTATTCTTAAAGAACAAGATCCCTTCAAACAGGGAATGCTTTTCCATGCTTTTGTCGATCAACAACATGGAAAATTCATCAAAGAACAGGGAATCGAAGCTCTTCTTCCACGCATTCCACACGCAACAGGCATTCTTAAAGGAGTGGAAGATCTAATTTTATTTAAAAAAATGCCAAATCGCTCATTTCTACGGCATTTTGACACTATTTTAGAACAAGAACGCCGTTTTATCCCTCAAGAATCCCTTCTTCGCGATTGGCACATTGCTTTGCAAAATTATTTCTTTTATGGACCAACGCCTCAAACTATTCGAAATTTAATCAGAGATAGCATTCCTGATTTTGGCCCCCTCCAACCATTAGCTGAAAATGGAGCCGCTTATGGTTTCATGCTAGGAACCGAAATTATCAGATTAAATGATGAAATTATAAAAAAAATAGATGCTTTTTATCAAAACTTTATCTCAAATATAATCAAATAGAGAACTATTAATTATTCTTTCAACATTTTACCATGAGTAAATGAAAGGATAATGAGACCAATCAAATTCGGAATAGCTACAAAAGTCATAATAATATCCATGATGTCCCACATCATTCGCACATGCGCGATAGCACCAAGGAAGACCAAAATTGCTAAAAAGATATAATAAAACTTAATTCCACGATATCTAAAGAAGGTAGAAAAATTCTGAATGCCATTAAAGCTGTTTCCTAAAATAGTTGTAAATACAAGCAATGAAACGCTTACAATAAGAACGTATTTACCAAAATGGGGCGAATGCATGGTAAAAACGTGGTACATCAAGGCAGCCGTAAAAAATTTTGTTTTAAACCAGATGCCGGTTATTAATACTAACAAACCCGAAACAACTGAAAGTGTCGCATCAGCCGCAACGGAAAACATTGCCAAAATTCCTTGATCTGTTGCTCGTTTAACATCAGCAAGAGAATGTGGTATTGAAGAAGTTCCAATACCAGCCTCAGTAATATAAATACCCCGATAAACCCCGGATCGCAATGCAGTATAAATTGTGGCTCCTAAAAAAGCCCCAATTGGCGCACAAGGAGTAAAAATATGAGAAAAAATAAGCTTAAATGCCACGCCAACAAGATGAACATTTGACAATAAAATAATCAACGCAAAACTCACGTATAAAACAAACATCAAAGGAACCAACTTACTCGCCACCGCTCCAACACGTGAAATACCGCCAAAAACAATAAAAAGTAAGATGATTGCTAAAACGATACCCGTTACCCACGTTGGCACACCTTCATAACTTAAAATCTCAGCCAACGTGTTTGATTGCAGCGCGGTCCACCCAGGAAATAAAATCATGGTCAACAGACCATACCACACACCAAGCTTTCTACTCACCAAGCTCAAATATTCAGTTGGCCCTCCAACAATTCGTTTATCTTTCGTAAATTCTCGCGTACGAATGGCAAATGTTACTTCGGTAAATTTTGTTGCAGAACTAAAGAAAGCATATGCAACTAACCAAAAAAGTGCGCCAGGCCCCCCGGTTAAAATAGCAACAGATGGACCAATAATATTTCCCATACCCAATGTCGTTGCCATTGCAGTAAACAAAGCGTGACTTGATGACAACGTTTTTGCATCATGAGGACTCTCTGCAACGCCTTTTCTTAAGATTCTAAAAAAACGAGGAAGCCCTCGAATCTGCATAAAGCCAGTTTTACAAGTCAAAAAGACCGCCGTTCCTAAAAATAAAATTGCTGAAGGCAAAGCGAAGGCCATATTGGCTACTTTAAAAAATTCCAAAATTGATGACATAAAAAAGCTCCTTTAACGGTGAATGGTACAACAAAAGCAATCCCCTTTTTACAACAAGGAAACTTTTTGAGAAAAAAACGAACGATAGATTTGATTTAAATTAAGAAAGCCATTTTAGTAAATGGCCCCGGCTCATTATTTTCCCATCACCATTCATCCTTACCATTTAACCTGTTGAAAAAACCTGAAGGATAAAGTGATTATCAAAACACTATTTTATTTTACATTTTTTTTGCCAAAAAAGATAGTGCATGACGCATGATCTGATCAAATGAGATCTCAGCCACATCTGGTTGCTCCCTCAAATAAATAAGAGTTTGCTGAATTTCGGTACGCGAATAATTTAATGACTCTAAAACATCTGTAACTTGTTTTAAATGTTTAACAGCGCCCACACATAACTGCTGATCAGAACAGATAAAATGATCAATCTTACTTTTTAACTGCAAAATGAGTTGCTCTGCTTTTTTTGTACCAATTCCCTTAAGTTGGCTGAGCGATTTAACATCGCTTGAACGAATAGCATTAATAAATATACTCACCTCGATTTGTGACAAAATATTCAAAGACATTTTCGGACCGATTCCAGAGCAACTATTAACAAGAACAAATAATTCTCGTTCTCGCACAGATTTAAAACCATACAACGAAGGACCTTGCTCTTGGTTCCAATGAAGATGAAGATAAAGAGATATTTCTTCACCAAGAGAAAACGACGATGGATGAGCAATATTAATCGCAAATCCCAATTGCAACATTTCGGAAAAAACAGACAAACTCTGCTCATGTATCGCGTGCACTTTTCCCTTGATATAATCCAACATCTTTTCCCTAAATTAAAACACGTTAATAAAAATAAAATACCGCGATAGACAACAAAAAGAAAGCGTTTATAATTAAAATCGTGCGGGAATAGCTCAGCTGGTAGAGCATTGCCTTCCCAAGGCAAGGGTCGCGGGTTCGAATCCCGTTTCCCGCTCCAAGCTCCACTTCTCATCATAAATTATATGCACAATTTGATTGACAAGGAACGCTTTTTTGTTATCCTTATCGATGAAATGCGGGAATAGCTCAGTTGGTAGAGCGTTGCCTTGCCAAGGCAAAGGTCGCGGGTTCGAATCCCGTTTCCCGCTCCATTTTTTTGGGTAAATCTCATATTAAAAATCAAAGTGCTTGAAAAAAAGATTTTAGCCAGTTAAAGTAACGAAGAATGATTAAATACTTAAGAAGCCGTTAAGAAAGCTTCTTTGTGACTTTTAAATGAGGTCCAAATAAATGAAATCAGTAATACAAGAATCATCATCCCTGATTAAAGCAATAGAACAAGGTTGGGTAAAAGCGGGAAAACCCAAAGAATTTTCAGTTCGAATTCTACAGGAACCTGACAAAAATTTTTTGGGGATGACAATAAAATCTGCTAAAGTTGCTATATTTTTTGGCAGATTAGAAGAAATGCCTCCAATTTCACAACCACAGCCACAACAAGATAACAACGCTCAATACCAGCAAAAACAACCACAGCAAATGTATCAACAACGGCCACCACAACAAAAGAGAAATTATAGAAGACCTGGTTATAGAAAACCACAACAACCACTGCAACAAAAAACAACTAAAAACTGAGAAAAACCTTTAACCATATAAGTCACATGTTTGAAGTTAGGGACGAAGAAACAATTATTGCTCAATGCACACCGTCGGGCAGCGGCGCAATAGCTTTGTTGCGCGTGTCAGGCGAGAATGCTCTTGAGATAGCGCAAAAGTTTGCTGTACTTCCTCATAAAAAATTTTTTAGAGATCTTCCTTCTCATACAATTCATTATGGTCAAATAATTGATGAATCGAATCATACGATAGATCACGTATTGTTTCTTCTGATGCGCGCACCGCAAACTTTTACCGGACAAAATACCATTGAAATCACGTGCCATAACAATCCCTTCATTATTGCAGCAATTATAAATCAGGCCATCAAACATGGTGCACGTATCGCGCAACGAGGTGAATTCACCAAACGTGCTTTTCTTAATAAAAAAATCGATATTACCCAAGCAGAGGCGATCAATGAACTTATTCACGCACACACAGAGCAAGCGCTTAAAAAATCACTGACGCAACTTGAAGGCAGCTTTTCCCACTGGATTAACAAAATTGAAGAAAAACTTCTTCATGCATTAAGTTTATGCGAAGCCAGTTTCGAATTTGTTGAAGAAGATGTTAATTTTGATCAACAAATCAAACTATCAATACATGCGGTCATTCAAGATATTGTGCATATCGAAAAAGAATATGATCACCAACAACAAATCAAAGAAGGCATCCGCATTGCTCTCATCGGTTCTGTAAATGCAGGAAAATCGGCTCTTTTTAATAAATTAATTAAAACAGAACGTGCCATTGTAACCGAGATAGCAGGAACAACACGTGATGTGATTGAAGCAGGCATTTATCGCAACCAATCATACATCACCTTTGTTGACACTGCCGGGCTCAGGGAAACAGAAGAAAAAATTGAACAAGAAGGCATTAAGCGATCATTCAAGGAAGCAGAAAAAGCTGATATCATTCTATTAATCATAGATAGCTCCCAAAAACTTTCACAACTAGAAGAAAATCTTTACAATTCATTAATCAAACAATACCAACCTAAAGTCATTCCCATTGCATCAAAAATAGATTTATCACAACAAAATAACTTTATTCCGGATGCATTGAAAGTATCAGCCCTTACCAATCAGGGCATTGATACACTCGAACAAAAAATCAAAGAAAAAATGAATGCACTCTTGAATAACTATACAGCACCTTATTTATTAAATCAGAGACAATTCAAGCTCTTAGAGCAGCTCAAGAAGCCACTTAAACACATTGCAAAAATGACACACGAAACGATTGAGCATGAACTACTCTCTATTCACCTGCGAGACGCGCTCGAGCTCCTCACAGAACTGTCGGGAAAGAGCCTTTCAGATCGAAGCATTGACGATATCTTTAAAAACTTTTGCGTTGGCAAATAACATTGACAATTTTGTCACTTTTGGTAGACTAAAGGAGTTAAAAATTTAATGAATTCGATCATTTTTCATGGGGGTTTATTCAATGAAAAAAGTCATTGTTTTTATCGCATTTTTACTTTTAGCGATTTTACCAAAATTAATCCATCCGAATGAGTTTTTCAAAAGTCTCTTCTCATCTATCTCAGGAACCCCTACGGTTTTGAAAGGATGCAATCCTTTCATTATTGGCGTTTCATGGGGCGCGTCAATCACTGATTTCTTTTTAACTTCGCTCAAAAACAAAAGAAATACAACACTCCCACAAAAGTCATTTAGCACAATCATGCAAGGCTTGCAACACATCAACAAAATTATCTAAATTCCATTCATGTTCTTTAAAAAGCATTAAAATCAAGCTCTTTATAAAGTGAAAAGAAAGAGGAAAAACCTCTTTCTTTTCACTTTATCGTATGTTTTTTATTGAGGGTATATAAACTTAATTTCTACACGACGATTTGGCGCTTGAGCTTCCTTGCCTTCAGCTTGAGTAATTAGCTGTGAAGTACCACGACCAACCGCTTTAAGACAATCTTTTGGTACGCCAAGCTTGATAAGTTCTTTTTTAACAGCGTCAGCACGTCTTTGCGATAAAACTTGATTATATATCTCAGAACGTGTAATTAAACATGAAAATCCTTCAAGAATAACCCTTGCTCCATCCTCACATGCCAACTTAATTAAGCCAGCATTATACTTGAGAACGGGTCTTTGATCATTTCTAATTTTTGCTTGATTAAAATCAAAATAGACAGTTTCTGCAGGCTGTTCTTCATCTAAATCTTCCCAAGCCCATAAATCATCTTCTGTCTCAACTTTCTTTGCATCCTTTTTTGCTTCCGCCTCTTCAAAAAGATCATAATCAGCATCATCTTCTAAAACAAATGCGCCTAAATCCTCATCATAGGTTCCCGAACGACTCTCATTTTCATATTTTTGCACCTTTTTAGCTGATTTTCCTGTTCCTTTTTTGTGGATACATGCTGGAAACATCAAACTTAACAGTATGAAAATAGCTAAATACTTTCTCATAATCATCCTTATCAAATTAAACTTTGTCCTAGTATTAACACATTTTTAACAACTTTTCCATTGCAAATATACTCATTAAGCAAAAAGTACTGTATAATTTATTGGTAGGAAATAAAAAATTTTAAAAAAGGAACGTACTAATACATCATGAAAAAAATTTTAATTAGTGTTAATACATGGGAAACTCGAGCTGCGATAACCAAAAATGATCGTTTGCAGAATATTTATTTTTCTTCTCATGCAACAAAACAACTCGAACGTTCATTTTTCAATGGTATTGTAACTAAAATTTTGCCCGGTATTCAAACAGCTTTCGTCGATATTGGACAAGAAAAGGCTGGCTTTCTTCATATTTCTGAAATTGATCGCGAACTCGCATTAACACGAATGCAGGATACTATTTCAATTGTTGATGAATATGATGAAGAAAAACAAGAAGAACAAAAACAAAAAAGAACGCCACTTGATATGAGTAAAATATTACAAGAAGGCGAACATATTCTTATTCAAGTAAGTAAGGAGCCTGTCTATGAAAAAGGCGCAAAACTTACAACATGCTTCACCCTTCCTGGTCGATTTATTGTTCTTTTGCCAAATATTCCTCGTATCGGCATATCAAAAAAAATAGACGATCGTGAAGAACGACAACGCCTCAAAAATATTGTGTTAAAAAATCTGCCCAAAGGTATGGGAGCAATAATCAGGACATCAAGTCTCAATCGAGGCGAAAAAGAAATAAAGCAAGACTTAAATTATTTACTCCAAACATGGCGTACAATCCTCGAACAATCTAAAAAAGGCACTCCCAAAGAACAAGTTCATGAAGATTTACCATTGTCACTTGCCGTTATTCGCGACCATCTTGACGAAGATGTTGAATCCGTTATCACCAATGATCTCAATACACAAAAAGAATTGTATAAATTCATAAAAACCGTCGCACCAGAATATTCGCACAAGATACATTTCTTCCAAGAACCACCGCTTTTATTTTCCCAATACAATATCGATAAACAAATTGAAGATGCATTACAAAAGAAGGTAACGCTTAAATCTGGTGGATCAATCATTATTGAAACAACAGAGGCAATGACTGTCATCGATGTAAATACCGGCAAATATGCAGGTAAAGCAAATCTTGATGATACTATTCTTCAAACGAACCTAGATGCAGCTTCAGAAATAGTACGACAATTACGATTACGTAATATCGGCGGCCTGATTGTTATCGACTTTATCGACATGAACACTTCTGCAAATCGTCAAAAATTATATCGCTTCCTTGAACAATCCCTGCGAGAACACGATAAATACCAATCAGTTGTTCTTAAAGTTTCAGAATTTGGTTTAGTGCAAATGACACGCAAGCGATCAGGAAAAACGCTCATCCAACAACTCACACAAAATTGCACATGTTGCCATGGCCTCGGTTTCGTGAAATCAGTCAAAACAATGAGTTATGCAATTCTCAGAGAACTCAAACTTAAGTTGCTAGAAAATAAGTCAGCAAAAAATGCAACCTTAGCCGTTTCTCTCCCACTATTCGATTACATTACCGAAAACGAATATGACGCAATTCTAACATTAGAGAAAGAATTTAACGGTATCATCACCATTGCACGAAGCCCAGAACTTGCGCAAGAAGATCATAAAGTTATACTTAAATAAAACCTTTATTTTTTTGACCCTTCTTAAAAAATTGTATGTACGGCAAAACAAAAGGAACAAGAAGTTATGACACAATCAATTTTAGAAAAGTATCCAAATTATGAAGCAACAATAGGCATAGAAGTACATGTTCAACTTTCAACGCAAAGTAAAATTTTTTGTTCTTGCCACAATGAAATAAGCAAACAACCAAATAAAAATATTTGTCCTATTTGTGCAGGATACCCTGGCGTACTTCCTGTTATTAATAAAGAAGTTGTGAGCAATGCAATTTTAATGGGTCTTGCCACTAATTCAACCATAACAAAAAACACTTCTTTTGCGCGCAAGCATTATTTTTATCCTGATTTGCCAAAGAATTATCAAATAACGCAAGATACTCATCCTATTTGCACCGAAGGATCCGTAAAGATTAATCTTGCAGATGGAACAGAAAAAAACATTCGCCTCATTCGTATTCATATGGAAGAAGACGCAGGAAAAAACATCCACAGCACCACTACCAATGAAAGTTTTGTCGATCTTAATCGTTGCGGCACACCGCTTTTAGAAATCGTCAGCTACCCTGATATATCAAGTTCCGACGAAGCACGCGCCTACTTAAAAACATTACGAAACATCGTTCTCTATCTTGGCATTGGCACCGGCAACATGGAAGATGGCGCATTTCGCGCCGATACTAATATCTCGGTCAGAAAAAAAGGAGCCAAACAACTTGGTACTAAAATTGAATTAAAAAATATCAACTCATTCAAATTTATTGCTGATGCTATCGATTATGAAATTCAACGCCAAATTGAAACATTAGAAGCGCATCAATCACTTACCCAAGAAACACGCTTATGGGACACGCATGAGAAAAAAACCGTCGCCATGCGCTCAAAAGAAGTTGCAGCCGATTACCGTTATTTTCAAGAGCCAGACTTGCCCCTTTTGGAAATTGATGAAAAATGGATTGCTGAAGTTAGAAAAAAGCTCCCTGAATTACCTGAACAAAAATTAAATAGATTCTTAGAACAAGGACTGTCAGCTTATGAAGCACAAATCCTTATTGATGATTTAGCCTTAGCTGATTACTTTGAATTAGCATATAAAAATTATGCAAGCAAAAACCTTATCAATTGGCTCCTGCGAAATGTTATGGGATATCTCAAAGAACACAAAATCTCTTTAACTGAATTTAAACTAACACCTTACTATTTAGCTGAACTTGTTAAGTTAATCGATAAAGGAACGATTAATACCAAGGTTGCACAGGAAATTTTTGAAGAAACAGCACAAGTGGGAAAAAGTCCTGCACTATTAGTTAAAGAAAAAGGGCTCGAACAAATAGATTCAATGGACGAACTTAAAAAAGTATCGCAAAGCATAATAGATCAAAACCCAGCACAAGTTAATGCATATAAGGCTGGCAATGAACGACTTTTTGGTTTTTTTGTCGGTCAAGTAATGAAGGAAACGCAAGGAAAAGCCAACCCACAAAAAGTAAATGAAATCTTAAAAAAACTTCTCTCTTGATATGAAAAAAACAAGCTATCTTCTTGCATTTCTTGCTTTTTTGCCGACATTCTCAAAAATCGTCGAAATAGAAAATATGATTGATGCACTAAAATATTTTGAAACAGAAAAAAATATTTTAGTGGTTTTTGATATAGACAACACAATTGCAGAATCAACAAAGCCAGAGGGAGGCGATCAATGGTTTTATGCAGCAATGCAACACTTTAAAAACCAAGGTTTTAACAGCCAAGAAGCGTACGATAAGGTAATACCACTTTATGTCGAATTCAATAAAAAAAATGGCATTAAGCTGGTAGAAAATAAAGTTGTCACCACTATTCAAGATTTACAAAATAATAATATTTCGGTTATTGCACTTACCGCACGATCAAAAAGCATTATCAAAACCACCATAAATCAATTAAAAAAGCTTGATGTTGATTTTTCCAAAGGATCAATAGCGCAAAAAAATGTTTCATTTGACAAATTTTCCATACCAGCCTCTTTTAAAAGTGGCATCATCTTTTGCGGCGATAATAATAAAGGCAAAATTCTCAAAGGTTTTTTGAAACAGACCCATCTAAAACCTAAAAAAATTATTTTTTTAGACGACAAAAGAAATTGTCTCTCACAAGTAGAATCAACATTAAAAAAGGATCCGATAAAATTTATTGGGTTACGTTACGGCTTTCTTGATAAAAAGGTCCAAAAATTTAAATTTACTGAATCAATGCTCAAACTTCCTGATGAGTAAGTGAATTACAAACAACCAGTCTTCAATAATATTTTACCTTGACGATCTTTCTAAATCTCTTCTCAACGCTGCTATTCTTGTTTCAATCGGAGCAAGAGCTGTTTTCGCCTTTTTATAAGGAGTTGTTGCAGAGTATCTTGCAAGAGCCGCTGAACCATAACGATTTTCATATGGACGTATCACATCACGCAAAGAACGCGCTTGAATTTCAAGTTGTCTAATTTCATTTTCAAAACGTGCTCGTTGTTCTGCAGGAATCAACCCCTCCGTTTCTCGTACTACGGCACCTGTGCCTTCTTGTTCTTCCCTGTACAACTGTTCTGCTAAAATTCTGTCTTGTTCTTCTTGTCTTTCACGTGCTTCACGAACCACTCGTTCTTGCCGCTCTCTTTCCAATCGCGCAACTTCATCTCTGCGACGCGCCTCTTCTACTTCTCTCTGTTCTCTTTCTCTCTGAATTTCTAATACTTCTTCTCTTTGACGTGCCTCACGAGCTTCTCGTTCTTGCTGCTCTCTTTCCACACGAGCCGCTTCTGCCTGTTGTGCAGCTACAAATCTTCCTAATCGCAAATTCAAATCGTCTGCAAATTCTAACCGACCTACACCAATGGCTTGATAAATTAAATCTTGAGCAAAAACAATATCCCCACGATCAAGCGCACTATTAAATAAATTGCGCATCTCTCTCTCTTCAAAGATAAGTTCTTCTTCGGCATGAACATAATTTTGTTCAAAATCATAACGAATAGTGTTAAGTGCCGCATCCAAAACAGAATGATTATTTACCGGAATTCGCTGCATATTTCTTAACGTTGTTTCCCAATTAAAAAACTCAAGTTTTTCTCCTAAAGCAACTAATTCGCTCCCTCCAATAATATTAAAAACTACAATTGCTTTATTGCTCTGAGGATCTAAAGCAAGCAACCAAAAAGTTGCTATTTCATGAGGATCACGGGGCAACCCAATTCTGCCATTATCAGGAGAAAAATAAACACGATCATGATAATTAACGTTTATAGGTGATAGAGCACCACGAGATATCGCACTACCGACAGCGACAGTAACATTAGAACTCCAATCAAAAATTCCCGTCGGAATATTTACACTAAAATTAAATGCATCATTATCAACTTCGCGATGCCAATCATCTGGCAAACGCCAACGTTCCGCGACAGGATGCAGCACAATATTGTCAGGTTTATCTAGGGGGGGGTCCATGTGCGGTCCCCAGAACATTGTGTAATATTTTACCTGCTTGTCTCTTAATTGTTCACGAATCTCAACAGGAACTTTTTCTTGAATGCGAAAACTATGTTCAATGACGGATACTGTTTTAAAATTATAATTTTCACCATGATAAATACCAATGGCAGGCAAACCTAATGCATTATTAACTGTTCTTCCTTCACCAACAACAACCCATTGAGCAAGAGGAACACGATTTTGTGCTACAACTGAATAAGCATCGTAAGGATACGCCCACATATTAAGCGGAATTAAATACAAAATTAACCATAAAAAACAACAACTCTTCATTACAACCCCTATATTTTATTATTATGTGTAGCCTCTATCTAAAGAGTAAGTTAAAAAATTGGCAAAACGCAATATTTTAAAGATATTTGACAACAAAAAAATGTTATTATAGAGTTTGATTTTAATGAGGGAGGGAGCCTGATGATTAAAAAAATATTATTTTCTTTAATTCTTTCATCGTCATTTTTTCTACAGGCGATGGAAGAATCTAAAAAACCAAAACGCTTTACACGATTAACACCCACCCTAGATTTTAAGCCATCAACAAGACTTCCTGTCGGCGTAAGTCGTTACGCTCCTATCACCACATTGGATATGTTTCGTGAAATAATTGATCCTTTTACAACTGGTCTTCATCCCAATACTATCGCGGTTTTTGATATTGACGATACGGTAGGAATACCTTGGGGCCCAGAAATTTTAACCTCTGAAGCATTTGAAGAAAATCAATATGCAGCAAAAATATTGTTTCCCGATACACCACAGGATAAGCTTCATGCAAAGAAAATTACTGAACTTTTAGAAGCACATAAAAACGCAGAATTGCGCCCTTTTGATGAAGAAAATACCATTTCAAAAAAAATAAAATTATTACAAGATAATGGTATTAAAGTTATAGGGCTCACTGCCAGATCAACACCACTCAGAGATGATACACTGAGACAACTTAAAAAACTGAAAATCAAATTTGACTATGATAAGTTGCAAAAACCAATACCGATTCGTGGCACAACTGAGCAAATTGGCATTTTTACTCACGGTATTCTTTTTTGTGGAAATAATTCTAAGGGACCAATGCTCAAAAGCTTATTTGGAAAATTGGAGTTTGAACCAGAAGAAATTATTTATGCA
Organism: candidate division TM6 bacterium GW2011_GWE2_36_25; assembly: GCA_000991575.1. GTDB lineage: Bacteria > Babelota > Babeliae > Babelales > UBA12409 > UBA12409. The sequence goes on from LBRU01000002.1 coordinate 156,696, forward strand.
GATGATAGTAGCCGCAATATTGAATCAGTACTTAACACATTCCCAAAAAAGACAATCCCTCTTTTTATGCAATTACCAGCTCCCACGCATGACGATGAATCTGACGAAAGACTTTTTGACGATCATGTTCAGATCGGTGATCGAAGTATTTCAATGAATCATCTATTCAAATTTTTAGTAGACGCACTCATACAAGACCCAGAGTCTATTAAACATCACAGCAGCATGCGTAGCCTTGATCTTGATACATCAATGTACAGCTCTGCCTCTTCCGACGGAAGCCTTTCACCAACTGGCTCACCAACAAGAATTGTTCCTCTCACCTGTCATGCTTTACCCGAACATGATCCATTTGCACCATTTAGATCACCATTTAGATCGGGCAAAAAATAATTGATAGTCTTTGCAATACCATCCAAAGGATTAACTTTTGGCTCATAACCTAAAACAGAACTTGAACGTGTTAAATCAGGACATCTCTTATTTGGATCAGTCACATCAATCTGAGGTTCATATACAATGCCAATTTGTTTGTTAAACATTTTCAGTGCAAGGTCGTGAACAACTGAAGCAAGTTGATTGATCGACATTTCAGCCTGATTACCAACATTAAAAACACGTTGCTCGATTGGCTCATTATTTTTAAATTCATGATTGATCAAACGGACAATTCCATCAACTGTATCTGAAACATATGAAAAACTGCGCGATTGTGTTCCGTCTCCATAAATACGAAATGGTTTGTTTGCAAAAATTGATTCAACAAAACTGGTAATAACACGCCCATCTTGTAAACGCATATATGGTCCATAGGTATTAAAAATACGAACCATACGTGCATCCAGCTTGCGTTTTTCAACATAAAGCTTAATCAACGTTTCACCGCCGCGTTTTGACTGATCATATTGCGAACGTTTACCAATTGGGCTCACATTTCCAACATATGTCTCTGGCTGTGGATGAATTTCGGGATCACCATAAACTTCAGATGTTGAAGCAAAGAGAAATTTTGCACCGGTATTTAATGCTAGATCCATACAATTAATCGTACCGTTTAAGCCTGTTTTTAACGTTTCCACCGGTAAATTATAATAAAAAACTGGGCTTGGAACAGACGCTAAATGAATAACCCAATCAACATGCCCCGACACAAAAAAAGGTTTCGTTATATCATAACGTACAACATAACAATTCTTATATTTTGCTAAAAGGTCAAAGTTGCGGGCATCACAACAAAGACCGTTGTCGAGCACAATTACTTGATGACCTTCACTTAATAATCTCTGAACTAAATGGACACCAATAAATCCTGCACCACCAGTAATAACAAACCTTTTTTTGCCTTCTATTAATGGTGGCAAGGAAAATGGAGGAAAAATATTAAATTCAGTCTTAGAAAATTTATCAGTATTTAAAGATTTTAAACAGGAAGTGTGTTTCATAATTATCTGGTTATTATCTTCGATGCATCGCAATGCCATCTTCTCTTCCGGCGTCTGATCATTTTTAAAAGAAAATTCTTTTTGGGCCAATGAAGTAAGTTTTTCACATAATTGATCTGCATCTAAACCAGTTTCACACAATAATACACGTACATCTAAATTTCCTAATTTTTCGAAACGTGCATAAGCACTCACCCAACTTAATGCTACTCGCGCACCTTCGTACAACGCCGCGTCCTTATCCAACGGTGAACGCCCGGATAAATTTTTAGGAATAGCCAAAAGTACTTTTTTTGTCTCTTGCTTACTTACATGCTCAAGCAGATCAGGTAACCGCAAAACAACATCAAGATAACTTTGCAACGGATTTCGAGCATCAACTTTTAAATACGTAAAAACATATGCTTCAGCTTTTCCAAGCCGCTCCAATGTATAAAATTCAGCAAAAAGTAAATTAAAAGTAAAAATAGATAAAATAAAAATACGCATAAAGACTTCCCTCTTTTAAATTATTCTAGTTAGTATAAAACAATCATATTAATCTGCAAAAAGCTATTTTGAGGAAAAAATGAATCGTCCATTTTTTTATATCGCTAATTGGAAGATGTATTTCACCTATAATGAAACAATTTCATGGATAAGCACCCACGGTGAAGAGCTCTCTTTTTTAGCAAAAAGCCATCACATAATTATCTGTCCTTCTTTCATTACCCTTGATCATATTGCAAAAGAATTCAATCAAAGCCATTTATTACTCAGCGCACAAAATTGTTCTGCATATAAAAAAGGTGCACATACCGGACAAATATCTGCTGCATCATTAGCAGAAATTGGATGCAACTATTGCATCATCGGGCACAGCGAACAACGCAACTGTGACAACAATGATATTATCGAGCAGAAAGTTTTGCGATTACTTGAATACAACATCACCCCAATTCTTTGCATCAGCAATCCACAAGAAGAATTAACTCCAGCGATTACTGCTTTTCATAAATTTCCGGAAAAAGAGATCATTATCGCTTATGAGCCACTAAATGCAATTGGTTCGGGCAATGTTCCAGAAAATAGATTTATTGAAAAAACATTTTCAACAATAGTAAATTTTATCGAACACCATGTATCAGATAAAACGTATTATATGATTTATGGGGGAAGCGTAGATAGTGAAAATGTCAAACGCCTTAAACTCATTAACCGTCTAGATGGATTCTTAATTGGTGGTGCAAGTACACATTTCGATGAATTTAAACGTATAATAGAATTTTAAAAATCTAATTCCCAATCAATGAAAAAAAAGGTAAACTGAATAAAAGAGTTAAAAATATAGAGGAAACACTTATGTTATTTGGATTACTTGCATTTCTTTTTGCTTTTAGCGCCATTCTCATTATCCTCCTTGTCTTGATTCAAAAAGGCAAGGGAAGCATGGGACTCGGCAACATGGGCGGTGGCAATCAAATGTTATTTGGTGGTGGCGGCGGTCAAGATTTTTTTCAAAAATTAACATGGGTTCTTGGCGCTATCCTCATGGCTGGATCACTTACACTCGCAATTTGGAAAGCGAAACAGATGGGAATGAGCACTAAATTATTACAAAATCAGCCAGTTCCAGCAAAACAGATGCCAGCACCACAACCAACCCCTATAGAAGTGCCCGAAGATTAAACAAAAGGATATCTTTTTGATTACGCCAATCATTGACTGGATTGGTAATGCAGCAATTTCGTTTTGCACGGCAACCGGCCGGTTTATGCTCTTTTTCTTCACCACACTCAAAAACGCTCTATTTTCACAACCACAGCCATCAAAAATTTTTGAGCAAATGGTCCGCATTGGCGTTCATTCATTGTTGATTGCAATTATCACCGGTACTTTTGCCGGCGCTGTTCTTGCATATCAAAGTTATGAAGGATTTCATAAATTCGGAGGAGAAAGTCTTCTTGGTTCTATTGTTGCATTAAGCATGATTCGCGAGTTAGGTCCCGTGCTTACGGGACTCATGGTAACAGGCCGCGCAGGATCACTCATTGCTGCAGAAATTGGCACAATGCGTATCACTGAACAGATTGATGCGCTACGCACGCTCGGTATAAATCCATTTCAATATCTCGTTACGCCACGCATCCTCGGTGCAACATTGATCATGCCTTTTCTCACCGTCTTTGCAATGATGTCAGGCATTGCGGGAGGTTATTTAATTGCTGTCTACATTCTCGGCCTAACGCCTGATGCATATATTTCTCACATTAAAGAAATCACTGATCCTTTCGACATTATTGGCGGATTGATTAAAGCAGCAACATTTGGCCTTATTCTTTCATGGGTTGGTTGCTATAAAGGATTTTTTACATCGGGCGGTGCGCGTGGTGTCGGACTTGCAACAACTGAAAGTGTTGTTGTCGGATCAATTTTAATCATTATTGCAAATTACTTCTTAGCGATGATTTTATTTGGAGGATAACAATGATTAAATTGATCAATGTGTGCAAAAAATTTGATCACCGGTGGATTACTAAAGGAGTTACACTCACTATTCCACCAGAAAAAATGACCGTTATCATCGGAAAATCAGGAGAAGGAAAATCAGTCCTTCTTAAGCAAATGATCGGACTGATCAAACCGACAAGCGGCTCGATCTTGATCGATGATATTGATATTACACAGCTTAAAGAAAAAGAACTTAATGCTATCTTTGAAAAAGTTGGTTATGTTTTTCAATTTGCAGCACTACTGGACTCACTCACGGTTTTTGAGAATGTCGCACTTCCTTTGATTGAAAATGGTTATCCTGAAAAAGCAGCTCTTCCTATTGTTAAAGAAAGACTATCCCTCGTTAATCTTAAAGCAGATATTCTTAATAAATATCCTTCTGAACTTTCTGGCGGTATGTTGAAACGTGTCGGTCTTGCTCGAACTTTAATCCACAATCCAAAAATTATTTTATACGATGAGCCTGTCACCGGACTTGACCCTATTACTGCTCGAGTCGTTCATGAGCTCATGGATGAAACTCAGAAAAGATTAAAAATAACTTCAGTTGTTGTTTCACATAATGTTGAATCATTCAAATATGCTGATTATGTTGCACTTTTAAAAGATGGAACAATAAAATATTTTGGTGATGCACACACCATTTGGGAAGAAATGAACCCCGACATTTACAATTTCATCCGCGGAATTGAATAACTAACTCCTTCACGTTCTTCCCTATATTTGTTACCTTAAAAGAAAATTTTTATCTTTAGGAATTATTATGATTTCTCGAATTAAAGGAACGCAAGATAATCTCGACCTGACACTTTTAAATTTCGTTATTAATCAAGCAAGAAAACATCTCCAACAATACAACTTCAGTGAAATTTCAACACCAATACTTGAACCAACCGAACTTTTCACCCGATCTCTTGGCCTTCAAACCGATGTCGTCAGTAAACAGATGTATACGTTTGGGGAAAATCATGAAATCTGTCTTCGTCCAGAAGCAACAGCGGGCATCGTACGTGCCTTTGTAGAAAATCACATTCAACAAATTCCTTGGAAAGTTTTCCTTTGGGGTTCCATGTTTCGTCATGAACAACCACAAAAAGGTCGATGGCGCGAATTTCAACAAATAAGCATAGAAATTATAGGATCAAAAGCCATCGCACAAGATGCTTTTTTTATAAAAATGCTCGATTCGCTTTTTTCTCAAGTTTTTAATCTTGATTCTTACGCCCTTCAAATAAACTTTATTGGCACACGAGAAGATCGTGAAACATATAAAAAAGAACTTTTAAAATTCCTCGATCAAAATAAAGAAAAAATGTGCAAAACATGTCTTGCACGAAAAGATGCAAACACTTTGCGCATATTCGATTGCAAAGAAAAATCATGCCAAGAACTTTATGAAAAAGCTCCAAAAATTGTCGATTATTTATCAGATGAATCAGCAAAAGAATGGGCCGAATTAAAACAACAGCTTGACCTTTTATCGGTAAGTTATGCAGAGGAACCACGTTTAGTGCGCGGATTAGATTATTATAATAAAACTGTTTTCGAGTTTGTCAGCGGTAATCTTGGGGCGCAAAGTGCGTTTTGCGGTGGCGGACGTTATGATCATCTAGTGCAAGAAATCGACGGAAAAGAAGATCAACCTGCCATTGGAGCAGCTATTGGCATTGGTCGCTTATTGTTACTTTTAGATCCTATAAAAAATTCTTTACCGCTTCCTCAGCCAGCAGCTTTAACAGTTATTATTCCCATCGACATTGAACAAAATGCGCTCGCATTATTAATTGGACAAAAACTGACCAATCATCATAAAACCATCGACATTTTGCTTGATGACACTTCGGTAAAAAGCAAAATGCGTAAAGCTAATAAACTTGGCGCTCAATGGGCAGTTATTGTTGGCTCAGAAGAACAAAAAAATAAAACTGCATTATTAAAAAATATGATCACCGGTACCGATGAAACCGTACCTCAAACTGAATTGATTAAAAAAATCTCATGAATACAAAAGAAACAAGTTTAAGTAAATTTTTAGCAACAGCAGGTATCGCTGCTCGACGTAAAGTTGTCGATGTTATAAAAAATGGTGAAATTACGGTTAATCATCATGTAATTACAGAGCCTGGATATAAAATTACATCAAAAGACACCGTCAGATATCAAAGTAAAGAAGTTCGCCAACCGGAAAAAGTTTACATACTCCTTAACAAACCACGCAATTACATAACAACGGTTAAGGATGAACGTGACCGCAAAACGGTTCTAAATATTATTGATGATTCTATTAGCTCACGCCTCTATCCTGTTGGACGACTTGATAGAAACACCACCGGACTCCTTTTATTGACCAATGACGGTGAACTGGCACAAAAACTCTCACATCCTAGACATGAAACATCAAAAGCTTACCGCGTTACACTCACAAAGCCATTTGATACACTTTCACTTGATAAATTAAATTTTGGCATCAATTTAACTGATGGTTTCATCAAACCAGATCGCCTCTATTTAGTCCCCGGATCAAAGAAAACTCAAGTAATCATTGAAATTCATAGCGGCAAAAACCGTATTATTCGCAGAATTTTTGAAAAACTTGGTTATGAAATTTACCAATTAGATCGTTTTAAATATGCAGGATTAACTAAGAAAAACTTACTGATTGGAAAATGGCGCCATCTAACAGCAAAAGAAATTGAAACTCTCAAGAAACAATAAATCATTGTAAAGCACAATTCTCTCCTGATAAATTTCCAAAGAAAGGAGAGCTCAATGAAAATCTACACTTTACTGTTATTTTTTTTGGTTAATTTATTGGAATCTACCATTTTTGAAATTGAAACGATTAAACAAGTCAAAGACCTTGGCGACCATGAAACACTTGTTCTTTTTGACATTGATCACACGATTTTACAATCCATTTTTTCGAGTCGTCCACGCAAAACACAATACATCACCAATCTCATCGACTTCTTTTTTACCAATATATTAACCAACTTCATTCTTGAATCGGCGATTTTGCCATTTTTAAGCAATATTCGCCAATTTATTCCTGAAAAAGTAACTGAACCAGAATTTATTTCACTTATTCACTCATTACAAAAGAAAAATATTCCAACTTTAGCTTTAACAAAAAGGCTTGCTATTCCTGGAGATATTACAGCACAACAACTTAAAAAAATAGACATCGATTTCTCTGTGCCTCCTTTTACCCAAAAAACTATCGATCTCACTCCTCCTGCTCAATTTACTGAGGGAATCATTTTAACCGGAGGAAAAAACAAAGGATCGGTATTAAGCGAATTCTTAAAAAAAACAAAACGTAATTTTAAAAAAATTACCCTTATCGATGATAAATTAAAAAATCTTCAAGATGTAAATGAAGCTACTAAAAAACTTAACATTAACTTCACTGGCATCCGTTACGGATATCTTGATAACAAAGAACAACTTTGCAGATTTTTAAAATTATTATAATAAAACCGTAATCAACCAATTGCGTAACAAATAAAAGAAAAATGCGGTAAAGAGAATGCCGTCAAAGCGATCTAAAAATCCGCCGTGTCCAGGGAGTAAGGTTCCTGAATCTTTGATTCCTGCACGGCGCTTCAATTTTGATTCAAGAATATCGCCAAAAAAAAGTAATATACAGCAGGCAAGTGTAAAGAAAAAGATAAATGGCAAACCGCATCCTTCACATCCTTCTTCCCATAATGCCAACCGCATACCGATTAATGCAAAGAAATAACCACCGAAAAAACCTTCCCATGTCTTCTTAGGACTAATAAATGGACAAATTTTATGTTTGCCCCACAAACTCCCCACAATATATGAGCCAGTATCATGAGCAAATGCTAAAATAAATAAATAGAAAAGTAAGTCTCGATACACCGGAATATGATTTAAATACATAATCAATAAAAACGGAAGCATGGGATATACCGGCAAATACAGCCAATACCAAATCGTGCGAGGATGATAAAAGTTCTTCCATTCAAAAATCAAAACAATTGCTAAAATAGCAGAAAGCAACAAGGTAAAACAAAATGGTGGCAAAAAAATATAGACCGACCAAAAAATAACACCAAAGGCAATCCCCGTAATCAATCGTAATACAAAATTTTTACTTAATTTAATATGAAAACCGTTCATCCCTAAACGCCTGCTCTATATATGTTATCGTTTCACTTCCTTCCAATCCCTCTACTAATGCTACATCAAAGCGATACGCATATGAATGAATTGGTCGCTCACTCATAAATTTCTGCGCAGTAAACGTAATTTTTTGCTGTTTAGACTTGGTTATCACTTCTGATAGAGCAAAATAGCTTGACTTACGTCTTTTTACTTCAATGAAGGTACAAATTTCATTTTTTTGCGCAATAATATCAATTTCACCGCGACAAGAACGATAATTTTGTGCAACTATTTTATAGCCATTTTTCTTGAGCCATTGCACAACAAGCTCTTCACCTTTTTTACCAATGTCCAACCGATTAGATAATTCTGGCATATGCACGTCTTCGTGATGAATCCATCTTATATTGTGGATGTTTTTTTAATAATTCATCTTTCTTTTTTGTTGCTCCTTCTGGCTGTTTGCGCTCACAGCATAACTCATAATCAAGCTCAATAAGATTCGCTTCAATTTCCGGTAAATACTTAAGGTAATGTTCGCGAATGTATTCTAAACGGCTATAAGCAGCCTTGCATTGTTGACGATTTAAATAAAAATAAAAGCGCAAAACCTCACTCTCATACAATCGATATAAACAATCGTGTGTAATTTTTTCAACATCATTCAAATAGTTTTTATATCCCGGACGCCATGGAATTTTTTTACCATATTCTTTAGCCATATCGATTACTTTTTGTGTCGATTCTTGATCACGGTCAGCTGTTAAAACTTCCAGATTTTCCGCATCTATCGCACGATAATCGGCATATGGCGCTTGATCGCTCCCGGGATACAACTGTACATATAACTGATATTCACTTGAAGCCTCACCAAACTGTTTAAGATCATAAAGCATATCCGCATATTCTAGGCGCAACGAGCGAAGTTCATCTGGATTTTCACTCTTTTTAATCATCTCACGTAAAAAATTAACGGCAAGATAATCATTTCCTTCTTTATGAAGACGATCTTTTTCTAATTTTAATTCATCGTATGGCATATGATGAATCAAGCGAAAAGACTTACTCTGTTTAAAAACATTTTTATTAAAATATGTTTTCTTCTCACTGGCTTCTTCTTGCTTTTTCACACAACCAGAAAAAAGTGCTAACCCAACAAATAAAATTAACCATCGACGAATCATTACAAAACTCCAATACCATTTGGAAAATTAAGAAATTTATTTATACGGTTAATTTTAACACAGCTCTGAAAACCGGGCAACCTTACTAAAGGGGTTACATCTTTTCAAGTTATGGTATGATCAAAAAATAATGGGCACCATTAACCCGGGGATCAAGGAGTCAGAATTATGATTAAAACTTTAGGTGAACAGCTTGTTTCCATGAAAGCTCTCACCAAGCAAAAATTAAATGCTCTTGAAAAGCAAGCTCAGGAAGCAAACAGCTCACTCACTGATTATCTGATCACTGAAAAAATTGTTTCCGAAGAAATAATAGCTCAAGCATTTGCTGATATCTTAAGTATTCCTTACCTCCCCAGAATCAATGAAGACACGGTCAATACCGATCTTCTGAGCAAAATACCATTTAAGTTTCTCAAAGAAAATACCATCATCCCCATAAAAACTCCTGATCTCACTATTGTAATTGCTAATCCCAACAACTATCAGGCTCTTGATGAAATCAGAATTCTATTAGGAGAGACAGCACTACTCACGGTATCAACACCAAAAGTTATTCATGAAGCAATTAATAAATTTTACCCTCTCGAAGGCACCAAGGAGATGATCAAAGAACTTGGTGAAGCAGAAAAACTTGAAGAGGAAGCGGTAGAGTTTGGTGAAATTGCCGAGGGTGACCTCCTAGGAATGGCCCAAGAAGCGCCTATTATCAAAATGGTCAATCACATTCTTTTTCAGGCGGTCAAACAAGGAGCTTCCGACATTCATATTGAGCCACTTGAGAAAGAATTAAATGTTCGTTATCGCATTGATGGGATTCTTCATATCGCCTTCAGCCCACCAAAAAGAATTCAAGGAGCACTTATCTCACGTATTAAAATTATGGCAAACATGAACATTGCCGAAAAGCGCAAACCACAAGATGGTCGCATCCAAATTAAAATTGCAGATAAAGCTATCGATCTTCGTGTCTCGGCACTTCCAACAATTTTTGGTGAAAAAATAGTCATGCGTCTTTTTGATAAAAGCGGCGGTTTTATATCAATTGAAGGTCTTGGTTTTAGCAAACGAGATTATGCCGTCGTCATACAGAGCATAGAATTGCCCAATGGCATTATTCTGGTTACCGGTCCAACGGGCTCTGGTAAAACAACTACCTTATACGCTATTCTTAATCGCCTCAATAAACCAGATGTCAGTATTGTTACCGTTGAGGAACCCGTCGAACAGCAAATGAATGGCATCGCACAAGTAGCAGTAAACGAAAAAGCTGGCGTTACTTTTGCCTCTGCGCTCCGCTCAATTTTACGACAAGATCCTGACATTATCATGATCGGTGAAACACGAGACCAAGAAACAGCACAAATTGCTATTCAAGCATCATTAACTGGCCACTTAGTACTAACAACCCTGCACACTAATAACGCCCCCGCAAGTATCACTCGTCTGCTCGACATGGGGGTCGAACCATTTCTTATCTCTTCATCAGTTACCTGCATCATGGCCCAACGTCTTGTTCGCAAATTATGTCCACAATGTAAAAAAGCATATAAACCCGATGAAGCGATGATTAAATCCCTTGGCTTGACAGTAAAAGAAGCACAAAAAATCACTTTTTATAAAGCTGTTGGCTGCAATGAATGTAACAATACTGGATACAAAGGTAGATTGCCCATCTTTGAAGTAATGCAAATGACACCCGAAATTTCACGTTTAACCATCGAACAAGCAGACGCAAATAGAATTCGTGAAGCGGCAAGAAAAGATGGAATGACGCTGTTGTTACAAGATGGTATTGAAAAAATTAAAGAAGGACTCACCACCATTGATGAAGTTTTATCGGTTGCGGCAAACGTACAAACAAAAATTGAATAAACATGCATTTAGCCTTCTTGAATTAACGATTGTCCTCGCCATTATTATTATCGTTGCAACAATAAGCATTCCACTTTTTTTCAACTTCAAAGAACAACATCTTATTGCTGAAGCAAGCACGTTACGTGCAACGTTATGGCACCTCCAACAGATGGCCCGTGCTCAAAACAAACAAAAACTCCTCACGTTTGACGAATTAAAAAACTCTTACTCAACAGACAATGAAAAACATAAACTTTCGCGACATGTCAAATTTGGCACATTAAAAAATGTTTTGGGGCCTCCATCATCTCCCAACAAACAGTTAAAAAAAGCAATCACCTTTAAAGATAAAAAAATCACCGTCACGCCTCATGGCATTCTTCAACCGGGCACTATCTATCTCATCGACGATACAGAGAAATTTTTGTATGCTATTACCGTACCAGTAGCAGGGGTCTCTTACATCCGTATATATCGCTATCACAATAAGCAGTGGCATGCATATACATAAAAAAACATTTATCTTTTCATTATTTTCAAGCTTAATCATCTCTATTTGTCTAGGATTTAAGCTATTTCAATACGAACCAAATATCAGAAATTTAGCCGCTAAAATTATTTACAATCTTATGCACGATTCATGTAATTGCCATTTTATTGCTGAAATTGAATCCGTAAATCTCTTCACGTGGACAATTACATGCAAAAATCTCCAAGTGAGACCATTAACATCAAAGACAAAAAAAGATGAATGGTTCTGGTCTGCAGACAAACTAAAATTTGCCTTCTCTCCTCTCGACTTTCTCTTATCCCACAAATTAATGATGTCAATTGATGTACAAAATGTTAATTCTTATTCAACGCTATCAGAAGAAGGTTTTCCTCTTGGCAACCATCTCAATGCCATTTTCTTTGGTCAACAATTTAAGATTCCTATCGCACTCAAATCACTCAAAATGCACAATATGAATCTCAAACTTCATAATGAAAAAAATAATATTAATAGCACCATTTGTTGGTCTGGAACAAGTAAAAAGATCCAAGATAAAGTTAAATCAATGTTCTATCTCAATGATGGATCAATTACTTATCAAGAAAAAAAAATCGCCGATCACATAACCGGCACATTGTACATGGATCTTGCGCGTTGCGGATCAAATACGCTGATGCTCGATGCACATACAACAACGACATTCAATAATCAAATCTGTTTCATTGAAGGACAATTGCATGGGAAAAAAGGCAACGTTTGTTTATGGAGTCAAGACAAACAAGCACTTTTAAAAATATATCTTGATAATAACATCATTACGAGCGAGGGATCGCTTGATACTGTTTTTTTAAAAAACACACTTCCAACATTTCCTCTGAGCGACCATATAACGATGAAAACAAAAACCACCTTATGTGATGGTACATCTGAAGGAGAAATATTCAGCGAATTATTTCCTTTGAGCGGCACCTGGCATTACAAGAACAATGAACTTTCATACGATATCACTAACACAAAAGAAATACTCATAACTCTTTTTTCTTCATGGTTCATAAAAAAAAATAACGCACGCATAACGGGCATCTATAGCTCCAACAAAAAAGAGCTCTCATTTATTATCCCATGGCATCATACGTTAAGTGAAAAAGAACATATCCTTACAGGAAAATTCATAATTGAAGAAAACAATTTTATCGCGCATGGATTATTTGGTCCATACCAATGGCACATGGAAGGAACAATGCATCCAGCCTTTACTATCAAAGAATTCATATGCACCAAAAAAAATAATCCTCCATTAGCAACACTCAGTTTAGATTTCCAAAAGAATTACATTTTCAACGGTTCAATACATTATCAAGAAATTAAAAGTTTATTACCAGAGCCGATACGCGCTTATGCAGATGGTAATGCAAGCTTTAATTTTAAAGGAACAACCTCAAAGGACTCTCTTACCTGCGAAATAAAATTAAATAAAGGAACAATTGTTTTTGATGCGATTCATAATATGCTGACCCAATTCGAAGGAATTGTTAAAGTTAATTTTGCAAAAAAAATCATCAAGATTCCAAAACTTTACACCACTTTTAATGAAGGAACGGCACAACTCTCACATGCAATTATACGTTTTGATCAAAATTTAAAACCAATTTTTGCGCACCTTCCAGTTACATTTAATAAATGCTTAATCAGCCTTGGCAAAAATTTTGTTATTAGCTCTGGAAATTTTCTCATATCTCATCAACATCAACATAATCACATTGATGGAAATCTCTTATTAGAAAAAGCATTTTTATATGAAATCCCCCCTATACCATCACAGAAAAGCATTTTTAACAAACCCATAAGTGCACGTTTGAAAATAGAAACAAAAGAAGCTGCACGCATAAACACACAAGGATTCCAAACACATCTACATGCTAATTTAAAAATCAATTATCACAAGGGAACAACTCATCTTGATGGATGGATAAAATTGCCAAGGGGCACCATTATTATGCCATACAGTAGACTTAATATTATTTCAGGAGCGCTCTATTTTGCAGGCGAACAACAATTTGATCCATTATTAGAACTCACGGCAAAAACACAAATCAATCAACATACCATCACCGTTCATGCTACCGGCTCAATAAAAAATCCTATAATTCGCCTGGCAGCCATCCCTTCATTAACAGAAGAAAAAATTGCATCACTTCTCTTGACCGGCTCAACCAAAGTTTCACTCAATGCAATCGCGCCAACACTTATTATTGAATTCATAAAAAAACAGATCCTTGAACATACAGCACCAGTCATGCAACGAAAAAGTATCAAATCTCTTCTTAAGCCATTAAAACATATCAAATTTATTCCATCATTCACTGATGAAAGTGGCCTCGGAGGTCTTTCCGGAGGCGTTGAACTTGACTTAGGAAAAAGACTACAGGCAAAAGTACAAAAGAATTTCAATCTTCAAGATGACACCGAATTTGAAATCAATTACCGCATCTCCGACGAATTCAATCTCCAAGCATTTAAAAATGAACAAGGAGATATCGGTGGCCAAGTACAAATGAATCTTAAACTATAAATTACTTTTATCTTTTTAAAACAAAACAAAAATAAATCATTGCAAAATAAACAAAAAACATAATAAACTTAAAGTATATAATTAAAAAAGGAGAGAAGTAATGAAGTATATTGTTATAATTTTGCTGCTTATCGCAGGAATTGAAAATAATATTTTGGCAAAAGAAGTTGCCTTCACTAATAAATCTGAACAAATTTATTTAATTACCAACGAAGGCCGTACTGAGCGTATAAAAGGTATCACTCGTCCTGGTTGGAATATTACAAAAATTAACCCTTTTGGCGCAAGTTCAATACATTTTGAGATGAGACGCTGTGGAAAAAAAGATGGAAAAGAAAATCAATATTATGTTTTCAAGTCACCCAATATTCCGCTTAATTTTACACAAGCAACCATTTCAGGAAGATGGCCCACAGAAGCATCACAAGGAGCTTCTCTTTTATTAACCACAGAGAATGGCTCTATTTCAGTTCCAATGAATCAAGCATCTTTCACTGAACAAGATTGTCGAAGTTTAGTTTATTAAGAGGCTTCAACCGGTTGATCAATAAGCTTTTGCATGTCTTCAGGAACAGGATATTCATATGAATATTTTTTGCCTTGGTATTCAAAAGAGATCTTTTTTGCATGCAGCGCCTGACGAGCAATTAACTTTGATTGTTTGCCATACAACGCATCGCCTAACAGTGGATGTCCGATTGCTGCAAAGTGAACTCTTATCTGGTGCGTTCGCCCTGTTATCAATCGAACTTCAACTAAAGAATAATCTTTATAATAAGTTACTACTTTATACTGAGTAATTGCATCACGCTTTTTTCCTTTGACAGGCAAATGGATCATGCGATGCTTAAAAACCGGATCGCGACCAATAGAAAATTCAATAACACCCGTTTTTTCAGGATGCCCCTTAACAAGTGCCCAATAAATTTTCTCAACCGCACGCGCCCTAAAAAGATCCCCAAATGTATGTTGTGCAAAATTATTAAGCGTTACTAATAACAGGCCCGATGTATCTTTATCCAAACGATGTACAATTCCTGGTCGTTCAGGAATTCCTACTGAACTTAATTGTGGATAAGAAGCAAGAAGCCAATCAACCAGCGTAACTTCATCGGTATATTCATTTGGCTTGTGAACCATTAAACCCGCAGGCTTAAACAAAACAACAAAATCTGGCTCCTGTGCAACAATTTTAACACCCAAATCTTTATCAAAAGGAGCAAGATCTTTAGGAGCCGGCAACGAAGGAAAAGTTACAGAAACCTTGTCCCCTTCCTTAAGAGCATATCCAGCTTTAACCGATTTTTCATTAACCAAGATGAGATTATCATCAATCAGACGTTTAAAAAAGCTCCGTGAATAGCGTTCAAAAAAATCGTTCAAATAAATATCCAGCCGTTTTTCTGCATCAGCTGCGTCAATAGTAAAAGTTAATTTTTCTCCAGGATTAACCTGTCCTTTTATCGTCATAATTAATTCCCCCTCCATGAATTTATTATAACATAAAAACAATTTTTAAATGATTTCAATAGAAAAAAAGAGCTTTATTTTAAACTAATTAGACAGGTTCACATCTTTTCGTTAGGCTAAAAAAGTCCATATAAATGGCGGGGAGGACTTTATGACCGAAAATGAAATTTTTAATGAAATTAATGAGCACATTGATGAAATTACACAGCAGACCGCTCAGGGAAAGAAGCTTCTCAATGAACTCGCAAACTTGCACCATGCTGATATTGCTCAAATTTTAACCCATTGCTCAAAAGAAGATTTTAAAGAAATCTTTCCTCTTTTTAACAAAACGCTGCAATCAGACATTGTAGGACACCTTCCCAATTCACGGCAAGCACTTGCCATGAGCATCGTAAATGACAAGCAACGTTTTTCGTTTCTTGAAAATATGTCAATGGACGATCTCTACGATTTAGCTGACTTTACCACCGATGAAGAACTCAAGCATTACTTTAGTTTATTCAGAAAAAATGACCGTGAAAAAGTACTTAAGCTTCTCAAACTAAAATCTAACACCGTCGGCACAATTATGGATATTAACGTCGTGACCTTCAATGCTGATATTTCTGTTGAAAAAAGCATTCAAATTTTACAAAGATTACGTCCTGAACAAGAGCTTCATCGAACGATCTATATAACTGATAAAAAAAATAAATTAGTTGGTCATATTGGCATTGAAGATCTCGTACTTCACAGTCCAAAAACAAAAATGAGTGAATTCATGCAAAAAAATGAATTCATTGCCAAAGCTGATGAAGACCAGGAAGATGTTGCCCAAAAAATGCGCCATTATCATATTACCTCCGCACCGGTAGTCAGTCGCGGCAGCTATTTTCTTGGTGCAATCACGGCAGAAAATTTAGTTGATATTTTAGAAGAAGAAGCGAGCGAAGACATTTTACGTATTTCTGCAATGACGCGCTTAAAACACACGTATTTTGAAACGCCATTTTTTAGACTCTTTTTTGAGCGAGGCGCTATTCTTATTGTTCTAATGTTTGCTGAATCCATCACCTCTTTTATAATCGGACACTATGAAGTCTTACTTATTGATGCACTAACGCTCTTTATCCCAATGCTTATTAGTACCGGTGGCAATACAAGCACCCAAACATCTGCCGTTGTTATTCAAGGACTTGCCTCTGGAGAAATCAGCTCTAACAATTTAAGAAAATTTCTTAACCGTGAATTTTTCATGGCCCTCTTTTTATCACTCGTACTGGCTTTAGCAGCATTTGTACGAGTCTTCTATTTTAGCAAGCAAAGTCTCAGCATCAGCTTAACAGTCGGAACCTCAATCGGAACGGTAGTTATGGCCTCAGTTCTCTTAGGAAGTGCCATTCCATTTATTTTGCGCAAAATAGGCCTCGATCCGGCTTATGCGGCAGCCCCCTTTTTAGCAACCGGAATGGATATTTTAGGTCTTTTCGTTTATTGCTATGTAGCAAAATTGATATTAGCAATATAAAAAAAGAATTTTAACAACAACCAGCCACACTTTATCTCTTTTTTTCTTGACAAAGCGTTATCTCATCGGTAATTTATTAATGTGATCTAGATCGTCGATTCTTTCGATAATTTAGCCAAATGAGCCGCTAGCTCAGTCGGTAGAGCAACAGCCTTTTAAGCTGTGGGTCGTTGGTTCGAATCCAACGCGGCTCACCATCTTTCCGTCTTCTGGCTTGAAATAATTGTAACGTCCCTATCGTCTAGGGGTCTAGGACATCGCCCTTTCACGGCGAAAACAGGGGTTCGAATCCCCTTAGGGACGCCATCTTCTTTAAAAAACAGAGCCCTTAAGTATAAGGAATTTTAATGAAAAAGCTCATAATTGGATTTTCATGTTTGAGCTTAATTAATTCAACCTTATGTATTACGCATCCCAATACAAAAATCTATTTCAAACGAAAATCAATTTGTTATAACAACAGTAATTCATTTGAAAAGTTTATGCGCTGGACTAATGAAAAGAAAAAAATAGTGGAAACTCTTTCCAGCGTTATTAGTAACAATAAAAAACTTTTGCTGGATATTGGTGCTGGCAATGGAGAAATAACTACGGGAATTGCTGATCGTTTTGATCATATTGTTGCTATTGAACCAAGCAAAACTTTATTTGAACAATTAAGAAAAGTATGCAGAACTCAAAAATTTACCTTAGTAGAAAAACCTTTTGAAAAAGTTATATTAGATCAAAAATTTGATGTAATCATCTCTTCTCACTCTTTTCAATTTATTACAAATCCTACATATGAATTGACGCGTATCAAAGAACTGTTAAGCGATTCAGGAATGTTGATCCTCATTAATTTGAAACAAGATTGTGAGTATATAAAACTTTATCATAAATTTCGTAAAAAAATTTTTGGTCCTGAATCTACTTATGCTCAAAATTTAAATTTTGAATATGATATCATGGAACTTTTGCAACAATTTTTTAATGTCAAACAAAGTTTTTTTGATACACAACTCACAATACCAACTATTGATGATTACATTAGTCTCTTGGATTTTTTCTATGACGTACCACTTAGTTCCATTAGCCCAGATACTATAATGTTTATCAAAAAAGAATTATACAAGGATTATGGAGATAACCCTATAAAGATTAACTTTGAGCAGGCTATGTATATTTGCACTAAATAAGGAATTTTAATGAAAAATTTATTTTTGCTTCTTTTACTAATCACACAAGCAAAGGCCACGGAGGAACCTATGCAAAATCTAGAATTTCAAGAAAAAATTGTCATATTATGTAATGGCGAAACATGTACTCAAGCAACAATTTCACGTTATGAAGATAAGCGTGATAATGCTGTTATTATGGATTTAATTGATAAAAATAAATCAAGATATCCAGAAATAACTGCGGAAATGCTTATCCCCTATTTTAATCACAAAATTGAGAATTTTAATCACACAGGACCAACCGGTCTAACGGTTTCCTTTAGCCTTTCTTATTCTACGTATGTCTTACGTACCGCAGAAAAAATTGTAGGATTTATTTCTTATCTCATTAACTCTGCAAAAGAACCAACAGAAATAACAACAGCAAATATAGTATTATTCTATATTGATTCTAATTATCAACAAGCTGCTACTGAAGAACTGCTTAACTTTACTCTTCGAGAAATGAGTAACAAAAAGGCAAGTATGGTAGTACTTAAAATCTCTAAAAATGAAGAACAACAATCAATCGTAGAAAAAATGGGCTTCCAGGATTTCAATCAACAAGTTAAAGCTCAACAACAAATAATGCCCAAAAATGCATCAAAAGAACAACAAGAAGCTGCTGCAAAAAATCTAGACAATAGTTGTTTTTATATGAAAGTACTAGCAGAAAACTTGCCCAAAGAAACTACAAAACCAACACCAATTGAAAGCTCATTACTAAACATCACTAAAGCAACTTATGAGCAGGAAGTTCTTAATGAAACTAAACCTGTGGTTGTGGATGTGTATGCAGACTGGTGCGGGCCATGTCGTAAATTTGCACCGATTTTTGAAAAAGTTGCTGAAGCAAATCCAAACTACAAGTTTGTTCGTTTTAATTGTGTAGAAACAGAAAAAGAATTAGCAAAAGAACTCGACATTAAAGCTTTACCAACGACACTCTTTATAAAAAACAAAAAGATAGTTGGAAGAGAAACAGGTTTTATGAGTCAAGAAGTGTTACAACAAAAACTCATAGAATATTTTTAAGGCGAAACCGGGCATAAGGATTATCGTATGTCTACTCCTATTCGAAAAGCAGTGCGTGTACTTCTTATTAATGAAAAAAATGAACTTCTCCTCATGTGTTACGAAAATTTCGACATCAGCACAAAAGAAGAAACAAAAAATAAAAGATTCTGGTGTACCATTGGCGGAGGAATTGAGGAAAAAGAATCACTCAAAGAGGCTGCCTTTCGAGAAATATACGAAGAAACCGGCATTGCAAGCGAAGACATAAATTTAGGCCCCATCGTATGGCATAGCATGATCGAATTAAAACTTAAGGGTATTTTAACTACATTTGACGAATCATTTATTGTTGCCAAAACAAGACAAACTCACGTCGCTTTGTATAATCCAACCGATGATGAAAAAGAAAGAGTCAGCGCGTTGAAATGGTTTACATTGAATAAAATCAAAGAGAGCAAAGACCCAATTTTCCCTCTCACCTTACCAAAACTTCTACCGGATATTTTATCTAAAAAATATCCTAAATCTCCCCTTGAGATCTAAATTTCATCCGCTCATTCATCTAAAGGGCCTCACTAATGATTAACTTAACGCGAGTTCAATTAATTGCTAAATAGTCCAAAATGCCAAATAAAGGTTTCAAATGATAACCATTCATCACCAGGCTTAAAATCCTGAGATTTTTCTGGTCATTTGAATAAAAAGTGACACTCTAATCAAAAATCGATGCTCTACCTAAAACCTCAAGCAATCGTAATAGATCTATTGCGATCATCAGATAACATAATTTCACTAATTTTATTATTCGCCTCACTTAACATAAAGTCAGCGCAGGGTCGTATAAGTTCCTTTAAATCATCCCAATATTCTTTTTCTTCACCTTTGCAAATTGCCTTTGCCCGTTCCATAACTGGGCGATATTTTTCAGGCAGGCGATTAATAACCCAGTCTGCCGCAGCTGGTTTGGAACGAATCGCGCCCGTTGCTACAGTACTCCAGATGCGAGCAAACGTTAATAAAACATTACGCACATCACTATCAAGATCTGACATTAAATTGGGAAAGGCATCTTTTAAAGCAGTCATAACATCTTTATAAGGAACCTTGCACAGCAATTGATCTGGATTGGCTCCCACTAATGTATGACTTGCTAATAAAAGTTGAGTGACGAGTAATGCAAGATCAGGCATCTCTTTATTTGACCATGGCTCTACATTTCCTTGCTCAAATTGTGTACGTAACCATTCACCATATTGAAAATTAAATCTAGGCGGATAATGCCAAGGATTAATTTCAGATTTTTCAACTATCGTCATTTCGATAGGTAATTTTTTGCCTTTCATATAAATACCGGAAATTTTAAGCAAGGCTGTCGCAAGTTTAACTTTTTCTTCACGTGTTGTAGCTCTATTGGAAACAACGAATAAGTCAATGTCGCTATATTTTTGAAGCCCCCCTAATATTGATGATCCGTATAAATATATTCCAAGCAGCTCTTGTCCAAAAATTTCCTTAACTAAATTGAGAGACTCATGAATTTGTTTTTTTGCACCCGAATCAAGTTTTAAATTTGCAAGATTTATTTCTTTTTTCATCGGTCCCCTTTAGACATAATTCGATCGCCTGTATTTAAATATTATGATTAAAATGTTATTATTATCAAAGTTAGCGTAAATAGTACTATAAAAAAACTCACTCTATAACCAATTAATTACAACCATGATAAAAATAATTCTCTTATTTCTACTTAAAGTAAATCTTATTGAAGCTGGCATTAAAATAATCATCACGATATTCGGAAGAGTTCGCACATTACCTCTGTTAAAAAAGCCCGCAGGATTTATGTACTGGACCTTAGCAGTCATTCAAACATTAATAGTCATCGCCTTACTACTCTTGAAATTTCATTGGTTTATCACCTTATTGATCACATTAGCAGCTATTGAAATTTTATATGTCGCTACAAATTTGAGTCGAAACAATAATCTATTTAAAAGTGCTGATTTTCATTAAAAAATTCCTTGTTAAGCAATGAACCATAAATTTAGTATTTTTCTATTTTTTCTTAAACCATTATGTGCGCAAGAATCTATTCTTATTACTCAAAATAATGACGTTATTTACCAAGCTG
Organism: candidate division TM6 bacterium GW2011_GWE2_36_25; assembly: GCA_000991575.1. GTDB lineage: Bacteria > Babelota > Babeliae > Babelales > UBA12409 > UBA12409. The sequence goes on from LBRU01000002.1 coordinate 178,198, forward strand.
GAGATTGCAACAAAAGATATTCGCCATGCTCGACTTTCAAAATTGCAATAAGTTTAATGGGCTATAATGAAAAAATATTAAAAAATGAAAGCCTTCCTGAATGGCATTATACTTCCTCATATAATGCACCTTTTGCCAAGTGGCAACAGTCGCACTCTCCTTCTTTATGGATAAAAAATAGTTGTGTTTGGTATTCACAAATTATTACCCAAAAAATTGGGATGGAAAAATTTCAATCTTATGTGGATATGTTTAATTATGGAAATAAGAATATCTTAGGAAGCAAACTCAAAAACGGCTTAACTCACTGTTGGCTTTCAAATAGTTTAAAAATATCGGTAAAAGAACAAGTGGACTTTCTTAATAAGCTTATTAAGAACCAATTGCCAGTTTCCCTTGAAGCTCACCATTTTACACGTAATCTTTTATTTATTGAGCAATTATCACTCAATTGTGAATTATATGGAAAAACAGGATTAGGTCTTATAAACAATAAAGAAATAGGTTGGTTTATTGGTTGGATGAAAAACAATCAAGATATTTTTATTTTTGCCGCGGTTCTCGAAAACCAAAAAGAAAAAATTCCTTTATCTCAAAAAGCTAAAAAACTTGTCAAAGATAAATTGAGAGAATTAATTAAACTTTAGATTTTTTTGTTTTTTTTACCGATTTTACAATCGATTCAAATTCCTGGATACGAGTAACCATTGATTCATAAGACTTCATATCAAGCAAGACCTGAATTGTTTTGCCCTTTGTATCTTTAATACAATTGGGCTTAATTCGTGAGAATTTTTTTTATCTTGGACATTTTATTTTTTAGTAAGCATCTTTTCTATGTTTTCTGTATCACTTCTTTATGTGGAATAAGTTTTTCTTTTTTTGCACTGCGTTGCTTGACCAACTGATAATCTTGGTAGTCTTCAAGAATATCTATACATTTTTCAAATTCATCTATAGCAAGAATGGCCCCTATTTTTTTCCCATTCTCATCATAAACAAATCGTGGATTTACTTTTTTTATCATTGCCTTAATACTCAAAAAAACTTAATCTCTCATTGTTAGATACTACATTTTTAACATGCATAACTCAATACATATTATATTAATAAGCCCCAGAAAAATTCTTCAACCTTAAAGAGTGACTCAGGCATTATTAATGTAAATTATTTTTTGAGTTCACATCTTTTTAATAAAGAGGAACGTTATCATGAAAAACTTTATTTTAATTACCATATTTTTTTACACTCGTTTTTCTGCATCAGCAAATTGTTTTGATCAAACTTTATTTCAAAATAAAGTTGTAATTGCAACTGGAGGCGCATCAGGCATTGGCAAAGCGATAGTAAAAGCTTTCATGAAACATAATGCACGAGTAGTTTTTGCAGATATTAATGAAGAACATGGTTTTGCAGTAGCTAAAAAGTATAAGAACTCCCCCCTCAGCGGTAACATTTCTTTTGTCCATGCAGATCTAACAAAAGAAGATTCATGCAAAGAAGTAATCGATTATACGATCAAAAAGTATGGAAAAATTGATATTCTCATAAATAATGCGGGCGCTAATGATAAAGTTGGCCTTTCTGCTTCACCGCAAAAATTTAAAAAATCAGTAAAAAACAACCTTATGCATTATTTTATGATGACTCATTTTGCTTTAGATTCATTAAAAAAGAGCAAAGGTGTGATTATCAATATCGCATCAAAAGTAGCGGTAACCGGTCAAGGCAATACCTCTGGTTACGCCGCAGCAAAAGGAGCTATTCTCGCCCTTACTCGTGAATGGGCTGTTGATCTTGCTCCATTTGGTATTCGTGTAAATGCAATAATACCCGCAGAAGTTTTTACCGAAGGCTATCAACAATGGCTCAATCTTTTCGAAAATCCTGAAGAAAAATTAAAACAGATTACGCAAAAAATTCCTTTTGAACATCGCATGACAACTCCAGAAGAAATAGCCGATACGGTTCTCTTTATTGCATCACAACTTTCAAGTCATACAACAGGGCAATTTTTCTATGTTGATGGAGGATATGTGCACTTTGATCGAGCTTATTCAGCAGAATAATATAAAAAATCCCCAACCATAAAAATTGGGGATTTTTTATAAATTTATACAATCTATTTTTAGTTTTTTGGTTTAGTAGCAATAAATTTTAAACTCGCAATTGGCAATTCATCGCTATCAAACCACTTTTTATTGATATCACGATCCTCATCAATAATAGTAACTTCAAAGCCAGCTTTTTTGAGCAAATCAATATAAGCGTCCTTCAATAAGGCACCACTCACACACGCACACAAAAGAGTTGAATCTTTTTTCTGATTTTCGGTAAGATCTTTAAGCAAAACCACATCTGAAATCGCCATAAAACCACCCTTCTTCAATACGCGCGCAGCTTCTTTAAATACCAAATGTTTTTGTGGCGCAAGATTAATGACACAATTACTCATGATCACATCGATCGAGTTACTTTCAACTGGCAATGATTCAATATCACCAAGCCGAAACTCAACATTGTTAAACCCATATTTAATCGCATTTTCTCGCGCTTTTTTAATCATCGCCGGCGTCATATCAACACCAAGAACTTTACCCTGTACACCAACTTTGCGCGCCGCTAAAAAACAATCAAGTCCCGCGCCAGAACCAAGATCCAAAACCACGTCACCTGCTTTGATATAACCAAGACTCACTGGATGTCCACATCCAAGACCTAAATTGGCATCGGCAAACATATCAAGTTCTTCGCGCGTATAACCAATGGTATTTGAAAGATCGCACCCACCACCGCAACAACCGCCACAGCATCCCGTCCCTTCTTGCGCTACTGCAGCATATGATTCTTGAATAATCTTTTTTTGATCGGATAATTCATCAGTTACTTTTTGAGCAGATGCAATTTTTTGAACTGGATTATCTTTTTTCGATGAAACCTTCTTTCCTGTGCAACATCCACCCTCACAACAACAACGCGCCCCTAAAAAGAGTGGCACTAAAACTACCATCAACAAACAACAAAAAACATATCCCTTGTTCATCATTAACCTTTATTTTTTATTAAACAGACTCTTTTATGCGCCGTTAAAAATGCCTCAAGCAAATCTTGAGCATCTTTTAATACTTGAATATTAAGAACATAATATACGTTAAGCCCCTCCTTTCGTGATGAGATAAGGCCATATTCCTTTAATGCTTTTAAATGATGCGATGTTAAATTCTGCGGAATATTAAGCGCACTCCAAATTTTACACACACACAATTCACCCTGAGCAAGAAGACACAAAATTTTGAGCCTATTTTCTTCCGCAATCAATTTTAAAAAATCAACCGTAAGCCGCAGCTCTTTCTCTGCCTTCTCACCAACACAACATAATTCCATTTAACAAGTTCCTTCATGTGTTATTTTAAAATGTCACTAATTCAATTTTAATTGATATAATTTTTATTGATATTATTGCTTTATTAAGTTAATGTCAATCGTGAAAAATGTTATCGTGTTTTAGTCATAACGCACCCGCAAAGCGGGTGGCTTGACGGAATATTAGCAGTCTCGAAGACTGCCAGTTTTACTTACTTACTTCAAAAAACTCCATTCTCTGCAAAACCTCGCACTTCTAATTGCTCCTGATTTTTGATATATGCGCGAATACTTTCCTGATCATACCCAACAGTTAAAACTGAATATCCTCTCGCCCAAAAACTTTCCCCGTTAAAATTTCTTTTGCGACCACTAAATTGTCTGGCTATGGCTATCGCACTTTTACCTTTTAAATACCCAACAATTTCCGCAACTGAGTATTTCAGTGGTATGCGAATCAACATATGCACATGATCTGGTACCAAATTGCCTGATACAATTTCGCACCCTTTCTGATCGGCAAGTTCATGTAATGTTCTTCGTAAAAAATCTCTTATTTCACCATACATTATTTTTTTCTATACTTCGGCACAAATACTATATGATATTTGCCGTCCCACTTCGAATGACCTAAACTTTCATAAGATGATGTTGTCATATTCTACCCTTCATGACCGTCAAGCCATGAAAAGAATATCTCAACATCATCCAAAACTACAGCTATAGGCCAAGCCTGGTGAGTCCGACTAGTCAAACTAGTGGTTTACCCTTTCTGAAGAAATTATTTTAGAAGAATATGATGCATCAATAACTAAAATTGGTGCTTCAAAACTTCAAGGAAATCAATATGAAATTAATTAAGGCAACGCTTGCTTTCAACCTACTGGTTATCTCAAGCATTTACTCAATCACAAAAAAATGGGAAGCTGGGGATAATCTGGCAATCAAATTTCAAAGCTCAACCAATTTTCAATTACCAGAAGAAGAACGTGTTCAAATCGCAGCCCACGTACCTGGATTTAAAGATAAAATAAAAGAAAACTATACTCAAAGCTTAGTAATTAATCATATTTATATACAAAGAGAACAGATAAAACTAACCCATCAAGACAATCGTATAACTATTAAATCTCCGTGGAGAGATAATCTTCCAGAAGATTTCATTCACCTCCTTTACGGAGCTGCGCGGCTACAATGGTTAAAAAATAAAACGTTTCCCGTACATTCAGCATGCATAGGTACTGACAAAGATGGATATATTCTCCTCGTAGGCCCTTCAAATTCAGGAAAAACATCGCTCATGCTTAAGAGTATCGAAAATCATGAATTTAAAGTATTTTCAGGAGATAAGACTCTCGTTAAATTTGAAAATAGCAACCTTGTTGCAATAGCTGGTACGCGTACCATAACCACCTTAAAAGAAGAAGCACCACGCTGGAGCTCAATCCCAAAAGAAAAAGAATATACGTTAGGCACGCGAATAATTTTTCAATTGCCATCCTCTTATTACACCAATCTAAAAAGAGTTCCTATTAGACAGATCTTTTTTGTAAAATTAAATGATGGAAGATGTATCGATACACAATTTAATTCCTTAAGCGCATTACACAGTCTCTTTCCGATTTTCCTCGATAAACACCGAGAAGATGTTTTATTAGGCGCAGATCAAGAACTTCTTAATGGGAATGTTAAAAAAAAGATCAAGAAATATCTTGCTCAAAAATTATATGAGTCTTTAAAAAAAATCGAAACGTATAATATCGTAGGATCATTGAATGACGTAACAAATTTTATTAAAAATAAATATCAATCTTTATCACTCGAAAAAACTTCTCATGAAAAGATAAATCCTAAAAATATTGTTGTTGGGGTTTGTGGTATTGGCAACGGACATTGTAATCGTCAATTACCTATTATAAGTACCTTATTAGAACAAAACCATCAGATAACTATTTTAACGTATGGCGATGGATTATCATTTTTCAAAAATAAATTTGGTCAGCACAAAAATGTAACCATTATTCTCGTTGCAAATCCTTATTTTGTGGGGTGCCCTCAAGGCCTTGATTTCGAAAAAACAGCCTTATCAAGTAAAAACAATGTTGATTTTAATCATATAAATTCACAAGCAATGCACCTCTTATCTCAAAAAATTGGCACGCCAGATTTAGTGATAAGCGATTACGAGATGGTTGCAGCACAATACGCATATGCCAAACAAGTACCACTTTTAACACTTGACCAACAAAGTAAGTATCTTGTTGGAAAATTTGAAGCAACACTCAATAAAACTTCTTATATCGACGAAATAGAACGACTCAACTTATTCTTCCCTCTCGCAGCTAAAAGAATCGCAACGTCTTTTTTTAAAGTTGAAAAAATTAACAATAAAGAAGTCGAAGTTTTACCTTCAATTTTAAAAAATGATATTGTCCAAGCTAAAAATCATCCTTTAAGTAAACATCCATCTCTTTTGCTTTATATAACATCGCAACAACTAGTAGATTTTCCCCTCGATGAATGGATTCAAGTTCTCAAATCAGCCTTACCTGAACATTTTGAAGTTCACTGTTTCTTGCCAAAACAACTTGAACTCCCTCAAGATAAACCACGTATTTATTTTTATCATCATGGTAAAATGTTTAACGAATGTTTATTTAAAGCACATGGCATTATTACGACCGCTGGCCATACCCTTCTTTCTGAAGCTATGTATTTAGAAAAACCTGTTTATGCGATCCCCCTTCCCTTGTATGAACAACAGCTCAATGCACATATAATCGCTGAAGGAAAATTTGGCATCTGCGATAAAACTTTAACCGCAACAAGTCTTCAGACTTTTATTGAAAATTTAGAACAATACAAAAAAAATATTCAAAACGATACCATGTTCCTCTTTAAAGAAAATGGTCATGATTCTATTATTAAAGAAATTAATAAGATGTTAAAGGAAAATATATGATCAAAAAATTTTTATTCTTTCTAGTTATTTCATGTAGTTTTCTTTTAGGCAACAAAATAAGTAATCAAAAGGTATTACTCAATGCTGAGTCTTTTGGTTTTGGCCCATCAGCCGCTATTGCACAAATTTTTACTTATTTACGAGATCATATCAATCACATCAGTTATATTGGTACTGGTCACACTCTCGATCTTCAAAACAAACTCCCTTATAATGCGATTTATAATTATGAAGAACCAGATATTGCGACTCAGAAAAACAATTTCTCTGAAATTGTTAAAAATTATGACGTTTTCATAACAGCAACTGATTTTCAAGCAGCTCAATGGGCAAAAGAGTTGGGACTTAAAGTTATTATTTATGATCCCCTCACATGGTATTGGTCAAATATTCCACCCATCATTAAAAAAGCCGATTTATACATCTCTCAAAACTTTTTAGGCGTTGCCCAACGATTAAAATCAACCGCATTTCCTACAAAGAGCGTTCTCATTCCACCAATTGTAAAAATACCTCCTTCAAAAATAGAAACTGATCATATTTTAGTAAATACCGGCGGACTCTTCAATCCATTTATTGAGCAAAAAAATCTTCTCGATTTCGCACACATATTATTTAATAGCATTGACGATATCTTAAAAAATTATGATCAACACATAGACTACGTATCTAACCAAGCTATCGCACGTTCTATCTCAACAATTCCAATAAAAACTATGCAACCATCAGAAATCCAAGTAACACTTAACAATGCTCAGTTCGCTATTATGACGCCAGGTTTAGGAAATATTTATGAGGCAGCAGCAATGAAAAAATATGTTATTTGGTTGCCACCAGCAAATGATAGCCAAGGGCAACAAATACAATTATTACGCGATAATAACATAAGCGATTACGCAATTGATTGGCATGAAATTTTAGATAATCAAAATCCAATTGATTATCGTAAACCACAAGAAGAAGTTCTTATACAAATTTCCCACTGCATACAAAGACTTTCCTGTGAAAAAAAAGCTCAAAAAAAATTTAAAGAACTTGTATATAAGTATATCATTGATATTAAATGTAACTTAAACAAAAAACCATCTTTGACAAAACTCATTGATTTATTTGGTGAAAATGGAACACAAATAGCTGCACATAAAATCTTAGAAGCATTACACGATTTTTAATAACATTTTTCAGAGAAAAAATATGAACAAAAAATACAAATAAGGTTAAAATCTTTATTTCTGTTTTTTCAGAATAAAATTAATTGTTCCATCACTGGCCAATGTCGCCGTTTCTATTTCATCAAGATTATGCGTATGTAATTTTGCATGAAGTTCATTCATAAGTTCACGTTCAGTTATAAAATCATTTTTCATTGCATTCCACTGGATCTTGCCATTCTTAACAATAATTACATCTCTTCCTTTTACAAAAAGTTCAACTGAACGAAAGCGATAAGAAAGTATTGTCATTAAACCATTTAACATCGAAAGAAAAAAGAGCGTTCCAATGGTGGGTAAAAATAAATCTCTCATCGCAATCGCATTAGCCGAAATAGACCCCAACATAACAAAAAGAATAAAGTTAAAAGGGGTACGAATGCCCATTAATTTTTTATTAAATCGCGCAAATGTTAACCCAAATAAATAAATTATCGCCCCGCGAAAAATCATATAAAACAGTTGCGTAAACCACAAAGGATTAGTAAAACCAACTGCTCGCTCGATAAATTGAATAACAGACGTCATCATTAGATTACCCTCTTTAGAATATTTTCTAATCTTACACTGAAAAGATAAATCATAATTTTAGAAAAAACTCCTTTTCACTTAATAATCATCATTGATTTTTACCTCAATCAACAAAACAGTGTCAATGTTCCAAACAAATCAGTCAAATAAACTTTTTTATTATTATTGACACCCTTACATGAAAAAGAATATGAATAAGCTGTAGGGGAAAGGACAAAGGAATGTCTCATACCAAAAATATCTGTGCATATTTCATATTTAGTTTTTTGTTGACCAGTAATATTAACGCACGCATTGTACAATCAGTAACACAACCAATTGGAACACTGGTCAGAACATACGAAACAAGCGGTCCACTACCATTTGCCGTTCAACCTCCACCTCCCGTACATCAACCCTATCCGCTTCCAACAACACCAATCGGAGAAGTAAATTACATCTGCGCACAATGGGACAGTGAAGAAACCACCGAAACCGCTCCTTTTGACACTCATTATTCTGCTTCTGAAATAATTTTAACAGAACAACAACACTTTGTACGCTTGCTCTGTGACACTACAAGTAGCTCCAATGGTGCATGGATTATGAGATCTGAGTATGTTCGCGGCAAAACCCCTGAGGAACTCGCTGATATCTTTGCCTTACGAAATCCACCAATCGAAATTGTTAATGTAGAAATGCCTGCATCCCCCGATTCTGCTGGTAAAAATTATGCCTTGTGGACCGGCATTGCTGGCCCTATTCGCGGTGCAGGCCATGATTGGGGCGATGGCGGAGCGGTGCAAAATCGTCTTGTCGCTGACTACGGCACAAACTATTTTCCAACATATCGATTTACCACGTCGGCCACCCGTAATCATCGACAACCCATTGGTGCTTATGCACTTTCATACAAACCAATGGCTAATTGTGGAAATCCATATTGCATCGCCTCATATTTAGACTCATATATTCCTCAAGCTTATTCAGATCTTGAAAACGTCTATCATTTTCTTGATTATATAAACTATATTGATTACGGACCCCTTCCATTAAATTGTGCACTCCATCAGGTTAGCCCAGAACGTTATGACGCAGTCTCATTTGTAGCATTTCGTAATTCAGTTCTTTTTGAAGAATCCATATTTGAAGAGCAAATCAATAATCATTGGGCAAATCGATGGGATTCATGTGATGATGAAAAATATCAAAACAAACCTTCTGGTGGGCTCCAGAGCATCAATGAGTTCAATTATTGCGTCCCTGTTTATAGCGAAGGGCTTCCTGCTGGCGCTTGCGACAATTTTAGATATAAAACTAACGGCGCACTTTTACGCATCGATTGGAATGTTCATCCACATATTACACTTGGTGTAAGTGCTGGAGGATTTGGCAACCGACTTCATTGGTGTGATAACTGCGGAGTAATGAACAGTGGCACGGCAAAAGCTGGTTTATATGTAAGCTATTTTCCTCAGAATTTTTTCATCGATGGGATGATAAGTGGCGGAGGAAACTGGGCATCAATATGTCGTTACATCAATTTTTATGGTGTATCACGTCAGGCACAAAGTCATCCTCGATTCACCAATATTGAAGTTCACTTGCAAGGAGGAGTTACCAAGTGGCAATGGATAACACCATCTGCACGTCTCTCCTATTTCTTTAATCACCAAAAATGTTTTAGAGAATGGGGCGCCGATAGCTTAAATCTTGATGTTCATACGTATAATACCCATACATTACGGGCACGGGTTGGTATCGACATGAAACACCTTTTTGTAGGAAAGAACAGTACATTTGTGCCACAAATACAAATTGCATGGGCGCAAGATTTCTTCTTACGCAAACATATAATTAAAGCACAATTATGTGGACTAACTAACTGTTTGGCAGTTCGAGGAATGAATCAATTCGGCGGCTATTTTATTTGCGGCACTGAATTAAACTTCTTATTAAAAAATTGTTCGGCGCTTTTTGCTCGTTATGATGCACAAATAAGAAGTAAATTTATAGCGCACACCGTCAAACTTGGCGTAGAAGCTCGTTTTTAAATAATTCGACTTTTATCAAAATATGGGTCTCAAAAAACTACGTTCATAACGCAGAAAGCATCTTGATGCTTTAAGTCGTTCAGTTATTACTTTACAATCTTTATCTTCAGCAACATTTTTTCTATAAGCCTCATATGTTTCTACATCAGAAAAGCTAAAAAGTGCTACCGCAATATTCATTTCCCCTTCTTTTGCCATACTGGGAAAACTAAAATCAGTTTTTGGAAATTCATCAGCATCATTTCCAGGCAAAAAATAACCATGATGAATTCCTCCATACTTTTGAACTAATTTAATCCATGCCTGTGCATATTCTTCAGATTCTTTTATCTTACCAGGGTCTATAATATATTTTATAAAACAAGCAAACAAATCAATCTCACTAATTAACTATAATGAACCCATAAATTCGGACCACTAGCTAAGATATAATTTTGCCTCCAAAATAATAAGAGCGAGGAGGCATAAATGAGTCGCAAAAAACATAGCTCTCTTAGGAATTGCTGCACAAACCGCAACGATAATGGTTTTATATCTAGAAGAAGGATTTTCATTTTATCTTAAGCAAGGAAAAATGAAAAACGTTGATGATCTCATCAATATGACCGTGAATTATGGATCCCCAAGAATAAGGCCTCTTTTAATGGCGGTCGGCATGAATATTATCGGGTTGATACCAATTCTCTTAAGCTATGATGTTGGCGCAGATGTAGCAAAAAGAATATCAGCCCCATTGTGGGGAGGACTTATAACTTTAACAATTTCAACATTACTCATTATTCCTGCTATTTATGTTATCTGGCGAAGCAGACAATTTAAAACACATTAAAATTATTTTTGATGTTCGGGACAATAGATAGCGGTTCTGCCACCAATTTTTATTTTTTTCAAATGATGTGTTTTATCTTCAGGACATATTAAATCTCTCTTATGTCCTAAAAGCCATGTTTTGGGATATGATTCTTTTCGTTCAACAATCTTTAATGTTATGGCTTTTTTTAAGATTTCTTTCATTTTAGTATACAATAAATTTTTTTGTGTCGCAGTAAGTTCACTTATTTTACTTTTGGGATTTATTCGAGCTTCAAATAATATTTCATTAGAATAATCATTACCAATACCAGCAAGATTCTGTTGATCCATCAAAAATGTTTTGATATTAGATTGCGGTTTTTCGTTTAAAAGAGTACCAAAATCTTTTTCAGAAAGAGCAAGCGCTTCAGGACCCATCATTTTAATAGTTTTTATATTCATTGGATCCAAAACAATATAAACACGACCAAAGTTGCGTTTATTTATCCATTGCAATTCATCGCCATTACTAAAAACAAAAATGACTTTGGCATATGCTTCCCCTTTTTTATCTAATGCTTTTTTATAATGAAAAAAACCAGTTAATCCAAAATGAAAAACAACTTTATAATCACTATCAGAAAGATCAGCAATTAAAAATTTTCCGCGACGTTCAGCAGATTTAAATTTTTTACCACTCACAATTTCGTTAATCTCTTTTAATGAACCACCTTTAAGCAATTTTGCATTTTTACTTATGATATGATCAATTTTTTTATGTAAGCTTGTATGTATAAAATAATCTTTAAAATGTTCTACTTCTGGTAATTCTGGCATGAGCAACCCCTCATCATTACTTTTCTTGCACTACTTTTTGAGCAGCTTTGTCAATTCTCAACCCTAAATAACGTGGATGACGTAGTTTATTATCTTTTGTCCATTCTTCAAATCCTATTTCAGCAACCAATCTCGGCTTGATCCAATGAATGCCCTTAAGAGAATCTTCATAATTCACAAAAGGACACTTCTTAAGAGCAAGCGCATCAAACTTTTTCTTAAGATCGATAAGTGTTTGAGTATCAAAGCCAGTCCCAACCTTACCAGCATAATGAAGTTTGCCATTTTTATAATACCCAAGAAGGAGTGCGCCAAATCCAATACGTGAACGTTGCGGATCTGTATAACCAGCTATGACTAACTCCTGATTAGCCACACATTTAAATTTAAGCCATGAAGAAGACCTTTTGTGAATATATCGACTGTTTTTATCTTTAACTACAAGCCCTTCCCACCCCTTTTTACAAGCGCCTCTAAAATAAGTTGAACTCGTTTGAAATTTATACAACGTAAATCTGAGAGGATTTTTGAAATAAAACAGATTTTTTAAGATCTGTTTACGTGCAATGAGTGGAAGCTTAGTAATATCATAACCATTAACATATAGAATATCAAAAATATAATAATAAACCCTTACCTTACTATTTCCTATTTTATTCTCATTCGTTACATGCATACGTGGTTGCAAACGCTCAAAACTTGTTACCCTTCCCTTAAATGCAACAACCTCGCCATCCAAAATCATGCTTGGTACATCAGTTAACTTTTCAATCGCTTCTTTTATTTCAGGATAACTCACATTGAGTAATTTATCATTGCGCGATTTTAACATTACTTTATCACCATTTTTAAATACCAAACATCGCTCCCCATCAAATTTACGCTCATACATCCAGTCAACACTATAAAAATAATCGTGTGTTAATGTCGCCAACATCGGTTCAACGAATGATGGCATTTTTTTCTTTTGCGCAGCTTCTTCAGTCGCAAGCAGCTTTTCTAGATCTGCCGCTAATCTTTTGACCATATCTTTCCCTATAATAAGCTTTTAATAAAAACGTATAGATTTAATCTCTTGTTTTTCAATGTTATTGCGAAAAAAATTCCACTTCATTACAAAAATTGCACAACGATTTGACTAGATGCTTCCAATAATCTTCTCTCAAATATTCACCAAAGCTATTGCCCTTGAAAAAACCAACAGCTTGGAAAAAAGGAAAAGATACACCAGAAATCTTCACATTCGACGCTTAACATCCATAAATTCATAAGCGATCTTTCAAAAAACCAAACGGCAACAGATTTCTATTTGAAATATTATTAATGCACACAGATACATGTATATTTAAGCTTTTATACACACCATTTTTGATAAAGATTCGATTTTAAGGTATACTAAGAATAGGTATTTGTTGCTTAAAGTGGGGTTATTATGGTTAAGAAAGTTTTATTATTTTCAACACTTCTTTCAATTCAATTTCAAACACAAAGTTTTTGGTGGTTTAGCAAAAAAGCTGCTATTACCATCGAACAAGGGGATATCACTCAAGCACAAACCGAGTGCATTGTTAATGCTGCAAATGATTTACTTTTGAATGGACAAGGTGTCTGTGGTGCTATTTTTAAAGCGGCAGGATCAAAAGCTTTACAACAAGCATGTAACAAATTTCCCATCAATGACAATTTAGTTCGATGCCCAACCGGAGAAGCTCGTATCACCGGAAGCTTCAATTTAAAAAGCAAAGGAATCACTCATATTATTCACGCAGTTGGACCTGATTGCAGAATAATTACTGATGAGGATCAACAAAACACGCTGTTAAAGCAGACGTATCAAAATTCACTTAATCTTGCCACACAACACAAGATAAAATCTATCTCTTTTCCATTTATTAGTTCAGCTATTTATGCGTTTCCCAAAGACAGGGCTGCACGCATTGCTTTAGAAACAGTAAGAGAATATGTGAAAAAAAATAAAACAAGCCTCAAAGTCATTAACTTTGTTCTCTTTTCACAGGATGACTTTGATCTCTTTACTAAAATCAACAAAGAACTTGCTCAGGCTGATCAATTTAAATTTGTAATGTTTATTCGCAATCTTATGGGAATAAAAAGTTAGGATGAATAATGGAAGAAAAACAGATACTCATTGAACGCATCATAAAAACTTTTATTCTTGGTGATTCTTACTATCAAACTGTCTTAGAAGTATTTAACAAAGAATTTGATGTCGATTTATTTAAAACAGATCTTTTTGATGAAGAGATAAATACCTACAAGGAGCTCTTATTTCCACGATTAGCTCAGTATCTCGATAAAATTTATTCTTATGAAGAAATCGCAGGCATGACCGCCGATGACAACTCACCATACTGGCACCGACTCATTAATCAAGAATATAAAAATATCATCATCGAAGAAACACACACTTTTTCTATAAATTTAAGACAAAAATTTGAGAAAACAGGAATCAAGAAGAAAACGTGGTGGAGTAAATTGAAGACGTATTTTACAAAAAATAGATCTAAAAGTAAAACAAAAACTTGAACTTCAATTGACATTTTTGCTCATTTTATATACTTTTAGACATGATATGTAAGATCTAAGTGAAAAAGGTTTAAGATGGTTTATAAAAAAGTATTCATGATTGGATTAATCAGTTTCCTGAGCATTAATACCATTACCCTTGCAGACAATGAACAATTAAAGTCAAAAAAATTGGAATTAGCCGCCACTCTGCACCCTGCGATTGATACATGTCATTATGGCCTATCTCCAATTTTGTCTTACGACAGCAAGTATCTTTTAACTCGTCCTTTATATTGCAATCCTTCTTCAATTGAATTATTCGATCTTAAAACTGGCAAATTATTAAAAACTTTTAACAATGCAAATTTTGCATGTTTTTCTCCAGATGGTCGTTATGTTGTTATCATGTACCCTGAATATATGCACCTCTTAGAGATGCCCTCGGGCCATTGTATAAAAACTTTTGACAACCTTTACCTTCCCATTCCATCATGGTCAAAAGATAGTAAATATCTCATTCTAAGCGAATCAGCTTACTTTGATAACTACATTAATAAACAATTGCTTTATAATCTACAAACAGAAGAAACAATAGAACTTGATACATCAACCTTTGTTTTCAGCGGTTATCAACCTATAATGAACCCATAAATTCGGACCACTAGCTAAGATATAATTTTGCCTCCAAAATAATAAGAGCGAGGAGGCATAAATGAGTCGCAAAAAACATAGT
>LBRU01000003.1 GCA_000991575.1 candidate division TM6 bacterium GW2011_GWE2_36_25
CACATAAGCACACCCTTTTTTTAAATAAGCTTCTATAGAGTACATTATTTTAAAAAAAGATGTGGGTAATGGATAGTCGCCATGAGCGAACTTGGAACGGAGTGAAAAGTGAGTCGAATGGTTTTATCGAACACTCTTTGTTAAACTTTCTTTGTAATTTCAGAAAAATAGAAAAACTTATTGCGCATTCGGTAAAACCCTTCGAGACACTCGCTATGCTCGTTCCTCAGGGCGAACGCGTCAAGTAAAATTGTAAGGAGAATGTCAACAATTGTCTAATTTATGTTAAGAAAAAATATTTAATTGATCAATGAATTATCGAACTCGCGTTAAATTACAGTCTTATACATTTTCTCTTCGGTGAACATTTTAATGGATACAGAATGACATCCTTAAAAATACTTAATGGTGAAATTTAACAATTTTAAAAAATACTGAATCAAAAAGACTTTATTGCGCTCGTCCTGAGCTTGTCGAAGGATACGAATGCAAAGTTGCATCATTTTTTACAAAGTTCTATTAGTCCCTTCCAACCATTTTTTATCAAAGCTTCCTTTTTCAAGCGATTCCAACCTTTTATTTTGCGTTCTGCAGTAAAAGCATCTTCTCGTAAATCAAATCGTTGGTAAAATAAAAGCACCACTGGCAATCGAGTACTCGTATAACCAGAAAATTTTCTGATTGCATGTTCAAACAATCTTTGTTCAAGATTATCAGTATGCCCTACATAATATGAATCATCTGCACACCTAAGAATATAAACGAAAAATTGTGATATCATTTTTAAATCAATAAACCAATAATAAATGCTGATAACAAATTAACAAAAGAACTTGCTAAAACTGCACGCAGTCCAAGCTCCGTTAACCATTTTCTTTTTTCTGGAACTAAAACGCCAATCCCACCAACTTGAATACCAATACATGAAAAATTTGAAAAACCACATACCGCATATGTCAACAATGCAACCGCACGTTCAGAAAATTGCATCCCCAACATTTGATTAAATGCAACAAACTCATTAATCGTCACTTTGGTTCCCAATACCTGTGCCGCTTGCAACATTTCTTGTCCTCTAAATCCAAGAAGATAAGCAAATGGGGCAAAAACCCAACCAAATATATAATTTAATGATAAAGTCGGCAATGCAAAACCAATAAGTGAAAGCGGATAATTTAATAATGTTCCACCCCACGCAATAATGACATCAACCAATGGTAATAAGGATATAAAAACCAATAAACTTGCACCAACATTGACCGCCAATGAAACCCCTGCTGATGTTCCTTGAAAAATAACTTCAAAGAGATTTCCTTTTTCTCGCTCAAAGGTAACTTTGTCGCCAGAGGTTTCAGCTGTTTCAGGCAATAACATTTTTGCAATTAATATAGAACCAGGAATAGCCATCATGCCTGCTGTCAGCATGTGTTTCATCGGCACACCACATGCATAATAAACAGCCATAATTGAACCACTCACCGTCGCCATACCACTGACCATCACCACAAAAATTTCTGATTTCGACATATTTTTTAAATAATTTTTAATTAGTAATGGCGCTTCAGTTTGACCCAAAAAACAGTTTGCACTTGCACATAACGTTTCAGGGCCACTCGTTCCTAATAAGGGGCGAATAAGTCGATTGAAAAAAAGAACAACAAGCTGAATAATACCATAATGAAATAATATTGCCGTCAATGCGGCAAAAAAGACGATGATCGGCAACGTGTGAAATGCAAAGACGCTGCCCCATGTATCAAAATTAATATTAATTAGGTTACCAAATAAAAATTGTGCTCCATTGCGAGCAAAATTAAATAAAGAACGAACGCCAAGACTAACTGGTTCAATGAAATTTGATTCTATAAAAGGAACTCGCAATAACAAAATTCCAAAAACAACCTGCAAAATAAACGCTTTAATCGCCAATCCCTTATTCAAGTTTTTTCGATCAGTCGATAAAACCCAAGCGAGAATTAAAATAACAAAAATTCCGAGCACATTAGCATATCTATTATGCTCTAAAAGATAGGACCACAGCACCATATCACACCTTTTTGAAAATTTAAGAAAATAAAATAGACCATCATTAGTCTACAAAATTTTTAATGGCCTGTTGAGTGCAAAATTAAAGGGAGCTGAAAGCTCCCTTTAGATCAAATAACTATTTAAATTTACGATCTTGTTGATCCAAGAATTTCTAAAACTTCTGCTATCATATATGTAGCACCACCCAAAAGAGCACTCCACTTGGCAACGGTAAAAGCTTTACCAGAAACACCACGAAGTGTTGTTACAGGATGTTGCAAACTATCTCTGGTATCAGAATACAACTTACCCGCTTCATCTTTAACAAACCCTGGAGCTCCTTTAACTGCGCCCGTTACTTGTCCAGGCACTGCAAATAATCTACCTTTACCTGCATCATAAACGCCACCAGCTCTACCAACAA
The DNA here is from genome assembly GCA_000991575.1 of candidate division TM6 bacterium GW2011_GWE2_36_25. Taxonomy (GTDB): domain Bacteria; phylum Babelota; class Babeliae; order Babelales; family UBA12409; genus UBA12409. Next base: position 2,453 of record LBRU01000003.1, read on the forward strand.
CTTCATTTTTACTTGCAGCAACTAATACGCCAGCTTCATCGCGCACCCATTTTACAGCTTTTTTCGCACGTTCCATTGCTATTGCTGAGCTCGAAACTAATAACACTAATGCCAACACAGAACTTTTCATGAAAACTCCTTAAATAAAAAATTATTTTTTTTACTTCAACACGATTGGAAGAAAAGTAACAAAATTTTTAAGGCATGTAAAGCGGCTGCTTGCGACGATCTTCTTGCTCTTTGTCTTGCAATGCATCAATGATTTCACCAAGTTCACCAGCCATCACAATATCAAGTTTTTTTAAAGTTAATCCCACTTGATGATCAGTTACACGATTTTGTGGGTAGTTGTAAGTGCGAACTTTTTCGGCACGCATACCAGTTCCCACCATCTCTTTTCGTTCAGCACCACGCTTTGCTGCGTCTTGCTCTTTCTTTGCAACTGCAAGCCGTGACTGCAACATTTTCAGAGCTTTAGCTTTATTTTTATGTTGAGAACGATCATCTTGGCAACTAACGACAACTCCCGTCGGAATATGGGTAATGCGAACAGCAGATTCTGTTTTATTTACATGCTGCCCACCAGCACCACCAGCCCGAAAGACATCAATACGTAATTCTTGTGGATCGATAGCGACTTCTTCTTGCTGCGTCACCGCTGGAAAAACAGCAACAGTCGCTGTTGATGTATGAATTCGACCAGCCGTTTCTGTTTCAGGCACACGCTGCACACGATGGGTGCCAGATTCAAATTTTAAAGCACCATAAGCACCTTTTCCATCAATGCTGAGCGTAACCTCTCGATATCCCTTAAGATCAGTTTCATGAAAATCGACAATGGAAGCTTCCCAGCCACGCTTTAAGGCATAATTGATGTACATTTTAGCTAAATCAGCAGCAAAAAGTGCTGCTTCTTGTCCACCAGCACCCGCACGAATCTCAATATAAGCACCATGCGCATCTTGCTCATCTGGTGGATACATCAATGTATCAAGTTCTTTAAAAAGCTGCTCTTTGCGCTTTTCAAGATTGTGAACCTCTTCTTCATATAATTCACGCATCTCAATATCAGAAGAAGTTGCTTCTTGTTGAGCTAATGTAATATTTGATTCAAGATTTTTAATCTCTTGATACTTAACGAGCAACGAATTAAGATAAGAATGTTCTTTTTGAATCTTATGGCGTTCACGCGGATCAATTGACGAACTCATCAGTAAGCGCGTCAGCTCATCATAACGTGACTGTATTTTATCCCACCGATTCTGATCGGCCACGATAAATACCTCTTACTTCTTTATGTTTCCGTATTTTTTCTTGAACTTATCGATACGACCAGCGGTATCAACAAATTTTTGTTTACCAGTAAAAAAAGGGTGACAATGTGAACACAATGTCGCTTTAATATTTGATTCAACGGAACGTGTTTGAAATGTGGCACCACATGTACAGGTTGCCATAACTTCATGTAACTCTGGATGGATATCTTTTTTCATTCTCAAAACCTCTTTAAAAAATAATCTTCTCTATTACTTTAATTATGCTACAAATCGCACATATTGTAAAGTTATGGTGCTGCATCAACCTGACGTGGCATGCGAGACAATTCATCTCTCAAGCTATCAGAAACGAGCGTTAAAATCTGCTCAATTTCACCCTTTTCTCCCTTTATATAAATACCACGTTCTGGCGTAAGAACAATCCGCACCTTTTTTCCCTCTAGATCTAAAATTCGATGCCCCTCACTCATGCTGACCGCCGTACCAATATGATAGGCATGCTCTAAAAGCGACGCAATAATATTAAACATCTGGCTATTACCAATAACGGCAAAATTACCTAGAAACGCCTCATCATCATGAGCCTCTTTTGGCTCAGCTTTTCTTTGCTCTTGCATTGAAAAACCAATTGAAAGCATAATCGGCGTCGCAATCGTCGTTAATACAATCACCACAACGGAAATAACATAAAAAGAATCTGGAATAAGCTGTGTTCCACGTAAAATAGTCGCTACAACTAATCCCACCTCGCCACGGGCAACCATTGATGCACCAAATATATATCCTTCCAACAAGCTCCATTTTTTATTGCCCCGTCGGCCTGACAAATTACTCAATCCAATTGCCATATAGGTACCAATTAACTTGGAAAAAATAGCAATCAAAAGTAATCCTACAACCCATAACCATTCAACTAATGTCAAAATTTGAAGATTTACTTGTAAGCCAATTGAACCCAAAAAAAGCGGTAATAAGATCGCATTGATAAATGGAGAAAGCGTACGCTCTGCACGATGGCGCCCATCACCTTTGCGATGAAAAAGCCCAGCAAAATAAGCACCAGTTATCCCGGCCAAACCACCAAATAATTCTGCAAAAGAGAAATAAAAAAGCATCATACAAAGAGCAAAGGGAGCAATTAAATGAGCATATTGAGCTTTTTGCAACCATTCAGAAATCTTAGGCAATAATTTGTACCCAACAACAAAGAGAACTACAAATGCGATGACCATCTTTCCGAGCGAAACACCTAATGAAGCCGTATGAACACCGGGCAACGATATTGCTTTTCCCAAAAGCCCTGTTTGTAACGCAACCATAAAAAGTGACAAAAAGAGAACTGCTAAAATATCATCAATAATCGCAGCTCCCAATGTAGCTTTTGAAGTTCTCAAATGCATTTTTTGCTGCGCAACAAGCATCGCAACAGGAATAGAAACACTCGTAGCAGAAAAAATCAATCCTAAACCTATCGGCATTACTAATGATAAAGAAGGAAAAAATACATATGCCAAACTAACAATCATAATAATTGGCATAATCGCACCTAAAAACCCAGCGCTTGTTGCAGTAACCCCAACTTTCATCATATCTTTAATGTCAGTTTCATATCCGGCCACCCAAAGCAAATAGGCTACGGTAATAGCAGAAGAAATCGCGCAAACAAATAAGAGAAAAATATCCGCTGAAAGAAATACAAAAACCTGTTGAGAAGCATGGTCCATCAGCGCTAATGGCAACTTAAATATATTCCAATGAGAAATATCGAGCAAAGAGGGACCTAAAACGATTCCACCCAAAATTTGTCCCGCAATAATTGGTAAGTTGAAAAACCGCTTGCATAATTTACCGATACCAATGGTGCCAACAAGTAACAATGCAATAAATAAAGTAAACGTCGCAATAAAAGTAGGATTTAATGCAACATCAATCATTAAATCCTGCGGAATTTGAATAGGCGCCATGAATTTTTCCCCTATGTAATATTTACATATATTATAGCATAGAGCATCAAACACTACAAAATGAGTAAAAATAATAAAAAGACTTGAAATAAAATTTAATCGGTGAGTATAGTGTGATAAAAATTTAAAGTTAGGAGAAATATATGAAATCACCACAAATTCTTTATTTGATTCTTGCAACCTTATCACTTAATGCCGTTGATCTAGGCATTGACGTTGGAGATGTAACAGGATCCCTCGGCGACATGGGAAAAATAAGCGGAACGATTGGCGATATAACCACATCAGTCAAAGATATTGCAAATATTGAATCATTAAAAACAGCCACACCGCTTGACCTCACCCAAGATGTAACAGGATTTGACATCACTAAACCATCAACAATCACACAAACTCCCGGACAATTAATTAAGACCGCTCAAGGCGTTTATCAAGCAGCAACGGGAGACCCTCAAACATTTCTTAAGGAAGCGGTTAATCAAATTGTTAAAATTACGCTTGCAGGGCTTGATCCTCTCGCACTCAAAAGTGACTTTGATGAAATTTCAAAAAATGCCGGTTCAGTTGGCAAAGATATTGGCAATCTTCAATCGGCACTTACACAAAAAAATGGTTTAATCAGCCAACTACAAATTGTCATCGATAACGCACAAAGTTCACTCTCCGTATTTGGAAAAATTTTACCAACTCATATTGAAAATGCTCAAGATGTCTATGAAAAAGTTGAAAATGTTAAACAAGGTTTTTCAACCGACATTGAAAAACTTAAAAATTTGATAGCAAAATTAACAAGCGCCAAAAACTTGCTTGATAAAATCGCTGCACTAGAAGAATTAAACGCAGAATTTAACACCATAGAAGAAAAAGTTAATAAATTTTCAGCAGAACAAAAACCCAAATTAAATCTTCTTATGCAAACGCTCAAAGAATCCCAATCCAGCTTCAATCAAATGGCACAAAATATAAACGCTGTATCACCGAAAGAATCAGTTCGAGCGCTTGCTCAAATAACTAAAAAAGCAAGTATCATCTTTGCCAATCTTGCCAAGACTCAAAAAGATTTTGGCATCAGTGGAAAACTATTAATGAGTGATAATCTGAGAAATAATCTCAATTCAATTTCAAAAGACTTAGAAAACTTAGCAGCAACGCTTGAATCAGCAAGTACAACAACACAACCAGAAACTCTCTCAATACAAACAGAACGTGAATTAATGGGCGCTGATTTATATAATAAACTCCCGCAACTTCAAGAAACTATTAACCGATTAATAACATTTGTTCAGAATGTTATTCTTTTCTACCAGAATGATTTCATGCCAGCAAAAAAAGAACTTACTGAAACGTTGCAAAGCATTAAAAAACTTCAATCTTTACCAACAAAAACTGCTGCAGCGTTAGAACTTGAAAAAAATATAGAAAAATCAATCAACTTCATCAAAGAAAAAATCAATATCATTCAAGCAAAGATCAAAGAGTTAGATGATAAACGAAAAGAACTGCTTGCACAAAAAGAGATCATTGATGCTCTTAAAAAATTTCAAGATCGATTACCCGACCTACAAAAGCGGGTAACAACACTTCAAAACAAACTCCAAGATACCGCCAAAAATCTTCCACCACTCATAAAAAAAATAACCGATGAAGATATTAAAAAACTCAATGAATCAATCAGTGCTTTAGCAAAAGAAATAGATGATACGGTAAAATATGTAAAAGGCATTCCTGATAGCATAGCCAACAAAATTAAGGGCATTCCTGGCGATTTAAAGAAATTTGTAAGTCTTTCAAATCCTGTTGATAAAATAAAAGATATGATCAAAGAGCCAGCACAAAAATTCTTTAAATTAACCATAATCCCAGAGCTTTCTACACGAATAAGCAACATTAAGAAAAAATTAGCTGATGTACTGAAAAACACTGCAACAACAATGCAGGATGGCGGCAATCTTGGTTCAACACTAACAAAAACTCCATTACTCATGCTTCAACAAAACTTGAATGTATCGCTACCTAAAAATATAAATTCGATACTTAATACGGTTATCGATATTATTGGAAATAAACTACCTCAAGACTTAATCAATATTGCAACAAATCTTCAAAAATAAACAAAAGTAATCTACCACTGACTGGTCAGTGGTAGATTACTTTTTACCTTTTTATTACTTACTAAACAGTCTAATCGTTACATTTAATTTGAAGCCTTTTTGGAACAAATTAAGAGTGAATAAATGAATCGAAGGGTAAGTCGAAGGATAATTTTACTCAATTCTTCGACTCGGGTTTCGCCTCACTTCGTTCGCTCAATCACTCGCTCAGAACGAACGGCTGATTGTTGAAATTTTTATAAAATTTGTGAAAACTCAACGGGCCCTAGAGACCAGTCTTTTTAAAGCTTTATATGTTATAGTATAATCAATTTATTTAGAGGATTATGAATAGGTGAAAGGTAAAATGAGAAAAATAAAGCCTGAGTTTATATATGATGAAGAAAACAGACAACGTGGAGTTCTTTTATCAATTAAGGATTTTGATTATTTGATAGAAGAGTTGGAAGATTATTATGATTATAAGCTTGTTGAAAAGCTAGAACCATTTAATTTGGAAGATACCATATCTATGGAAGATGTGAAAAAAGAAATTTTTGGCAAATAAGTGGAATTGGGGCATGAATTTAAAGGGGTTTAGTATTGTTTGGTCAAAACGGGCTAAAAAGAATTTGGATAAGATTGATAAGAAAGATGCGAATACGGTTTTAAGAAAAGTTAACTTGCTTGTCACAAAAGAAGATATGGTTGATGTGAAAAAAATAGTAGATAAGAAGAATTTGTATAGATTACGTAGTGGACAATATAGAGTTATTTATACTATCTATGAACAAGAAGTTATTATACTTGTAATTGATGTGGGACATCGAAAAGAAATATATAAAAATTTAATATGGTGAATTATGCTAAAAAAGAAAAAAATGGTATTGATAGAACCTTTTTTCGTTAAGGATGAAAAAGGCAAAAAGAAAAAGGTATTTCTTGAAATAGATGCTTACAAGGCTATTATCAAGAAGGTAAAGGAATTCGAAAAAATTAAGAAAAGATTAAAATAAAAAAGTATATTTATTTGTGAAAAGGGTAATTGTCATCGATAGCACAGTCTATTGTATAAAACAACAGACCCCACGAAATCTGTAACCTTATCCATATAATTGTATTGAAAAAATTTAATTATATAGACGTAATACATAAATTATTTTTAACTTGGTCCGTCTTCGTATAAATGCTTCGCCGAGACAGTCTACGCCTTTTAACTGGCTGTGCCAGACGAAGCTCCATCCGGAGCGAAGACTGGCGGGGTTGACGAGACTCGAACTCGCGACCTTCCGCGTGACAGGCGGACGCTCTAACCAAACTGAGCTACAACCCCAGATTTTACACTGGACTCCCGAAAAAAGAACTTTTCGGGAAAATAGATTTCAAGATATATAGTTTACCATACAAATTATGGCCGTGCCAGACAAAGTTTGCCGAGCTTGAAAGCCCGGATAAACGAAGACTGGCTCCTCGGGCAGGACTCGAACCTGCGACCCAACGATTAACAGTCGTTTGCTCTACCAACTGAGCTACCGAGGAAATAACTTTCAATTAATAAAGCCCCCGAAAGCAGCTTTACGATGAAAAACTGGTGGGCGGTACAGGACTCGAACCTGTGACCCCCAGTTTGTAAGACTGATGCTCTACCAACTGAGCTAACCGCCCACGGACTCTTCATTTCAATGAATATATTAAAGTAATTGTCACTTAAAGTCAAAAATTAATTAAAACCATCTCTCTTTTTTTATCAATCAATTATATACTTAACAATAATCATAAAATTGAGAGTAATCATGCCAAAAATAATAAATTTTTTTATTTCACTATTTTTTCTTTTGTTACTTATAAATTTAACACCGAAACTTTTGAAAGAAATTAAAGATCAGTATAAAAATATGTTGAAGCCCAAAACACAGATTGCCCGCATAAAAATAAACAACACCATTGATGACATCAGTTTTCTTCAAGAACATTTTGAAAAATTTTTCAAAAACAAAGAAATTAAAGCAATTTTGCTCGAAATTGACTCTCCAGGAGGAGCTGCAGGATCTTCCCAAGCACTTTATAACGAAATAATGCATCTCAAAGTGGCACATACAAAACCAGTCGTAGCATTAACATATAATCTCTGTGTTTCAGGTGCTTATAATATTGCTATTGCGGCAGATTATATTATTGCTGCCCCATCCGCACTTATTGGCAGCATTGGAAGCTACATTAATCAATTCAAAATAAATGAATTCTTAAATCAATGGCATATTCAGTATGAAATCGAAAAATCTGGTGCCTATAAATCGGCACTTAACCCTTTTACCCAATCTACGCCTCAACAACAAGAAATGTTACAGCAATTAGCTGACAACTGTTACCAACAATTTATCAAAGATGTCGCTTGTCGACGAAAACTATCATTAAAAAATGCTTCTGAATGGGCAAACGGTCGAATTTTTACCGGAACACAAGCTCTTAAAAATGGCCTGGTAGACGAAATTGGATCTGAATTTAATGCTGCTCAAAAAATTAAGGAATTGGCACTCATTGAGCATGAAATTGAATGGATTAAACCCACGTATCCATCACTTTTTAAAAAATTGTTCACCTCACAAGACACACAGCCACTTTTTTCTCTCATTCAACAAACAAAAGCCCAGATCGTGGATTATTTAAACACGCCAACTATCCACTAATATATTTATCAGGGTGCAACAATATACAAAAAGAAAGTTCCTGTACATTAACTAAAGGAGCAAGGGTAATATCATATTCAACATGGTGTTTTACAAAATCAACAATCGCACCTAAACAAAGGCCACGAGGATAACAAATTCCTTGCCCACTCGTCATAACAAGATCATTTTTACGCAGATGTTTTGTATGAGCAACAAATTTCAATTTAAGACAAGGCTCGTTAAGCCCCACCACAATTCCTTGTGCTTTTGTCTTACTACAATACCCCGCTACTTTCATACGTCGGTCAGTTAATAAAATCGCTTTACTATATGAAGCATAAACATCCGAAACACGTCCAATAAGATTATTATGTGCCAACGCAAGCATTCCTTCACAAATATCCTTATCTTTGCCCCCTTCAACAAGAATATAATGTTCGTCTTCAGCACAATGGCATAATAATATTTGGCCTATTAATCCTTCATTAAAATTTTTATAACGTTGCTTAAAAATAATAATATCTTTGATATCATTGGCATAATCTTGCATAGATTGTAACTCAATGAGTTCATGCGCTAATTGATCGCGTTCACAAATAACTTTTCTTAATTGAATCTCCAATTCTTGCTGAGATTTAAACCAATGCGAAACATTTTCAATGCGATACTGAATAACGCAATATCCTTTTAAAAAGGGATATAAGAACATATTCCCGACATTGTTCACCATGCAAGATACCGGCGTAAATAAATAAATAAAAAGAAGCAACAACAATGAAAGAATTGCCCGCCAAACCCATTCCGTTTGCCGCTCCACTAATCCCTCACTATTTTTTTCAAACCCTCTTTAACCTCATCCACCGATTCTGATGTTATCAATGATTGACGCAAAGCGGAAGCTCCCTCAAAATCATAAATATAAAAAGGAAGATGTTTGCGAAAATTATATAATCCATCAGATTGATACAAACAGAGCAAATATTCAAGATGCTTGACGGCCACCTGATAAATATCTCGTGATGTAATATTAAATTCTTGTCCTTGTGCCTGCGCATCTAGTTCAGCTAGTTTCCAAGGCTTACCCCACATGCCACGTCCAATCAAAAAACCATCGACACCCGTTTTTTCATAAACATTTTTTGCATCAGCAAATGTATGTATGCCCCCCGAATATAAGATCGGTATTTTTACACGCTTTTTCATCTCTGCAACAAGGGAATAATCAGGCTCACCACTAAAACGCTCAGTTTGCAATCGCGGATGTACGGCAACCGCATCAACACCACAATCTTCAATTAATTGTACAATATCACATGCATTTTTTTCTTTAAAACCTGCACGCATCTTTACGGTTAATGGTAGCAACGTACACTCACGCAAAATAATTAAAACTTGTTGTAATAATCCTTTATCAGCCATCAAAGCTGACCCTGAACGAGAACGAATAACATTTTTTGCGGGACACGCAATATTTAAATCAATGCCAGCAACATTATAGGATAAAATTAAATCCAACGCTTGGTGAAGATATGAAAGATCATTCGTTGTTATCTGAAACTGCAACGGCTGTTCAATCGTCTCAAATTGAAATGCTCTTCTTCGCTTATCATTGACCAATGACGCGACATGCCGCATTTCAGTATATAAAAGATTTTTAGGTGAAAATTCACGCACTAATTGCCGAAAAGCTGAATCAGTATAACCATCAAGTGGCCCCGCAAAAAAACGCGCATATTCTTTTCCTGCAATATGTACCTTTTTATTCCAATAATTCATAGTATCATTATAGCATAAAATAGCTTCTTGCTCGAAAAAAAAGCTTTATTATAATCAAACGCACAAACGCAATAGGATTTCCATGAAAAATAAATTATTTTTTTTTATTACTTTAAGTAGCACAACTTATACAATGGAACAAAAACCGATCGTTGATTTATCTTTGGATAATTATCCATGGGCCCATGCAATAACACAAAAGGGCACCCAAATTTTATTCAATTGGCTCGCACATGAAGTACTTAAAGACCCCGAACAATGGACAAGCGAGAAAATTGAAAAATTTTTAGAAAATGCAGACATTCCGCAAGATCAAAAAGAACAGCTCTCCCTCCAAATAAATAAAATCAGAATCCTTGTTTCTCAGAAATTAAAAAACATTTTTGCTCTATCTCTGAGTAAATTAACCGCTGATGCCTGCTGCGGAATCCAACCGGCAGAAGAGCAAGAAGTTACCATCCATTTTTTAACACATGATATTGATCAAAGTGAAACTATCGGATGCCAACATTTTAAAACAATTTATAACGAAAATCGTACAAATTATGAAGAAAAAGCAAATCAAGCAAAAAAAATAAGTGCAACTTTACTCATGGGGATTAAATTTGGCCTTATGCAACTTGCAAACAAACAACTTGAACAATCAAGAACAAAATTTAATATAAAACTCCAAGAAACCGGCATACCGACAGCATGTCTCTATCCGATTAACTACAGCATCGATCTCACTGAAAATTGGGCATTAGATCACTTTATTATTGACCCGGCTGGCAGCATTATAATGGACAAAATCAATCGACATTACGAAGAAAAATTGGTCATTAAAACCGCTCATAGCTGCAATTGCTGCCAATGTGTTCAAGAAGTAATCGATCAACTGCCTCAAGATCATTCGTGGAGAGAACAACTTGAACCTGTTGCTGTGCAACTTAAAAACGAAGAGAAATGCTGTGAAAAACACAAAAAACAATTAAATTCATAACAAATCCAGCATCGAACCCCATCTATCCCCCTGGAAACCAAGAGAGAGGACGGGAGACAGAGCCTTTTTCTAATTGACATTTTTTCCAAAAATGTTATTATAAAACAAAGACCAACCGTATTTAATTGTTTAATGGAGGTTATCTATGAAACGGCTATTTATATTACTATCGCTGCTGACATCAACAATATCAGCCAATCCTTTTGGCACAGCGTGGCTTCAAACATTTGGAAAACTTTATAGAGAACGTTTTGCTATTAAAGAAAAAGGAGACACTGTGTTCAATCCGGTGGTAAAACATGTCCTTTCTGCAAGTGCTTCCACCATAATAAAATTAACTCAATTACCAGAAAAAATTGAACGATCAACAGATTTTCCAGAAGAAATTGCAAGACCAGTAATAGATCTTTTAATTCCCGAAATATATGGGACAATAGCCGATACATTAGTTCCGATTATAACTGAAAAGGACCAACTAGCTGGTGCTCCCACGGGAATGCAACGCTTTGCAGAACTAAGTAGCGCTGCCCACAAAAAACATGAATCTAAATTTTTACAAAGCATAATTTCTATTAGTATGCATTCGCTTGTATCAATTATTGCAAAGCCATATATTGAAGACGTAAAAAAAAGAATGGGTATAGATAAAAGTGCCTGGGAATGTCCATGCGATTATCTTTATAATCAAATAGTTTTTGGCGCAACAAAAAAATGTGGCGAAGCATTAGATCATTGGTTGCGTCCTGTATCTGAAAAAGATCTTACAAAAAAATTGGAATGTTCGGCTTGTGCTCATGAAATAAGTGAACTTGTCCCATCCAAGGATTCCCCAGAAGGAAAGGCTTGGCGTAAAAGGCATCTTTGCAAAGAAGATTGGAAAGAAATATCAGAAGCGAGCGCAGCCCGTTGCGAAAAACACAGCATATAAAGTAAAAACAAAAACCCCGTTGCACTTATTTTTATTTAGCATAAGAATTAAGAAAAAAGTTAATAGGATTTTCTTATGAATAAATCCATTATATTCTTAACATTTTTCTTATGCGCACAAGAACTTAAGTCATTTCCCAAAACAGAATATCCACTTACCCATTTTTTCCTTAATCTGATAGGTCCAATCTGTATTATTAAAGGATCCAGTCTTTCCATTCCTGGTTTAAATTGGTTTTTAAATATTGAAAAAGAAGTAAACTGGCCGCTCATGACAGCCGGTGCTTTTTGTTTGATAACTTCACGCATTCTCTTTATTCTCGAGAAAAAAGCTCAAAATGAATATGATGATTACACTTGAAAAAAATATTCTCATTATCACTGCAACCAACCAATAAACCGACGACAATTGACAATATCTGAACAAACAACCGAAAAGAATCCATATTATTCCCTTGCAAAAAAAATGCATTAAGGTCATATAGGTTCGGCTGATGTATGACGACGAAGGAAAATTTTCAAGTAAAAAATAACATTTTTACATAAAAAGAGGGAGCTGCATCTTGTGCCATGGTGTCTTTTGTTCATACGCATAACCAACTTGATACAACAACTCTTCGCTCAAATGCGGCCCAATCAATTGAAAGCCAATGGGCAAATTGTTTTTCGAAAAACCTGCTGGCAACGCCAAACCAGGAACACCCGTAATATTTGCAAAACACGTAAAAAAGTCCATTAAATCAAGCTGTAAGTGATCTGCATCATAAGCACCAAATTTAAAAGCAGGGGCCCCTTGTGTTGGCGTTAATAAAAGATCAACACCTTTAAATGTTTCATCCAATTTGGCACGCATCAATTGTTGCACTTTTTTCGCATTATTATAAAAATCAGCAGCATGGCCAGCAGACAATACATAATTACCTGTCAAAATTCTTAATCGTACTTCTGCACCAAACCCATCATGGCGCGTTTCACGATACATTTCATCAAGAGTCTGAACTTTTTTATCACGATAACCATAACGAACGCCATCGAAACGAGCTAAATTAGATGCAGCTTCAGCACGACTTAAAATAAAATAAACCGCTGCACTATAATCGACAACCGGTATCTTAACCGATTTAATAACTGCACCAAGCTTCTCAAATTCTTTAATTGCATTCTCAACAAGTTCTCGTACTTCAGGCATCATCCCTTCTGCATTCAACATATTGTCAATAATTCCAATTGTTAATCCTTTGGGGAACACACCATCTAAATTTTTCGTGTAATCTTTTTTGCCAATATCTACCGTTGTAGAATCGCATTCGTCTTTTCCCGCAATAACCGAAAGAACGTGAGCATTATCTTTCACCGTTCTGGTAGCAATGCCAATTTGATCAAATGATGAAGCATAAGCAACAAGCCCAAAGCGAGAATTGAGTCCATAGGTAGGTTTTAATCCTACAATGCCACAAAAGGCTGCGGGCAAACGAACAGAGCCGCCCGTCTCAGATCCCAACGCCCATGGTACCAGCCCAGCAGCAACCGCCGCTATCGATCCACCACTTGAACCACCCGGAACATGATCCAAATTCCATGGATTATGCGTTTTAAAATATGAAGAATATTCGGTTGATGCACCCATTGCAAATTCATCCATATTCGCACGCCCAATAAGTAATGCCCCGCCCTTTTTTAAACGCTTTGAAACAGTTGCATCATAAGGGGAAACAAATCCTTCTAAAATTTTAGAAGCGCATGTCAAAGTACGTCCTTCTTGAGCAATATTATCTTTAAGGATACCCGGAATTCCCGCAAGAAAACCCTCTTGAGACGATCTTTCTAAAATTGAATCTTTATCAAAAATTTCTAATGCAGCACCGAGTTGACTGTCATATTTTTTAAAACGATTAATAAAAAAAGTTAACAATTCTTCACGTGAAATTTCTTTTGAAGCTAATTTTGATTTTAATTCATCAATCGTCGCGAAAGCTAATTCATTCATTGATCACCTTTGAAGCACTACAAAATTTTAGGAACAACAAAATAATCTTCTTCTCTCTCAGGCGCCTGTGCAAGAATCGGCGTAGACACACAATAACACGCACTATCTTCGCGCATAATATTTATATTTTTATCTGAAGAATTTGTAGCGATATCTTCCGCTACTTGATTAACACGTTCAGCATAACTTAAAACTGCCTGCAATTGAGAAACAAGTGGCTCAATTTCACATTCCCTTATTTCCAATTTAGAAATATCTGCAATTCTTAATAGCTCATCACGTGTAATTTTCATAAAAACTGATCCTTAATCTGACTGCCGAGCCCATTCTCCCGACCGAAATCTTTTAATATATACGATACTCATAAGCGCATTGCCTACATAAAACATAACATAAATTAAAATAAATTTAACCCATATATTATTCATTGGAATGAGAGAAAATAAATATGAAAGTGGTGCAAAAAAACCAAAACATACAATTAAACGTGTCCACATAACAATACGCACATCACCAGCACCGCGTAATGCACCAGCCAAAATAAGTTGTAACAAATCAAAAAAAACAAACAGGCTGAGAACAGGAAAAATTTTAGAAGAAAAAGATGTAAATGTATCTTTCTGATCAAACATGCCGATAAAAAATTCGGGAAAAAGCGAAAAAATAAATAATAAAGCAAATACCATTATCGACGTCAAAAAAACAATTTTTTTAATATTGGATGATATTCCACGCCAATTTTCGCGACCAAAATCATTACTTACTAAAAAAGTAATGATTTGAGCAAAGGCGACCGCAGGCAAAAAAGCAAATCGCTCCATATCTTTGATAACCGTGTAACTTGCCAGTGCATATTTCCCCATAGGCGCAATCATTTTACCTAACCAAATATATGCCATTGCAATTGAGGCTTTATCTAATATCATCGGCCAACTTAATGTAAGTATTCTTTTAATACAATCCCAATCTAATGAAGAAAAAAGTTGAATTGCATATTTGCGACGTTCCGTCCCCCAAAAAATATAACAAAAAGCAAGAATGCACATAAAAAAATATTGTATCGTTGTTGCCCAAGCAGAACCCAACAAACCTAATTGAGGAAAACCGAATTTACCAAAAATCAACGCATAATCAAAAAAAATAAAAACAAATGCCCCAAGAACAAAAATATACATCGGCGTTTTGGTATTTTTCAAACTACGCAAAAAAGATACAAATGCTAAGTACATAAATAAAAATAAAATACCAACTGCTCGTGTACGCAAAAAGGGAATACCCAAATAAATCATTTTCGGCGTTACTCCCAAAAAATAATAAATATAATAAGCACCAAAATATAAAAATGCAGAAAAAACAATCCCCACTAACGCAATAACCCAAAAAGCATCTACAAATGCACGTCCCACTTTTTGATATAACCCCGCACCATTATATTTACCACAAAGTACCGTTATACTTACTGCCATCGCTTCAGCACTTTTGATTACAAAATGTAAAAAATTATTACTGAGACCAAGAACCGCATAACGACTCGTTGATTTTAAAACCGCAACAAATCGTGCATCAAGCAAATATAACGCTGAATAAAAAACTAATGCAGTAATAAACTCGGGAGCAAAGTAACGAAAAATATCCCGATAACTTTCACCGTCTGTTTGGTTAAAAATTCCTTCAAAGTAACTTGTTAAAACATTCTTGCGCATACAAAACTCCCTTACCAAACAAAAACAACCCTAACAGGAAAGCATAAACAATGACAAAGATCAAACACAAAACTATTTTTTCAATAAAATAATTCGTCTATTTCTCCCTCCAACATAATAGTCCCAATCTTCTTTCACTAACGGAGCCACTTTTTCTGTCGGCTCCCACTTACGTGAAGCCCAATAAGCCAAAGAGGAATCGTTATAAGGACACGCAGGTTTAAACATGCGAATCAACTCTTCTAAATCAAGCGAAGCACGTGCACAAAAGAGATCAATCGCAAATTCTGTTTTTCTTAAAAAAGTACGCCAGTCAAGCGTAAATACCATCGCATTTTCTAATTTTAACACGTCAATCACGTGCTCTAAAAATTGAATTCTTTTTCTCTTTACCTCAATCAGATAAAAAGGCAATTGAGGATAAAAAATATTCAAGGGAATACCGGGAAACCCACCGCCAGCACCAATATCCGCACATGCGGTCATTTTAGAAAAATCAACAAATTGTGATATTTGAAGAGAATCATCAAAATGTAATTCAACCACCTCTTGATCGTCAGTAATTGCGGTAAGATCAATGCGATTATTCCACTCCTTAAGTTCCTGTAAATAACGCTCAAATTGCGCAAGTTGATAATCGGATAAATTATATTTTTTAGCAAAGACTCGCCAAACACTTTTTAATGGCACTCTAGGCATACGCGTTCCTAAACTATAGCTTTTTATTTATTCACAATGATAGTATAACAATAAGAAAAAATTAGAGAAAAAAGGAGCAACATGAAAAAAATTTTTATAGCATGTACCCTTTTAAGTTTTTTAAATACAAATCCACAGCAAGAAGCAAGTCACTACACGATCAATATGTTTATTAAAGAATATCCAGATGAAGAGCAACAAAAGAATATTGCGCGAATATCACCACAATTTCTTCCTAAACAATTAATGCGATCGACCTTTTATCAACCAGTTAATGGTGGTATTTATGGACTATATAATGGATATCTCTCGCATTCTAATGAATTTGGCTTACTCTCATTCCCGCGAAAAGCACAACGTGAACAATTTATGTTGGTTATCACTCATCAATTAAAACCAACATTTCTATTAGACAACACCATCAACCAATGGCAAATTGTTGATCCAGAACAAACAGCCATGTTTCAAGTTAAAAAATATAAAGACCCGGAAACAAAAATACGTTATTGGAAAGTATTAAAAGTTAATTTGCCTAAAAACAATTATATTCCTATTCATTCTATCGTTATTATCGCTAAACCAAAAAACATCTATGTTCCTCTGGGCGTTACACCAACTACAAAATTTCCAAATCTTGTTTTACCATCAATCTATGCAAAACGCGGACTCGATAGAATAACCAATGCATTATTTATTCTTAATATCAAACAATTTTTCGCGCCAGTAAAAATATTAACTAAAACCGATCGACTCTCACAAGATAAAATTTTAACTGCATAATAGACCTATTTTTTCAAACTTGCTAAATAGTGATATAATGAAATTCGCCACAAAAAAAAGGATCTATATGAAATTACAAATTTCATTTGATATGACTGATCTTGATCAAGCTCTTTCCATTGCTAAAAAAGTAAATGATTATTGCGACCAGCTTGAAGTAGGCTCATTAATGCTCTTTCAATTTGGGACGTCTGCAGTAGAAGCTTTTAGAAAAAATTTTCCCGATAAAACAATTGTTGCTGATACCAAAATTATTGACCGCGGCGAAGAAATAACAAAAATCATGGCAAAAGCTGGTGCTGATTGGATTACGGTTATGGGTGGCACCAATAAAAGCGTACTCTATACGGTCGCCAGAGCAGCAGATAGATATAAATTAAAAGTAATGATCGATCTCATCGATACGGATGCCCCAGGACAAACCGCTATGGATGCGCAAGGATTTGGGGGCGACGCAATATTAATGCATAAACCATATGATGAAGGAGAATCTCTCGCCTTTCTCGATCAATGGGACCTCGTTCGAGGCAACACCAACCTCCCCATTTTCATCGGTGCAAAAATTGATCGCAATAATGTACAAAAAGTAATCTCTCTCAAACCAGATGGCATTATTGTAGGCAAATCAATAACCGATGCAGACAATCCGCTTCAAGAAGCAAAGTATTTTTACAACCTTTGCCATAAAGAATAATTTTTATAAAACGCAAAAAAATAGCCACATTTCTAGATTCTGATATAATTAATAAGTCCCAGGAGCAAAGTAAAATTTTGATTCAAGAAAGGGACGCAAATGAACCTATCTCAAGAAACCATTTATCACCTCATCGATGCTGCAATAGAAGCCCGCAAAAAAGCCTACACACCTTATTCTTCCTATCAAGTCGGGGCAGCAGTTCTCACTGAAGATAATCAAATCATAACCGGGGCCAATGTAAAAGGCGGTTCTTTTAATCTCATTTGTTGTGGTGAACGAATGGCTTTACTAAAAGCACTTTTTGATGGTCATCGCAAATTTAAGGCAGTTGTAACTGTTACGAATGATGGAGCAACCCCATGCGGATCTTGCCGACAAGTCATTTATGAATTATGCCAAAAAGCACCAATTATTGTTGCAAACATAGATCGTTCTTACAAAATTTATAATGCGCAAGATCTATTGCCACATGCATTTGAAGACCCAAAAACAAAAAGCAACACCAAATAAATCATTTGAAAAGCCTAAGGACGCTGTTGCTTAAAAAGAGTCTCCAGCTCTTGAACGGATGTCGTTTCATATTCGTTTTTATCAGTACGATAACGCAAAAAACGAGGAAAACGTAATGCAAAACTTGATGCAGTATGAACGGGCGATCTGGTAATTTCATCAGCTGTCATTTCAACAACAATTTCGGGGCGAACCCATATATCAGGCCTTAAGTCTTTATGGCAAATAACATTTTTAGGTTGATGATCTATTGCAATCACATCACAACTTTTTTTCAAAGCTCGCCATTCCTCGTCAGAAAAGCCAGTTCCTATTTTTGCTACCGTCTGAAAACAATCACACGATTTGTTGTATAAGCCAACCAAAATTGCACCAATTCCAAAAGTAGCACGTTTGCCACGACCATAATAATAACCAAGAATAACGCCATCAATTGTGTCTAAAAGATGCCCCTCCTCAAGTCGTTTCAACTTGATCCAATTAAAATTACGTTTTCCTGGTTGATAAGGTGCGTCTGGGCGTTTAACCACAACACCTTCAAGGCCATTGTTAATTTGCAATAAAAAGTAATCCTCGAGTTCTTTTGCTGTGGAAACCTGTTGCTCTTGCGTAACTTGTACAATTTTTTTATCAACAGGAGAACGTTCAATTAAATCAACCAATTTTGAACGACGTTCAGCCAAGGGCTCATGAAAAAGCTCATGATCATTCAAATATAACATATCAAAAAGAAATAACTGCAAGGGCATTTCTTCCGCAGCCTCTTCAATGCCATGCTTACGTTTTCGTTTTACTGTTTCTTGAAAAGGCATAAAACTGCCCGTATTAGGGTCAAAGGCAATTGCCTCACCCTCAAAAACAACCGTTTTTGCATCAATATGTTCTAATGCCTTAACCAAATCAGGATACATATAAGACATGTCAACAAGATTGCGCGAAAAAAAGTTTATTTCAGGCTTTTCATGTCTTTTATTAATATGAATTTGCAAACGAAACCCATCTAATTTAGGTTCGGCAACGGCTACACCTATTTTTTCAATAATTGCAGCTGCTGAAGGCATACGTTCGGCTGCCGCAGGTCTAATTGGCACCCCCACAATAACGCGCATGTGCGTAATACCATCAATACCATCTTTTTTGGCAATAAATGCAACATGACCAATATCGGCACACCGATTGTAAGCATCTTCAATCTTTTTTGATAACGATTTATTTTCAACCAACATCCATGAAAGAGCATCAATCATCGTCATATCAGAAAAACCAAGTCGCAATGTTCCTAAAACAATACGTAAAAGATATTTTGCAGCAAGCGGTTGCACATCATGCAATAAACGTATCAATTCATCAATTTTTGCTTCCTGTGATCCTTCACCACTAATAGAAGCTAAATCTTGCAACTCTTTATAAATCTCTTTAATGCTCAACTCTTCACGAGCCCTCCAATGCCCATCTTTAAGCAATTCAGCCACATCGCTCACAGAAGATAACTGCTTCTTAACCTCAGATTCAGATATATCAAGAATGCGTGCAGCAACTTTTTCTGCACTTTTACGAGCAATGTTAAACTGGACAACTTTATAAGGTGGATACAACGTTCCCATACAAAAATAAGCAACCATTTGCGCCTCTTGCGCGGTAACTTGCTTAAATAAATCACTCAAAATTTCTGTAATTTTTAAACGAGAACTCTCTTGCTCAAGTTGATCAAACCAGAATGCCAATTCATTAAAATTCATTTTTCCCAAATACTCCGGCTATACATACCCGATAATAGCAATAAGCAGAATAAAGAGAGCATGCGATCGTAAAGAAGAGCAATAGATAATAAATAATAAGATGCGCCCATGAATACAAATAACCATAAGGAGATAAGATGTATGCTATCAAAACAATCTGACTCCATGTTTTAATTTTACCAAATTCTATCACGGGAATCGCAACATGATGCTCCCGCGCCACATACCGAAGTCCCATAACAAATAATTCACGTAAAACCAAAATTATTACCCATATAAAACCAATCGCTTCAACAGCTTGCAATGCAATCAAAGTCGAAACAATTAAAAACTTATCGGCAATGGGGTCAAGTAACTGGCCCAATTTGGTAACCTGCTTAAATTTACGTGCTAAATAACCATCTAATAAATCAGTAAGACCAAGCAGTAAAAAAACGATCATCAAGAAAACGTGAATAATGTCATTATGAATAGGCCATAAAACAAAAATTAACAAAGGCAAAACAAGAGGAGATAGAAGGCGCACGCCAGTCAATATCAACGGAATATTCAGATCTTTTATCTCCATAAATCACCTTTAGAAACATTAGAGAAAACTTGGTAGCGGCGCAGGGACTTGAACCCCGGACCTACGGATTATGATTCCGCCGCTCTAACCAACTGAGCTACGCCGCCATAGTTACTTAAAAAGTATACTAAATACTTAATTTTTGTATATGTCTCGTCAATAAAACTTCAAACAGAGACCGCAAAAAGAACAAGCCCGTAATTAAGGTAGTTATAATACCAATCATTAATGTTACCGCAAAACCTTTAATTGGACCGGTACCAAAATAATAAAGCACAATGCCAGTAATAAAAGTTGTAATGTTTGCATCTAAAATAACTACCATTGCACCTGAAAATCCGTGTCGAACAGCCTGAGGAATCTGCATGCCTTGCGCAAGTAACTCTTTGATCTTTTCATAGATTAAAATAGATGAGTCAATTGCCATTCCCACGGTCAAAACTAAACCAGCAATACCAGGCAACGTTAATGCCGCATGCATACGAGAAAGAATGAACAAAATCAAAATCAAATTATAAATCAAAACAAAGAATGCAAATAATCCGGATAATTTATAGCAAAAAAGACTAAATAGTAAAATAAGACCGAGACCAACGAAACAAGAAATTAAGCCACGCTTAATTGAATCAGATCCAAGGGCTGGTCCAATATGACGCTCTTCTTCAAAAGTAACTGGCGCCGTAAAAGAACCAGACTTCAGCAACGTCGCCAATTCCTTAGCTTCTTCTTGCGTAAAATCACCAGTTATTTGGCCTTCTCGACGAATAGCTTCGCGAATATTAGCATGTGAAATAACTCTTTTATCAAGAATAGCCGCCAATAATTTCCCAACATTTTGAGATGTCAACTCGTAAAAACGATCCCCACCTTCATTGTTGAAAACAAATGAAACAGCCATCTGCATACCACCCGCTGAACGATCTTGATTTAAGCGTGGAGTCGCCTTTAACAAATATCGCCCAGTAACCTCAGTATAATCGGGTACGAGGAAATAGGCTCTTCCAATACGACGATCACGTCCTTCTAAAACTTCCATTCCTTCTGGGATTTCACCATCGTATTTATCAAGTAATTCTTCTTTAGTTGCGGCTGGACCATCTTCTACAATGCGAAACTCAAGCATAGCTGGCGTACCAATCATCTTTTTAGCTTCAATCGGGTCTATATCGGGAAGTTCTATAACAATACGATTTTTCCCTTTCACATAAACCGGAACTTCTTCAACCCCCGTTGCATTTAAACGTGTCTGCAAAACTTCTTTATTGCCGATTAATGCAGCATGACGTATCGCTTCTTCTGTTTTCTTACCAAATCTAACAGTCAATGTCGTTCCAGCTAACGACATTTCAACATCTTTACTCGAACCCTTACGATCACGATACTGATCACGAATAAAGGATTCGGCTTTCAACGCATCGGCAGCATTATCAAAAGTCAAATCAAAAGATAAATTCTCTTTATTAAACTTTGAATTTTTAGTCTCGACTTTCTCATCACGCTTTAACCCACTTACTGTTGAAAACATTAAAGATTGAAGATCATGCGCTACCGCTTCTTCAGTTTGTACGCCAAGCGTAATATATGTTCCCCCCACCAAATCAATGCCAAACTTTAATCGCTCCATCGGTGGATATAAAAAATAAAGCGCGGCAATTGCCAACGCAATCCAAAAACCAAAACTTGAAACAAGAATTCGTCGCAGTGACGTGACCATGAGACAATCTCCTTACATCGAAAAAAGAGGCTTCAAACGTTTCTAGAAAAAAATGGTGCCGAAGAAGGGACTCGAACCCCCAAGGGATTTCTCCCACAGCCACCTCAAGGCTGCGTGTCTACCAATTTCACCACTTCGGCAATTTCGCTGATATTGTAGCAGAGATCACTCAAATAAGCAAACTTCATTAAGAAAAGTTTTTTATTAAAAAGATGCTTCTTTTCAAGTCAAATTCACCTATCGAAAAATATAAAAATTTTTTCTTACAACTATTATCAAAACTGTTTTTTTATATTATCCTTATTATAAAGCTTTATCACCTGCTCATACGCTACATTTTTAGAATTATCAGCAGGAAAAACATACCGTATAAATAAGTCACCATCTATGGAACTTTTTTTTAAAAACTTATAATGAAATTCATTTAATAATTTCTAAGGATTTTGATGATAAAAAAAATAATTATACCCTCGTTTTTCATGATCATATCATGTGCATTTGCCAGTGGCCCTAAATTTCTTACAGATGATCATCGCTGTTCATCACCAATAAAAGATGTCTTTGCTAAAAAAACAGCTCCTTCTCTTCATGCAGGATGCCTCAGCGTATATGAACTGGAGACAGTATTACATCAGTTAACTAAACCAGAAGATAAATCCGCAGACAAAGATGAACCTAAAATTTCAGACTAATAAGCAAAAATCATACATTTAAATTTTAGACAATTTTTCTTCAATCAAATTTGTATTTTCTTGCAAAAATTTTAGTTCAAGGGCATTTTCAAGTCGATACTCACCAATTCTTGAACGAATCAGCGATTTTAAATAACCACCAGTATGCAAACAATTTCCAATATCTCGCGCAAGACTGCGAATATAAACCCCTTTACCACAAGTAACTTTAATCTTTAATACTGGCCATTGATATGAAAGCAGATCGATAGATTTAATTTCGACCATTCTTGCCTCAAGCTCAAATATTTCTCCGCTACGAACTTTTTTATATGCACGAACCCCTTGAATTTTCATCGCTGAATAACGTGGCGGAATCTGCTCAATAAGCCCAATAAATTTATGCAAACACGCTATTATTTCATTTTCAGAGGGGATATTTTTAACATCACATTCTTGCAATGGACCTTCTGCGTCATCAGTCTCGGAAAAAGCGGTTAGATCAATTTCTGCAATATATTCCTTTTCCATGTTCATCAAACTATCAATATGTTTTGTTGTTGCTCGACCAATGCACACCAACAAGACACCGGTAGCTAATGGATCCAATGTCCCCGCGTGCCCAATTTTTTTAATTCCAGTCAATTTTCGTAAAACTCGAATGACATCCATTGAACTATAATGTAACGGCTTATTAATAATTAAAAAACCACTTTGATCTTTTTCCATAAACAATAATAAACTCTTACCAATCTTTATTTGAAAATATTAATCAATATAATATCTAAAAATTTTACTTCAACTTTCACACACTATTTTTTTAGAACAACCCTTTAATAAGTTAAAAATCTTATAAATCACCCACAACACTTCAATTGATTGCTTTTAAAGAAACATATAAAGCATATTTAAAAATGAAACAATGATAATACGAAAGAAGCATCTTATTCAAGCAATACCTATTTTTCGATACTCCATTTATCTCAAGCAACCGCTTTTTAAGGAGAAAAAATGATTTCAAAAATACTTCACGTCCTGTGGGGAAAATTAACACGAGAAGAATACAAAAAATTCGGCATACTCGGCATTGCAATCATGCTTATTTTAGGCAACTATTGGATGTTGCGAACTACAAAAAATCCCCTTTTTGACATGCTTGTGGGATTAAAAAGATGGCAACCGGTAGCAAAAGCATTTTCTCTCATTTTCATGATATTTATCGTCATTGGATACAGTAAACTTGTCGATATTTTTAAAAAAAATCGTCTCATCTATGTCATGTGTTCTTTATATAGTCTCGCATTTATCATTATAAGTTATCTCCTCGCGCATTCTTCTATCATAATTATTCCGGAATCTTCAACGCTTTACCCCATCTTTGCATGGATTCCAGGAAAATTATTAGGATGGTTTGCGTATATTCTTTTGGAAAGCTATGGAACACTCGTTGTAGCACTTTTTTACTCATTTGTCGCAAGCGTTATGACCGCAGATTTAGCAAAAAAAGGTTACGGATTGATGACCTTTATCATACAATTTGGAACCATTGGCGGATCGTTATTTACGGCAACATTTGTTAAAAAAATTGGCATACCAGTGCTTTATTTAATTGGCGGTTTCATTATTATGATCGTTCCCTTCGTAATTCGTTACTATCTACATGCGTTTCCCGAAGATATTGCTTACAAAAATCCACCCTCTCCTGCTAAAAAATCAACCGGTTTCTTTTCTGGATTAAAATTACTTTTAACTCATTCATACATCTTAGGAATTTTCGTTGTCGCAACCTCTTATGAAATAATGGCAACCATCGTTGAATATCAAATGAATTATCTTGCTACCGACATGTATACGACTGAAGAATTTACCGTATTTACCAGTTATGAAGCGCTGGGAATCAATATCCTTGCACTCTTATTTGCATTCTTTGGTACCAGCTTCTTCCTCAGAAAATTAGGATTAAGATTCTGTTTAATTGCATTTCCACTAGCAATTGCAGCTATTATAAGTTTCAATTTTACCGCTTACATTTTTGGATTTTCATCCTATTCGATCATGTGGATTTTATTATTCGCTTCTATCGCTATCAAAGGAACCAACTATGCACTCAACAAACCAACATCAGAAATTTTATATATTCCAACAAGTAAAGATATAAAATTTAAGGCAAAGGGATGGATAGATATGTTTGGTAATCGCTCAACAAAAAGCCTTGGTGCAGGACTTTCTAAAGTATTTAGCTCATCATTTACACAACTTATAAGCTACTCAACCTTTATTTCGCTTGGCTTTATCGCATTTTGGCTCTTCGTAGCATCGTTTGCAGGAAATCGATTTAACAAACTACAAAAAGATAAAACTATTATTGAATAAAGGAGTTATGATGAAGATTTTCAAATCTACCCTACTAACATTTCTTGTTCTAGTTTCGTTGCTCAATAGCCACCAATTGATTGATATCAAAAAAGCAAATCCTACGATTATAATTGATTTAAGATATGCCACAACACAAAATTTTACCGGCAAAAAAATTTATACAAAAAATATATGTTATGTTCAGCAAGATATTGTCCCATTACTCGACAGTATACAAAAAGAACTTAACCAACAGGGACTTGGTCTCAAAATTTGGGATGCATATCGTCCAAAAGAAGCACAACAAGCATTTTGGGACATTGTACATGATGAACACTATGTTTCTCATCCGACCAAAGGAAGACGCGTACATCTTCGTGGTGTTGCTATCGATGTCACCCTCATTGATTTAAAAACAGGAAAAGAACTTCTCATGCCAACAGAATTTGACAATTTTTCATTAAAAGCACATGCAAACTCACTAACGGGGATTAATCAAGAGGCAATTAACAATAGAAAAAAGCTACAACACATCATGATTAAACATGGATTTAAACCTGTCACAACTGAATGGTGGCACTTTGATAAAATTAATTGGCAAAAATATCCGATACTTGATATTAAATTTGAAGAGCTCGATTAAAATGAATTATTCATTAAAACTTAGAAAATAATTTATTTTTCGAATTTATTAGGCTTGCCATCTAAAACATCTTGAATAGCATCTAATCGCGGCTGTAATACTTCTTTACAAAGTCCACTACGCATTTCGTGAGCCATAAAGTTACCAAGAATAAGCTTTCCCACGCGACCTGGAATCATCATACGAGATGCGTCGGCGTATCCCCTCTCATATTGACGTTTATATCCCTCTGAACAAGAAACATCATTCTGCATAGCAAAAACTGAAGTAAAAAATAAAAGACTGGAAAAAAAGAAAGTTTTTTTCATAGATTTCCTATTAAAATAAATGTTCAAGATAATAGCATAGCTTGCAAAAAAAACTTTTTAAACCGCTTATAACATTAAATCTTCTTATTGATTTGGCGATAAATTAATTTTGCCGATTCTTCAGGAGAAATTTGTGCGGTATTGATCTTCAACGATTGTGGCATATTTTTATGCAAACACCGCACACAATATTGTAAATGTGCTTGCGCATTCTCGCCAATCTTTTTTCGTTGCGCTTCACGCCTTATTAATTCATCTAATGGGACATCCAAATGAACCCAAATTACTGACAACCCCTTCCAGTATTTTTCACAATCTTTCAGCCATTCCTCATCCAAAAAAATGTGATCAAGCACAACCGAATGTCCACGCAATGCAAGTTCACCCACCATTTGATGAAATGCCTTCATTGATTGCTGCGCAATTGGACCAAATTTAACACGCAATTCGTCATCAACGGAATAACAACTAAACCCTTTTTCTTGCTCCCTTCCAAAATAAAATTTAGAAGGCATAATATTTTCGGCCCATGCATCCAAACCCAACAAATAAAGGGGTTCTTCGGAAAGTTCCTGTAGTGCTCGTGCAATAGTTGTTTTTCCCGCAGCTGGCGCACCATACAAAACAATAATCAGACCCTGTTTGTTTTTCATATTTAATGCTTTAAAACTTTTATAAAGGAACCAAACTTTAATATTTCAAGCTCAACGCAACCCCCAATTGGCCATGTAACCTTAGGATCGGTATGTCCAAAATCAACATTGGCAATAACTGGCAATCGATCAAGCTCTTTTTTTGACTTAATACATTTTGTAAGCATCGCGTCAGTCATTCCACTTCCTGGTTGAAAACGACCAATTACAATCCCTTTCACTTGATCAAAGTCCGGTTGATGAACCAATGATTGTAATCGCCGATCAAACTCATAAAATTTAGTTTCAGCATCATCTTCAATAAACAAAATTTTATCTTTTAATGCTGGACAATATTCAGTTCCGAATAAGAGTGAAAATGTCCCCAAATTACCGCCAACAATAGTTCCAGTTGCCTGACCTTCATTAATGATTAACCATCCTGCATTTGGCATTAAATGACGCTCATTTTGATTAATCCACCATTCATCATCGCTCCAGCTCTCTGATGGCTCAATTAAGAATGGTCGATCATCAAACAAACATTTTTTCACATAATCTAATGTGTAATCAAAATAATGTTCTTGTGCACATGTTGAATAATGGGGACCAGAATACGTCACCAATCCCGTCTGCGCAAAAATTGCATTTTGTAATGCGGTAATATCTGAAAAACCACATAAAATTTTCGGATTATTTTTAATCAGTTGCCAATCAACATAACGTAATAACTGATTCGAATTATAACCACCAATAACGGTAAAAATTGCATTTATTTTGTCGTCTAAAAATGCAGCATGCACATCTTCAATACGTGATGCAATCGATGAAGAATAAAAATCATCATTCTCCTCAACATAACGCCCAAAGGAAATATTTAAGCCTAATTCTTGAAACCGGTTGTTGGCAATTGCTCGTGTTTCATCATCAATAATAGAAAGAGACCGTGCCGGAGTAACGACTCTGACACAGTCACCTTTTTTTAATTTCGGAGGAAAAATAATATTCATTACTTGCGTAACCCAAAGAGCTTCAAAATGCTGGCTATCGCTGCATTCAAACCTGAAGCAATCACCTGATACATTTTAACAAACCACCCTTTAATCACGCTCCAAGCTTTGACAAATAATTGAGCAAACTTATGCATAAATCCTTGATCAAGCTCTTTCTTCTTTTTCGCAATTTCAGCACGCTCTTTTTCAAGCAACTCTTTTTCTGCCGCTATTTCTTTTTGATCTTTTTCTTGATCTGCCTTTTCAAATTTTTCAAATTCCTGGGCAAGATCAACACCTTTTTGTTTAAGCTCATTAACAGCATTTTTTATATTACTTAAATGATCTTTAACTTGCTGAGCACTTTCATTAAAATAATTCCATAATTCACCAGCAAGATAATCACGATTCTTTTCAACCGTCTTAAGAAATCCTTCCATCTCATAAAAGAGCAAACGCGCTTTTTTATCATTTAATTCTTTACCAATGGCTTTAAAGTGCTCCCACGCCTGTTTTTCATAATTCCGGCAAACACCAGCTTGCTGATTTAAATTATTCATAACAATACCTAAAGCATCTTCAAGTTCATCAACCGCACTCAAATCTAACTTTAATTGTTCTAATTTTGCTTGTTTTTCCTTTAATGTTTTCAAGAACTCACGTTCTTTTTCATCAAGCGCACCCTGCGTTTCTCTTTGGTTTTTTGTATCTTCAATCAAATTATCTAATAACTCTGCAATCTTACCTTGTTCAAAACCAAGCTCTCTAAATTCAACATCAGAAATTTTATCAACATCATTACGAGCCTGAACAAACTTTACCTGCACATCATAAAGTTCATTGTTCGTCTTCATGATCTTTTCATATGTCTTTTCACCTTGCGCCCAGAAAGCTCGCTTTATAACCCAATTTCCACCGGCATCCAAACCAGTAGTATCGAGTTCAGAAGGCAAACATTCAGGTGGCGTCAACTCAAGCTCAACTCTTTCTTTTTCTGCAACAGTTTTCTTTAATTCTTCCGGTTTGGGCTCAACTGGTGCAACGGGAACACCAACTTTATCTGCCATTTCAGTTTTTTGTTCAATGGATGAAGGGACAGTTTTCGCACCTTCTGGCAATGGCCATTGTTCTATAATGGCAGCTTCCGCAACTTCTCCCGGCGTCTCTGGCTTCTTTGGTCCAACCCCTTCATCAACGGTTCCTTCATTTATTGCATAGGTCGAAAAATCCACATTCACCGCTTTTGGTTCTGAACCTTTATCAAGAGGCACTGCATCTGCTGCTGTAAGATCTTTTACCGATATTTCAAAGTCTGGTTGAGAATCAACCGATTTAACCTCTTTTGCGAAAGTCTTTTGATTTGCAATAGGCGTATCTATTGGTACATTCTTAATATTTTGAACTGATGGGTTTAGGGGCGATTGAACAGAGTGCATTAAAGCACCTGTCGAACCCGCCGATGATGACATCGCTGGTTCGACAGTATTAATACAACTTATAATAAAAAAAAATAGACTAACGCTAAAATACGTCTTCATTAAAACATCCTTTTTTACTTTTTTTACAAGGTTTTAGACAACGCTTTAAGTTCATCATATAAACCTTCGCACAATTCTTCGGCCTCGGGAGAAGTATAACTCCAACGGACCCCGCTATCAACTCTGACAAGAACTGAGCGATCACACTTAATATCAATAATATCGATACGAACGATATTCATAAGTGGATGCACTTCTGATGGCGCACGCACAACACCTGCGCGGCCAAGAATACTATACGCAATGTTATTCTCATCCATGAAGCAGAGCATCACCTTCTTTTGCCAAACCATATTATGGTAACCAGTATGATCTTTGTGAATAGAAATCAAAACGCTTTCAAGCCCCTTAGGATACACACATTGAATTGGTGTTGTATTTGGAATACCCTTTTCAGAAAATGTTGCCAATACTGCAACTGTTTTACACTTTTTTAACACAGCAACTAAATCTTCGGGCAACTTTACCCCAACATGTTTAGCCATTCAATCCCTCTATAATTTTGACAATTTTACGCTAAAACAAAAGAGATGCTCTTTATACGCTCACCCCCTTAAAATTTATTTAATCAATTAAATTGTCCCTAAATACATTGTTTTAAGTTGTGACATAAGTAATTACAGTATACCAGATATGTCAAGTCTATGCCGTAAAACTGGTACTTTTAGAGCACATTACTCATGTTCGGCTAAAGAAACATTGATCTGTTCGATGATCTGAACGGCCTTCTCAAGCCAATCTAACACCTGCGTCTGATCAACTTGAACATAATTGAACTTAATTTGATTTGCCATAGAAACAACCACTGTGAGCTCATCAATATAAGGCTGAAATTGTTTAATATTTTTTATAAGAATTAACCACTCTTGATCGGTCAATCCTTTAATTGATTTATCATTCAACAACCAAGCCGTGTATGATTTTAAAATTGATGTTAATAAAATAATCGCATCTG
Source organism: candidate division TM6 bacterium GW2011_GWE2_36_25 (assembly GCA_000991575.1). GTDB lineage: Bacteria > Babelota > Babeliae > Babelales > UBA12409 > UBA12409. The sequence continues at coordinate 32,629 of LBRU01000003.1, forward strand.
AAAGAGAAATGCGCCCTTGTTTTACCCCTTCAATTCCTTTTTCCAACAAACTAACCAAAAGCGTAGAGACAGGCATTTCAACTCGCTCCCTGGAACGTCTTTTTTTAAACCAAATAACCAAAATGAGACTCGTTATTAAAAAAAGAGCTCCCAAAAGAACTATCGGCTGCGTCCACCATGAAACAAATGAAGAAGAATAAATATCTAAATCAAGTTGTTCTGTTAACTGCTGCATCGTTTTATCTTTCTTATTTCATAGACATGTGAAACATACGCTTCTTAAAGAATTCAACAAGTTGCGCACAACTATCATAATGATAAGAAACATCAACGACATCAATACCTACATGCAAAAACATTTTATTTTGCTGCATCATACGACTTTTCAATAACCGTGCAGCAGAACTTTGCTCAGATGATTCAATATATAATGTTTGGCCCGACTCAACATCTTCAACTTGTAAAAAACCAACAGATGGCAACATGCGCTCAATAGGATCATAACAACGCACTGCTACCAAATCGACGCGCAAAGACGCAGCACGTAACGATTTTTCAAATTGTTCATCAATAAAATCTGAAATCACAAAAACGATTGCATCTTTATACCATTTTTCAGCAACGTAATCCAAGACCGATGATAAATTCGTATTCCTATTAAATTTTGGTTGATATTCATGAAGTTGCTGTAATAAAAAATGAAGATGTGCTTCAGTATTTTTGGGTTCAATAATACGATCAACATCATCGGCAAAGAATAATAATCCAATACTGTCTTTTGCATAATGCGCAGCAAAAGCTAATATCGTCGCAATCTCTTTAATTTTTTCAAAACGAACCATTGCTGATCCGTAAAAACTTGATCCAGAAATATCTATTGCTAAAATCATCCGACGATTACGTTCTTCAAGACATTCCTTAACGAACATTCTATTTAAACGACTCGAACTCTTCCAGTCAATAAAGCGCACATCATCACCAAATTGATATTCACGAATCTGATGAAATTCCACACCATAACCGCGATGTGCCGAAACAACATCACCTGCTAATGGCCCCTCCATCAATCCCTTAGTTACAATTTTGAGTTTGCGAATTTTTCGTTGAATTTCTGGCGAAAGCATTTTTATTTACCAATCCATGTACAGCTTCAATTCTGTTGGCAAATCGATTGAACCATCTTCTTTTTGATATGTTTCCATCAAAGCAACCATTAAACGAGGTAACGCTAAAGAAGATGCATTTAATGTATTTACCAGTTCAGGTTTTGCGGTTGCACTTTTACGATAACGAATTTTGCCCCGACGCGCCTGAAAATCAGTACAATTGCTGCAAGAAGAAACTTCATAATACGCTTCTTGTCCTGGCATCCACACCTCAATATCATATGTTTTAGCTGATGGGAATGACATATCACCCGTAGCTAATAAACTGATGCGATAATGCAAATTAAGCTTTTGCAAAATGGTTTCTGCACATGCAACCATACGCTCTAACTCTTCATTTGACTTTTCTGGTTCGGTAATTGAATAAAGCTCAACTTTTTCAAATTCATGAATACGAATAAGTCCTCGCTCTTGCGCACCATATCCACCAGCCTCTCGGCGAAAACAACTGGTCCATGCAGTCATGCAAATGGGTAGTTCTTCACCAGCAATGATTGCGTCACGATAAAGATTTGTTAAATTCACCTCAGCCGTAGGGGTCATATACAAATCTTCCCCTGCAATAGAATAAACATCTTCTTTAAATTTGGGAAAATTGCTCGCCACTTCCAACGATTGTGCATTAACCATATAAGGAGGCAAGATTGGTTTAAAACCATGATCGGCATTATTCTTTAACATCATGCGCGTTAATGCATAAATTAACTTAACGGCATCATTTTTATAGAGAACAAAACTACTTCCCGCCATGCGAACAGCTGCCTCAAAATCAAACCACTCTAAACTGTTGCCCAATTCAACATGATTGCGCAATTTAAAATCAAATGTTGGTTTTTGCCCAACAAGTTTCACGACCTTATTTTTATCTTTTCCACCAATTGGAATATTTTTTTCAGGAATATTAGGACAAAAGAGGTACAATTTTTTAAATTCAGCTGAAACTTCTTCAAGCTGAATTTCTTTCTCTTTTAACGATTTACCAACTTCAATAGACTTTTGTCGAACCTCATCAGTGATGCCGCTCTGAGCAGCTTTTGCTAGATCATTTTTTTGTGCACGCAATTCTTCAACCTGTTGCATTAAAGAACGTCGTTCATCATCAAGTTCTAATAATTTTTCAATAGCAAAATCAGGGTCTTTGCTTTTTAATCGTTCAATTAATTGAGGATCTTTTTGCAACATTCCCAAATCAATCATGTGAACTCCAATCAAAAGTTTTATTTAAGGATACAAGAAAGAAAAAATAAAAAAAGACCGCAGTGCGCGGCCTTCTTACGAGAGCATTTTTTTCTAAGCTAGGTTATAAAATTATAATGAGCGAACAACTTGGCGCAAATTTTTCCCAGCTTTAAATTTAGGAACATAAATAGCAGGAATATTAATCTTTTCTTTTGTCGCCGGATTAATACCTTTACGTGCTGGACGAAGTGATGTTGAGAAAGTTCCAAAACCTGCAAGGGCAACTTTATCTCCCTTTTTGAGTGAACGCTCAACTACTCTTGTTAATGCATCGAGTACACGAGTAACATCTTTTTTGCTAAATGCTGTTTCTTCACTTAATGCATTTATCAAATCAGTCTTATTCATTATTCTTTGCTCCTTTCTATTGAGAACACCTTCAATAAAACACTGCTTTTAAATTTCAACTACTTACTTGATAGGTATCATATCTCGATTTGTATGTTTGTCAAATTGAAATCGTCATTTATACTAAAGAAAAGGCTTTTTTGAATTTAATGATTAAATCATGGATAAGAATAACTACTATTTTATCGATACACACTGCCACATGAATATTTTGGCGAAGAAAGAATTTGATGTTCTTCTTACGCAACAGGAAATTAAAGAAGCCCAAGCAATAATTACTCAAGCTGAAGATGCTGGAATAAAACAGATCATTAATGTAGCTACCAGTGTCATTGAAAGTAAAAATTGCATAATACTCGCACAAAATTATAAAAACTTGTTTGCTGCAGTCGGCCTTCATCCTAATGACTTAAATGAATCATGGTTTGAAGATTTAAAAAAAATAAATTCTTTTCTTCAAGAAAAAGAAAAAAACAAAATTGTAGCGATTGGAGAAATCGGCATAGATATGTACCGCCCAGGCTATAATTTAGAAAAACAAAAGGCTGCCTTCAAGCAACAGATTGAAATGGCATTACAACTTAATTTGCCAATAATTGTTCATACCCGTGCTGCGCCAGAAGAAACATTAACAATAATCCAAAATTATAAACATGAAAAACTCCGTGGCGTTATACATTGTTATCCTTATGATGAAAATTTTGCACAAGAAATTATTACATATAATTTTAAGCTTGGTATCGGTGGAATCATCACATACCCAAACAGTAAAAAATTGCAAAATATTGTTAAAAGCATCGCACTTGAACATCTACTTTTAGAAACCGATGCCCCCTTTCTTGCACCTCAATCTATGCGCGGAAAACGTAATTCACCTGCACAAATTCGCACCGTTGCAGAATTTATTGCAGAATTGCGGCAAGAACCATTATCATACATTGCAGATGTAACTTCTCAAAATGCTCAGCAATTATTTAAATTACCGTCACCATTATAAAAAAGATTGGAATCATGAATATACAGATTATCAGTGCTTTTGCTCTTTATTTTTCAACACTCTTTTTAATTGCGTTTAGTTTTTATAAAAAATCACAAAAAGAAGGTTCGTTTGTTTTAGGAAACAGATCAGTAAATTACTGGGTAACCGCAATATCAGCTCAAGCAAGCGATATGGGCGCATGGCTTTTTATCGCATATCCTGCAACTATTTATTTATCTGGAATGCCTAAAATATGGGTAGCAATTGGGTTAGTCGTCTTTATGTGGCTCAATTGGCAAATTATTGCACCACGCTTACGAATCCTGACCGAACAATACAAAAGCATAACACTCTGGACTTTTTTTGAACGACGTTTCAATGCAAAAAACATCTCAATCAGAACGATAAGTTCAATCATTGCGCTCTTTTATTTTATTATCTACATTGCCACCGGCTTTATGGGAATCGGTAGATTATTAGAAGCACACTTTCATATTTCCTATTCAATGGGAATCTTAATTGGAGCGATATTAACGGGAAGTTATATCTTCATTGGCGGATTTCTCTCAGTTGCATGGTGCAATCTCTTTCAAGGACTTTTTTTATTAGCCATGATTCTTGTTGTTCCATTAACTGCTTATTGGTATACAGACGGAATTAACTCAATCATCACAATAGCAACGACAAAAAATATTCCGCTTTATCTTCTTCAATCATGGGCTGATCTCAGAGGAATCATTTATGCAGCACTTGGATGGGGACTCGGTTACTTTGGACAACCGCACATTCTAATTAACTTTATGGGTATTGATAAAGAATCGAATATCAGAAAAGCAAAATTTGTCGGTATTACGTGGCAAATCTTAGCCCTTTCTGCATCTGCAGCTATTGGTTTTACCGGAATCGCCTTATGCACAAATCTCAAAGAAGCAGAACATCTTTTCCCCTGCATGGTAGAAAAACTCTTTAATCCATTTATGATTGGCCTTATTTTGTGTGGTGTTCTTGCTGCAATTTTATCAACCGTCACTATTCAAGTTCTTGTTGCAGCTTCATCCTTTACTGAAGATCTCTATAAAACAATCGTTAAAGATCATATTCCATCTGCTCATCTTACAAAAATAACACAATTATCAATCGTCGTAATAACTATTGCAAGTATCATAACCGCCTATCTGACACATACATCTATCGACCGATTAGTACTCTTTGCATGGTCCGGCTTAGGAAGTTCTTTTGGCCCATTAGTACTTATGAGTCTCTACAGCAAAAAAATCAATTATCACGGCGCATTGGCAGCAATTATTAGTGGAGGTCTTATCGCACTTTTATTTCCACTTTTAAAAATAAAAATTCCAGTATTAATCGTCGGATTTATTATTGGTCCACTCTGCGCCATCATTATTTCAAAAATTTTTCCTGAAAAATAATCTATGCAAATGGTCGCTTCTTTTTATGTAATTTTTTTGAAAGAAACCGCTGATTAGTTAATTGTTGAATAAAATTGAAAAATAATTGATGATCTGAATATTTCACCACCGCTGCTTCATGAGCTTCTGCTAGTGCAATAGGATAACCATCACCTTTCAGACATTGGTCAACGATAACCTGTTCTATCATATTTAATCGGTGAGCATCTTGCGCAATCCACAACGGCAATTCCACTCGCGCTACTTCATCTCCAACATTAAGGTAAAAAAAGACGGGTTTCATCTCGGTTGGATAATAATCAACAATAGAAACTTGATTTTCAAAAATAACCGTACGTTCATAAACGTCTAAAAACTTAGTTAACAAATGCGCATCAACAATCTGCTCAAGCTTTTTTTCAATCATTTCACGCTTTAAAATAATGCGAATAATATTTATGAGCTCTTTACTTTTAGGAAGACTAATATATCCAATAAGATTAATTTGTTCTTGATAAAAACATTTCAAAATCGCACAATATCGTTCAAGATAATAATCTCGCAATCGTGGCTTATCAATCAAATGCCAGAAAATAAGTGATCCATCAAATAAAACATACGGATCGCGCCCCGTCTTTTGACGATAATCTATCGCCAGATCAAACGCTTTTTTGAGCTCTAATTCATGACGTTGGGCATCAATGCTATCGGTAGAGACTTCATGATTTTCACGATAATGCGCTGTGTACAAAAATGGTTCTGAAAATCGTTCAAAAACCGAATGCTGATCATAACAAAAATAGACACTTCCAATATTTATTAAAGAACAATTGGTCCCTTCATGACGATCAGGATAAATTTGAGAACCATCAATTGCTAAAAGGTCATACTGGCTCATTTCTGATCTAATTTTTTTCTTTTGCACTATATTTTCAGACCAACGTGGTATTAATAAAGTATGGTGCGCGTCCTGAATCTCTTTTTGCAAAATTTCTTTTTGACCAAGCTCGTGCCAAATTTTCTCAGCAACAAAAATCTCATCATCATTACTGTTAAATAAAAAATTCTTATTCTTTTCCAGCAATGTCCATAGTTGCAATGGATCTAACATCCAGCTAATGCCTCATGCAAAATTATTAAGGGAAGTTCGGCACACTGCTTGCGCAAAAAACCGAGCTCAATATCAAGCATTTTTTGCATATCTTCACGCGTGATTTTTTTTGCAAAATCAGTTGATTTGCCCAACACTTTTTCCACAAGCATTGCAGCTGCCGCCTGACTAATCATGCAACCCGAACCAGTAAATTTTATCTCAATTATAATACCATCTTTGATGATGCCGCTTATTGCCAAGCTATCACCACAGGCAACATTAGAACGCTTTGAGATAAAGGACGGATTTATAACTTCGCCATAATGCGTTTTATCGCGAGAATAATCCATGATACGTTGATTATATATTTGAGTATTATTAACCATATGAAACTCTTTTTTACCTTTTATTGTACACCAAATAAACAAACCATTGAATTATCTTCGATACCCTTTTTAAACTTATCAAGAATTAAAAAATGGGAATTACCATGAAAAAACTAATTCTTTTATTCGGTTGTTTTTCATTAAAAGCAATGGAGCTTCCCTCGCAAACCATCGCATCAGAAAGTCTTCCAGAATTTATAATTAATTTAGGCAATCAACTTGAAGAAATATTAAAGCAATTGGATTGTTTATCTCCTGAATATGGAGCGCGATACGATGCATTTCAAGGTTATAAACCGAGCGATCTGCAAAGATATACGGAAATTTTAAGCTTAGCCACAATTGGCGCAGGAACAATAAAATCCTCTGATGATAAAAGAAAACGCATCCCATTCTTAAATTCAACAGGTCTTTATATAGCGCTGGGTGGCCTTGGTGTATACATTGCCAATACCGCTTGGGAACAAGTTGAAAAATGGGTCCTGAAAGGTGCTCTTGACAAAGTAACCACACGTCTTCAACAAGTAGAAAAAGAATTTAAAATATTGCAAGAACAATTTGAACAAGTCCGTCAAAATCAAGAAGTTATTTCGGAAAAGGTTCATGGAGCTGATGAAAAATTGTCACGGCTTATACCAGCGGTTCATGAGAGATTAAGATTATTGCATAGCCAATTTCCATCTCTTCCAGAACCAAAAAAAGATTTTGAAGAAAAAAAGGATAAAAAACATCATTGGTGGTCTTCTAGAAAGTAGCTTTTTATGTAATTTTTATTAGGGGGAATAATGGGGATGAGAAAATCACTACTTATTTTATTTTTATTAAACGCTCAAAAACAGTTCTGCATGGATGTCTTTTGTGATGCTCCCTGTGTATTGGAACCAAATAAAATGGAACGAGGAAAATTTATTGCAAAACGATTACCATCAATGCCTTTCGTTCCAATTCTTCTCAAATTAGCCATGTACTTTGAATGGTATTTTGGAACTGTCGATGAAAAAGAAATACAGAAGAAAATATTCGACTTTTTAAGAAAAATTCCATTAAAAAAAGATTATCCTGAAATTACTTATCAAGGGGAACTATTGCCACCAATTATAGTTGCATGGCTCCTGAGAGATCTATCACCTGAAGAAATCCAACAAATCGTTAAAGAATATCTTGAAACAATTCCTTTAGAAAAAATGACTGAAGGAAATCGAAATTTACATAATGCTATTACCTATGGCACTTTTGATGCGGAGGTTATGAAGAAAACAGCACAATTAAATGAAGACACTAAAAAGTTTTTACGTGATCATAAGGACGTCATAATCGCTCACCTCATAGGAAATTTAACTGATCGTCTATCACCTCAAAAGAAAGATGACGCTGAAGTTTTTGAACAATTTGGCGACCGCATCTGTATTTCAGGTGAAGAAAAGGTCCTTTCCCCTTACCCCGAATTTTTTGATATAGTCGATAAAAAATTTCCAGGAAAGCCAGAAGACCGCATTTATCTCGTTGCAGAACCTTCCGAGGAAAGAAAAGGTTCTTATTTCGATGCAGCTAGAAAATTTAGCCACCACATCCATCGACCAACTTCACCAGACCTAGAACGGCTATTGGAAGAAAAATAAACCTTGAATTTTAATTGACTTTTTTTGCATTTTTGTTATTCTATTAGCACAGTTAAAAAAGGCAAAGAGGCCTTTTTGCGGTGGAGGATAATAAAAATGAACATAACCATTAAAAAATTTATTTTCGCATTGCTTCTTGGTTTAATAGCAAACAGCAATGCCGATGTTATATTCCTTGATCTTAATGGCACCTTACTTCAAAACAATTCAAGAAAAATGGGTTGGCTTGTAGGACCTCGAAACATTATCAAAGAAGGTCTCAGTTTCAAGTTTAGACATTTTTTAGGTAACTTTAGACAACATATGGCTAATGATATATTTTTCAAAGGACTTAATGCCATTGAATATAAATTGTCGCTTTCATGCCAAGTAGATTATGAGATGTATTCCGATGACGGCGAAACCCCATTGCCACCATTATTACGCGACACCATGCTTGGTCATTTTACTTATGCAACAGCAAAAAAACTTTGCGATCAAATGCTGGCAGAAAATCCTGGTTTATTTAAAACAGAATGCCAAAAGAGCATATTTCTCAATACATTCGAAATAACCTTTAATCCTCAAGTATTTTCAAGCACACAAAACACAACTCGCCTTGTTGAAACATTAAAAAAATGTGCAGCAGAAGTTGATGCAAAAGGAAAAAAGAAGCATGTCTGCGTCATTCTTTCAAACTGGGCAAAAGATGGTGTGTCTGAGTTCAAAAAACGTTTTAAAGATACCATCATGCCTTACATCGATGAATGTATCTTCTCCTGTGATGGCTTTGGAGGCAAACCTGGAATGGACATTTATAAACATTGTTATGATGTTATAAAAACTCAATATCCCGATCAACTAAGAAAATCATGGTTCTTTTTGGATGATCAGAAAGTTAATTGCGATGGATTTAAGACCTTTTTAACCAATGCATCACTTAAAATTAAACCTAAATTACTTTGCGCCCATCCTGATCAAGGTGAATTCATGTTAAAAAAACATGGTGTTATAAGCGCATAAATTATTCAAGGCCTTTTGGCAATAAAACCAAAAGGTCTTATTCTTCATATTCTTCTTCAATCAAATCATTTTTCGTCAAAAACTTATGTGCAATTCTTAAGGCACGCTGCTGAGATTGCCATGCTAATTCATACAAAGCCTCATCATACGTCGCCCAGCGATGATCAACCCATTCGGCTTGTTCTAATGTCAAAGTTCCCAAATTACAAAATCTTGTTAAAAACCAATGAACTAACACAATTTTTTTATTCGTATTATCGTAGTAAGCACTTACATGATCCAGATCGCACAATGAAGTCTCTTCAACAGGTATACCAATTTCTTCTAATGTTTCGCGCATGCAAGCCTGTTGCGGCGTCTCTTCCTCATTAATACCCCCTTTGACGAGTCCCCAGCCACGATAACGCTCAGGATTTCTCCTTAAAATTAAATAACGCCCTCGTTCTAAATCATAAATTACTAAACCAATGGTAAAACGAATATCAATGTTCATAGTTCTCAATACATTACTTTATCAGATTTACTTTGCCACAGTTCAAAAACATCCTTCGCTTGAGGTATTAAAACATGCTCCATCTTTAAAGAACGCGCCTCAGGCCTCAATGCAATCTCTTTATAAATAAACGCATCATCAAAACCAATTGCTGCGGCATCTTCTCGCGACAATGCAAAAAACAGGACGTCAATGCGAGCCCAATAGACCGCACTCAAACACATTGGACATGGTTCACAACTACTATAAAGAGTACAACCATTTAACTGATACGTATTAAGTTCTTGGCAGGATCGACGAATTGCTACCATTTCGGCATGCGCAGTTGGATCATTAGTCTTAACAACCTCATTGGTGCCCGTTGCAATTATTTGATCATCTTTCACCACCAAGGCCCCAAATGGCCCCCCATTACTCTTTATAGAATCTGATGCAAGGATAAGAGCCTCAATCAAAAATTTTTTATGAATATTCATTCCGCAGTACCTGTTTTTTCTTAGTTTATCAAGCTCTCATAAAAGAAACAAAAAAAAGCCTGCTCTTTCGACACAGGCCTTAAAATCACTTTTTTAAAAATTTAACGTTTTTTTGAAAGTTTAAGATAAAGCATTGCCGGAAGAATTAACTCTATCATGCCGATATACAAACTAAACAATACCGCTGGAACAAACATGATTAACACAAATGGCACAAACCAAGCAAAGCTCAATGGAATTGAACATATTAAAGCAATAATCCACATTACAAAAAAAACAAGCGTTCCAAGTGCAAGAAGAGAAGACAACCAAAAAATAATATAAACCAATTGAGCTGTAATGGTAACTAATAGGTTATTACACACAAATAAAAAAGCTTCTTTTATTGTCACCCACAATGATTCATTTTTTTTAATAAGTATTGGCACGACATAAAAAATCATCAATGACCATACTGAAAAAAGAATCAAACTCAGAATCCAAATTAACAATTCCGCATATACAATCTGAACTTGCAAACCGGTTGCCTGCTCATAATTAAGGTTAATTCCAGAACCTATAACAAAATATTTTTTGATAAAATCAGCAATTGCAAAAATAAATGTCAAAACAACAAGCTTAGGCAATATTCCTTCATCAAAATGAAAACTCTCAAAAAAACTCATTTTTTTATTAACAAATAAAACATAAAAACGATTTGTCAATGCCGCAAAAATAAAAACAATAGTTATTGATATCCCCAACTCTTTTACAATGAGCAATGAATACCGACTCATCATACCAAAAAAATTTGTTAATATGCCGCTCTCAAAAAGATACTTCAAAAAAGCAATAATAAGCGGATACCAAAACAATCTTTTATAATGCCAAGCCCAAGAACACGTTTCCAATGCTAAATCATAGCCTAAATGGATTTTTTTCATACCGTCCTCCTCAGAACCGCTACTTCAATCCTTCAACGACACTGTGATAAAGTGTTGCAGGAAGCGCCATTATTACTGTTGCAAAATACCAACCCAGCAACAACGTTGGAACAACAATAACTAAAATAAATGGCATAATTAACCCAATACCAAGTGGAACATTAAGTAAATAACAAGCAAGCCAGGTTAAACCTAAACCAGTCACCCCAACGATAAATCCAATCAACAGCATATAAAAAATCATTGCAACCGTTGCTGAAATAATTTCGATAATATGTTTCCATACCATAACAAAAGCTTTTTTAATCGCTTTGCCCAAAGATAAATTTCGTTTAATTAACACCGGTAACACAAATAATGTTCCAATAAACCAACCCATTAATAAGAAATAAACAAGGTAATATTTGGTAATCTGAGGAATATAAATGCTTGAAACTAAAATAAAAGCAACAACAACAATGAAAACAACACTCCAAAAAAACAGTTTTTTATTAAGTTGTTTACCAAAATCAAAGCTTTCACTAAATGTCATATCTTTACGATGTAAAATTTCCATTACGCGTCGCAACAATGCGGCACTAAAAATAACTTTGATCCAATAGTTAAAAATTAAAACGGCAACAAGAGCAAGCACCGTATAAACGTTAAGCACTTTACCAAGAGCCTGTGTCCATTGTTCAAAAGTTTTGTAGATTCCCACCACGCCAAAGCCAAGTAATAATGATACAACGGCAAAAACAAATGAACTAACCAAAGAACTTAATAATGTATAAAATAACAAAGATTTATAATTCCAGGTGATAGATAACGTTCTCAAAACAGACCGATGGCCATTAATAATTTGATCAATAAAAGACATTTTTTCTCCTTATACTACATTTCTATATTCTCTCTTTTTTAAAAGTAATGCGCATAATCCTTACTACATAAGCCTTCCTTATAATTTTGCTCTTTAGCTTTTTAACTTTCTCATTCTATCAATAAAACAATCTACTTCTTCAAGAGTATTATAACAATAAAAGCTTATTCGAACGGTCGCCGGAAGACCTAATAATGCATGCAATGGTTGCGCACAATGTTGGCCAGCACGAACAGCAACAGTAATCTCATCGGAATCTAAAAATGCAGCAATATCATGCGCGTGTATTCTATCAACAAAAAAACTTACGAGATGCCCATCTTTTTTCAATTGTTCACGAGGCCCAACAATATGAATACCTTTAATTGTTTCTAACTCTTCAATAGCGCGCGTGGTTAATTGCGATTCATGTCTTTTTAAATCAGCAAATGGAACATTTTCTTTTAAATAATTAATTGCAGCAGCAAAACCAATTGCCTGAGCAATTGGTGGCGTCCCTGCCTCAAATTTTCTCGGCGCCGGGGCCCACAATGAACGTTCACAACAAACATCAGCAACCATACCACCACCAAATTGATATGGTGGGACCAAATCTTGTAATTCTCTTTTTATAAACAAACAGCCTATTCCGGTTGGTCCCAACATTTTATGGCTTGAAAAAACCAAAAAATCTGCACCCATTTCATGAACATCAAGCTTTTGATGTGGTGCTGATTGCGCTGCGTCGACTAAAACTTTCGCACCAACATGATGTGCTAACTGAATAATGTGCTTAACATCATTAGTAGTACCCAAAACATTAGATGCATGCGTTATTGCCACCAGCTTCGTCTTTGAAGAAAGCAAATCTTGATAAGCTTGCATATTAAGATAACCATCTGTTGTTATTGGCACAATTTTTAAATGTGCACCTACTTTTTGAACCAGTTGCTGCCATGGTAAAAAATTAGCATGGTGCTCCATCTGGCTCACCACAATCTCATCGCCCGCAGAAATAAATTCCGCACCCCACGTTGAAGCAATAAAATTAATTCCTTCCGTTGTACCAGAAGTAAAAATAACCTCATCAGAATGAACGCCAATAAATGCTGCTATCTGCGCACGCGCTTGTTCATACAAACTGGTCGCCTCTTCTGCTTTTATATATAAACTACGAAAAACATTAGCAGTATGATACGCATAAAACTGTGAAATTTTATCAATAACCTGTTGTGGTTTTTGCGTTGTAGCCGCATTATCGAAATAGATATAATTTTTTGTTAATTCTCTAAAAACAGGAAAATCAGCACGTATTTTTTCTACATTCATCCAGAAAACCTTATAAATGATGTTATGTATAAAGTTATAACATATTAAACCAAAGGAAAAAAGCGGAAGGACTTAACAGGAGTTCTCTTCTTAAAGAAAACTCTACAAACAAGAATACTCTTTCTGTTAAAATAAAAAAAAGTGGAGATAAAATGAAAAAAATCTTTTTTGCTATTTTTTTAATCATACACCAGCATATTTTTGCACAATTACAATTTTGTCCCGGAATCCCTATTACATGTCAATTTAGAATGAATCAATGGGCCGAGTATGACCTGCTTCCTCAATTACGCGCATTTAATCTTATGATTAATGAAAAATTAAGTAAATTACCAAATCTCAAAAAGAGAATGAGTGATGTTAAATTTTCACAAGAAATACATTTAAATGCTGAAAGAATTATTACTGAGCTCACACATCCAATTGATCCAAAATTTCTTAAAGCATTCGAACGAATTCAAAATGATCCAGAACGAAATTTTAAAGTCAAAGAAGTTCTCAAACAAATTCAAGGAATTATCAATGCATATGATCAAATAGGGCAAGAAGGCATCGATATCCAAAATTTAGAACCTTTAAATAATGCGATTGCTAAAAATGGACCGTTATTAAAAAAAACAGAAGAAGAATTAGCAAAATCTCAAAAAGCAAATTTCGATATTTTGGCTCCCACAAATCCAACAAATTGTAAAGATTTTCTCGTCTCACCTGAAATTCTTTGCGCAGGAATAGCAGCATCTATGCCCAATACTATCTGGTTCGATCTTACAACAGCGCAACACATTATTCATACCTCAAAGGGACAATCGCAACAAGAAGAAGCTATAAACCTTGAAGAAAAAGTTATTCAACCAACAGAAAAAGCATGGCAAGAAGCCATACAGGCACCACAAACAAGTTATGAAGCGGCAACTGAAATTAGTTAAAAGATCAAACAACACGGAAATATTCTTCTAACGAAATAACACCAGCACGAAGTAATTCAATTGCTTCGTGCTGCAATGTTTTTAACCCATTGCGCACAGCTTCTTTTTGCAATAAATCTCGTTGCAATGATTTTTCTAAAACAGCACGCAACTTATCATTCATCGGCATACATTCAAAAAGACCAATCCGAGATTTATACCCAAGATCATTACATTTTTCACAGCCACATGGAGCAAAAATCATTTTCTGTGTTATTCCCAATGACGTCAATATCTTTTTTTCATCTTCAACTGGCATTCGTTTTTTCTTACACGAACAGAGCTTGCGCACTAACCTTTGCGCCAAAACCCCGGATAATGCCGCATTAATTAAATACGGCTCTATTCCCATGTCAACTAAACGCATAATGGTACTTGGCGCATCATTGGTATGTAACGTGCTTAATACGAGATGCCCTGTTAATGCAGCTTGAACTGCAGTTTTCGCTGTCTCTTTATCACGGATTTCACCAACCATAATAACATCAGGATCTTGTCGTAATATTGATCGAATACCTTGTGCAAAACTAAAACCTACACGCTCAGAAATATGTCCCTGCGTTATTCCTTCTATATCGTATTCCACCGGGTCTTCAAGCGTCACAATATTGCGTTGCGGTGTATTCAAATATGAAAGTAACGCATAAAGCGTCGTCGTTTTTCCAGATCCGGTCGGTCCCGTAACTAAAAAAAGCCCTTGTGGCTTGTCTAAAATTGCTTTGATAATCGCATAAGAACGCTTATCTAATCCCAGCTGATCAAATTTTAAAAAATTATAATCACGATCTAAAATACGAATAACAATTTTCTGCCCATAAATAGATGGAAATGTAGAAACACGCAAATCAACTGAACCGGAAGGCATATCAAATCGAATTTTTCCATCTTGTGGCAGACGGCTTTCTGAAGTATCAATAGAGGCTAAAACTTTAAAACGTGAAATAATTTGTTGTTGATTTTTTGCCGACAACGAAGGTTGTCGCTGCAAAAGACCATCAATGCGAAACCTAATTTGCAGCTCATGCTCTGCTGGCTCCACATGAATATCTGATGCCTGTGCGTCAATGGCATCTTTAATGATATTATCTACAATTGCAATTACCGAAAGATATTTTGCGTCATAACTACTCACACTTTTTCCTATCATGTCCCATTAGTATAAATCAACAATATCCTCGGTACTCTCCTCTTCCTCTTCATCTTCTCGTTCAACGTCCATTTCATCGGGAGGTAATTCATAATATGCTCGTGCTTCATCAATAATATCACGAACAATACCAACTCTAAATTCAATATGATGAGTCGTATATTTTCTGAGTTTTTCACGCAGTCCCGTTTGATCAGGACCCCCAGCAACGACCGTTAAAATATTCCCATCAAACTCAACGGGAATTACTGCATTGCGAATCAAAAAATCTTGAGGAAACAACGACAATAAATCATGATTAAATTGATAGCCACGAACATCAAAATAAGGAACCTCATAATATTCACTCAAGGCACGTAAAAGTTCCTCTTTGGTAACAAGCCCTTCATCTAACAAAAAATAATTGAGCTGTACCTGTTCTGACCCTTTAAAGTCTTTCTTTATTGCATCGGCATTATCTTTATCAAGAGCGCCCATTTTAAGCAAAATGTCACTCAATGCTTGTACATATTCTCTCATTACTCTCCTTTAACCTACACGATAACCGATAACAAAACCGGCAAATCCACTTATCGTTAAAATAATATTTTCTTTAATTACTGCAAGAAGCCGCTCACCAAATTGTTGAATCGTATTGGTTGGATCAATTCCCGTCAGTTGTTGTACATGAGACCAATCAATTAAAATAATTCCAAAATGATCAAAAATAATGAAAAATAATATCATCGTTAATGTAATAACAAAAAAGTAACGCATATATTTTTTAAGTAAAAAACCGACCAAAAAACCGATTCCTAAAAAAGAAAGTACCTGTACAATATCCTGCAAGGTGACTCCCATCCGGCGAACCGATTGCTCAAAATACTGCTCTAAAGATTCCCACCATGGCATAATATTTTGATTTGCAGTTATTCGTGTTCCCTGAACCATGAATATCTCCTTATAACTTATTTTAATTTAAAATTGTTTATATAAAAAAATCAATAACCTAAATGATTAAATGATCATATTTATCTTAAGCCGTACCACAAAAGAATATAATAATTAGGCTACAATTGTAACTTAATTGATCAGTGTTGATTTGCAAGAATTTGTACAATTTCTTCATATCCACTTTCTTGTGCTTCTTCAATCGCCGTTTTTCCATATTTATTGGGAATGGTTACATCAGCCCCCGCCTCAACAAGCACCCGAACAATAGAAACATTTCCTTTAGAAACAGCTTTATGAAGCGGTGTTCTCTTTTTAGAACCCATAACCACATTTATATCAGCACCCTTTTTAATAAGAGGAAGAATCATTTCACATCGATCAAAATGTACAGCAATATACAATGGCGTCACTCCCCATTTTGTCTTATTAACATCAACATTTTCTTCAAGCACTTTTTGAACTGAATTATAATTATTATGCCGAATGGCATTAACTAACTTATTATATGAATCACCAAGTAAGACCGTTGAAAACAACAACAAAAAAATGATTACCTCAAACTTCATCGACTCCCCCTTAATTAATCTTACTCCATTATAAAAAGCTTGATGAACAAAAATCTACAAAAAAAGGGACGCGAAATTCGCGTCCCCTAATCTTTAAGGAAACCATGTTCCTTAGATCATATCCTTGAGCGCCTTGCCTGGCTTAAATTTAGGAACCGCTTTAGCAGGTATCGTCATCTTTTTGCCGGTTGCAGGATTTACGCCAACGCGACTTTTACGTTTTATGACAGTAAATGTACCGAAACCAGTAAGCACAACAGGTTGTTTTTGTTTGAGCGACTGTCCAACTGCCTTAATGAAAGCTTCTAGACAGTTTTTACATGCGGACTTAGGAAGCTTGGTTAGCTTGGCCATTTGCTCAACTAATTTTGCCTTGTTCATACAACTTCCCTATAGCTTTTTAAAACCTTAGTTATCCCAGGGCAGCGACAAAACTAGTACCTCTTTGTAAAACTTATGACCCCTGTAGGATTTGTCAAGTCTTTTTTTTAAATAGTAAAAAATTTTGGTGCCGAGGGCCGGACTCGAACCGGCACAGACTCGCGTCCGAAGGATTTTAAGTCCTTTGCGTCTACCAATTTCGCCACCTCGGCAACATATTTCAATTTTACAAGAATTTCCACACCCGAGAAAGCCTTCACTCAAAAGTATGGAGGCGGCACCCGGATTCGAACCGGGGCATGAGGGTTTTGCAGACCCTTGCCTTACCACTTGGCTATGCCGCCACAAAAATTTCAATAACCACAGGCAACAGCTTTGGCACTTGTCAAGGTTTGCATCAATTTATTCTGCAAATCTTGTGTGGTAATAATTTCAATATCAGATTCTTTTTCCATATCTAATGGCACATTTTTCATCGTTAAATATGGTTGTTTACACATACCTTCAAGGGATAATCCTGATTGAAACCACCCAGCCATACCCGCTTCATATGCCCAAATATTCTTGAATCCCATTTGTTTCAACATACGTGCGCCTAAAAAGCTTGCCGTACATTGATAGTTGGAACAGTATATCACAATCTGCGTATCTTTATCCAATTTTTTAGCAAAATCTTCAAGCTGCTCAAAAGACACATTTATTGAACCTTTAATGTGACAATCATTAAAAAGTTCAGCATCAAGCACATTTATGACAAGCAGTTCAGGTTTTCCCTTTTTCTTTTCACAGCTACATCCACTTAAAAATAATAACATGAAAAAAACAACTGTTCGATTCATAAACAAGCCTTTTTCTATTTCATTAATAATGTATCACAATCGCACGCAGTTGCAACTTTTGATTAATTAATGAACAAACTGTAAACACCTTCCCCATCGCACACGCCGCCAAAAATCAATCGGATGTTTAATCAGATCGAAAACAAACCATGATTCATCACTATCAATCGAATAAAGGCGCAATAAAATTTTTCCGTGAATTAACTTACGTTTTAAAACGCCCCAAGCGCGAGAATCACTGCTTCCTTGACGATTATCGCCCATTGCCCAATACTCATCATCGCCCAATTTTACATCAAACTCATCAAAGGTTTTCCCAAGTCTCGAGCCAAAATGCCCAAGATCTTTATTTGGCGTACCGGGATATCGCATATCCGGTTCACCCATCCAAGCCGCTTTACGTCTACCTAATTTAATTTCTTCCTGAGTCATAATATAATAAGGCTGTTGATCCAAGGGAATAGATGGAACAAAGGACTTCAGCGCATACTGTCGATCTCGATAGGGATCATAGGTCGCAATAAGTGGGTTTTGATTTAAATATGGCTCATCTAATTTTTTTTCATTACGATAAATAACCGGTCTATTATCCTCAATAACACCTTTAATATGATCACCTGGAATACCAATCACCCGCTTAGTCCAATTAGAAGGACCATACACATACATTTGCCACAAATTTTTTAATGGATTTTCTGAATAATCAAATGTTGGATCATTAAAAGAAATAATATCATCATGCTTAATAGACATAAAAAGAGGCGTAAATTTATCTGCAAAAAAACGTTCACCAACAAGCATTGTCGTCTCCATTGAACCGGTAGGAACTTGATAAAGACCAAAACCAATCGTTCTAATAAGAAAAGCAATAGGAATAATAACGATTAATGATTCAAAAAAGTCTGTCCACTTAGTTTTTGGCCTTTTATACCAATTAATTATGCGTTTAATAAAATTCATGAAATCCTCGTTTTACAAAAAAACAATTAGTGTAATAAAAACTATATCAATAAAAGACTGTCCTGGCGACTCTTTATAACAAAATTAATAATGAATAAAAATGAAGAACTTATGATAAAAATGCTTTTATTACGTGTCCAACTTTATAAGGCTCTTGGCCTATGAGCCCATGTCCACATTCCTCAAATTGTGCTAACCAAGCACCTTTAATATATTGAGCCATGAATAACGCATTTGCTGGTGGAGTAACAATATCTTCTTGCCCCACTAACAACAGAGTTGGAATCTTAATATTTTTTAATCTATTTTTAGTTCCTTCCCAATTTTCCAATGCCTCAATCTGTTTTTTCATTACGTGGCGATTAAAGGTAACATGCAATTTCATAAGATAGGTATGCTGCTTCAGCCATTTCTCAGGAAAAATTAATTTTAATTTACGCATCCATAGCGCACGATTACTCCCACTCAAATCTGCTAAAGATTTTCTAACAAGGGGCTTCATCTGCCCTTTTCCCAAAGCATTAGCACCTCCGAGAATAAGTTTTTTTACCATCGCAGGATATTTTAAAACCAATTCTTGCGCAATACTTGCGCCCATTGAGTATCCAAACACATATGCACTGCTGATATGTAATTTATCAAGCAATCCCTTCGTATCCTGTGCACATTGCTGCACGGTGTAGTCTTTAAGTCCCAGCGTTGATTGTCCCATTCCTCTATTATCAAAAATAATTACCCGATAACGTGCTGCTAAGAGTGATACAAAAGATCTTTGCCACACTGACATCGTACTGCCATATCCACCAATCAGAACAAGTGGCATCCCGCTGCCATACTGACGATAAGCGATTGTTATGTCATCTACTAAAACTTTTCGCGCCCGACCACGATATAACACTGTAATCAAAATTAGAAAACCAACAATGATTACCGCATTAATAAATATAAAAAGCATTTGCATTAAAATTTCTCCTTCATAAAAACTATCTTTACCATACGCCACTTTTTTTCATCATGTATAGAAAGATCATCAATAAAAATTCCGCGTCTCTTAAAAGCGTCGCGGAATTTTTATAAAAACAATATAAAAAGTTTATTTTTTACGAGGAGATACTTTGCACTTAATTAAATTATCTGCCCCACACAACATCAGTCCATAAACAATCAAACCGAGAGCAATAATAATCCAGGCAAAACTCCAATTAAGAATACCGAGTGCCCCCAACAGCAATAAAGAACCAACAACAGTATACATTAATCCTTGTCGTGAATACCGAAGACCCATTAAAATTTTCATCATCCTCCTTTGAGAAGTTTCCAATACATTTTTGTTTCTACCATAAAATTTTTCAATTTACAATAAAAAATCAATACACTTGGCCTAAAGTCTTCCTTTTAAAAAATTCACAAAAAAGTTATAATTAAAGTAATTGCTGATCTTATTACGGCATAATTTCACAATATCATCCTCAAAGGAATAACCGGTTATGAACAAAAAATTCATTATTGAAGAATTAAAAAAACTGAGTAATCCGCGAGGGTTGTCACAAATGGCACGTTTTGGCAGTAATCCAGAAACAGCACTAGGTGTCAACATTCCTCACCTACGTGCTCTTGCTAAAAAAATAGGCAAGAATCATCAATTAGCCCTCGAATTATGGAAAACAAATATTCATGAAGCTCGCATTTTAGCCGGAATGATTGACAATCCGCATGAAGTAACCGAAGAGCAACTTGAACAGTGGGTAAAAAATTTTAATTCATGGGATCTTTGTGATCAGGTATGTTCCAATCTTTTTGACCAAACTTCTTTTGCATATAGTAAAGCATCTGAATGGACCACAAGAATCGACGAATTTGTTAAAAGAGCTGGATTTACATTGATGGCATGTCTTGCAGTACATGACAAACAGGCAACTGATCAAAAATTTTTATTGTTTTTTCCATTAATAAAAAAGGAAGCAATCGACGAACGCAATTTTGTCAAAAAAGCAGTCAATTGGGCTCTCAGACAAATTGGAAAACGTAATCTCAATTTAAATAAGGAAGCCATCAAACAAGCTTTAGAAATAAAAAATATTGATTCTAAATCGGCTCGATGGATTGCCGCTGACGCACTACGGGAACTGCAAAGTGAGGCAACACAAAAAAGACTCCAAAAAATGGACCTGAAATGAAAAAGAACTTATTTTTTATCGTATTTTTTCCCCTTTATCTTTTTTCGAATGATCATTCACTGAGCAAAATGTACACATTAATTTCATCTCAAGAAGATGAACTTGTCATAAAACAAAATAGTAATGGTGAAACTTATAAATATAGCCCTTACGAAGCTGTCTATTTAGGTTTAGCAACACATAACAATGAAATCTTAAATGCTGCGCTCAATAAAATGGACAACAAAAAATTTGATCTTCGTTTAATTATTTTAAAAGCAGCCGAATTTATCCAACATAAAAACGAACCTTCTTTTATTGGAACATACTTTTTATCAGCAACTGCCATGTGCAGCGGAATATTTACCCTTTTTTCCTTAAAAAATTTTCAGCAATTTTCAATAATGAGTGGTCTCACCCTTGTTCTTTCACTTGCTACTTATCTAAATTTTAAAAAAGTACAAAAAGATACGATTCTTTATGAAAACTACTTAAAAAACTACTCTGAACATCTTACAACTATTTTATACAAATTGCCTTTATTAAAGTCACACCTTAAACCCCTTCCTCATTCAAGCTTAGAAAATCTTTTCCAACTTCTAAATCGCCATCTAAAAATAAATCCCGAAATTATTAAAAAAACAGAAGCTCTTTTTGAAGAAATCCGAAAAGAGGATCGTGAAAAAGAATAATTAAGGACAAAAACGAAAGTCTGCACTTAAAGGATGCTTTAAACAAATGGCCCGATAAACTTAGAGCAGCTCTTTAACATTTCTTCAAGGAGTGTCTTCATGAAACGTTTTATTTCTTTTCAATTGTTTTTTATGACAATCAGCATTCAACTCACAAACGCTACCAATCTTTATAAAGACATAGCAGAAGAAAATCTTAAATCATTTAAAAATGAACTCAGTACAAAAAAAAGCGATGCTCTCAATAACCTTATAAGTAGTGATAAAAAATTTAGTGAAGTTGTATATGAAAAACTCAATGAATTACTTAATCCAACAGAAAAAGCAAAGCAAGAAACAATTTTCGCGCTTCTTGCGGAATATGAAGACAAAAATCTTCTTGAAACAAAAAAAGTCACTGATATCTTAACATGGCAAGATTTAAATCTTTTGTGCGGATCGGCTTCCAATCCCCAAATCTATTTAGCGCGTCTTCTTGACCGCACTTCCACCAGCCTTGGCCGAACCATGTTTTATCGAAAACTTATTGAACCTCAAAGTGATTATCAAACGCTGACCAATCAACAAAACATCATTAAAGAATTAGTCACCAATGAAACACTCTTTAACGAACTAAACAAAGAGCTTAAACAGATCAGTTCGTTTGAAAATTCATTTTTCTCATTTTGGCATGATGAATTTTTTGCCAGTTTATTCAAAAACAATGGAAGTCCATTTATTCCTTTTGCAGATAAATGTGAACGTATAAAAAAAACAAATCGCTGGTTAAGTACCAATGTTCTGATCAACGAAGTAAGTGGTAAAACAAGTATGCTTCAATTTTTAATCATGAGTTCTGCGGCCATTGGAGGAGGCCTTGCATTAACCGCATCTGGACTTTCATACTTTAGCACGCATCCTTATGCACAAAAAATACAAGATGCAAGCAAAAAATTCGGATTGGGTGGTCTTGCGGTACTTTCTCTGTCTGGCGCACTCAGTTATGCTCTTCAATTTTTCTATAAAAGTCGCTTTGCAGCAAGCGCAGCTGATATAACCTCTGGCGCTATCTCAAGTGCTATGGCTTACTCTCTAGCTGATAATATAAAAGTTTCATTTGGCCTCAATTATTGTCTGCAAAAACGCCTTATGCATGTAACAAAATACTTGAATGCAATCCAGAAAATGATAACAAACCTAAAGCCATTTCCCATCTCAAATCATATTGCAGGTCTTAATAATTATGCGCAACGATTAGAAGAACTCAAAAGCCAATCAACTGATCTTAAAAAATTGTTGGCATTACTAAACACAAAAACATTTACGAAAGAAAAACCATCATATTTCTCCATGTGGGGCCGCATTATAGTGGCCTACCGACTAATGATGGAACTCAAAGGTGAGTTTATTGAAATGATGTTAGTCGCAGGAGAACTTGATGTATATATGTCAATTGCGCGATTATACAAAGAATTTCAAAGCAAACATATAACGTTCTGTTTCCCAACCTATTGCCAAAAAGAAACGCCCTCGATAACTATTAAAGAGTATTGGAATCCATTTATCACACCCGAAAATGTTGTTTCCAATTCACTGATACTTGGAGATAATCAACCACGCAATATGGTTCTCACCGGTCCTAATGCAGGTGGAAAATCTACAACAGTTAAAGGCCTTATTCTTGCAATTATTCTGGCACAAAGTTTAGGTATTGCACCAGCACAAGAATTAAGTTTTACACCTTTTTCTAAAATCATCACCTATTTAAATATTACTGATGATATTGCTGCAGGGAACTCTCATTTTAAATCAGAAACTCAACGTGCACGCGATCTTATTAAAACGGTTCAAGCACTTAATAAAGATCAATTCTGTCTCATGGCAGCTGATGAAATTTTTAATGGAACTACGCATCAAGAAGGGCAAGCAGCCGCATACAGTCTCATAGAACAACTGGGTAATTACAAAAATAATACCTGCATTTCCTGTACACATTTTCCACAATTGACATTATTAGAAAAAAACACCAACAATTTTATGAACTATAAAGTATCCGTTACGTACGACAAAAAAGGAAATATTATATATCCTTATAAGCTGGAAAAAGGAATTGCTCATCAAATCGTCACCTTTGATATCCTCAAAGAAGAGGGCTTTGATGATGAATTTTTAAAAAGAGCAAAAAAACTTCTTCAAAATTAGGAGAATTTTCATGAATAAAACCATATTAACAATTTTCTTGTTCGCTACTTCTACCTTGTCGATGCAACATAAAAGTTCATCTCATCAAAATCTAAAAAAACTTAATCCACCAGAATTTTCTGATGCCAGAATTGAACAATTAGAAGAAGAACTCGAAAAATGTGATCCCCGAACTATTTTTGGAACCTTACATAGAGCAACACTTCAAGAAGTCATTCGAGACTTAAAAGAAAGAAGTTCCCACAAAGATTTTGCCATAGAACGCATGAGAGGCCGAACCACGTCCTCACCTAATTTTGATAATTATCAAGAAGAACACGTAAAACCAGCAAGCAAACGTACCAAAAAAAGTTAATGTCGCACGTTTTCTAAAGGAAAATTTAACATGAATTTTAAGAAATATTTTTTATTATCTCCCCTTTTACTCTTTAACATACAAGCGATGCAATTATTACCAAATGAAACGATATTAGAATCGTTGCGGGGTATAACCATTACACCAGATTTACCCGTATTTGTTGTGGATCTCTTTAATACAACCTATGCACACATGAATATTTCTGAAGAAATAGGGTCCACCATCTTTTTAAGCGTCTCTGAAGAAATCACCTATTATGCACGAGTTATTACAGAACCAAACACTGAATTTCCTTCATCAATGCAAGAGATCATCTTCCAACAAAAAGTAATTCATCCTTATACTACGCTCATTATATTCCACCCTTCATTCTTCAAGCAGCTCGCTTTTTCGCCAAATTTGATGCTGCCGATTGTAAAAGAGGCAATAAGAAGCATCAATACATGCAAAAACAAGAACGTTGAACTATTAAAAAACAAGATTTAATGATTCATATAAAAGATCTTAATCTCACAGCTATAGACTTCGTGCCACTATTTTGATACACTTTTATAAAAGATAATCGGAAAATGAAAAAAATGTTTATTGCTTTTATGTTTTTTCTTCGACGGTGCTAAGATAATAATTGTTCATGCCTACGAAAAGAAATCTCAAAAAATGCCTCCTGGAGAAAAACAAAAAGCACTCAAAGCCAAAACCGATTATATAAAAAGAAATAACGGAGGAACCTATTATGACTAAAAACACAACGTATGACAAATTTTTTAAAGCTTTAAATAAACAACAAAAAAAATCGTTTGAAGACGATTACAAAGATCTTTTATTATCAGAAATGCTTATTGCAGCAATGGAACAAGATAATATTTCCGTGAGAAAGCTTGCCGAAGCAGCCGGCGTTTCACCAACAATTATTCAAGGAATACGCTCTGGTACGCGCAAAAATATAACCATGCAAAACTTTGTAAAAATATTAAAAGTTCTTGACTGTTCGCTTGTTATTGAAAGAAAGGGCAAACGCTTACCACTCAATCTTTCAATGCCACTTCTCGAAACAAAAAGAAAATAGAAAAGCAATGAAAAAATTAAGAAAATATGGCAACACACCATTTAATATTGCAGTCATCCATGGTGGACCTGGTGGAGCAGGGGAAGTTGCACCCGTAGCAGAAGAACTTTCAACAAATCACGGTATTTTAGAACCATTTCAACAAAGTCAGTCTATTGAAGGACAAGTAAAAGAATTAGCTGAAATTTTAAAGAAAAATGCTTCTTTTCCAGTAACATTAATCGGTTATTCGTGGGGCACGTGGCTTAGTCTTATCTTTGCAGCAAACTACCCTCAATTAGTTAAAAAACTTATTCTTATTGGTACACCACCACTGAAACCTTTATTTGGTAACAAGATTATGAAAACACGTCTCTCGCGTTTAACTGATGAAGAACAAGCCAAATACACCACCCTTATTTCTCAATTTAACTCTTCTACAAAAGAAAAAAACCACTTGATGAAGCAATTGCACCATTTAATCTTAAAAACTGATTCATTTGCTCCAACAACTTCGGAAGATCATATTGTAGACTACAATTATGAAATCTTTGAAAAAGTTTGGTCACAAGCAAGCGATTGGCGCAAAAAGGTAAAGTTGTTAGAAGTGGCAAAAAAAATACAATGTCCCGTCGTTGCTATCCATGGTGACTATGATCCGCATCCAGCCGAAGAAACTAAAAAGCCATTAACTCAATTACTTAAAAACTTCAAATTTATCTTATTAGAAAAATGTGGTCACTCTCCCTGGATCGAAAAATATGCAAAAGATGCTTTTTATGCCACTCTTAAAAGAGAATTAGATTAAAAATAATAAATTATGATTCATATAAAAGATCTTAATCTCACATTTAAAGACCAAGTCATTTTCAATGATGTATCATTAACATTAAAAGATAATGACAAGATCGGCATTGTTGGGCGCAATGGTTCTGGCAAAACAACGTTATTGCGTATTATAGCAGGAATGCAGCAGGCTGATTTGGGAATTATTCAAAAACCTTCATCTTTTAAAATCGGTTACATGCCGCAGGAATTTACCCTTACCTCATCAAAAAACGTTCTTGATGAAACGCTCAATGCAATTAAAGATCTTGATCAAACGGAAAGGCCATTGGCGGAAGTTGCAGCAAAAAAAATATTGCTCGGCCTTGGATTCAAACAAGATCAATTAATACAACCAGTTGCAACACTGAGCACCGGTTGGAAGATGCGCGTGGTACTCGCTCAATTATTATTACAAAAAGCTGATTTTTACCTCTTTGACGAACCGACCAACCACCTTGATCTGCTTGCACAAGAATGGTTCTTCAACTTTCTCAAAAATGCACCATTTGGCTTTGCCCTCGTTTCACACGATCGTTATTATCTTGACCATCTCTGCTCAAGTATCATTGAACTCGAGGGGGGCAATTGCACACGATACAATGGCAATTACACGAGTTATCTTAAACAAAAAGAAGAACGTGCTGCCATTGAACAAGCAACTTATGAAAATCAACAAAAAGAGATTAAAAGAAAACAACAGACTATTGATCGTTTTCGCGCAAAAGCAACTAAGGCAAAGATGGTTAAAAAAATTGAAAAAGAACTTGCCAAGATGGACATCATCTCCATCGCACCCCAACCATCAACCGTACATTTTTCATTTCCAGAAACACGCGAATCGGGAAAAACTGTTTTGCATGTCGAACATCTTTCTTTCTCATTTTCCAACAAACCGATCTTAAAAGATGCCGCGTTCACACTGCTTCGTCATGAAAAAACGGCAATTGTAGCACCAAACGGCACCGGAAAGACGACCTTATTAAATTTGATTGTTGGCAAATATAAACAACAAGCAGGAACCATTACTTTTGGGCATAATGTTAAAATCGCCTATTTTGAACAAGATCAACTTGAAACCTTCCATCCAGAAAAAACCATCTTTGAAACGGTCCAAGAACGAACAAATGCTACAGATTTAACCATTAGAACAATGCTCGGCAGTTTTTTATTTACACAAGATTTGATCACTAAAAAAATCAAAGTTCTCAGTGGCGGTGAAAAAAATCGTGTCAATATGGTCTGCACCCTACTGCAAAATGCTAATTTTCTTCTTTTAGATGAACCGACAAATCACTTGGACATTTATTCCAAAGAAATTTTATTACAAGCCCTCAAAGAATATCAAGGCACCATTCTTTTCGTCTCACATGATCATAACTTTGTAAATAATCTCTCCACGAGCATTTTAGAGCTTTCTGATGGTAAAATTGCTCATTACCATGGCAACTATGAATCCTATCTTGAACAAAAAAGAGCTTTTGCCGTTGAAACGACACAAACAAAAATTGAACCAAAAAAAATTGAAAAAAGTGAACATAATGTTGATTATGAAAGCAGAAAACAACTCAGTCGTTTAACATCAAAAATCGAACGACTCGAAAAACAAGTTGTCGAATTGAATAACAAAATGAGCAATATCGAGCATAATACCACCCAGTTCAATAAACTTTTTTCAGAACTCCAACAAAAACATCAAGAACTTGAAGAAGCTCTTCAAGAATGGGAACATCTTTTATCATAAGTTTCTTATTCGACTTAAAAGTGAAGCGTCCGACGGCTTAAATGCTTTCCAGTTACCCACACTTTATCCCATGCACTTGAGGTGATAAATTTTTTAGTTCTGAGATTAAGCAAAGTAATATACACTATAAGCGGGGTATTTATATTGGATTACTTTTTTTCGCGTTCGCCCTGAGCGCAGTCGAAGGGTTTTATCGAACGCGCACACTAAAATAAAGTTATGGAATTTTATCTTTATATTCTTAAATGTAATGATGAATCTTATTACATTGGACACACTGAAAATCTTGAAAAACGTGTTTCTGAGCACAATGAAGGTTTATATAAATGTTACACTTTTAATCGCCGACCACTTAAACTGGTTTATACAGAAAAATTTACTTCAAGATTAGAAGCTTTGACAGCAGAACGAAAAATAAAAAAATGGACCCGTCAAAAAAAAGAACGACTTATTATGTTTGGGTGGAAGAGCTTTATTAAATAAGTGCGTTCGATAAAACCCTTCGACTGCGCTCAGGGCGACTATCCATTACCCACATCTTTTTTTAAAATACGATACATTTCAACAGCTCCTTCAAGTGTTCGCATTCCTCTCCATATGACTTTCATACCAGGG
>LBRU01000004.1 GCA_000991575.1 candidate division TM6 bacterium GW2011_GWE2_36_25
GCGATCAAGAAGTTCTTCCACTTCTTTCGTGCCACCGTTTTTAGCGGCTTCGATAAGATCTTCATCAAGACCAGCAAAAAGTGACGAGATTGTAAGTGTCAAAAAAAATAATCTTAAAATTTTCATAATTAGTCCATTTCTTTTTTCTATTTATGCGCAAGAAGTAGTGCATCTACACATAGAGATGGTTTTGCTCTGCTGGCGGTTGTTAAATCTTGAATGCTATCTCGTGCATGCATTGTTCTTAGAAGCAATCTTACCATTTCATCGTGATCATTCTCGATTGCTCGGTCTATCGCAGCATCTTCGCCCGCATGAACATCTGCTCCAGCATCTAGGAGAGTTTCTGCAATTTCAACATGGCGACCTTCAACTCCCATGATAAAAGCCGTGTCTTTTGCAGTGGCATCTGTTCCGGTGCCAAGGGCGGAAACAAGCGCTGTTAAATCTCCATCTGTTGCCGCTTTGATAAGTTTTTCATTTTCACCATTTGCTTGTAATAGAACGGGCAAAAGCACGGTGAAAAACATTATGAATAATCTTTTTAAATTCATTTCCTTCTTCCTTATTTATTGTTTTTATCAATGTTAATTATTTCAATTATAGTATTTTTAGCTATTTTTGTCAACTTGAATATCTCCAGTTGGACGGGTTAATTTTTTTCGTAAAATTGTGCTAAATTAGAAGAATGGTAAAAGAGAAACGATCAATTATTATTGCTGGTCCAACAGGCGTTGGAAAGACCGATTTGGCTTTGCTGCTAGCCAAAAAAGTAGATGCTGAGATTATTAACGCAGATGTGGGGCAATTTTATAAACCGTTAATTATCGGCACTGCCAAGCCTGATTGGAAAAGCTTTATTATTCCCCATCACTTGTTTGACGTACTTGATGAGCCGCTTAATTTTACCGTTGTTTCTTTTCGTAAAAAAGTTGAAGTGCTTATTAATGAAATAAAATCCCGAGGAAAAGTGCCAATTATCGTTGGCGGTTCAGGTTTTTATCTTAACAGTCTATTTTTTCCCCCGCAGAAAGAGAGCATTATTGAAAGACTGGCGCATAATTCGGAGATTCCAACCATTGATTTATGGGAGAAATTAAATTCCATTGATTCACAAAGAGCTTCTCAGATTAATGAAAATGATCGCTATCGCATTGAACGGGCACTCGATATTTGGTATGGCACAGGTGTTTTGCCATCAACATATACGCCAACATTCAATGCACTTGATGATGCATATGTTTTGTTTTTAACCCGTACTATTGATGATTTATATAAACGTATTGATGACCGGGTAAAGATAATGATTCAGTGCGAGTGGCTTGATGAAGTAGAAAATCTTTCATCTGATTGGCATCAATTTTTGTTGCAAAAAAAACTCATCGGATATGACGATATTATTCGTTATTTAGATAATCAAATAAATTCGATAGAAGAGTTAATTGCTCTCATTCAGCAAAAGACGCGTAATTATGCCAAGCGCCAGTTGACGTTTAATAGAATGTTAACTAAAAAATTTGAAGAACATCGTAATGCGGTATACACTGAATGGATCAATTTGACTCAAAATGATTATACGGTGGTTGCAGAGCAAGTGTATCAAAAATTAAAAGGAAGAGAAGATGTTTAACCGTTCCACTGGGCATGTGCCTGAGTTTGAACAAAAAGTGCCAATTTCAGCATTTGTCATTTATAAGAGAGAAGCGAGCTGGCTTGTTGCCGCATTCTTAATACTCTGTTTGTTGTCATTTTTAGCAGGTTATTTTATGGGGCAGCGTAAAGCTGTGAGAGCTTTTGTTCAGCAAACAAGCGAAGAGGCTCTCTTAGAACAGGCACAACCTGAGACAACGGTTGCAGAGCACGTCGCGCCAAAAACTGAAGAAGAAGCGGTTGCTGAGTCACAAAAAATTACAAAAAATGCCTTTTTTTCCGTAATTGCTACCAATGATAATTATGGGCAAGCATTAAATCTTGTTGATATTGCTCATAAAAATCATATTGAATTGCGAATTAAAAAGAGTTCACGTAAATTAAAGAATGGTAAACGTAAGATAACGTATCAAATAGTTACTGGTCCATATGCTGATAAAAAGGAGCTAGAAAAGGATTTAGAGAGTTTAAAAGACATACCACAGTTTAAGAAAATATCGGTTAATATACGTCAAATAGAACAAGAGGGTTAATTACATGATTTCGCTTTTTCGTCGACACTTACAAGGTCGTTTTCTCCGTTATGTCATCTATGTTATTAGTTTTTTTGTTATTTTTCCTTCAGCTTTCATGATCATTTTTAAATGGTTTGAAGGAGATATGTGGGTTTTAAAAGTAAATCGAAGATCGGTTGGTGTAGAGGAGTATCAACAACGTATATTTGATGTTCAGCAACAAATAGCGCGTTTCAAACAAATATTTGGCGAAAACGCCGACCAATTTCTAAAAATGCAAGGATTAGGTGATGATCCTCAAAGAATTGCCATTGATTCTTTAATCGATCAAAAACTTCTCGAGGGGGTTGCCCGACAATTGCATATTACGTTATCACAGGCTTATGTTAATCAACAGCTCATTCGCATGGTTCCACGAGATGTTGTACAACCCGATGGTTCTATTAATTTAGCCCAGTTGGCGTATGCGCATAATATGAGTGTTGAACAGTTAAGGAACCAATTGACAAATCAAATGTTGGCAACGCTCGTTATGCAATTAACTGAGGGGGCTGTTTATGTTCCTCAATTTTTAGTAAAGGAACGGTTCATTCAGGCTTACACGCCTCGAAGTTTTCTCATCGCAGAATTGCCACTGCAAAAATTAATTAAAGAAGAATCAAAGAATAAACCCTCTGACCAAGAACTTAAGAAATTTTTTGATGCAGAAAATAGAAAAAATAAAAGGTATTGGGTTTCAGAAAAAAGATCTGGTTTCGTTTGGAAATTTGATGGCAATCGCTATCCGGTAAAGATTACAGATAAACAGATTGAGAAGTATTATAATCAAAATAAACACAAAGAGTTTATTGATCAGCCGGGACAAGTTCAAGTTCGGCATATTTTGCTCAAATTTACTGATCAAAATAAAGCTGCTGTTCGCGCAAAGTTAGCTCAAGTTAAAAAAGAATTGGGTGAAAATGGAACGCTTTTTGCCGAACGTGCCAAAGAATTTTCAGAAGATGTTGCAACAAAGAAAAAAGGTGGTTTGACCGAGTTTTTTGCACGCGGCATTTATGATCCATCATTTGAACAAGCGGCATTTCGTTTAGCAAAAGATGGCGACATTTCTCCGATTATTGAAGTTCCTGGAGGATTTGAATTAATTCAGCGTGTCGCAAAGAAGGCTCAAACATTTAAGTCTCTCGATCAGGCTAAAAATGAAATAACTAACAAATTGCGCGGAACTCAATTCAATCGATCTTTCCCCGCTGATGTTCGTCGCGCCTTAGCTCAAGAAGACGCGCTGACTGCGCTTGAAGAATTGGCTAAAAATAGGGGTGGCAAGAAGGCTGTTCTTCCTCTGCAAGAAAAGGGCAGTGAACCTTATATGCAGAAATTCTTTATAGCTCGCAAAGGTTCTGGGGGTTCCTCATTAACCGATAGCGAAGGTTATGCCTTTTATATTTCGGATATCAAAAAGAGTTATCAGCCGTCGTTTGAAGAGGCAAAAGAGCGTTTGCTTAATGATTTTTACCATAAACAGTCTCTCAAAAAGCTGGAAACTATTCTTAAAGATGCTGAAAAAATAACAGAAAAAGATAAATTTGAAGAGTTTGCAGAAAAACATCGTGCATCGATTGAATCCACCGGTACCGTCAGTCAGCAAATGGGCGATAAGGTCCAGCGCTTGATAAAACGTATGGGCACTTCAGCAACTCAATTATTTATGTTAACTGTGCCAGGAAAAGTATTAACATTTGTAAATGGCGATACTGGTTTTATTGTGTGTCTTGAACAGATAGCACCGTTTGATGAAAAGATTTTTGAAGAGCAAAAACAAGCCTTGCGGCAACAGATGTATCAAGAGCAAAAACAGCTTACGCAAGAAGCGTTTATTGCTTCTTTGTACAAAAATGCTACAATTAAAGTAAATGAAAAAATCATTAAATTATAGTTGTTTTAACGATAAAGGATAGCGTGAGCAGTCAAACAACGAGCAATGAAGTTCAAGTTGCGAAAAAAAAGGCACTTGAGGCAACATTTGCTCAAATCGACAAACAATATGGAAAAGGCTCAGTTATGTTGTTGGGCCAGGCAACTAATGCTCATGTTGAAGTAATTTCGTCTGGATCTATTTTGCTTGATCATGCATTGGGAGTCAATGGAATTCCGCGCGGCAGGATTATCGAAATTTACGGACCAGAAGCTTCAGGCAAAACAACCTTGGCGTTGCATGCATTGGCGCAAGCGCAGCAAAATGGTGGCATCTGTGCCTTTATTGATGCTGAGCATGCACTTGATCCAGCACACGTAACTAAGTTGGGTGTTAAGATCGATGATTTGATTATTTCACAACCCGATTTCGGGGAGCAAGCACTTGATATCGCCGAAATGCTTATTCGTTCTGGCGCGATTGATTTAATCGTTATTGACTCAGTGGCAGCCTTGGTTCCTAAAGCTGAACTTGAAGGTGAAATGGGTGATGCGCATGTTGGATTGCAGGCGCGACTTATGTCGCAGGCTTTGCGAAAATTGACGCCGATTGTTCATAAATCTAAGACGATTCTTATTTTTATTAATCAAATTCGTCAAAATATTAGCAGTTTCGCTTTTGCAAATAAAGAAACCACAACTGGTGGCAACGCGCTTAAATTTTATGCATCGCTGCGTTTGGATGTGCGCAGGATAGCAAGTCTCAAGAAGGGCGAGTTGCATATTGGCAATCGGGTTGCTATTAAGGTGGCGAAAAATAAGGTTGCGCCACCATTCAAGCGTGTTGAGCTTGACTTGCTTTTTGAGGAAGGTATTAGCAAAGAATTGGATTTGCTTGATGCTGCATTGCATTGTGAAATTATCAAAAAATCTGGTGCATGGTTTTCATATGAAAATGAAAATATTGCACAAGGTCGCGAGCAAACACTTCAATTTTTAAAAGAAAATAAAGAAACTTGCCTTTCTATTAAAAAACAAGTTTTAGAAAAGTTGCAGGAAAAAACGGATTAATCGAAGAGGTTCTGTTGAAAGATCGTAGAAGAGATCAGCAAAAAGAATATCAACCAATTAATGAGCAAATCGGATATTCTCGCATGCAAGTGATTACTGATTCAGGTGAAAATCTTGGCATATTAAATCGTTTTGAGGCTTTGGCTAAAGCGCGCGAAGAAGGACTCGATTTGGTGCTTTTAGCTGAAAATAGTAGCGATGGTTTGCCGATTGTTAAAATCATGGATTTTGGCAAAATGCTCTATGCTAAAAAGAAAAAATTATCTGATGCTAAGAGAAAGCAAAAGGTAATTAAAATTAAAGAGGTTAAATTTAGGCCAAAGATTGATGAGCATGATTATCAGACAAAAATGAAACAAGCAATTCAATTTTTGGATGAAGGTAACCGAGTTAAATTTACATTGATGTTTCGCGGGCGCGAAGTAGCTAATAAAGAGGAACGCGGACAACAAATGTTTGAAAAGATTGATAAAACGCTTTCCGAAAAAGGTTTTGACAATTTAGAGCGTGAAAAAGACATGGCTCTTGGAAGTTTTTGGTCACGCGTTTATTATATTAAACATAAATAAAGAACTGATAGGATTTTTCTATGCCAAAGATGAAAACACATTCTGCTGCTAAAAAGCGATTTAAAAAGACAGCAAAGGGAAAAATTAAACGTCAGCATGCGTATAAAAGACATTTGATGGCGAGCAAGACCTCGAAGAGAAAACGTCATTTGCGTCATGCAGACTATATGGCAAGTGGTGATGCGCAAAGAATAGAGCGTCTTTTGCCATATTTATAGTTTGGGGGTTTATTAGGTTTAGTTTTTAGTTTTAAGGATTATTAGTATGTCACGAGTAAAACGTGGGACAGTTACACACAAGCGTCATAAACGTCTATTAAAAAAGACGGAAGGTTTTTGGGGGCAACGTAAAAATGTTTTTAGGCGTGCGAAAGAAACTCTTTTGCGTGCTATGGCATTTGCTTTTAAAGGACGCAAACTTAAAAAACGTTCAATGCGTAATCTTTTCATTGTACGTGTTCATGCAGCTGCGCAAGCAAATGGTCTCTCATATAATAAATTTATGAGTGGGCTTAAAAAAGCAAATATTCAACTTGATAGGAAGATGCTGAGTCAATTAGCTATTTTTGAGCCTCAAGCATTTACGCAATTAGTTGAAATTGCAAAAATTTAAAAATTTTTCTTGATATTATACGAATTCATAGGTTAAGATGTGCCTAGAATGTTTTTTATTGAGAAGGTAGAGGGGCGTTATGGAAGCTTTAGCTATACTTGAAAAAAAGATTGAAGATTTAGTAAGTCTTATTAGTTTGCTCAGGGGTGAGAATGCAACACTTTCTAAAGAAAATGTTGAACTCAAAAAGAGGGTCGAAGATCTTGAGCTTGTTACATTAGAAAACAGTAAGCAGACTGATGAGGAACGTGAATTAACTAAAAGATTAGTTGATAGTTTAATTAAAGATATTGATGCTGTTGTTGAACAAGAGCATTGAGATGAGTGAATTAAAAAAACAGACGATAACGATTTTTGATGATTTTTATACGATAGTAAGCGACGAGCCTGAGAATATTTTTTCTCAGGCTATTGATTATACAAATGATTTAATGTCTTCGATTTCTTTGCAATCTAAAATTACTGATAAAAAGAAGGTTGCAGTGCTGTCAGCCTTGCAGATGGCGATTCAAATTCAAAAATTTGAAGAACGATTAGCAGTGCTTAAGAGTAAGGAAAAAGATTTGATTGCATCAGTTAATCAATGTTTGGGTTCTTCGTAATTATTGAAAATTGTTATTTAATTCTCATTTTTATTTTTTAACGTTTAAAAAGTAAACGTCTGTTTTTTTTGGATCCCTGGATAGTGATATTGTAGCTTTGTTTTTGAATATAGGGAAAATAGATGTTTTGGTATATTGTTTATATGATTGGTGGAGTGGTTTTCACTCTGTCATTGACTCTTTTATTGTACGCCCAACAGCGATTGGCGCGCGCAAGACGCGAGCTTGGACAAGCAAGAGACCGATTAAATGCAATTGAGCGTGAAATTGAAACTGAGCGTCGTGAAGCATCACTTAAAATTCGTGATGAAATTTACCGTCGTCGTCGTGAATTTGATGATGAGATAAAGAGAGAAAAAATCGATCTAGATCGATTGCAAAAGAAACTTATCATGCGTGATGAGGATTTACAAAAGAGGGAACTGCGACTTGATGAGCTCAAGCTTGAATTGCAAAAGCGTGAGCGAGAATTATTGCGAGCGTCTGATCAATTTCGTTTAAATGAGGCAAAGCTAAAAACATTGTACAATGATCTCATCGTGAAATTAGAGCAAGTAAGCGGCATGAGCAACGAAGAAGCAAAAGCAACGCTGCTTGAAACGTTGCATGATGAAGTTTATCTTTCACAAGAGCGATGGATACAAAAAGTTGAAGAAGAGTGTAAACAACGAGCAAAAGATCGTGCGCGCGAAGTTTTGATCAGTACCATGCAGCGTTATACTTCTGATACGGTTAATACGGCAACGGTCGGTGTTGTTCATTTACCCAATGAAGACATGAAAGGCCGAATCATTGGTAAAGAGGGGCGCAATATTAAGGCTCTTGAGATGGCAACCGGAATGGAATTCATCATTGGAGACACCCCTGAGGTAATTACAATTTCAGGTTTCAATCCGGTCAGGAGAGAAGTTGCTCGTCGTGTACTCGAAATTCTTATTAGTGATGGAAGAATAAATCCAACACGCATTGAGGAAACGGTTGCACAGTGCGAACAAGAGATCGAAGAAATTATTGAAGAGTATGGCAAGGAAGCAATTTTAGAATTCAATCTGCAAGGCGTTTCTCCAGAAATAGTTACCTTATTGGGAAAACTACATTTTAGAACAAGTTATTCACAAAATGTCCTGCAACACAGTAAAGAAGTTGCTTATTTCGCTCGAGCCATTGCAGCTGAACTGAATCTTGATCAACAAATTGCAGCACGCGCAGGGTTGTTTCATGATATTGGCAAAGCGATGACCGCTGAGCTCGAGGGTCCCCATGCACAAATAGGGGCTGATGTTGTGAAACGTTGCGGAGAAGATGCGCGTCTTGTTAATGCAATTGCAGCGCATCATGAAGAAGTTGCTTTTAGTTCCATTTATGGACCAATTATTCTTATTGCTGATACGATTTCTGCTTCACGACCAGGAGCACGACGTGAAACATTTGCAGCATATATAAAACGATTGGAAGAGCTTGAAGAAATTGCATCCTGTTTTGAAGGAGTGAAAAAAGCATATGCTTTGCAAGCTGGAAGAGAAATTCGCATAATAGTAGAAGAAACGGTTGTTGATGATGAACGTGCGCGTATTATGGCTCGCGAGATAGCAAAGAGAATTGAAGGGGAGATGAATTATCCGGGACAAATAAAAGTAAATGTTATTCGCGAAAAACGCGCCATCGAATATGCACGGTAAAATGATGAAAGATCTAAAAGTACTATTTGTAGGCGATATTATCGGGGAACCAGGATTGCGATTTTTTTCAAATCATATTAAACACATGAGAGAAAAATATCACATTGATGCAACTATTGTTAATGGTGAAAATGTTGCAAAAAATGGTCGTGGAATTATTCCTTCAGACATGGAACAACTTAAAAAACTTGGTGTTGATGTTGTCACATCGGGAAATCATGTTTGGGCAAAAAACAACATTCATGCCTATCTTGAAAGCAATACGAATTTGTTGCGTCCGGCCAATTATCCATCCAGTTGTCCTGGAAAAGGTGTTACTGTTTTTAGTGTAAATAACATGCTTGTTGGTGTTGTGAGTTTGCAAGGGCGCGTTTTTTTTAGAGAGTTAACTGATTGTCCATTTAGAACCATGCAAACCATTCTTTCTTATTTACGCCCACAAACAAATATTATTATCGTTGATTTTCACGCTGAGGCAACGGCGGAAAAGCAAGGCTTGGCATTTTTCCTTGATGGCAAAGTAACAGCTGTTTTAGGAACTCATTCCCATGTTCAAACAGCTGATGAACGTATTTTGCCTGGAGGCACCGCTTTTATTTCTGATATTGGTATGGTTGGGGCATTAAATTCAATGATTGGATTTAAAAAGGAAAGCGCATTACGTGCAATGATGACGCAAATGCCGCATCGCTTTGAAGTTGAAGATGAAGGGCCATTTGTTTTAGGTGGTGTGGTTTTGACGATCGACACAGAAACAGGGATGGCGAAAAAAATTGAGCGAATAAGGTTTGTTGCAGATTTGTAAAGGTCTTTAAAGGTGTTTTTGTTATTACTTCTTTATTTATTGATCTCTTTTTCTTTTATTTTAAACAAAGAGTCACTTTCCTTTGCTCAGCCGTTTTTTTTAGTTGGATTACGGCTTATCATTGCAGGATCCCTCCTTCTAATTTATTATAAATTCTTTCGCAAACAGCAGATCAACATAAAAAAGAAAGACTATTGGCTTTTTGCATTGGTAGCTTTGGCTGGTGCGTTTATTACAAATAGCTTTGATCTTTGGGCACTGCAATATATTTATACGGCAAAAGTCTCTTTGATTTATATGTTGTCACCATTTTTTGGAGCAGCCATATCATATATTTTTTTTAAAGAAAAACTTTCTCGCGCAAAATTTTTAGGGCTTCTTATCGGTTTATCAGGATTAATCATTTTATTAACAGGAAAAAATGGATCAGCTTATAATTTTTCATTAGCGGATATAGCGGTAGTTATTGCATCCTTAACTACCGTTGTTGGATGGTCGGCAATGAAGGTGCTCGTTGATCGTCGATCATATAGTCCTATCTTAGTAAATGGAATTTCACTTTCTATTGGTGGGATATTTTCTATGATTGCATCTATTATCGTTGAAGGATGGTACCCTTTGCCTGTGACAAATATCTTATATTGCTTGACCTTTGTTATAGCCGCTGCATTGGTTGCACATATTATTGCATATAATTTATATGCATACTTATTAAAACGATATACAATTGTATTTATGACATTTTCAAGTTTAAGTACGCCTCTTTTTACGGCAGTATTAAGTTATTTTTTACTTGGTGAAAAAGTTTCTCATACATTCTTCATTTCGCTGATCTTGATCTTTGTTGGCATGTTTTTCTTTTATAAAGACGAATTAAAGGGTTGAAAATATGGTGTTGTTAATTTTAATGTATGCATTGTTTGGCTTAACATTTATTTTTGGTTCAACTGCAATGCAGAATGCTTCGCCCATTTTTTTTATTGCGCTGCGCATGCTTATCTCTGGCGGCATAATGCTTTCTTATTTAAAATTTCGACGACAGTCTTTTAAGATTAATCGTTCTGATGTGAAACTCTTTTTTCTTTTGGCATTGGTGCACATTTTAATTCCTTATGTTGGTGAATTTTGGGCATTGCAATATCTTACTGCTGCAAAAGTATCACTTATTTGGAGTTTGTCACCGTTTATTACGGCCGTTTTTGCTTGGTTTATGTTTAAAGAGCGCATGACCGTTTTAAAATTTGTTGGTATGGCGATTGGTTTTCTTGGATTTATTCCGATTGTTATGCATGAAGGAGCTAAGGAACAGGCGTTAACGTCACTTTTTCATGTTTCAACAGCAGACATTGCTTTAGTTATTGCCGTGATTTCAGCCGCTTTTGCATGGAGCACCTTTAAAAAATTGCTTCATCGAGGGTATCGAGCATTAGTGATTAATGGATGGGCAATGTTGATTGGTGGTGGTTACTCATTAATATTATCGCCATTTTTTGAACCGTGGCATCCTTTTCCGGTAAAAAATTGGCCGATAACCATTGTCTGTTTATTTGCATTGGTATTGATTGGTGGTGTGATTTGTTACAATCTTTACGGTTTTTTGCTTAAACGATATACCGTTACACTTCTCTCTTTTGCCGGTGGCGTTGTTCCATTTTTTACCGCTTTTTTTCAATGGATTATTTTACATCAAAAAGTAAGTTTTCCCTTTATTTTAAGCGTCATAATTATTTCTGTAGGTCTTTATATTTTTTATACTGAAGAACTGCGCCAGGGATATATAAAGTAATGTACTTTTAGAGACAGTAAATTTTAAAAATTCCGTGAAAATAAAATAGCTTTTTAATCAATAGTTGTTATTTTAGATTACCGTTTTTTATGAGCTTGTTTTTTATATTTTCAAAGTAATTGTAATATTCGCGCGGATCAGGATTTTCCAATAATTCGTCAGGACACCCTTCGATTGGAAGTAATTGAGGCGTCTTATTTCCCTGTACGCAGTAATAACCGATCGGAATTATTTTTTGCGAGTTACAATCGACTATTTTGATTTTATTATTGATACATTCATATCCGGCAGGCAATTGAGTTTGATCATTGCAATGTGCATCATGTAAGTTTTTAACATCAAGAAAAATGGCACCTTTGAAATTGGCATTTTCAAAATGTGCATTTTTAACATTCGTTCTGCAATAGTCACTACCACTACTTTGTGTATAACGCAAATCGGTATTTTCTAAGTTTGCACGCGACAGATAGAGGCCATTTAAGCTTGCATATCTTAAATCACTTCCCCCTAAATTCACACCTCTCAAATCGCTTCCATTTAAATTAGAGAAGGCAAAGTGAGAATTAGTTAAATTGGTTCCGTAGACGGCTTTTAAAAATGGTAGATTAAATTCTTTTATTATACCCTCTTTCATATTAAGTTTGCTGAGATCACAATATTCACAATTTTTGGATGAAAGGGCTTGATAAAGATGATCAGGATTATAGGTAAACAACAAAGATTTTGTAAATAAAATGCTCACGAATATAAATATTTTATTCATTATTCTTCCTGTTTTCTTACCTTGTTTTTTTCACATATATATCCTTTGGGCAACTGTGTTTTATTGTTACATAAGGTATATTCCAGACGAGTTCCATTAAATATTGCTTCTCGTAGGTCAGCATCTGAAAGGTCCGCTTGCATTAAATTGGTATTGGTAAAATCGGCAGTTACTAATTTAGTTCCGTAAAAGAAGGCTCCCATAAAGTTTGCATTAGTGAAATTTGATCCACTCGCATCAGCACCACGTAAATTAGCTCCTTCTCCCGAAGCATTAGAAAAATTTGTTCCTGAAAGCCACGTGTCGACAAGTAATGTATTTTGTAATGATGAGCTAGACAAATCTGCTCCCGTGATATCAGATCCTAAAAGGTTAGAGAAATTAAACTGCGATTCATTAAGTTTATAACCAGACAAATCAGTATGTGGACTAGCCCAAAAGCTTAAGTCGCACCTCAGGCACTCTTTGTTTTTCTTAAGATTAGCAACACTTTCATCAAGGAATGCTTGTAATGTCGTAATACTAAGTAATAAGAGTATTTTCGTTATCATTCTCACCCCCAACTTTAATTCCATTTAATCATATTTGAATTTTACGCTCAAAATCAATGTTTTAATTTTTTTAAGGGTTCAAAATCTATCGGGGAAGGCCTTTTATGAAGCAAGCCTTTGGCGCATAACGTCGAAGCTTTTCTTTTAGCTCTCTCCTTAAAATTTTTTCTCATTATTATCACCCACCATTTAATCGTCTCGTTCAATCAGTTTTTCCAGGAAGAAAAGACATAAAAAGACCTTTTTAAGAAAATTTGTTAAGCTTAATAAAAATATTTTTAACTGAGTTTTAAAATGAATAAGTTATCAAATATAGAAAAAGATTTTGCGCAATGGTATCAAGATGTTATTTATGCAGCTGAATTAGTTGATGAGACGTCAGTGCGAGGATGTTACGTTATTCGTCCTTACGCATGGAAAATGTGGGAGCTTATCCAAGCTTATTTAGATGCGCGCATTAAGGAAACAGGTCATCAAAATGCAGCATTTCCGTTGTTAATTCCTGAATCATTTATTAAGCGTGAAGCAGAGCACGTTGAAGGCTTTTCTCCGGAATTAGCAGTTGTTACGATGGCAGGGGGTAAAAAATTAGAGGAACCACTCGTTATTCGCCCAACATCTGAAACGACTATTCATCATTCTTTTTCTCGATGGATTAAATCATGGCGTGACTTACCTCTTAAAATAAATCAGTGGGCAAATGTTGTTCGGTGGGAAATGCGTTCGCGTCCATTCTTGAGAACAACTGAATTTTTTTGGCAAGAGGGGCATACTGCTCATGAGACTAAGCAAGAAGCAGAAACTGAAGTTCAATTGATGCTCAATGAATATGTCTCATTTATTCAAGGACAATTAGCAATACCTGTTATCATTGGCCAAAAAACAGAAGTGGAAAAGTTTGCTGGTGCGGAAAAAACTTATGCAGTTGAAGCTATCATGCCTGATGGTAAATCACTTCAGATGTGTACTTCACATTTATTGTCACAAAATTTTGCAAAAGCTTTTAATATTACCTTTCAAGATCGTGGAAAAACCCAATCATATCCATATTTGACCAGTTGGGGAATTACAACACGAGTAATTGGTGCGACAATTATGGTTCATGGTGATCAAAAAGGGCTTATTATTCCACCCGCAATTGCACCAATACAGGTTGTCGTTGTACCAATTTATAAAAATGATGATGAAAAAGATGCGGTACAAGCTCACTATGATTTTATTAAGACGGCACTTGCAGATTTTCGTATCTCATTTGATGAGGATATGAGTAAAACTCCGGGTGCTAAATTTTATCATTGGGAATTGCGTGGAGTTCCCATTCGCTTAGAAATTGGCAAACGTGACGCCGACAAAGAACAAGTGGTTTTAGTCAATCGATTAACGGGTGAAAAAAACATTGTTCCATTTGATAAATTATCGACAACCGTAAAAATGTTATTAGAAAAACTTCAAAAAGATCTATATCAACGAGCTCATGAAAAAATGGACAAATTGGTCTTTGTAGGCGAGAAACTCTCTGAATTTGGACCAAAGATGGCTGATGAAGCGGGTGCTTATATTACCGGATGGTGTGGTGATCCTGCCTGTGAACAGGAATTAAAAAAATATAAAGCATTTACCCGATGCCTTCTAGAAACACATAAGCTTTCACAATGCATGTGTTGTGGTAAATCAAGTAAACGTGATGTTTTAGTTGCCAAGTCTTATTAAATTTTAAGGAGGCGATGTTCTCGCCCCCCTGTTTTTTTACGTCCCAAGCTTAATAATTATTTAAGTAGTGGGTTTATTGCAAGAGTTTTATATAAATTTTTATGGCAGCTAAGTTTTCAGGAGAAACTATTCTTTTTCAAAGGATTAGGAAAAAACGAGCTTATTCATAAGAAAATAAAGGTATTTTTTTGCATTGTGCAAGAGAATGTGCTGTTTCTCCGTCGCAATTTTCAATCGTTAGATCGACGTCTAAAGTTAAAAGATAATGTACGGTTGCTCGCTTTTTTGCAAGAAGTGCTCGCATGATAGGAGTATTACCATAAACATCAATTGCATCTTTTTGAGCTCCCTGTTCGATCAAAGATTTTACTAAGGGTATATTACCTTGAGTTACTGCTTGAAACAATTGTGTATTCAACTGGCTTACTTTTAACAGATAAAGAGATATCTTGTGAAAGGCAATAGATTTTTGTGCCGCAGAATAAGCTTTTGGTGTTATGCGATAAACTTTATCATCAATGGCAACAAGATTGTTTTCAAAGAAATAGGCCGTTCTTCTTTTATGCCGCGACGTTGTATAGTCTTCAAGCTCTTTTACAGATATTTCCTTATATGGTTGATCAAAATAAGCAATTTTCTCTTCTAAACGAAATTCATCACTTAAAAATTCTCCAAAAAGGTGATCATCTTGCGATGAGCCTCCGGGAAAATCTTTTTCTTCAAGTAATGTTCGAGGAAAACCAAAACACTCAGCTTTTTTTAATTTTTCATAGCTATATTCTTCGGCCAGCATGCGCGCAGTTTTTCCGTGTATATTTCGAGTATGAAGATGTGCACCCCTTTGAAGAATAATTTTCACCGCATCTAAGTTTTTTCCCATAACAGCATACATCAGAGCAGTTTCTCCATCGTCATTTTGCATAGTTTTATCCGCACCGTGTTTC
This sequence comes from candidate division TM6 bacterium GW2011_GWE2_36_25, assembly GCA_000991575.1. Classification (GTDB taxonomy): domain Bacteria; phylum Babelota; class Babeliae; order Babelales; family UBA12409; genus UBA12409. Next base: position 15,172 of record LBRU01000004.1, read on the forward strand.
ATGAGTTCCTCAATGAAATACGGGTTGTTCGCAAATGCAGCAACCATTAAAGGTGTGATGCCATATTTACCCGCTTGATTAACATCAGCATCTTCTTCAAGTAATTTTTGAAAAAGTTCTGCATCTTCAATGATAATCGCATCTATAAGTTGTGTTATCTCATTTTCATCACATGCTTTTTGAGAAGATTCTTCCATGCAAAACAGAGCGCCAAAGAAGAAAAAAAAGAGTGTTAGATGAAAGAATTTTAATATTTTCATATCTATCCTAAAATGTCTCGGCTTGAATCAAACAAAAAGCCATCATGGAAATATGTCCCATTTGTAATTATGGCAGAAAGTTGAAAAATTGTCAAAAAAGATACGGTGATAGAAAATCTTTACATTGTAAAAATATGCTTATTTTTGGTATGCTCTTCAAAAATAGGTAGTGTCGTAATGCATATTGAAAAGGCTGTCGCTGAATTTCGTTTGTGGATGATGACCCAAAAAAGAGCGTCGCGAAATACCGTTGATTCCTATATGAACGATTTAAAACAGCTCGTATTATATTTTAGCAATAAGTCTTTGCATGATCTTTCTTATTTTAATAAATTTTTTTTCAGCACCTATTTAACATTCCTCAAGAGAGATATTCAGCTCTCTAATCGTTCAATAGCACGAAAAATAGCCGCAATTCGGTGTTTTCTTCTTTTTGTCAATGAATATCTTGGCGAATCTTTTGACCTTGATTTTTTAGTTGCACCTAAACAAGCGCATACGATACCGCAGGTGGTGAGTCAGGAAAATTTACAAAAGCTACGCGAGTTTTTGGAAGGGGACGTAACGAAAGAGGGAAGGCGAGGCAGATTGTTTTTTTATTTGTTATATGGAGTGGGTATGCGCGTAAGTGAGCTAGCGCAACTTACGTTATCCGACGTTTTCAAGGATCAATTCATTGTTAAATTAAAGGGTAAGGGTGCAAAAGAGCGTCTGGTTCCCATAACTTTTAATTTAATGCACATAATTGACGATTATCTTGAAAACACTCGACCATTATTCCTTCATTTTAAAAAAGGTGTCCTTGATTCAGAATTTCTTTTTCCGGTGATTTTTAAAAGCAAAGTTCAGCACGTCAATCGCCAAACCGTCTGGGCCTTTTTAAGTAGATTAGGAAAAATGTTTGACCTTAAACTTGCGCCACATAAATTACGTCATTCAATGGCAACACATCTATTATATAATGGAGCAGATTTGCGCTCATTACAAGTTATTCTTGGTCATGAACATTTAACAACGACGCAAATCTACACACATGTTGATAAAAAACAATTGCGTGAAACCTATAATAAAAAACATCTTCGCCGCTGAAGGGAATCTTTTGAAGGATTCATGTTCATATGTTATGATTAACTTAATAATAATTTTTAAACATTGGCGATGAAAATGGATCAAAATAGTTTTGTTGTTGAACAAAAAAAACTTTCTACGATTCTTGGCTCTATGCAAGCAATTTGCGCTAAAAGGACAACTCTTGATACAACGTCCTCAATCTTATTTCAAGCAGGACATAATGAGCTCGTACTCAAAAGCACCGACCTTGAGTTAAGCTTGCAATATAGTTGTGTGTTAGATGAAGATTCCACCATAGAAAATATCCAATTTTTAGTTCCTGGTCGACGCGTCTTTGAATTAACAAAAGAACTTGAAGGTGCTATTAATATTAATGTAAAAGATAATCAAATCGCGCTCAAATCTGGCAATGCAAGTCTTTCTTTAAACATTAAAGATGCACAAGAATTTCCACCATTCCCCGAGCGTATTGAAAATTTAATGGAAATAAAAACCGATGACTTGCTTTTTATGCTCGAAAAAGTCTCTTTTTTAATTCCACAGAACAATGCAAATCCAGCGCTTAATGGTCTATTAATAGAGATTGATAAACAGGGCATTAAAATGACAGCTACCGATGGACACTGTTTATCGCAAGTGCAAATGGACTCTTATAAATTAGATGCTTCAAAAAAGTGGCTATTACCTCGTAGAGCAATCCTTGAATTAAAAAAGATTATTGATACAAGCAATGATACAAAAATTTTTATCGGCATTTGTGGAAATCAATTAGTTTTTTCTGGTGAATCGTTTAATTTGTTCAGCAAGCTTCTCGTTGATGCATTTCCCGAGTACCAACAAATTTTAAACAGAGAAAACTTTATTGAGCGAGCAGTTCCAAAAGCTGATTTAATAAAAGCATTGAGACGTTCTGCGTGCTTGCTTTCCGGACAATTTATTGCAACAGAATTTAATTTTGATAATGAAAAATTAGAAGTTGCTTTGCATAACAAAGAAGTTGGTAAATTAAAAGAGACTTTAGCATTAACAAAGTCAAATACTGATAAGCTTGATATCCGATTTTATGCACCCTATCTATTGAGTGGCATTCAGGTACTTCCGGGTGAAACAGTCGGTTTCTGGTTACAAAACAATTCAAGACCAATTATTTTTGAAGCAGAAGAAAAAAAATGTCAGATGATTTTTTTGGTAATGCCTGTTTCACCAATAAGTAATGACTAGTGGCACACATTCAATCACTTGATATAAAAAATTTTCGGTGCTTTGATCATTTAAGCCTTACATTTGAAACGCCAATCGTTTTAATTAAAGGCGAAAATGGAACGGGTAAAACGGCACTTCTCGAAGCACTCTATTTTTTATGTTACTTGCGTTCATTTAAAACGTATGCGCCACGGGAACTCATTCGTTTTAACCAAGATGGTTTTTTTATTCGCACCCATTTCATATTTGAAAATACCGAAACAGACCTTATTGAATTACAAGTCGGCGTAACACAACAGAAGAAATTAATAAAACTTAATAATAAACCTGCAAAAACATTTAACGATCTTTTAAGTTGCTTGCGTGTAGTCTCTTTAACTGAAAATGATTTACAGATTATTCAAGGAAGCCCTGAAGCGCGACGTTCATTTATTGATAATTATATATTTTTACAAGAACCAACATTTTCCCAAGAAATGAGAACTTATCGAGCAACACTTAACCAACGAAATGCGCTTTTACAAAGAAAAATGCTCGATAATGATTTATACAAAATTTTAACCAAAAAATTGTGGACTTTATCAGATCGAATACAAAGACTGAGGACTGATTATTTAAAAAATCTCGAGACCGAAATTCAATTAATTCAATCTGAAAGTTTTTCAGAGCACTCTATAGATCTTGCTTACTTTTGCAAGAGACCATTAAAAGAGAACTTTGAAAGTTTTTACCATTTTTATACTACGTTGCAAATAGAGGAAATTAAATATCAACGCTCATTATTTGGTATTCATTTGGATGATTTATCAATACAGTTCCGAAAAAAAAGTGCGCGTGTTTATGCATCCAGAGGGCAACAAAAGCTTATAGCACTCTTTTTAAAAATTGCCCAGATAAAAGGCTTGATAAAAAAAGAGGGCCTCAGTATATTGTTATTGGATGACTTTATGACTGATTTTGATGAAGAGCGCATAAAGCAGGTTCTTCCGCTGCTTTTATCCTTGAAATGCCTTCTTTTCTTTACGTGTGCACAGAAAAAATCGTTCCTTGAAGAAGAATTAAACAAATATGGCGCTCAGATCGTCATATTGGAGAGGAAATAGTTGCATCGCGCACATAGAAGAATATTAAATTTTCTAAAACTTTACTGCTTGACATTTTTGGTTTTTTGTCATAATATAATGAGTGAATCGAGTAAATTCGGTTCGTATATCTAGGCTTCATTACTACTCTCCTTTTTTCCATCGCATTGACTTTCTTGGTCAATGCGATGGTTTTTTTAAAAAAGATTGAAAAAAATGGCCACTTTTTTTATGATCAATAAAAAGGATATTATGAAAAAGGTCGTTTTTTTTTCTCTCATCTTCTCGATTAACCTTTATGGAGGAGATATTCAGTCAGTTCTGCAGGAGGTAAAGCAACATTCTGGAAACTCTACTACTGCAGCCTTTGAAAAGGCCCTGGGCCAACCAGGCGAAAAATCAGAAAAAAGCATTTTCTCTGGAGATATAAATCTTTTCAAAGATTCAGCCCTAAAAAGCGAAATGGCATCTTTTTCAGGAAAAGCTTCTGAAGAAAAAGATGCTGCATCGCAACCAACTACTCAACAACAAATAGACGGAAAAGAAGCCGCCATTCAATTTTGGAAAGAAGAATCGAAAAAACCTCAGCCAAAAGAAAGCAGCGGCATGGTTGATGATGAATTTGTAATTTTTGGCTAAAAACATAAGTAAATTACATAATATACATTATGCGCCAAGATTAACGCACGGTTTTACAGGGTCAAATAATATAACAATAACAATGACCTACTACTTATAGCAACAATAATACCTAAGTCCACAATTAAGGGTAATGACCAAATTGCCAGAGCCCATCTTTTTTTTCCTAGCCGATATAAACGATAGGAAGCAATCAACATGCCAATTTCAAGAATCCAAAATATACAAGAGGCGTAAAACCCTAATCCAAAACCAGCTATATATCCAAACCCTAAAAATCCTCCTATTAAAAGCACCGGCTCCTTCAGAATATTCATGATTAAAAGCACCGGATCCAGAAGATCCAGAATGTTCATGCGGAAAAATAAATCTTTATAACCTGTTATCACTGTTATTATCAGAAAAAGTGTAACTAGAAGAGAAATAATAAATAATGAATTAAAAAACAACCGCGCTCCCCTTCTGTCATTTAAATAATACAAGCAGAGAGCAGTTCCAAAAAATCTAAAAACCAAATAAGAAAAAAACGCAAGAAACGGAACGACAATAATCCCAAAATTACCCATTCCTCGATCATAAGGCGTAACAAAAATAAAAATAACCAAAACTACTGCTGCTATTGCTAACAAAATTAAAAAAGAATTAAAAAATGTTTTCATTATATCTACAAAAGATTGCTTCATGATATCCCTTTTTTTACTTTATTTTCACACAATAAAAACGAGAAAAATAATCTTAACCATTTAAGCACTAATAAATACTACCGGAATTTTTTGATCAATATTAAACTCAATCAGTTGGTCTAAGAAGATATGTATAAGGGTGTGTGAAACTTGATATTTAGGATAAATTATCCAAATAAAATCATAATCAAACTCTTCGACAAAAAATTGATTAATGCCCTCTCTAAGTGCCTTATCATCTTCATAATGAGCAAAAAGCTCATAAAGATTCATACCCTGATTGTATTTACAACCGGCTCTATCAATGTACCCAATGGTGTGATAACATTTTAACAAATCAATGAACAAATTTATTGTTTTGCGCCCTTCTTTTATCGTAGAAAACGAAATATAATGAAGTCCGGGAGTTAAAAAAAGGTCGCATAAAGATAAAACATCTTCTTCATCCAACTCATGCGTATAGGTTCGCTTCTGAGCAAGCGCGATTGATGGATGAATGCGATCCAGACGCTCTTGAGCATGAAGCCTTTCCATAGCTATTTCCTAATTTAAGTAATTTGATTTCAAACTTTTTAAAAATTTTTTGTTTTAAAATTTAGCTCATATTACAATTTTTAAAATCAACATTGTTATCTTATTAATTTATAAAAAAAATGCAATAGCGGCGAAATTCAAGCATATCGCAAAAAACGACTTGAAAAGCAGATTTCTATTTCACTCGCTCTATAATACTAACATTTTTTAATTCGTTTGCAGGAATAATTCCTCGAAGCTTGCTTCGTAATCATTATATTCGCTCATATCCTTCAACTTTGCTCAGGATGTAGCAAGTCGAACCATACGAGCGTTATCCCTCGTAGCTTGCTGCGAGGTTCTTAATTTGCCATGCAGCACACAAAGAAATGGCAACAGCATCAGTAACGTCATCGCGTTTGAAAATTGGCAATCGAGGAAACATTTTATGAACCATCCCAGAAACCTGATCTTTGCTCGCCCCTCCAAATCCTGTTATCGCCAACTTAACTTCTCTTGGTGTAAATTCTAAAATTTTTAATTTGTGTTTTTGTGCTAAAAAATATAAAATGCCACGCAAATATCCTAATTTCAAAAAATTCTGGGCATTCTTGCCTAAAAACGGCGTCTCAAGTGAAATGTCGGTCACTTCGTATTTGTTTATTATATGCTCGAAATTTTCGCAGAATTCAAAAACGCGCTCTGGCAAAGGCTTTTGACTGCTTAACCTTAAAAAATCACAGGTAATTAAATAAATTGATGATTTTTCACGCTTAAGAATCGAATAACCGCTAAACCGAGTTCCGGGGTCCACTCCTAAAATAATCATTACGTCCTTTTTTATTTTTATATGAATAGTTACAATTATACCGCAATTAAATACCGAGATACATATCGAACGCTCTTTGTTAAACCTTCCTTGTAATTTCAAAAAAATAGAAGACTTTGTTGTGCGTTCGGTGAGACCCTTCAAGACACTCGCTATGCTCGTTCCTCAGGGCGAACGCGTTAGGTAATATTGTAAGAATGAAGAATGCGTTCGCCCTGAGCGAAGTCGAAGGGTTTTATCGAACGCGAGAAGTAAAAATTATCTTAAAATAAGGATATCAACAATTAGGAATATTTTTAAATACTTTTACCGTTTGAACAAAATAGCGATTCTTGAAGTCATCGATTAATTTTTTATGTTCAGCAAGTTGTTGTGCTTTGTACTGATTTTGCGTCAATGAACGACGCAAATAAGAAAATGCCATATATTCAACGTAAGAAAGATGTGTGCCTGAATGAGAAAAACTTTTCAACTGATTTTGCAGATCTTTAACCAAACCATTGGGAAATGCATTAAATGGCAACGTACAAATAATATAATCATATTTAATTGTTGGAACAAACTTAAGAACATCAACACAATGAATATAAACATGAGGATATTGTTCCCGAGGAAAAAGCTTTCTCAATTTGACACAATATTCAGGATTAATCTCAATAACATCAACCCGATCATTTTTATTTAAATAATGATTACAAATAACTTTTGTTACAGATCCCATTCCTGCACCAACTTCAATTATCTGTTTGGGCCCCTGATGGTTCTTTGCATAACGCATCAATTCATGTCCCACGCTCTCTGAACATTCAAAAACTGCGCCGACTTGCGTTGGATTTTTAAGTGCTTCCCACGCAAATTTCAACGGAGATGATGAAAGCATGCAAAAAATAGAACAATTGAGCGCAATAAAAATAATATTTTTTTTCATGACAGCTTTTTAAACCTTTATAAAAACATAAAATTTAATAATCAAAATCTCCATTTTCAAACTTGGTAAGCTCTCGTTCAAAATTAAGAAAAACAGTTCCGGTCGGACCGTTTCGCTGCTTGCCAATAATAAGTTCAGCCAATCCTGGATTTTCCGTTTCGGGATTATAAATGATATCACGATACAGAAACATAATAACATCAGCATCTTGTTCCAATGCGCCCGATTCACGCAAATCTGACATCATTGGACGTTTGTCAACACGTCCCTCAACCGCACGTGAAAGCTGCGATAGTGCCAAAATAGGAACGCCAAGTTCCTTTGCAAGAGCTTTTAATGAACGAGAAATCTCAGAAACTTCCTGATGCCGATTTTCATGCCATTTTGTTGAGTGCAATAATTGCAAGTAATCGATTACAAAGAGGTCCACATTATGCTCAGCTTTTATTTTTCGCGCTCTGGTACGCAAATCAACAATACTTATTCCAGCTGAATCATCAATAAAAAGTTTCAATTCGGCAAGACGCGCAGCAGCATTAGTTAACTCAACCCATTCTTCAGAACTTATTGTCGCATTACGAATTTTTTGGTGAGGAATTCCCGCCTCTGAAGACAAAATACGCAAAATAAGTTGTTCAGCGGGCATCTCAAGCGAAAAAAGACCAACAGAAAAATTTTCAAGAGCACTATTAAGACCAATATTGAGCGCCAAAGACGTCTTTCCCATTGAAGGACGAGCAGCAAGAATAATAAGATCACCCTTTTGCAGCCCCGATGACATGGTATCAAGTTGCGTAAATCCAGTTGGAATGCCCGTAATTCCCTTACTGTGACTCTTTACATCTGATAAATGTTTAAATGTTCTCTTAAGCCAAATATCAAGTTGCACAAAACTCTGAGAAGATCGCTTTTGAGAAACTTCAAAAATAATCTTTTCCGCTTGGTCAATAACTGCAAAAATATCATCATCTTTTTGTTCAAAACAATGCTGAATAATTGATGTAGCAGAAGAGATCAATTCTCTCAAAATTGCTTTTTCCTTAATTATTTTTGCATGTTGCTCAACAAGCCCAATTTCAGGAATCTCTTCTTGTAAAGAAACTAAATAGAGTGCTCCGCCAATAGAGTCCAATAACATTCTTTTGGAGAGCTCGTCTTGCAGTGTTACCAAATCTATACGCTTCATTGAACTTACAAGATGAGTCATTACTTCAAAAATGGCCTTATTAGCTGGATGATAAAAATCTTCAGCACGAAGTATTTCTGCTGCTTGCATGTATGTTTGATCATTAAGGAGAACAGCCCCCAAAACAGCACGCTCTGCGTCTAAATTTGCAGGTAAATTCTTACCCAAAAACGTACGTTCTGTAGAACTTTCGCGAGCGCTCATTCTTTGCATCTGGACTTCAATATCACTACTTTTTATATTATTCGGCTACTATTTTTATATTGAGCGTTGGTTTTAAGTTATTTGATAACTTGATAACAACTTCATAACTACCACGTTCTTTAATAGATTTATCAAAAATGACTTGGCTTTTTGAGATTTTAATACCTTCATTAGTCAATAAATCAACAATTTCTTGTGGACTTAACGCACCATAAAGTTTACCATCATCGTGCATTTTTCTTTTGAGGGTAAATTTAAGATTTCCAATCTTTTCTGCAAGCATTGAAGTTTTGCTTTCTAAAGCTTTCTTACGATTTTCAACTTCCGTGATGTGTTTTGAAAGGACAGCTTCATTTGCTGGTGTAACTTCCACTCCTAAACCACGTGGCAAGAGGAAATTTTTAGCATACCCATCTTTAACTTTTAAGATTTCACCAGCAAAGCCAACTTTTTCGATATCTTTAAGTAAATATATTTTCATGAAAACCCCTGTGATTTTATAACGAATAGATTGTTAACTAGTATAAGCTAAAAGAAATCTCTTGAAAACTCTAAAAGTCTTGTTTTTTTTATAAACTTGTTAGAAGTTAAATAAAGAAGTCAAAAAAAAACAAAATGAAAGGAGTAAATAGTGAGAAGTATTTATTTAAATATTTTTTTACTAATTTTTTGTATCGATGCGCGAGAATTTACGCTCGCCGAACAACTTTCGGAAGCTGAAAAAAAAGTATTAGAAGATAAGATTGCCGTTTCGCAAAATGGGATGTTGTTTTCATCTCTTGAAGTCTTAAATTTAGGTGATCAGAATGATCCAAATGGTTTTTATAAATTTTGGGACCAGTTATATCAAGATGCACAAAGTAAAAAACTCAAAAAAAGCGATCCTCGCAAAGATGCATTGAAGTCTTTAGCTATTATTGCAACTAATTTAAATGAGTTAGCAAGATTATGGTCTGGCGCATTATATGGCGTTGGTATTTTAACTCAAAAAGATGTTGAAACACTTCTACAAACAATTAATGCTTATGATGCTCAATTAGAAAGTCTTACAACCTCAACATTAGGAGATCAAAAGTTTAAAGAAAAATTACAAAAAAAATTAGATCATATAAAAGCACGCTTTCCAAAAAAAGTTGACGCTGGTTGGAATAAACTCAAAAATATTGGAGCCTCATTTGGCCAAGCATTTGTAAGAGTTGGAAGAGGTCTTTTGTGTATTGATTAATAATTTAAGGTAAAAGAGTTAAAAAATGATTAAAAAATTATTATTCTTTTGTGGTTTCTCATTACTATATGCAGCTCAAGGTCCATATGCTGAAACTCCTTCCACTGGTCCATATACAACTGAAGCTCCTGCTACGATTCCATATGCTGAAGCTCCCTCTACTGGTCCATATACAACGGCAGCTGCTGTTTCTTTTCCTGACGAAGAAGATTTCCAAAAAACGGTCGTTTCAACATCTTTAGACGTGATGGCATTAGGCGAATCTGATGCCGCCGAGGGTGGCATTGAAAGTGCTTATTGGAAACCTTACTGGAAGGCTGTCAATGAACTTTCCTCTAAAAGTGAACGTCGACTAGCTGCTTTACAAGCACTTATGGTAAGTACAAACAATCTTCAAGATTTAGCAGAATATTGGGCTGGATTGTTATTAAATATGGGAGCATTTGGCCCAGTTGCTGAAAAAAGAAAAGAGCTTATAGATTTGATAAACAAAAAAGACTTATTTGAAAAAACATTACAAGAAGGTGCCTCATTAGATACATTATTAGAAGAAATTTTCAAAGATGAAGAACTTACTGAAGCTGAAAGCAAACAATTGCACAATGCAACAGTAGATGAAGTTCTTAAAAAACTTGCTGAAAAAGATCCGATTGTAAAATTAATTCTTTATCGACGCTACTTGCAAGTATTCGAAGATATTCTTCAAGATTTATTTGAAAAAGAAAAAAATAAGATAGAAAATAAAAAGTGGTTTCAAAATTGGCAAGAGTTAAAACAAGGCAACCTAAAAGATTTTCAAAGCGGCTGGCAAAAATTCAAAAAAGGATTGTTTAAATCTCTAAATGTTGTTGGAAAAGGATTTGCAGCAATTGGTAATGCTATTGGAGCTATTTATACAGCAATTGTTTGTAGCTAAAAAAGCTTATGAGTCGTAAAAAAGGCAACGTGTCAATAATTGACACGTTGCCTTTTTTACGACTCATTTATCAAAAGTTCACTATAATTATGAAAGCATACTACCTTTGATTTTACAGCGTTAACCTTTTTAAAATATCAAGCATGTTTTTGTAGTAAACTGGTATGTTTTCTAATATATTTAAAGAAATTTCTTCACGATAAATATGAGATGTTAGATTTCGAGCATTAAGAGCTTGCTCTAAAAATTTAAATTCATCTGTTGTAATAATATTATTAGTAACCGCTTCCTTCAAAATTCCTTTCGGAGAAGAAATATGCAGATCTATTTTTTCATGTTCGGTTAAATATAATTTGATAAATTTCCAAAAATTATCAATCGTATATTCAAATCTTTTGATAACCGAATCTTTTAAAGATTTTTCGTACGCAGGAATAGCATTTTCCTTCAACAGCTCTAAGCTTTCTTTAACAGTCTCTAAACATCTGAATAACGTCGCTCTTTTGCGTTTTAACTCTTCCATATAATTCGATCTTTCAATATTTGATTGCGCATATCTTCGGATACGGTCGCCATATCTACAACATCAAACTTAAAAGGTATACTTGATGCATCAAGTATATCTTTAATTTCAGCAATTCTATTGTAGTCAATTTTACCATTTCCCTCTAAAGCAATATCGATATCTGACCAACTTTTTGACTCCCTACGAGCAAATGAACCATAGAGATAAATTTTAACTTCTGGTAAAACTGCACTAATTAATCCTATTATTTTTTCTTTATCAGTTACCTCTATTCGCTTCTTTTCCACAAAAAGCCTCCGACCTTAAAAAACCTGTTTATCTGCATCTCCATTTATCAATATAGAAAACTTTTCCTTCTTTTACGAGAATGCAGGAGGCAATCCCTTCGTCCGTATCATGCTTAATTTCAGCGATAATACCAATCCGTTGTTCCTCATTACTTTCAATAACATGCGTTTTTATTTGACCATCATAATCTATCCCATTTATATTTCCCCACCGAACAAATTTTTCGACCGTTTCATTTTGTTGATAGTATGAGTCAAACGATAAAACAACGTTATTAACAGTATGATTCAGCAGACCCTCGAGAAGATATTTTCTTTGGTAATACTGATATTGATATTGTGCAACATGATAACATTTTACTGCTTGATATAAAATTACGGTCCCTACAATTAATGAAGAACTTACCAACAAGAATAGAACGAGTAAAATGTAACCGCTTCTTTTCTGCTTCATAGGTTTCGATTTCTTAGTTTTATGGATGTCTGTATCAAGCGGCCATTATGCGTCAATGAAATGGTGATACAGTCAATAAATTCGCTGTTACTTTTTACCTGGAATAAAAAATCCGCAATATTCTCAAGGACAACTGATTTATCTTTGGTTAACTGTGCGTTTTTTGTGTAAAAATGTGTGCGCTTCAAATTATGTTTTTTCTCATTAAATTGCCATGCCAGCGAACTTTCATCGGATAAATAAAAATGAATATGGTAAGGCGAAATATTTTTGTAAGTACTTTTTTCACGCGGCGCCCCATCAAGATCAGTTCTCAATACCTGTAGCGCCGTATAACACAGACAATTGGATTGCCCTTTTGTTTCCAACGTACGAAAAAATGAACAAAATCGATAATTTAAATCAAAGGCAAAAACTATCAGCATTACGCTTAAGGCAATAGATAGCATTACCTCTAAAAGAGAAAATCCCCCTTGCTCATTAATCACCACGAATGCCCTCAATCAAACACGTTACCAAAACGATCTCTTCACGTTTACCACTAAAATCCCACGATACAATTGATCGATAAAATGGAATATTCTTTTTACCAGAAGAACGTTCCACACGAATTTCATAAGGATGCGTTACATAATGCGAAACTCCCCGCTGTTCTAAAGCAATGACAGCTTGATTTGCCGCTTCAGACAACAAGCGAGCCTTTAAGGTATAATAAGAAACCTGAGAAACCAAGCCGCCAACCATTAAGAACCCAAGAAGCAAAATCGCTATTCCTGTAATAATTTCTAACAGACAAAAGCCTTTATTTTTTAATGAATTCATGTTATCATTACAATAAGAAATTAATTTACTTCCTGTTATACCATATCGGAGGAAAAAATGAAAAAATTTATGCGTTTTTTGTTAATTTTACCTATTATGACTCTTTTTATACCAAGCCATATCTTGAGTGACATGGCCTCCCCCTTCCCTGTAAGCGGAGAAAAACCGGTACGCGAAGATGACATTAGGGAAGTGCTTCATTCTGATGAATTCAAACAGATGCTTGAAGAATTTGCTCCAGGATCTTCAGCTTCACTTAATTTAACCCCAGAAGAAGAAGAGGAAATCATTCGCCAGACACAAGCTTTTACTGAAAAGCTTGAAGGAATGACAGAAGAAGAGCAACAACAAGAAGTTGAAAAAATGCTCCGTCAATTACCATCACCTCAACAAATGCAACAACAAGAACCACCGGCACCCAAAAAAGAGACCCCCCCCGCTGTAGCAAAGGCTGAACCAAAGGCAGCTCCTAAAAGCGAAAAGATTGTTATCGATACAAGTGATACAAAAAAATTAATGGGGAAATTGGTCAAGGCACTTGAAGACATTGAACTCAAGTTTGAAAGTATGCCGCGCGTATCAAAAGAATCTTTTCTCGAACAAAAATGGGCAGAGGTCAAGGAAGAGTTACCTATGACTGTCTCTCTTTTAAAGAGAATTGAAAAAAAGTCTGATCTTCTTGAAAAATTAGCCTCACAAGAATTTTCGCTGTTGAGATCACAACTGAAAGATTTATATCAAGAATTGCAACCTCAACGAAAAAAACTTGCCATTCCCGATACCGCTAAATTGAAAAATCTAAACGACGAAGATCTATCACGCGCTGAACCTGTTACTAAAGCAGAAAAAGCCACATCAAAAAAAGCAACCGAAGCTATTATAAAAATATTAAGTCGTTCAATTCAAAGTATTAATTATGGTAACAAAAAGTTGCTTGAAAAATATGCTCCTGAAGAATTAAAAAAAATAAATGAAGAATTTAAAAGTAAACCAAAGGCACAACCATATACTCCAACAAAATCTTATGGCCGAGATGCAGGTTATGCCCCATACTATGGGGGATCATACGGAAGACCTTCTTCAGGATATCGTACGCCATCCTCCTCTTCTTACGGTGATCGACAAGCAGGAATGCCATATGATTCTTCAAAAGGTGCACCGGGCGACCGCGCGACCAGTAAAGCTGAAAAGCCAGGGGCTGCTACCGAAAAAGACAAAGCAGAAAAAGGTTTAAAAGGTGCCGCTGGTGAAAAAAACAAAAAAGATAAGAAAAAAGATAAAGATAAAGTCAATCCAGTGCAAAAAGCTCTCACCAATATTCAAGATCACGTTAAAAACCTTGAAGAAAGAGTTTCAATAGCATTTACGGAAGAACAAATACAACAAACAATGCAGAATTTCGCCGATCTCGATCTTGTTGAAGATCATGATGCTATAAATGATGTACGCTTTGCGCTTTTAGAAATCAACCCATTAATCACCAAGCTCAGTGGCGCAATCAATAAGTTTGACGAGGCAATTAAAAAAGAAAATGCCGAAATTAAAGATAAAAATAAAAAATTGATCAAAGAGCTTATTGATCGTCAAAATAAATTAAACACACTCGTAAAAATAGCAGAAACATTTACAAAACCAGAAGCTGTACAACTATTTGCCAATTCAGGAGAAAAAACAACGGTTATAACGTTGTTTAACGATTTCCTCAAAGGATATCAAGATATTATTGATAAGTTAAAGACTTTTGAGGCACTTCAACAATCACTTACTGAATATAATCAAAAAGCTAATAAATTCATCAGCGAAAAAAATCTTGTCAGCATCTTAACTGATGGAACTGCGCAACAATTGAGTAGCACTAACTTCAAAAAAGATCTTGCAGATTCTTTGAAACTGTTGAAAGAATATCAACAGAATATGAAAAAACTTGAAGATCGTTATGGAAAAGAAAAAGCGCAAGAGATCAGTGGTGCAGCAAAAAACTTAGTTGATTTGCTTGGAAATGAAAATATTCCAGCTGAAGTGCAACCAGAAGCAAAAATACTTAAAAAATCATTTCAACCTTAAACATCTCAAGAATAAATTCAAAAGGCTTTAACCTCTTACAATTATCTATATTTTGAGATAGTTTTTACTTCTTGCGTTCGATAAAACCCTTCGACTTCGCTCAGGGCGAACGCATTCTTCATTTATCTAATCAAACGCGCTCGCAATGAGCAAACCAACCCATACGAGCGTTCGCACTCTTCAACTTGAATATTGGCGGACTAATTGGCTCATCATTATAATCTTTACTTCTCGCGTTCGCCCTGAGGGAGCCATGTATGGCGATTCGAAGGGTTTTATCGAACGCACTTATTTCATAAAAATATTCCGCCGATATATGTACATCACTTGAAAATAAGTTAACGCGAGTTCGATAATTGTTGATATCCTTATTTTAAGATAATCTTTACTTCTCGCGTTCGCCCTGAGGAAGCCATGTATGGAGATTCGAAGGGTTTTGTCGAACGCACTTATTTCATAAAAATATTCCGTCCACAACATAATCCGAAAAATCCGAGTCAAAAATAATCTTCGAAGTTAAAGAAAAGTAATTTTCATAAGATGGCTTGACGTCGTTGAAAATTACTTTTCTACTATCTTATAACAGCGGCGACAAAGATTATCTCTCTCGGGAGCTGTATCATATTGCCAACAACGAGGACATTTTTCTCCTTGTGCGCGCTCAACATCAACCTTTAATCCATTATCGTCACCGCGAAGACCAGATGGCTGCATTAAAACCTGTGAAACAATAAAAAACTCACGCAAGAAATCCATTAAGGATTGTCCAGACTTTTCAATTCTTTCAAAAAGTGGCTGCAACTCTTTTAACAATTCTCCCTCAAAAGATATGAGTATGCGAGACTCAAGTGAGTGCTTAATTACGCCCTGCTCACGTTGTTTTTCAATCGCTTTTAAAACAGCACTACGAACATCAAAAAGTTTTTGCCATTGGACATCCCACTGGTAAAACATTTTATCCAAATCAAACGCTCTTCTATTATCAAGCGGCAACCCCGATTGATCTATCATAAAATGTTCTTTTAATTCGGATCGGTCGACCATTATGCGCCAAATATTCTGAACTTCTGCAAATTTTTGTAAATGAATCGATTCTTTTTTATTCCGTTGATAATAATCAGATATTTGTTCAGCAACAAAGGAAAAAATGGGAGCCATTAATTTAGTCATCGCATCTAAAATATGCCAGCAAACTGTCTGGGCTGATCGACGTGCATGACCATCAGCTTTTTCCACGTATAAACGATCTTTAATTATATCAAGATACAATGAACTTAATTCGGTTGTGCAATAATCAGTTAAACGATGGAATATCGCCGTAAAATCAGATTTTTCATAAGCTTTGCGCACATCCTGATTTAAAAAGTAGAGAGAGCGTAACGCATATTGATCGATAGATAACAATTTTTCTAAAGCTACCGCATCTTTATCAATATTAAAATCATAAAGATTAGATAATAAAAATCGTGCCGTATTACGAACTTTTCGATACACCTCTTGAACATTCTTCAATAAAGCATCAGAAACAATCGCATCATCAGTATAATCGATACTTGAAACCCACAGACGCAAAATATCGGTACCAAATTGATTGATAATATCAATTGGTGCAACAACATTACCAATTGACTTGGACATTTTTTCGCCCGTCTCATCAGCGGTATAACCATGCGTTAAAATCGTCTTGGTAGACGGTTCCCCTTCTATCGCCATACTGGTCAATAATGACGCCTGAAACCACCCACGAGCCTGGTCGCGCCCTTCTAAATACATGTTCGCCGGATACGCAAGCGCTTTATTCTGCTTCAACACCGCAAAATGACTTACCCCTGCGTCAAACCACACATCCAAAATGTCGGTTTCTTTTCTCAAATGAGAACTTCCACACGAAGGACACTTCACGTTATGCGACTGCATTAATTGCTCAATCGACACCTCGCGCCAATAGACAATGCCATGTTCTGCAACCTTGCTTGCAATCGCATCAATCAAATCTTTTTTCAAATATGCGACATCGCATTGCTCGCAAATGAGCGCAGGAATTGGCGCCCCACACACACGTTGACGAGAAATGCACCATTCAAGTCTGCTTTCAATTGCCGCACGCAAATGATTTGCACTCTGTTTTGGTAAAAAATTAACATGCTCAAGCGCTTTAATCGTTTTATCCTGTAACTGTTCGTTACGTAAATCTAAAAACCATTGCTTTGTCGCACGGAAAATAAGGCCATTGCGACACCGCCAACAATGGGGATATGGATGGCGAATGGAACCTTTATAAAACAACCACCCTTGCTCTTCTAATTTTTTTAATACAGCCCATTGTCCATCTGTTACCAAAACTCCCGTTAAATCAGCTGGTGTTATGGTTTGATCATATTTTCCGTCAGATGTCAGGGGTGAATAAATTTCAAGACTATTTTTTAACGCAAGTTCATAATCTTCAGGACCACATCCGGGCGCTGTGTGAACACATGCGGTGCCCTCATCAAGCGCAACATGTTCATCAAATATAATAGGGACAGATAAACCAGTGAGAGGCTGCTCAACCGACGCACCCTTTAGTTGATCGCTATTAATTTCTAAAAGAACCTTACATTCTTTTCCAGTATCTTTGGCAACTTTTTCAAGTAACGTTTTTGCCAAAATAACAAAGATTCCTTCTGCATCAGCAATGACATATGATGTTGCAGGTCTTAACGTCACGGCACGATTCAACGGAAGTGTCCACGGCGTCGTTGTCCAGATTAAAAGATGTACTTTTTTATCTTTTAATTCAGGAGCAAACTTCGCAACATATTCCGTATGTAATGGAAATAAAACATAAACTGACGGATCTTTACGTTCTTTATATTCAATTTCAGCAGAAGCTAATGACGTCTGACACGATGCACACCATGGAACTGTTTTAAATTTTCGTTCAATAAAATTCTTTTCAACTAAAATACCGAGTGCTTTTAAGATTGACGATTCATATCCATAATCCATCGTCAAATAAGGATGAGCCCAATTCATCACAACGCCAAGCTGTTTAAACTGATCCCGCTGAATATCAATCCACTTATACGCATATTCGCGACATTTTTTAATTAACTCAACAGGAGAAAGTCCCGGATGCTCTTTAGAAACATTACGCTCAATTGGCAACCCATGACAATCCCACCCTGGTGTTACCGGAACCTGCTTGCCACTCATACGCTGAGATTTCGTTACAAAATCTTTCAAAATCTTGTTGTAAGCAGTCCCTAAATGAATGGGCCCATTTGCATAGGGTGGCCCATCATGCAAAATATATTTTTCTGCACCTTTGTGCGCTAAAAACGCCTTTTCGTAGAGCTTTTCTTCTTCCCAACGTTTAAGCATTTCAGGATCAAGCTCTTTTGCATTTGCCCGAATAGGAAAATCAGTCTTTGGTAAATTTAATGTATCTTTAAATGAAACTTTTTGCGTCTCTTTTTTATCTTCAACTGCCATAGCAGATCACCTTTTCAAAAATCTTATCTTCTATAAAAAAGTATACTACATTGAGCGTTTTTTCCCAACCAAGCTTCAAAATATTTTTAAAAAACAATACACCTTCACCTTGACAAATATTTCAAATTGGATATAATAAAATACGTGAATTAAAGGAATAATATGAAAAGAATATTGTGGATATTTTTCATAACAACATTCTCGCTACCATTTTCAGTATTGGGAATGTCGCCAAGTATTTCCCATTTTATCTACGCAATTAAAGAGTCCATTTGGAAACCCTGCATAGATAAGACATTCGAATTAAGTAAACATGATTCACGCCATCTTTCACTGGAACATTCCTTAACAAGCAGAGATGCATTTTCATCTTTAACTTCTTATTGTGAACATATAAAACGTTTAAAAATCTATGAAATTGAGAGCTTAATTAAGTCAACAGGAATAACTTTGCTAAATTATAAAGCAGGCATAAATGAATCTCTAGAAAAAATACTTACCCAAATCAAACCAATAGGTCTCTGGACAAATCCAACAATTGCTCCACCTTACCTATTACGTATTATATTTCAAGCACTAAAAATTTTAAAAATAAAAAAACCAGATCTCCCAATGGGTTTAATAGTCATGACTGGTGACTGTGATTCACGCATAGCTCGCGGAATCTTTAGTTGGAAAATAATTAGTGAAGATACCGTCAAATATGCCCTATTATTCATTTTAATTAATAATATGATCTTACGGAACTCATTTAGTTCTCCAAAAAAAACCTGTTTTCATGAAGTAACTCACTTGGGACAACTTATACACCAGCTTAAAGAAAAAAAATTGATACCAACAATCAACCTAAAATATATGCATGATGAAACAGAAGCAGATACCGAGGCATTTTTAAATTTAAACTGTTATACTTGCGCTTGTGAAGCAACACAATATCTTTGGGAAGAATCTGAACATTATCTCACACGTTCTAAAGCAGAAAAAATTTTATTAACCATGGACCATGATCAACTTTGTCCTTACCATCAAGGACGCCTCGAAGGCATTCCTCATGAAACTCTTCTTGAAGAAATTGGCAATGGCACACGAGGTATCTAAAATCTTAAAACCACAAAAAAGATTTTTGAAGTTGAAATAAATGAAACTGGAATCGTAATGCCATGGGAAGATCAAGATAAAAGCATCTTTTTATTCTAAACGCAAATGCAACGTTTTCCCCAATCACCTAAAATATTTATGTATTAATTATAATGTCGATTCACGTACAATGCGCCAGATAATACCGAGCATGGCAATATTACACAATAATGCCGAATTACCATAACTGATAAAGGGAAGACCAATTCCTTTAGTTGGAAAAAGTCCAACCGCCACTGCCATATTAATTATTGCTTGAATTGTTGTTAACAAAACAAATCCTTGAATAACATAACGCCCGAAAACGGATGAAACATGCCAACTCAGTTGCAAACCCTTATACAAAATAAAAATATACAAACTGATTACAATAAAAACCCCTATAAAACCAGTCTCCTCGGCGATAATTGAAAAAATGAAATCAGTATGTTGCATGGGCAAATAAAAAAACTTTTGACGTGAACACGAAACACCAATACCCCAAAGACCACCGGAACCAATTGCTATTAAAGATTGAATCACCTGAAACCCGGCTCCCTGCGGATCTCGCCAGGGATCTAAAAATGTTAATATCCGCTTAACGCGATACGGCTCGAGATAAATTAATAGTGCACCAACAGGAACCGCCATCAAACATAGCCATAAAACATATTTCCAATCAGGATATGCGATAAAAAAAAGACCTAATACCGTTGCCCCTAATGTGACGGTTAAACCAAAATCTGGTTGTTTTAATAAAATTAAACTGGCTAAAGCTAAAACAAACAAAATAGGAATATATCGACGATACGGTTTTCGCACCAAATCTTCTTTGCGCGACAACAAAAAAGCAACATATAAAATCAGAGACCATTTCAACAGTTCACTCGGCTGAAAAATAAAGCCACCAAGATTAAGCCACCGGCTTGATCCATGAATGCGATATGCAAAAGAACCGATCAAAGTTAAAAAAGTTATTCCGAGAGAACCGAAAAAAAAGAGCGGCGACAAACAATACGTCAATCGCAATGGTATTAACGCAAGAACAAATGCCGCTATCAGGCCTAATCCAAAACCAACAAATTGTTTTTTTACAAAATATGCTGCATCATGCACAAATTCTAATGCATAAACAGAACTTGAAGAATAGATAAAGATAAAACCAATAATAATTAAACAGCCAATTGCACCAAATAATAATTTAAGATTACGATGAAGTTTATAATAAGAAGCAAGCACAAACTTCTCCTTTTTCTCTCACGACTCCATTAACCGTACTACACGCAATAAGCAAAAGTCAAAGTTACATTTAATTATCTCGTTGGCAAATAAAATTGAAGTCCTTCAACGGTTCTTTTTCCATCGCGAAGAGATCTTATTACCGTCGGTGTTAATCCCAAATCTTGTAAAAAGTGTTCAGCATCACGCTCTGCTTTTGAACCTTCACCAGCAGCAACGCCCGCCTGACGATACACATTATCTGCGACATCGCCAGCAGCAAATACACCAGGAACAGACGTTTTTTGAGAACGACCAAGCAATGTAATGGTTCCATCTTTTTCTAATGCAATCTTTCCTTCAAAAATCTGCGTCCGTGGCAAATGTCCAATGGCAAGAAAAATACCATCGATCGAACGTTGTTCCACTTTCCCCGTCAACTTATCATAAACATCAACCGCGCAAACGCCCATATCATTACCGTAAATACGCACTAAATCTTTACCATATTCAACTGATGCATTTTTGAGGTCTTTTAATTTAGCTTGCATTGCAGCAGAAGCACGCATTTCGCTTCGACGAACAATTTGGGTAATTTTTTTTGCATACGGAGAAAGCTGTATAACTTGTTCAATCGCACTATCACCACCACCAATAACCATAACTTCTCGATCTTCATATAAAGGAGCATCACAAACCGCACAGGCACTTACACCTTGACCCCAATATTGCTTTTCCCCTTCAGTTCCCAATTTTCGCGGTTCTGAGCCAGTTGCAATAATAACGGTTAATGCTTTAACTTCAGTACCCTCTACCGTTTGCACTTTAAAAGGCCATGTATTCACATCAACTTCTTTAACAGTCTCTGGACATATATGAGCCCCAGCGCCCGCTGCCTGTTTGCGCTGACTCTCCATAATCTCAATACCCTTGGCTCTTTTAATGCCGGGCCAATTTTCAACATATCCTGTTTCAGTTAATTGCCCACCTGGCAATGGACCTTCAAATACCAGAACATCCATTCCCGCACGTGCCCCATACGTAGCAGCGGCACAACCAGCAGGACCAGATCCCAGGACAACCATTGAAACAACATTATGTTGCCCACGCAGATTATTTAAATGATATTTTTCACCATCAAGAATAGTATGTGATGCACACAATGAAAAAGCACCGCATAACAGCAACCACACTTTGCTCATATCACCCTTTCAATTGAGTAATGAGTCCTTTAAACTGATTTCCACGATCTTGATAATTTTTAAAAAGATCAAAGCTTGAACCACCAGGCGATAATAAAATAATATCACCAGAAGAGCTATAATTATACGCCATTTCAACCGCCTCATCAAGACGAACCGCCTGATTATGTGACATATTATACTGCACGCACCACGCAGCCAATTGCTCCCGTTCTTTTCCGAAACAAATTATATGTTTTACCTTATCTTTCAAATAAGAAATAAGCAACTCTCGCGAAACCCCTTTGCTCAATCCACCAAGTAATAAAATAATTGAACCACGCAATTGATTTACCGCAGATATCGTTGCCTCAGGAACCGTTGACTTGGAATCGTTATAAAATTGACGATCACACACACTGCCGACATATTCAACACGATGCTCAATAACGCAATCCAAAGGCATTTTCAACACATCGAGTGGAATTTTAAGCGCACACAACACTGCACATAATGTTTTCCAATTTTCTTGAACCCCTTTTTCTGGAATATAAGAAAGCCAATCACTGGGAATCTGTTCTGGAATTATTGACCATTGATGCTCAAAACGAGCTCGTTCTTTTATGCATAAGAACAATGAAGAAGGCACTACAGATATATTGTTTTCTTTTTGAAGAGAAACAATTTTTGTTTTTGCAGCAAAATAATCTTCAACTGAATCATGACGATCTAAATGATTGGAATAAAAATTTGTCCACACCGCAACTGCAGGAGCAAATGTTTCACAAAGCTCCAATTGAAAACTCGAAACTTCTAAAACTGCATAATCAACCATCTCTTGTTGCTCGATCAACGAACAGAGTCCGATGCCAATATTACCTCCAACGGCAACACGTTTTCCTGCATTTTGCAAAAGTTTTGCCAAAAAAGTCGTAACCGTAGTTTTTCCTAATGTTCCCGTAATAGCGATAATTGGTTTATGAAAAAATGACTGAAATAAATCGAGCTCCGATAAAAATTTATATTTAATCGCACCAAATGGTCGAAGGTCAACGCCAGCGCTTGGAAAAATATAATCAGAACACTCAAGAAAATCGTTTAATTCATTAACAATTTCAACATTATGTTGCTGTAAAAAAATTTGATCTTCATCAGCCAATTGTTTCTGATCAAACACCATAAGTTTCAATGATTGTTTCAGTAAAAATTTTACAATAGCCTTACCGCCAATACCATAACCCCAAATACCGATTGTTTTACCATTCAAGTCCATAAAAACTTTCTAATCTTGCTTATTTTCACTATAGTTCAGTACATTAAATACAGGGATTTCAAAGGGGGAAATAATGAACAAGAAAATCATACTTATTATCTTTTGCATTTTTTCTTGTACTATCACCATCTATGCTCAAACGACCGAAGAGGTACCTGAAAACATCTTAGATGTATGGAAAAACAAAACAGAAGAAGAGCTCGAAGATATTCTTGATACCGTTTACAATCAAGCACCCTATCTTATTTAGCCCACTGCAACGCAAGTTCGATCAATAATCTCACGCCCACACCGGTTGCCATCTCAGCACGTTGATAAGGAATATCTGGCACATTAAAGGATGTTCCTGCAATATCCAAGTGAGCCCAGGGAATATCATTAACAAAGTTTTTCAAGAAAACCGCAGCTGTTGTTGCTCCTGCCATAAATTTAGGATTGGCAATATTACACAAATCAGCAACCGGACAATCCATCGCTTTTTCATAATCTTTTGTTAACGGCAACCGCCACACCGGCTCACCGGCAATTTGTGCTGCTTTTTCAACTTTTTTAATAATTGATTCATCAACACCAAACAGACCACTAAAAAATGGTCCGAGCGCATGTTGACACGCACCAGTAAGTGTAGCCAAGTCAAACATCATAACTGGCTTATAATTTTTTGCCATATATGCAAGCGCATCACCAAGAATTAAGCGCCCTTCTGCATCAGTATTTTTAATCTCAACCGTCTTTCCATTGTACATGCGCACAATATCACCCGGCTTTGCGGCAACACCACTTGGCAAATTTTCTGCCAACGGAATTATCGCAATAATATTCACAGCAGGCTTAAACTGCGCAAGGGCTTTCATCGCAGCAATTACCGCCGCACCCCCCGCCATGTCTTCTTTCATCGTTTCCATTGACTTGGAAGGTTTAATGCTTAAGCCACCAGAATCGTATGTTATTCCCTTACCAACAAAACCAATGGTCTGCGCATTTTTTTTATCCGTCTTATATTCTAAAATAACAAAACGACATTCTTGTTCAGAACCACTTGAAACGGCAGCCAGTCCGCCCATTCCCAATTCATTAATTTTTTTTTCATTAAAGATGGTGCATCCTAAATCGTGCTCCTTCGCGATCTGTTTTGCTTGTGAAGCAAGTTCATCGGGACGCAATACATTCGCTGGCAAATTCACCCATTCACGTGCATCATTAATAGAATTCCCAATAATTTCCCCATTTTTTATGCCTTTTTGTAAGGCTGCACGATTATGTTTTTGCAATACTAAAATAATCTCAATATCTTTTTCGCCACCTTCTTGCTCCTTAAATGTATCAAAAATGTAATCGGTCATATGAGCAATCGTAGCCGTCTCTTGACCAAGAACCTGATCGGTAACGCCAAATAGATTCGCCAGAGGAAGGTGCAGTGCGAGATTATTAACTTTAACACGTTGCATAAAACGAACAATGCGCGCTAATGCACGTCGATAATTTTCAATATCAACCTTTTTCTCTTTTTTCCCTAAGCCAGCCAATAATATATAAACAAGTTTCTGTTCATGCATAACCGGAATAGATAAATTTGATTGCTCTTTTCCCGAAAAATCCTGCTCCTTGCAATAGGTTTCTAAATGAGGAAAAAGTGCCAAAAGTTCTGAAGACAATTTTTTAAAATCAAAATCTTGTTCAACAAATAACGCATAAACATCAGCGCCATCTTGCAAAAACTGTTTTCCAGAAAGAGAAAAATTAATAGCCATGGGTAACCCTACACTTAAGAATCATTTATTATCAGATTACCATGGCACAAGGGAAAAACAATGAAAGATCATAAAAATGTTAAAGCGGATCACCTGAATCCGCTTTAACATAAAGATTGTTTTTACTAGCAACAACCACGCCAACCACCATAACCCCAACCGTAGCCGTAGTATGGATAACCCCATCCCCAACCCCAGCCCCAATAAGGACCGTAATTGTAATACTTAGGAGCTGAAGCACGCCGCTTTTCCAATTCCCATTGAGCTTGAGCTTGCGCTTTAATCAATGCATCAATATCCTTACCAAAGTAAGTACGAATAAATTGTGATATTGCCGGTTCTTCAAAAATCATTCCTTGACTAAAATCCCCCTTGAGCTCAACATTTTTCCCATCGACAACCAACGGTTCACCTTTTTTAAACAGGCGCAACGTTGGATAATACGAAATTTGATATGCATCGCGCAATTGAATGTTATTCCTATCACCCACATCAACCGATAAAAGGTCAACTTCTTTAAATGCTCGCGCGGTATGTTCAAATGCTCTCTTTTGAGCTTTTATATTTTTAGCAATTTCCCGATGATGCTCTTGCGCCAATTTACGCTGTTCCTTCCCCAGATCTTTGGGCACTTTTCCCTCGTTTTTATCGTAAAAAAGAACCGCTGCAAGCGTTAATTGATCTTTTACACTTGGTTCAAGATATTTATAAAATGCAGATGCTGAACGAATTTTTTCATATTTCGCATGCAATCCGCCTATTAATACCAGAAGACAGATTAAACGTTTCATAACCACCCTCCATTTTTCCATCGCCTTTTCTACTCATAATTTTAACAAATCAAAAATCCAAACTGCAACAATAACGCCCAAAGGATGCCCCAGCGCCGAAAGAAAGCCCTCTTTTAAAGAATAGAAAAAATTGACAAATTGACAAAATTTGATAGGATTATAGTAATCAACGAATTATATTAAGTGGAGATAACAATGAAAAAATTATATATTATTTTAACCTTATTTTTACCATTGATTGCCATGGAATCAGATCAGCGGGAAAAACAAACGCGATTAAGATCTGATGGTGGCCCTCATGCTTTTCAACCGGTTGCCAAACGCAGAAAGACAGGCACTTTCCCCTCAGGTTTGACGCGACCACTTCCCAGCACAGAAACTGACGAACGCAGTGAAGCAGAACATCCTGAATTTAGCAGAGAAAAAATGTCCATCGGAATTCTTACATTACAACGTAAAAGCAAAAAAAGTGAGAAACCTTCATCCACATCAGCTACTTCATCGTTACCAAAGACTCATGTAAAAGAAATCCTCACTCGTATTGCTGAAATCCGCCAGTGCCCTTTTTTGTTTTGCAATCGCCTCTGCAGAACAAAGGAAGAGCTTGCTGAACATATAAGCATTAAGCATATGGGTGAAAGACCTTTCAAGTGCGTTTCATGCGACAAGTATTTTGCTCAGGAAGAAGATCTCATGCAACATGCAGACCGCAGACATAAGAATCTAAAAAAGGATTGTTGATACAATAGAGAAACAAAATCATAAAAAACTTATTTTTTTATCGTATAAATTCTATCAACAATATCATTATCAAGTGGATATTTATACCGTCGCGCATGCATCTGTTCAAGTTCATGGCGCGTCATATCTGCGATAATGCGCTCTTGGCATTCTTTACCAATTGATTCATTCAATATCTTTTCAATAAAATTCGCTACCATTTGCTGATAAAGTTCTGGATTATTAAACAACGAACCAAAATGTCGTGCTCCTTTTGTTAACCATAATCGTTTATAACACGGAACGTTATTGTAAATTTTGAGTAGCGCATCAACGGGCACATGCTCATCAGCATAACAATGAATAAATTGTACGGGAATATTGAGATTTTTCGCTGATTTTATTGGCTGAACCCTTTTGGGCATCGTTGGAACTTTTGTAGAATCCATTCCAGCAAATAGCCGTAAAAATGAAAGCAAAACAGGTTGCACATATCTATTGGTTGCATATTTTTTTAAAAATGACCGCCCAGGAATATCATATTCACCTATTAATGGAATATTTACTTTTCCCAACGCTCTGTCTAAACCACGCTCAATCAAACCATCAGTTGAATCAAAAGGACAGTCTAAAATGAGCGCCTTAAACAAACTAGTGTCTTTAGCTTGTGCCTCAATTGCGGTTACCGCTCCCATTGAAAATCCATAACCAATAATTGGCAACTCACACGTTTTATGATGGGAACGTAAAAAATCTACCGCAGCTAATACATCATGCACCTCATCATATCCCAAGGTGCTCAGTTGCCCTTCGGTGTCTTCACCATGCGCGCGAAAATCAAACAATAAAAGATTATAGGGAGAAAAAAGCAACCGCAAAATTCCCATATCAATCTTATTAGAAGTATAACCGTGCATAACTAAAATTGTTGCACGTGCTCTTGGTCTCGTTATTAAAATTCCTTTGCGTGCAATCAATTCATTTGAAATGTGCGCAAATTGAGAATAAAACGTTACCGGCTCTTCTTCTGAACGCGCTCGCCATCGTTCATATAATCCAAGCTCATCCTCGAGCACTTCAACACTCTCTTGCGAAATCCCACAATGAGGACCTATACATACCATTGGTCGTGAGCTGATTCCAACAGACCATGGATATCGATAAATAAAACCCCAAACCGCAAGACCACTTAAAATAAAAATAATAATGAGTCTTTTTTTCATCACAAAATCCTCTTTTTCCATTCTTAAAATTATCTTAACATATTTCTTGCAATTATGATCAATCGACGTTAGGGTAGTAAAGTTTTCATTATCAAAAAGGAGTTTTTAAATGAAAAAATTGTTACTTTCCCTCTTATTAAGCACATCACTCATCTGTACACAAACAGAAAAAATATGCGTAATTGGAACCGGTTATGTTGGCCTTGTCACTGGCATCGGCTTAGCACATTTGGGACACGATATCACGTGCATTGATATTGATAAAAAGAAAATAGAAATGCTCAACCGCTTGGAAATTCCCATTTATGAACCGGGATTAAAAGAACTTGCGCAACCTCTCATGGAACAGAAAAAAATCACGTTTAGCACTGAACGTATTTCTGCCATGCGCAATGCCGATATTTTATACATTGCCGTCGGCACACCAATGTCAGACACGGGTCATGCAGATCTAAGTGCACTCAATGCAACATTAGATGACATTGCACAAGCAACTGACAAGAAAAAAATTATCTGTATAAAAAGTACCGTTCCCGTCGGCACATGCGCTCAAGCAAAAAAAACCTTAATTGCTAAAGGCGCCGATCCTCTTTTATTTGAAATCGTTTCAAATCCAGAATTTTTGCGGGAAGGATCAAGCGTTGAAGATTTCCTCAAAGCAGATCGGATTGTCCTGGGCTGTGAAAACCAAGAAGCAGCATTGCGCATAAAAAATCTTTATAAAAAATTGATCGACAATGGGACCAAGTGTCTGATTACCAATCTCGAAAGTTCCGAATTGATTAAATATGCCTCAAACGCGCTTCTCGCAACAAAAATTGCATTCATTAATGAAATTGCACAACTTTGCAACAAAACCGGTGCACATGTGTTAGATGTGGCTGAAGGAATGGGCATGGATAAACGAATTGGCAGAGCATTCCTCAATCCCGGCCCTGGCTTTGGTGGCTCATGCTTCCCAAAAGATACCAAAGCTCTCGAACTTATTATGAAACGATATGGTCTCCAAGCAAAATTAATTAACACCATCTTCAAATCCAATGAACAGCACAAACAGGAATTACTCAAAGAGATTGATGATCTCCTTGGCATCAAAACAGTCGCAGTTCTCGGCCTTACATTCAAAGCAAACACTGATGATGTCCGTTATTCATTTGCTATTGACCTTATCAATCATCTCAAGAAACGTGGCGCGCTCATCAAAGCTTACGATCCACAAGGCACAAAAAACATGAAAGAAATCTTCTCCGACATTGAATATTGTACTTCTACAAAAGAAACACTCAAAGCAGCTGATCTTATGGTTATTGTAACTGAATGGGATGAATTCAAGCACCTTGATGTAAAAGAATGCGCAAAACTCATGCGCACCCGTTGCATCATGGACATGCGCAACATTTTTGATCCACAAGAACTTAAACGCAATAATTTCACTTTTTATAACGTTGGCAAAATGAGATAATAAAATTATCAACATTAAGAGCTTATACGAAAATTATTGCTTTCAACAAAATCTTCTCTTGCGCTCGTGGTGAGCTTGTCGAACCATACGAGCTTTTGTACCCTTAGGCTTTGCTATAGAGGCATCTTTTTTAGATGCCTCTATTTTTGCCTTACCCAACAAACTGTTGAGCAAAATCAATCATTTGACCTTTATTCATAATAGAGTAATAACGTGCAATTTGTTGTCCATCTTTAAAGACGAGAAAGCATGGAATGCGCTGCACGTGTAAACGTTCTTCTAATTGAGGAACATTAATCGTATTTACTTTAAAGAAGTACATTTGATTACAGAATTTTCGCGCTACGGCCTCATAAATTGGTAACATGTGCATGCATGATGGACAATGTTGTGCATAAAAATCAATAATGACAGGTTTTGATGAGCGCAATACCCGTTTTTCAAAATCAGCCTCAGACGTTAACTCATAAACGCATGATGGCCCAGCCTTTTCTGGTTCAAAAAATCTTGAGCTCATTGACTTCGCCGCCGAAGGCAACCAACCTATCCGTTGTAAGAATTGGGAAGCTTCGATTGCCGCTTTGATACCAGCGCCCGCAGCAACCCCCGCTTGTCGATAATGCATATCTTCAACATCACCAGCAGCAAAAACGCCAGGTCGAGAACATTCTTGTGTTCTTCCTTTTACTTGAACATAACCTTGTTTGTCTAAATTCAATTGTCCTTTAAAAACTTGCGTGCGCGGTTCTTGCCCAATTGCTAAAAAAACTCCCTTTATGGGCAAATGAGAAATTTCTTTGCTTTTATTATCATAAACTTCAACACCCTCAACATGCTCTTCATCCCCATAAACACGTTTTAATTCTTTATTGAAAAGGACACGAGCCTGAGGCAACTCGAGCAATCGTTTTTGCATTATATCCGAAGCGCGCAAAGAATCTTTACGAACTAAAATTGTTATCTGTTTTGCATAAGGTGCCAACTGAGCAGCTTCTTCTATCGCACTATCGCCACCACCAATAACTACGACATCACTATTCTTATAATAAGGAGCATCACATACGGCACATGTTGTTACTCCTTTACCCCAATATTCACGTTCGCCAGGAATTGCCAAAACGCGTGGTGCAGATCCGGTAGCAATAATAACTGATAATGCATTGATTACTTGATTATCATCGGTAGTTAGACGATATGGCCATGAAGAAAAATCTACTTTACTAATTGATTCAGGCATTAAAACGGCCCCTAATGACTCAACATATGCTCTTTGATCTTTCATGATCTCTGGGCCACGTTTGCGCCCCACGCCGGGCCAATTTTCAACATAACCAGTCTCAGTCAACTGACCTCCCGGCTTTGGCCCTTCAAATATAACAGTATAAAACCCTAATCGCGCCCCATAAAGCCCCGCGCTCAACCCTGCCGGTCCTGAACCAATAACGGCAATGGGAACGATATTTTCTTTTTTTGCTAATTGACCAAGAGAAAAAGACTTCTTTTTTATAAACCAAAGAGACAAAAAAACAACAATGATAATAAAAAAAAGTATTAAACTTATATAAATAGTAGACCGACGCATAAAAACTCCACAGTACATTATTACCTTGCTCAGTCTACAAAGGCTCTTCGTAATTGGCAAAAAAGAATCAATTCATATTTTCAAAAAGATTCTACTTGCCTTAATCTTTCGGCATAATGGCCACCTAAAAATTCAGAATCAAGCCATGCAAGCACCAAGATAAGAGCCTGTTCATTATCTAAATAATCGGCAGGTAAAACAAGAACATTGGAACCATCTTCTCTTTTTGACCGACGCGCCACTTCCTCATTCCAGACCAATGCAGCGAAAATGCCTTTAAATCTATTGGCTGCAATCGACATTCCAATACCGGTTCCACATAATAAAATTCCACAATCAACATCATGCTTTTGTACAAACCGTACAACTTTTTCTGCATATTGCGGATAATCAGTACGCTCATTATGCGAGGTACCAACATCAATCCAGGAAATCTTATGATCGCCAATATGATCTAATGAAACTAAATATCTCTTAATTTCATAACCACGATGATCAGAACCTATTGCTATCTTTTTCATTAAAACCCTTTTAAATTTTTATTATTATAAAAAAATTACTTCGACATTTACCAATAACCATCGCGTGAACGTCACTTTTCTGCTATGCTAATAGTAAATAAATCGGATAGAAAAAGAGAATTCTGATGAGAAACTTTTCACTTATGCTCGCATTGCGTTATGTATGGTCTGCAAATCGAGATCAATCAATTGCTACCATGATGCGTATCTGTTTTCTCGGAATTTTTCTTGGCACCGTTGCACTCACACTCGTTTTTTGTATCATGCAAGGATTTGAAGTTGCAACACGAGAAAAACTTCAAGGCATTCACCCGATGATTATGATTCGTTCAGAAAATGCATTAAACTACAAAAAAATAAACAATGTTTTAACAAAAGAATTTCCGGAAATTAGCACTTCAGCGCCGACCGCACAACAATATGTTTCAATAAAAATTAACAATCAACAAAATCTCAATAATGTTATCTTGCTTAAAGGAATTGATCCACAAAAAGAACCTTGCGTAACGGCAGTTGAACAAAAAATCATTGAACCAGAACATGGATCTTTTAGCAACGTGCTCGCTGAAAATCAGATTTTAATTGGCAAAAAGCTCGCAAACCAACTTGATCTCGACATTGGTGATCCCTTAACAATTCTCTATTTAATCGAGGACAAAAACAAATTAGCCGAAGAAACGCTTACTGTTAACGGTCTATTTAATACCGGCATTGAAGAATTTGATTTATCATTGGGCATCATATCACTTAAAACTTTTAATGAACTGTTTCCACAAAAAGGAATCACTGAAATCGGCATCAAATTAAAAAACCCTAAAAAAGAGTCTGACGTTATTGAAAAACTCAAAGATCGTTTGGATCTTGATGTCGTTTCATGGCATGAACTTTATCCCGCAATCGTATCGGCCCTCAAACTCGAAAAATATGCCATGTTTGTTGTCATTGCACTCATAACACTGGTAGCAAGCATGAATATTATCTCTCTTCTTTTTATGCAAATAACACAAAAAAGAAGTAACATCGCAATTTTACAAGCCAACGGATTACCATTTAAGGCCGTTCGTTCGATCTTTTTGTGGATTGGCCTCTGCATTGGATTGTGTGGCTCATTCATTGGCTTACTCACCGCTCTTATAATTGGCATCATTTTAAAAACATATCCATTTATTCAATTGCCTGATGTTTATTACACTTCGCATCTTCCGATTATTCTTGATCCGTCTACCTTCATTATGGTCTTTGCTGTGGTCATGGTGCTCGTTTTCTTTGCTACTATCATCCCATTACGCACCCTTAAGAAAATAAATATTGCTGAAGTATTACGATTTGAAGGTTAATTATTTGACAGATAAAAAATTTATTGCCATCAATAAAAGAAGCAATTGAAATAATATTTTAATATTACAAAGGAGTTGTAAATGAAAAAGTTATTATTATTCGTTGTCTGTGTTGCTGTTATTTTAACGACACCTGCTTGCAAATACTCATGTAAAAAAGAAGCTCCTGCAGCCCCTGCTCCAGCACCTATGCCAGCTCATATGCCTATGCCTGAACAACCAGCCAACTAATATATTTCTTTCTAAAATTATTTGTGGCCTGTGAAGTTATTTCTCACAGGCCCTTTTTTATTTTAAACTATCTTTATGAACATCTGGCTATTTTTTATTATCATCGGAACATGTACAAGCTGCACACATCGACCACCATGGTTCACGTCACACAAAGCTGAAAAATCATTATCCGAAAAACCCTTTGTTATTATCGTTCCTTCATACAACAATCGGGAATGGTATGAATACAACCTCTCATCGGTACTTTTACAAAAATATAAAAATTATCGCATTATTTATATCGATGATAATTCATCAGATCAAACAGGTTGTTACGTACAAGCGTTTATTAAAAAACACAAGATCAAAAATATAACGTTCATTCAAAACAGACAAAGAGTTGGCGCACTTGCTAATATCTGGCACAGTATTCAATTGACCACTGATCATGAAATTATCATTAATCTTGACGGGGATGATTGGTTTTCACATGATCAGGTGCTCAAGTATCTTAATAAAATTTATCAATCTCCCAACGTGTGGCTCACTTATGGACAATTTCAAAATTGGCCAACAAAAAAAAATGGATGGTGCAAGGAAATCCCTCAAGAAATTATTGCACAAAATAATTTTCGTTCACACGGCTTTTGTTTTGCGCAACCACGAACGTATTACGCATGGCTCGCAAAAAAAATAAAAAATGAAGACCTTATCGATGAACAAACTAAAACTTTTTATAAAGTAGCAGGCGACGTCGCTTTAATGTTTCCGCTTGTGGAAATGGCAGGTTTACATATAAAATTTATTAATGAAATTCTTTGTGTACGCAATGTAAAAAATCCACTTAATGATTTTAAAATCAATCTTGAAGAACAATTAAACATTACACAACTCATTGCAAATCAACCATCCTATAAACCTCTAACAAATGTTAGAGAAGTTGCAAATTATGACGGAACAATTATGGGTTCTTTCCCCATTTCAACATAAGGAGCTAACGCTTCTTCTCCCCGGCGCTCATAATCTTCTAATAAAGTAACTATGTGAGATTGATCTCTTTCGCGCGCATAATTCAATGCTCTTTTCATATCTAAGTTTTCTTGCAATTTTGTCGCTTCTTGTAATAATGCAACAACCATATCGGGAGCGCCACTTCTCACTGCATATAGTAATGCATCAGCCCCATCGGTGTCTTTTACATCAAGACGTGCACCGTTTTTAATCAAATAATCTAGAAAATTTTTGTTGCCTATATATGCTGCATACATCAGTATTGTACCTCCAAATGAATCTTGGCAATTATCAATGCCTTTTTTAGCAAACTCATTGAGAATTTCACTATCATTCTGTTTTATTGCATCAAATAAAGGTTTATTCCATTCTTCTTCTGGACGATCACCTTCACACCGTTCAATTTTCAACTCAGACTTTTCCTTTTTAAAATATTCATCAAGAGCTTTTTCTCCATGTAAATTAAAGTCTTCTAATAATGCAGCAACACCTGGATTTTCATTACTCTGTGCATAATCTAATGCCGTAAGTTCTTTATTACTTCGCAAACTTACATCAGCACCCTTATCAAGCAATAATGCTACAATATCTTCATAACCTTTAGCTGCAGCCCAAATTAATGATGTGTCGCCATATTCATTTTGTATATTTACATCAATACGAGGATCTGCAAGCAATAATTGAACCATATCTTTATTACCATTATCAGCTACATACATTAAGGCTGTAAGTTCATTCCTTTGTATATTTACATCAGCACCCTGCTTAAGCAATTCTTCAGCCGCTTCTTTATCATTATCTTCTACTGCCTTAAAAAACTGATCATCTAACTCTTTTTGCTTTTTTTGTTTTATAAGATCTTGGATCTTTGCATCCTTTGCAACATCTAATACCGTAAATCCTGTCTTGCCTTTCAGATTTAGATCAGCCCCTCTATCAAGTAATAACTTAACTATATCTTCATCCCCTTTAAATGCGGCAATCAGCAATGGTGTATCATTTGTATTATATAAATTTACATTTGCACCTTTATCAAGTAATAACTCAACGATATCTTTATAACCTTTCGATGCTGCCCAATGCAAAGCTGCATTATTATCTTTGTTTTGCAGATTTGCATCCGCGCCATTATCAAGTAATAATTGAACAATATTTTTATCACCTTTCATTGCTGCGGTCATTAATGCCGTATTACCATCTTCATTTTGTAAATTTGCATCTGCACCACCATCAAGCAATAATTCAACAACATCCTTATCACCTTTACGCACTGCCACAATTAATGCCGTATCACCCTTTTTATCTTGCTGATTAATCTCCTTCTTAAATAATACCAACATTGTTTCCGGCAGATTTTTAAATTCACTCAAAATCTTTTTTTGCTCATCTTTACTTAAACACATCAAACTTGATATACCAACTGAACCGGCAGATGCAATATTAATCAGGATATTTTGAATTCCTTCATTACTTGGAACAACATCTGAATGAATATTATACTTCAAAAGTAATTCTCTAAATGGAGAGCTTTTTTTCTGTTCAAATCTTCTTTCAAACAAATTAAAAGCAGAAGAAAATCTTTCCTTTTCAGTACGTGCACATACAGACATAAAACTTCTTTCAAAAAGACCATCAACAAGCACCTGTTGCTGAATTTTTTGCAAAGTCTGTGTATATTGTTTTTCATTTTTGATATCTGTATATATCTTTACCGGAATGTATGAAATAACATCTCCATCTTGAAGTAATTTCCATACATAAATATCTCGCGGATATGTATCGATTATCGAAAAAGCAACATAACCAAGACACGCTAACGACTCTGGAAAAATAATAATTTTTACATCATAAAGAGTTTCACTCTCCTTTTCTATTTTGAAAGGAAGTTTTCCAAATATACCATCATCTATTTTTCCGGTAATCGTATTAATGTTCGCTATTTTGAAAAAGGCTGTTTTCTTGTTTGCATCAAAAAGAGAATCTCCTAATATATCAGCAAGATCTCCCGAACTTTCAATCGTCTTAATTGTCTGTTCAGTCATTTCTCCCGGCGCAATTAATTTAATTTTAGCTTTACGAGGATATTTAATTATAATTGGCTCATCACGATGCTCTTCCCTTATTTTGAAAATATCAAAAACGTATCCACGTTTAAATTCAGGTTGCAACAATTTAAAATATCCCTCCTCAGGGATAAATATGAGACCATCAGCAAAAACATCCAATTCCAATAAATTTACTGCATAAGCAGCATTTCTCATA
This sequence comes from candidate division TM6 bacterium GW2011_GWE2_36_25, assembly GCA_000991575.1. GTDB lineage: Bacteria > Babelota > Babeliae > Babelales > UBA12409 > UBA12409. The sequence continues at coordinate 51,199 of LBRU01000004.1, forward strand.
ATTGATGCAGGAATGCTCTCGCCATTTCGAATTAAGTCAAGATAATGGAAAATCTCTCTAAATTGAGCTATTCTTGACGTCGCAGAAATTGATTCATCTGCAAGTGCTGCTGATATTAAAATTCCGGGATTAAAATCTTTTTTAAATGTTTTAATAATTTTAATAATTTGTTGAAGTGATTCTGCATTGAGTCCACCACCATGACATGAAAACCATAATACTACATTTAATTTAATTTTGTTCCCCCATCCCTCAATCAACTTAATAAACTGATCAGAAGGAAAACCTGCAATGAAAGCACCACTTCCCTTTAATGAAAGCGCTGCTGCCATTCTTCCATATTTAATACTTGTCATACCATGTCCAAGCAATATGATATTCCATTCTAATGGATTTTCAGGATCATATTTCTGAAATAGTGATAAAATAGTTTGTACTGCTTTACTTGCTGGTTCAGAAGCTGCTTCTAGTTTTTCTATAACAGTAGATAAATCTTTTTTTTCAAATTTTTGCAGTTTTTTTAAATTGATCCCATGTTGTTTATGGGTTTCTAAATACTTTTTTGGCATGAATAATACAAATGGCTCAGGTTCATATATTACATACAAATCCCACTCATCTTCCTTAAAATTATTCTTTATTGCATTACGCACCAATGTAAGACCCACTGATTTATACACCGTATCATCTGGATTTTGAATAAAATAAAGAATTACCTGAGCTATCTTCCCATTTGCTAAAAACGGTTCTGATCCTGCATAAATTAATCCTTTTAGCTGCTGAGAAATAGCACTATTTTCAGCCATCGAATAATTATCATCAGATAATGCTGCAGTATGATCATACACAATTACCATATGAGCAATATGAACCCATTCTTTGAGAACTTTAACTATCTCTTTTTTTTGAGCAATTTCTAATGCAGTTTTTTCTTCATCGTTCTTTAGACTTACATCGGCTCCATGCTTAAGAAGCAAATTCACAATCGGTTCACTCCCTACCTGCGCAGCATACATTAATGGGGAAAATCCCAATTCATCTTTCGCATTTACATACGCACCACGATCAAGTAATAATTCAACGAGTGGTAAAAGCTGAGATTCCGCCGCAATCATTAATGGCGTACGCCACTGTTCATCACGAACATCTACATTTTCGCCCGCGTCAAGCAATTTCAAAACCTCGGCTTGATCACCGCGCCTGGTCGCTTCTATTAACAAGCTTTCTTCATAATCCGGTTCCATACCTAATAAACCAACGGTAAAAACAACTAAGAAAAGTTTTAATATACTCATCTCTCTTCCCTAAAACTTTTCTTATGTATTAAAATTTTTTCTTTAATAAAATCAATAAAAAACATTTAAATGTAATAAAAAATTGATCTTCTGCTGAGAATCTATGATTCTTCTGTTTTTCGCTTCTTTATCATGTTCGCTTCATCCTTCTTGAAAAAATTATATGTTATGATTAACTGTCTCTATGAATAAAAAACCACCGTATTACATCACATCGGCATTGCCCCATTTAAATCTTAAAGATCAAAAAATTTTGTTGCGAGCCGATCTTAATGTTCCATTAAAAAATGGAATTATCTTAAATGATTTTAGACTTAAAGCAATCCAACCAACGCTCAATCTTCTGCTTAAAAAAGAAGCCCACATATTACTCGTTACTCATATTGGACAACCAGAAAAGAGAGATCAAAATCTTTCAACAAAACATTTATTACTATGGTTCAAAGAACATAATTATACTATTTCGTTTGCAGCCACCTTGGCTGATGCAAAAAAATTATTAGATAAAAATAATTCAATCGTTTTATTGGAAAATATCCGTTTCTGGTCAGAAGAAAAAAACAACGATATCACATTTGCTACAGAATTAAAAAATTTAACCGACTTTTATGTAATGGATGCTTTTGGCGTCGCACATCGTGATGATATGAGTGTTTCTCTATTACCCACTTTATATAAACCAGAAAAAAGAACTATTGGTCTTCTTGTCGAAAAAGAACTTTCAGAATTAAACTCTCTTTTAATATCACCTCAACAACCTTTTCTCCTCATGTTTGGTGGTGCAAAACTTAAAACGAAATTACCACTTATTAACCATCTCTTAGATAAAATTGATGCGTGTGCACTTTTACCCGCATTATCATATACTTTTCAAAAAGCATTGGGCTTTTCGCTTGGCAACTCATTAATAGAAGAAAACTTTATTTCTGAAGCACAAAAAACATTAAAAGAGGCCCAAACCCATAATAAAAAAATTTTATTACCATCGGACTATCTTGTTGGATCTGATTGGAACAAAGATCTTCACTATTGCGCTGCCGATCAAATAAAAGCACATGAAATGGGATTAAGCATTGGACCAAAAACAGTTAAAAAATATCTGCCATTTATGATCAATGCTCAAACCATTTTTATTAATGGACTACCAGGAGACTTAAAATATCCCGATACGCTTAAAGAAACAAAAAATTTATTTGATATTTTTTGTAAAACTTCAGGAAAAAAAATAGCTGCGGGAGGCGATACCGTTGCAGCCATTCAAGAATTTAAGCTTGATCACTGTTTCGATTTTCTTTCGACGGGCGGCGGCGCAACACTTACGTATCTCAGCGGATTAGAACTACCAGGACTACTTCCCTTCATTTCATAAAAAAAGGGCCGATTTTTCAGCCCTTAATTTTTAGTCACGCAATTACTTACATAACTTTTGCTGGTTCAGCAACCTTAGGTGCTTTAACCTTTGCAGCTTTTTTAACTTTTTTAGCTTTCTTTACACGAGGAGCTTTAACTTTCTTAACTTTTGCAGTCTTTTCTACTTTAGCTGGAGCTTTATCTTTTTTCTTGCAACCTGAACCACTCACAGCTAAGGCGCCAACGACTAAAAGCAGCCACAATGCACGTTTCATATTAATCCCCTTTACATTCGGTTTACTATCTCCCAAAACATCTTAACATCAGAATTATAAAATATACAAGACTATTCTTTTCATTTAGCCTTAGATTTAGTAGGTTGTCGATGTTTATCGCGGTTGATTTGAGCTTTATGGTGTTCACAAAATCCAGCTGTTAATTTTTTAAATTGTGCATTACGTCGATTCTTAAATTTATTTCTTGCTTTAAAACGAATTCGTTGCGTTTTCATAATCCTCCTACTTAAAATTTAACGTATTGCACAAAAACCTAACAAATATAATGTATTAATAAAATGTTCATCAAAAACATCATCGGAAAGATTCGCCTTTTCGTAAATTATTAACCCATAATTGTAATGTTTCAAATCCCAATTACACCATGCAGGATTTTTAAAATTTAATTGGGGAGCAATTTCAGAAACAATATGTTCATGCATATGGTTATTGCCTTTAACACTCTCTATAAAAATTTCGCGGACCTTTTTATTAAATGGCGATTCATCCATAAATGCACTAAATTGTTCAGGATTCTCCCACAGTGTATCACCTTTTTCCTGCACTTCATCACGACAAAATCCTGCAACTCCCTTTAACTGATTAAAATCGGGATTGTCTACGAAATAAGCTGCACGAAGAATATTAAAACAATTCTCATCACAAATATCATGTAAAATAAATTCTGGAACATTGTCCAGTTCATGAACGGTCATAATTTTACGGGGAAGGCTACTTAAACATTGTAGCACTCGTTGATGTCTCTTCATCTCATTATTGCTATTCATACAATCTCCTTCCAGCAACCAATCAGTTTTTTCCCGCTGTCTGTCGTTATCATATCAGATGATTTAATAAAAAATCAACAACTCTTTCGCAGAAAACTTGTATTCTGCTCCTGATCATTGTTAAAGTCTCAGTAAAGATAAAAAATGAGGAGCGTAGATGAAGCACTATATAAAAATTTTATTTTTTACACCACCTTTAATCACTCTCTACGCAGGAAGAAACATCCATCGTTATCATCGCAAAGATATGCCTCGCATAACAGTCTGGAGCAGTGAAGACAAGACAAAATTTAAACTTGCCGATTACAACTTAAGACCAATACCACTATTACACGTTTTTGATAAAAAACACTTTGAAGAAAACCTTATTCCCAAAGACGACATTGTATATCGCAATAGCAATAAAAAAATCTCTTACCAAAAAATGAACGCCCTTATTAAAAATTTATTAGATGAAATTGATAAAAAAAACAAAGAATATACTGATTTCAAAATTCTCAAGGGAAGTGGGTTTGTCAGACATAAAAAATGTGGTCTTTTAGTTCTCAAATTTAAAGATCATCCATTCATTTTAAAATTATTTATCGAACCACCCTACAGTTTTGTTAATCCCTATGACAAAGGCTTTGAAGTCACCAATTTCTTTATCGCCGGAGGCGCATTACGACACTCACTCGGTTTCACCCGCATAAAGACATTAAATTATGTACAACAGTACATCGACCAAAATCCAAAATGGAAAGACCATATCGCATTACCACGCAAATGGTTCTGGTTGCCCGAAAAACCGGTGTGGCTTTACGTAAAAACTCATAATCTTGGCCAAAAGAAAAAGAATCTCATTACAATGCCTTCCACTTATGGCGTCCTTGCTGATGAACTGATTAAAGATTCGTCAAAATCAACAGATTATTATGAGCTCATGGGGCTTTCGCAAGATCTGGAACATCGCATCGACCCTCATACAAAAAATTTTTTTATCGAAAAAGGAACAGGAAAAGTTGCTTTGATAGATACAGAACTCTTTCCGGTAATTTTCGGATTCAATGAAAAAATTAAACCTCATAATAGTCATGTACAATGGTACACGTATTTGGCGGGAAAATATCTCAAAGAAAAAGCCTGTACGTTTCATTATGAACGACGAGAGCGCCAATATAATATAAAACATTATTATGTTGATTGAAGGCTATTCTCAAGCTTCTCTAACACACTTTTTATAGACTCATTCGTATCTTGCACTTTTTGAATTTTACCAATTGCATGCGCAACGGTCGTATGATCTTTGCGTTTTAAAAATTGACCAATATCTTGAAGCGATTTATCTGTTAATCGCTTCATCAAATACATTGCTATTTGACGAGCCAAGGCTATTTCTTTGCTCCTCAACTTTGATCTCAATTCGGTCAACGTAAATGAATAATATTTTCCCACTGCCTCAGCAATCGATTCGAGTGTACATGATCTACACGCAATGCTTACGGGTGAATGGTTTAAAACTTTTTTAACAAGATCTAATGACACCGGTTGATTTGTAAGCGATGCAAATGCAAAGACACGAATAAGAGCACCTTCCAATTCTCGAATACTTGCTACTGATTGCGCAGCAATAAAATGAGCAACTTCATCAGAAATCGGCTCATGTGATAATTCCGCTTTCCTTTTTAAAATAGCAACCTTCTCCTCAATAGTCGGTTTTTGTATATCAGTAACAAGGCCCCATCCCAAACGAGAACGCAACCGCTCAGGAATTCCTTTCATCTCAGTAGGATAAACATCACTGGATAAAACAATCTGCTTGGAAGATTCATATAACGTATTAAAAATATGAAAAAACGCTTCTTGCGTCTGATCTTTATGTGCAATAAATTGGATATCATCAATTAAAAGCACATCTACCGTTCTGTATTTTTCTTTAAAAAGATCAATTTTGTCAAAACGAATCGCATGAATAAACTCATTTACAAAACGATCGGCGGGCTGATATAAAACCGATAATTTTTTATATTCTTCTTTTATGGCATTACCAATGGCATGGAGTAAATGAGTCTTGCCTAAGCCAGAGCCCCCGTAAACAAATAAAGGATTATAAACTAATCCCGGTTTTTTAGTAACCGCATAAGCAGCAGCATATGACAATGAATTACTTGGACCAACCACAAATGTATCAAAGAGATAGGTTTTATTAATTGATATTTTTTTAGCTTTAACCTGTGGCACAGAAGATGATTCTTCTTGAGGAGCTAATCGCGCAGGAACAACGGTGCAACTTACCTGTTCCTCATGATCGATAAAGGTAACTTCCAAAGAATCAACTGCAAAAAGGCGCCCCAGATGCTCATAAAAAAGATGAAGATAATTATTGCGAACCCATTCACGAACAAAATGATTTGGCGCCTTAAGATATACGATACAATTGCAGGAGTCCCACCGTTCAATCGAAACAGCTTTTAACCATGTTTCAACAACACGGCTTCCTTCTTCTTGTTTCACAATATCCAAAAAATTTTGCCAAATTTGATTTATTGCAGCCATTCATCCATCATTGAACTTTTTTTTATCTAGTTTAAGCTTAAGAACTATAAAAAGTAATACTTTTCAGTACTTAGAAGTATATCAAATGAAAAAGGAATTTGTATTTTTACTTATACTCGGTGGCTGTGGCGGTTCACTTCATAAAAAAAAGCAACTTGCCGCAAACCATTATCGTCAAGCATCTTTAGAAATTAGAAATTATCAGAATGAAAATAACGTTAATGCACTTCATAAAGCACTCAATGAAGTCGACAAAGCATTAGAAACCCATCCAACAGCACAAAGCCGGGGGCTCAAAGGAACGATTCTTCTACAACTTGGCGTCATTAATCAAAATCGAGATTATATAAAAGATAGCCTCCCTTATTTTGAATGGATTATTAAAGATAAAAATACAACAAAAGCACGTAAAGCTGATGCAAAAAATAATTATGCCACCGTACTGTACCAATTAGGAAAAAATGAAGAAGCGCTCAAGCTGTGGGATGAACTCACAAAAAATCCAAATTACATTAGTCCTGAAGTTGCATTCTTTAATTTAGGATATGCTGAATTAAATGAAGCACTGCGAGCAGCTCATCAAGAACCTAAAAGATCGCAATCAACCATCAACAAGCATCTCGAACAAGCCGCAACCTATTTCAGACAAGCACTCGCCATTTCTCATGAATACATCGATGCCATCTTCTTTTTGGCGCGTACCCAGATTAGCCTCAATCAACTTGAAGACGCGCGCAATTCATTGCTCACCATCTTAACCATTAACCCCGACCATGAAATAACTAAAGAGTGGTTGAAACGCGTTGAACAAAATATAAAATAATAAAAATTTTTCCATCTCTTGCTTTTTAAGGCCCCCAGAAAATAAATTTATAATAGAAATAGTGGGGGTCTTTCTATGTTCAAAAATATTAATTTTTTAGTTATTTCACTCTTTTTTTATACCAATGCATTTAAGCTTGGGCTCGAAAATATTTCTCCGCACTTAAAAAATAGACTTATTAAACAAAAAAAACGAATTGGTTTAGTAACTAATCAAACAGGTATTGATCAAGCCGGAAGAAGAAATATTGATCGACTGCTCAATGAAGGATTTAACCTTGTGTCGATATTTGTACCCGAACATGGTTTAACGGGTAGTGCAAAAAATGGAGAGGCCATTGACAACGGTTTTGATCACAGCACTCGATTACCCATTATTAGTCTGTATAAAGGAGAAACAAGAAAAAATACGTGTTCTCCTGAAAATATTAAAAATATTGATATTTTCATGTTTGACATTCAAGATTCTGGCATGCGCCATTATACCTACATATCAACCCTGTTTAAGGTACTTGAACGAGCAGCAGAATACAACAAAGAAGTTATTGTGCTTGATCGGCCAAACCCATTAGGCAGCATCATGGAAGGCCCACTTGTAGAACCAGATCAAAAATCATTTATTTCAATCGCGCCAATTCCCGTACGTCATGGTATGACTATTGGAGAACTTGCACAGTATTTTAATCGATTTAATGTAGCTAAACCGACACAACTAACGGTTGTTCCTATGCAAGGTTATCAACGCACGAAAGGTATCGATACCTTACCAGCAATGCTTTCGTCAGGATTACGCACAAAACAAGGATGCTATGCATACAGCTTCTTGGGTCTTTTAGGTGAAATTAGACCATTTTTTATTGGCTTAAAAACTGATAAACCATTTGAGGTACTCATGATATCAAATAAACACAATATACCACTTGATTATTGGCATAAACTAAAAATTTTATTTAAAAAATTTCATGTCGATAGCAAACTTACCAAATTGCAACATACCCCTAATCAAAAATGGTATACCGGTCTCGCACTTAACATTGAAGACATCAATCAAGTACATGCATTTGAACTTTTTCTTAAAATTTTGCAATTGTCTCAAAAATACAATCTTGATTTAAAATTCGCTCCGACCTTCAACTTGGCTACCGGAACAGATAAAGTTAGAAAATTTTTAGATCGACAATATTCAAAAGATAATTTAAAGACATTTATCAACAACAATCTTAAGGATTTCAATCGTCAAGCACAAAGCTGTTATATCTATTCACCTACACCTCAAATAACATTGTTAAAATAACTTGAATTTTACTAAATAGCTTAAGATTAATCTCGAGGCTCAATTACATATGCAAGACGTCCTGAATTTTCCCAAGCTTTTAAAAATTCATTGATATCATAGGCATGCAAAACATCTTTGGAAGAAGAAAAAGCGGGATCAAAGCAAATAACTTTTTTATGGCTATTATCCCACCCAGCAACAACCAACAGATGTCCCTCGCTATAAGTTTTTCCTTCAGGCATCGTCTTTAAGGGTCCACGTACACTTACAACAACCGGAAGACGTTTTTTTAAATAATCATATAATTCAGCAAATTGATTAAAACGAGTTACAGAAAAATAAAAACGCCCTCTACACCGATCAAACGCATGTGCCACATTAAAGGGCCAGCTCCCATACGTTTCTAAACCATAATCATATACATCTTCAGCAAAAGACTCTGGAGCCTCATACTTTCCGTTCAAATATGAAACAACCATACTTAACGACGCTGGCGAACAAATACGATTACGCTCTCGATGCTGCGCTTCCATCTGTGAAATAGCTGGCATATGTTTAATCGCAATAGATGGCAAAGAAAAATTTAAATCATTGCCACGCTCAGAAACAAATGATGGATAATGTACTGCAGCAAAAGAAAGTCTATAAACCAAATCTAAAGAAGCGCCGCCAAAACCTTCAACTTTAACACGACACTTGTCAGCTACATGTCCCTTTGGCATTTGCCAGCGCACATAAAAAAAAGATGGATCATTTTCAATGCTTTGTTCAAAAGAACGCTGAACACCCTTTCCCCATTCAGCAATACGCGCCCAATTACTCCATCGCTGCGTGGTTGCATCATACACTTGCATAGAAAACAGGTACTTCCCTTCAAGAGGACGCACAACATTCCACGAAAATAAAATTTGCGTTGCAAGCGACGATAATTCTTTTTTTACAATGACAGAATTGCGATAACGCATTAAAGATCTTTGCGCATCATTAAATGTTACAAAAGAAAGGGCTGACCATTGCTCTGCAAAACAACAATGAGCCATGAGAAACAAAATTGTAAATCGCACAAAACCCTTCATGATCTCTCTCCTCTATTCTCTATAAAATATTATCAAACTTTAATTATTTAATTAAATAATTTTTAGAAAATTGCCAAACAATATACTGAGTAACGTAAATATCTCGACAAATAAGAGAGCTATAGATCATACTTAATAACAAAACAATATTGAAAAGGAGCTTTTCATGAATAGCCGTCTTTTTCTTATTCTTTTTTGCGTAGTCAGCAAACTTATTGCACAAAAAGCTGTTTGTTCTGTCCCGGTAGCAGACTTGGTAGGCGAACCACTTTCAGAAAATTTTTATAAACATCTGCCAATTAATGGTGATGATCAAGCCGTGAAAAGAATTGGTCAACTTTTATTTAATGAAATTGTAGAAATAATTGATGAAAATGAAAAAGAGGCACACATACAAGTTTTGAATCATTTTTATTGCACCTACACCGACAAACAACCGCGAACGGAATATTGGACTCTTAAAAAAAACCTCACACCCATCTCAGAAATAGAAGATCTTAATGTTTTATCTCAACCTCTATCGTATAAACAAAAAAACAATCAACCTGCACACCTTATCACACTACAAAAACCATTTTTTGATTATAAAAATCATCGTCTTTATTCGGCAGGTACACGTTTTTTATGTTCACCCTCTGGTGAAGATAATAATAATGATAATTCTTATTATTATGTCTACACGCTTTCACCTCAATTTAAAAAAACAACGATCAAAATTCCTCGGAACATCTGTATTACCTTTAAGCACTCACCAGACGAACAGATACGGCTCTTTATTGAAACGCTTCGCAAATTAGCGAGTTGTTCTCAAGGAAAAATTCCATATGTGCTGGGGGGCATGAGCTATGCCCGAGAATACAAAAAGGGCTGCATTGAAAAAACAATAAATATTGGCGATCAAAAGACGCATATTTTTCAAACAAAAGAACATATCCAAGGACCACACACCGGCTTTGACTGCGCAGGACTCATCTTTCGCGCTGCTCAGATTGCCGGATTACCATTTTATACAAAAAACACTTCTGCGATGAAACATCATCTGCGGCCGCTGAAAAGCGATGAAGAAATCGAAAATGGAGATATTATTTTTATTCCAGGACACGTAATTGCCATTGTCGACAAAGAAAACAACCGAGTCGTTGAAGCACGAACACAATCACATGGTTATGGTTTTGTTCATGAAATAGATTTAAATTTACTTTTTAAAGAAATTGAAAGCTTTGACGATCTCAGAAAATTTCATTTTTCAAAAGAAAAAGCTTCTCGCCTTGATCGAAACGGACAAATAATTGCGCACAAACCAATAACTATTTTAAAAATAAAATCTATTTTTGAATAACAACGACCTCTAACGATGAGAGTAAATTTAACTAAAAAGCAATAATAATTTTATTTACGTCTAAATTTGGGCTTGCTTTTCTGCCAACTTCTCTTTTCGCCCCTGCCGCTTCTATCCCTTCTATCACGACGTCCGCCAGCAAAGTCACGCGAACCACCAGAACGATCAAAGGTATCTTCTACTATATAAATTCGAGGATTACCTTTTGCGATCGATTTTTTGGTCATTGCCTGCATGCATTCTTGAATTCGGCTTTGAGGTACTGAGATAAATGTTTTCCTGTTAATAACGCGTACTTTTGAAATATCTTGCGGCTGCAAATTACATGTCACATAGAGATAATCACGAACCGCATCTTCATCAAACCCGTCATCACGTCCAACTTCTAAACAAATTTCTTGTGGTTTATTTGTCATTTCATAACTAACAGATGCTAATTTTTCATTAATAATATCTTTGAAAAATTTATCTTCTAAAGCAATAAGTAATGCATGACGAATTTCTTCTGCAGAAAAAGTATCAATTACCGTATTTAATGCTTGATGAACAGCGGAAAGCTTTTTATCTGGAGCTTTCGATTGCTCAACAAAATCTGAAACGGCACCCATTTTTGCATTGATAACTGTTTCAATTGATGGAATCGGTATTTCTTGCAACTTAGTTTTAGCTGCTCTTTCAAGTCGCTGAATGCGATAACGTTCTGAAGGCGCAAGGAAAACAATTGCAATACCTTCTTTGCCCGCTCTACCTGTTCGTCCAATACGATGAATATAATTTTCATGTTCTTCAGGTATTGAAAAATTTATCACATGGGTAAGATCTGAAACATCGATACCACGTGCAGCAACATCAGTAGCAACTAAAATATTGAAATCTTTGTTTTTAAAACCTTTAATAATTTGATTGCGCAATGCTTGAGACATGTCCCCATGTAAACAATTAGCTTTAAAACCACGACTTACCAATTGCTCCATAACCTCGTTAGTCAAAATTTTCGTTTGACAAAAAATGATCCCATAAAAATCGGGCGAAGATTCTATAAATCGAGCTGTCGCAGCCATGCGATTTTTTCGCTGAACAACACAAAAATATTGTTTTACTTGTGGACTCAGTGAAGCTTTTTTTTCTGCCGCAATTACGGCAACATTATTCATGTGAGAATTAATCAGCTGCTTAATTCCAGGACGCACAGTCGCTGAAAAAAGCCAAATAAGCCGTTCTTTAGGTGCGCAATGTAAAATACCGTCAATTTCCTCTTTAAATCCCATATCAAGCATAATGTCTGCTTCATCAAGAACAAGCACCTTAAGATTTTTGAGAGACAATGTTTTTCTACGCAAATGATCATTTAAACGCCCGGGAGTTCCCACTATAATCTGTGCACCACGTTTAATATTAGAAATTTGTTGATTAATAGGCATACCGCCATACACTGGCTCAATAACAATACTTGTACCACGTGAAACATCTTTTAAATGTTCATAAATCTGTAAAACAAGTTCTCGTGTTGGAGCAACAATAAGAGCTTGAACATTTTTACTTGCGGGATCAACAAGATGAAGTAACGGAATACCAAACGCAATCGTTTTACCCGTACCTGTTTGTGCTTGTGCATGTATATCGCGCGGCGTACTAATAAGAAACGGTATAACTTTTTCTTGAATTTCAGTTGGCTCAGTAAAACCAAGTGAATCAAGTGATTTTTGAATTTCGGGAAGAAGCGGAAAATCGGTAAATTTTTTCATAAAAAATTTTTCTCTCAATTAATAAATTTACATTATCACGAATAATGAGCTTTTTTGAAGATGTTTGTAAAAAAAAGAAAACTCATGTATTGGAAATAGCTTTATCTTCTATAAAAAGAATACGAATTAATTACAAAAAGACTTGCAACCTGACCATCCGAATCTGATAAGAGCATAGGCAACGTCCCATACAATACTATTTTACCTTATTTTTGCCCAAAAGAGAAATTTGCATGAAAAACAAGGATATTTTACTATATTCCGCACCTTCGCGCACAAGATCGAATTTTATGCCCAAAATAACGCAGAAAGTTCATCCGGCTCGTACATTTTAAACGATCCTGCAAGATATCAACAACATCCCAATGATCATACATTTTTGCCAAATCCAACGCAGAAAGGCCGCGCGCTGTTTTTATATTTAAATCGATAAGTGGAGATGTTAATAATCGTTTAACAACAACGGCATAACCATTTATTGCTGCCCATATAAGTACTGTATAACCAAATACATCTTTTATGTTTGGATTGGCTCCGTGATCCAACAACAAGCCAACAATCTCTTCATGTTGATGATCAATAGCTAACCTCAATGCAGTATATCCATAAAGTTCTTCCTTCATGTCTAAATCGAGATCCTCCCGAGCTAACAATAAACGAACGATCTGACGATCACCGTTCATTGCGGCTACCATCAGCGCAGAATAACCACCCATATCTTGCATATTAACTGATACATCCGGAAAAACTAATAACTCATTAATGCAAACCATATTTCTTGTGCGAACAGCATGCAAAAACAATAATTCTTGCGCGCGCGAACGCAATTCACTAAAATCATGTGATCGTCGAAACGAAAGAAACGCCTCCCATTCTCTAAAATTCGCAATTTGCGCTTCGCATAATGGACACGTTACTCCAATACCTTTTTGTTGCAACCATTTAATAAAACACTCTCGACAATACGGATGTGAACACTTGAAGAAAATTTCTTTTTTCACTGTTTGATCAATTTGTTGCACAGAAAACTCATCAGCAAAACATCGCAAACACATGGGACATATCTCAGACTCAATCTCCATAGAATTTAAAAAGGAAATTGATAGAAAAAACACGAGCTTCACAACTGTTTTTAACATCAATTTCCTTTTTAAAATTATTATAACTAAATCTAAGAATTTTTAGAAAGTACGAGCATAAAAAACTTCTATTCGATTAAGCTGAACATTAACCCGATCCAACTGGTCCTTCGACAAGCTCAGGATGAGCGATTTTACTACCAACATATCAATAAGTAACCAGTAAAATTTTTCACCCCGGTCCAGCGGGATGCTGGTGGTGCGCCTGGCAGGAATTGAACCTGCGACCTACAGATTAGGAATCTGTCGCTCTATCCACCTGAGCTACAGGCGCCCCTCATGGATAGTTTACCATGCCTTTTGAATTAAAAAAATTAATTGAGATCAAAAATTTTATTTCGCTGGAATGCGTGCACAAAGTACATTATTTTTTACTTCATCATTATCGCCCCCCGCTAATAACTCAAAGACATAATCGAAATTAATTTCCTTGATCTTATTTATCAAGTCATGGAGTGACAAATAATCAAATGCTAATGTATCACAACATGAAAGATCATCAATGAGGATTGTGTGAGTCTTAATTGGGTGTTTTTTTATCTGTTCTAATTCTTGGATAAGAGGACAATTGACAATCCCTTCATGTGGCGGATAAATATGCGCATCAAGCCAAAATGTGATTGGTTTATCCAAATCCTTTATAATATCCCATAAAGCATTCTTCGAATCACCGTGTATAATTGTTACATTTTTAAAATTTTCAAACCTTTTTTTGGCAGACTTTACCAAAATATCAAAAAACTCTATTGAATAAACCTCTTGAAATCCTTCTTTAAGCGCCCGTGCTACTGCATCCCCTCGAAAAGTTCCAGTCTCCACGAAATAGTGATTCTTAAACTGCACAAAACCATAGGTACCAATATTGCCATGTAAATTTAAAACCAAGATTAAAAGAGAGCAGTAAAAACGTTTCATAAACTCATCCTTAAATTAAAATAATGTCAACTCAACATAATTGGTTAAAAAACGTCTGTCAAGACTAAATAATGATAAGAAATCGTACAAAAATTGACATGAATTTTTATGCCTCACTTAGTGTCTAAAAATCATTCATTTCCTCCACTTAAGAACGATGATAATTTTTCCAATAATAAAACAAAAGAAAATTCAAAATAGCCGGCCTTAAAATATCCATATAAAGTGTCATTCCAACATTTCCTGCCGCAAAATTACCGTGAAAAATCATTTGGTAAAGATGTCCCACAGCCGCACCCCATAAAAATGTTGTCCATATAATTGAAACGCCAAACCAAAAATCAAATTTTTGCCTAAAGCCAACCAATCCTGCAAGCCCAAAACCTAAATTTGCAACAGCAACTTCAAATTGAAAGGGGGTTGATCCCCAACCAATAAAAGCAGCCACCTGAGAAGCAAAAAACGTATGTCCAATGAAAGCCCACATGCCGATTACGCCAACACTAAGCAACATCATAAAGCGAATCATAGCTGTAACCATAACCTCTTTTTTACGCGCAACTAAACCAATAATGGCACCAAGCAAAATACTTGTTGTCAGCATCACAAAAGAAATATTTTCGATAAACAATGTAATAAACTGTCGAACCATAGTTTCTCCTCTTTATAAAAAATTAATTTAACCATGACATTTAAATAAAAAAGAATCAATCGAGGTAAAATTTTTTAATCAAAAGTGGAATATCTTGCTTAGCCCGCTCGCCTTGATTAATCATGTCTAAAAGTTCTTGCGGATAAAGCCAAAATGCCTCACAAAAATCATCGGAATTATATGAAGGGGCATCATCTGATAAAATCTCGTAAATATACTCAAAACACAAAGCACCATCTTTATGAGGAGATACCTTACCTAATAATCTATATTCACCATAAAAATTAATCTCTTCAGCCGCTTCGCGACGAAACGCCTCCGCATATGTTTCCCCTGAACCTACATGTCCCGCAACGCTCATATCTAGCGCCAAAGGAAAACAAATCTTTTCCTTCACCCTGCGCGGAATCCAAAGCTGTCCATTACTATTCTTAAGAAAACCAATAACGGCACGAAAATTTTTCAATCCCTGTCGCATAGCATCTGAACGCAAAATACAATCAATAACTTGATCATTCTCATCAACTAAATCAAGCCATTCATCCTTAAATTGATAAACCATTGAACCACCTCAGGAACAAGCATCAAGAATAAAACAATAATATCTTATGAGAAGAGGAAACTACTTCAGATCACCCGGTTAAGCTGAAAACTTATGGTGCGCCTGGCAGGACTTGAACCTGCAACCAACGGATTCGAAGTCCGGTACTCTATCCAATTGAGCTACAGGCGCCACCCATTAACAAGTATATTGAAAAAACCCAAAAAATAAAGATTTTATCGATAATTTAAAGCAATCATTCTTATAAACGTTATTTCAATAAAAATCATTTTTGACTTATTATTATAATTATTTACGCTAAATGACATTATGTTAAAAAATGACAATGCTTTTCGTGATTTTTTATTTGCAGTCGCACTTATTGGATTAATTCGATTGGTTTACCAAGAACGAGCAGCAGCACCTATAAAAATAGCTTCACCAGTCCAATGTGAAAAAGAAGGCACGCTGGATGTTTTACTCAAAAACATGGGTTATGCCCTTGAACAATCAATCGAACATGCAAAAAAATTGCACAATCTATCTTTTCAAAAAGACTTGGATGAATTAAAAAATCAATGGAAAGAAATTAATCAACAATATAATCACAAAATTAAACAGGAAGATGCCGTTACCTACTTTCTTGGCCCAATCTACAGTATGGCAAAGGTGAGCAAAGAGCATTTATTAAAAAATCAACTTAATAAATTACAAGACTCCTTCATCTACGTAATGCAACAACACGTTGATATCCTGCAGGAAAATAATTCTTCATATATTGCATCTGTTCAGATGTAAGATTATTTTTAACTTTATGCGTAATAAGCCATTCAAGCATTGATTTATTTTGACTCAACAATACATTCCATAATGGCGATTGCCCATCTTTGGCAATTTCATCGATCGCAACCCCCGCATTTAATAAAACATCAGCAATTCCAACGTCAGCTTTTAAACACGCAAATAAAAATGCATCTTGACGCGAACGTGATGAAACACGCGGCGCAAGCCATTTAATGATAGATTGAGCCTGTGGGTTAAACTGAATAATCTGTTCAAGAGGCCGCAAAGAACGATATAATTTAGCTCCATGAGTTAACAATAAACGAATCAATTTTTTTTGGCACTTTTTTAATGCAATGTTAAACGAATGTTGTATATTCGAAGCACCATACTTTAAAAGAAGTTGCACCATACCATAATCACAATGACGCACTGCCAATGCAAGAACATCTTCATTATTCAATTCAATAAATGTACGATTAATATTAAGACTATTCAATCCTGTAAAATATTCTTTTAAAAAGTGTTTATCAAGTTGTTTGTTTTTTATCTGATTAATCAATTGTTGATATATCCACTCTCGATTTTCAGTCTTTACAACAATATCAACGGTTTTACAGCATACATTAGTTTTTCTCGATAGATCCGCTTCACATTTTGCACGTGCAACTTCTACACTCTTTTTTTGTGGCTCGGGTGAAGCTTGATCCAATAAAATTTTAGTATTTTGATCCAAACACTGTTGCACTGCATAATCAACAGCAACATTCCCTTTTTCATCACGATAATTAGTGCGCACCCCTCGATGTAATAATTCCTGTAATTCTCTCGGTGCCTGAGCCGTTAAAAGCATGTTTTCTAAACAACGATCGACATCAGCCCGATTAATATTAAATCTGTTTTTGCCATCACGTTCGCCGTCCAATTTAATATCTTTAAATAAATCAACAAAAAATCGATACATATCACCCCGTTTTGATGCTAAACGGCATGCTCCCGAAGTAAAATGCGCATCTTGATAAAGTAACTCTTGTACCATTGGAACGGTACCAAATTCTACTGCTACCTCTAATGGAACGGTACCATCCGCCTGCTTTTTGAGATTTACCCCTGCATCAAGCAAAATTCCAAATGTCTCGGGCAATTGAGATTTAATTGCTCGTGTCAATAACGTCTCACCATCTATAACATGTTCCAATTGAGCACGATCAACATGATTACGGTCAATAAATCGCTGCGTTAATTTTCCATTTTTAACAACTTTTAAAAGATCACCATCTGAGATACCTTTAACCTCCATTCCCCCTATCAAGAAAATGGACATCAAAAAGATTCTTCGCACCATTTCATCCCCCCTGGAAATATTCACTTCCAGTCTAAAGATCTTTCAGCAAAAAAATAAAGATTTTCAGATTACATAGAAGATTTAATCTGAATAAGACACGTTAACAATTAAGCGAGAACTTCTTGGGGAAAAAACATATAAATTGCATTATATAAAATTGAATCAAACGAACGCTGCCGGGAATATCGTTCATGCGAATGGTTAATAGTTAAGTAATACAATTCACCATTAATCCGTACATGTAAAATATCGCCATCTCTTTTTCTATTAAAAATTATCAACGGAAAATAGCGCGGAAAATTTCTAAATTTTTTTGATCGACACCAATCCTTGATTCTATCATCAAAAACAACCGCTTCTACCAATCGGTCTTCTGGCTCAAGTTTTAACCCAAAAGCTTGTTGTAATCCCAAAGGATCTCCGCCAACATACAACACCGGAGTTGATACCAGGACAATATTGCCGTGCCGCAATTTTTCTTTGCCCTCCATAGCATAACACATGCCGTAAAGTGATAACACAATACCTACTGATAGAAAAATTTTCATAGTTTTGCCTCAAATATTATTAAACAAAATAAGCTAAAAATTCTTTATTACCCGAAGACCCACGAATAGGTGATTCAATAACGCCCTGACAGGTAAAACCATATGCTTCAATTCCACGTGTCACTTCTTGAATTACTTTTTGATGAACACCATCATCGCGAACAATCCCCCCTTTGCCAACATCTCGGCGATCAGCCTCAAATTGCGGCTTTATCAGAACAATTAAAGCGCCATCTTTTTTCATCAATTTTATTACTGCCGGCATTACCTTTAATACTGAAATAAAAGATAAATCCAAGGTAACTAAATCAACCAACTCTGGCAAAGAAGTCAAATTGCGCAAATTGGTTCGCTCCAAAATCACCACACGTTGATCTGCTCTAATTTTTTCATGAACCTGGCCATAACCAACATCAACCCCATAAATTTTTTTTGCACCCAATTGCAAAAGACAATCAGTAAAACCTCCTGTTGAAAGCCCAGCATCAAGCACAACTTTATCACGAACATCAACATTAAACTCTTTCAATGCATGTTCTAATTTATGGCCCGCGCGACATACAAACTTAGGCTCACTCACATCACAAATAATCTTAACATCCTCAGCAACCATCGTACCCGCTTTAGTGACTATCTTGCCATCGACGGTCACTTTGCCTTGCATAATTAAACTTGCAATTTGATTACGACTGAGCTTTGACAATTGGGAATGAACCAAGAGATCTAATCTTTTTTTGCGCATCATATTGTTTCATCATCATTAATTCTTTGATTGTATTTGACACCGGATAATGATAAATCGATGACAAGCGAGGTTCATCACGCAATATTTCCATTAATGGAAACACTGCCACAATTCCCTCATTTGTTCTCACCTTTATAAATGATGTTTGGCCAGCTTTCAATATCGCTTTACGAAAATCAGCCAAACTATTCATTTTAATGCCATTAACTTCCTTTAAGCGCATGCCAGAACCAAGTACTCGTGAACGTTGCGCGGCAGAATCAGGTAAAACATGCGTTATGATAACGGCTGATTTAAGCTGATTTTTCGCCTCTCCATATTGCACTAACGTTGGCATAACATTTATCAATAAAGGAAGATGATTGCGGCGAAGTTCCATAACGACCATACCACCAACAACATCATATTCAACTTCTTCAAAGTCAGGATAAATCGTTCTTACTGGTGGCAAGTCAGAATGCTCAAATTTTAAGGTAAATTCTTTAACTTCACCATTACGATAAATTTTCAGCGTAATCATTTGACCATATTTAAGATAAAAAATGTAATCTTCAACTGAAATTTTATCCTCAAGCCATGGCACATTTAATTGGCCAAACATATCAAGCTTTTTGCCATTAATCTCAAAAAGAACGTCACCCTTCTTTATGCCAGCTTTGTCTAAAATACATCCTTTATAAACTTCAGAAATATAAACACCTCCTGGTGGATTTCCTAAGTAACGATTAAGGGCTAATGTTGAAGCATTATACAAAATACCCAGATATGGTTTACGCAATAATTTATCTTGTTCATGTTCTTTTTTATAAAGCTCATCCAAAATTATTTTAAGTTCATTTATAGGAATAATATAACCAACAAGCTGCGCGCCCGGAATATGTGCAGTATTAATACCAACAACTTCCCCATTATAATTTAAAGAAGGACCGCCTGAATTGCCTGGATTAATAGCGGCATCAATTTGAATATATTGACGAAACTCAACACTTTCGCGTCCACTTACAACGCCCACCGTACTTTTAAGAGATTGTTGCCCAAGAGGAAATCCGAGCGTCATAATTTCATCACTGCGATTTACTTGATTTGAATCACCTAGTTTTAAGTAAGGTATCTTTCCGAGTGCTTCACGCAAACGCACACGCCCCTCATGATTTACACGTAAAAGAGCCAAGTCTCGATCAAAACAGACGCCAATGATTTCGACACCTAAACGCTCTTTGCCAAAGACAGGAACTTGTATTGCTAATGCACGTGCCTGAGAAACAACGTGAGCATTTGTTATCAAATAACCTTCTTCATCGATGAAAAATGCTGTTCCCGTTGCTTCACCTTGCGCAGGTGTCGCATATGGTTGCACCCAATTAAATTGTGCTATTTGCACAAAAACTTGAACAACGGTATTTTTGACATTCGCTTGAACCTTCGACCACAGTTGATCTGGACTTACTACTTTTTCGATAATATTATCACTTTTTGTACGGCCAACAGGTTCTTGTGATTCTGAGTTCAATCTTTCAAGCAACGAATCGATAACTTGTTGTTTTTGGTATAAACGATAGCCGCCATAACCAAAACCAAGTACAATTCCAACAAACACAAGACGTGAAAACAAATTGAAACTCATAAATATCCTTATTAATACTCAGTGTATTTATTTTAATTAGTTTACAACATCTAATCAAAAAGACCAGCTCACGCTTTCAAAGAGCTTGTTCTTATTGCTAAATTTCTACCTTTGCTATATCTTAAGAAAGGAGATTTATAAGCTTTTATTTATAAGGATTCTCAGTGCTTACCCTCGAAACAATTGTAGCTCTTTGCAAAAGATGTGGATTTGTTTATCCATCAGCAGACATTTATGGTGGGCTTAATGGTGTTTATGATTTTGGTCCTCTTGGCACACGCATGAAAGAACATATCCGATCTTTTTGGAAAAAAACATTATACCAAACCGATAAAACAATAATCTTTTTTGAAGGGTCTCTGCTTGGTCCAACTGCAGTCTGGGAAGCTTCTGGTCATATTGAAAATTTTACCGATCCAATGGTCGATTGTCTCAACTGTAAAAAAAGATTTCGCGCTGATGAACTTGATCTTACCAAGGCTTGTCCATCCTGTGGCAAAATGAATTGGACACAAGCTCGTAAATTTAATTTAATGTTCAAAACGCAAATGGGCGCAATGGAAGATGCAACATCTGTTGCTTTCTTACGCCCAGAAACGGCACAAGCCATTTTCATCAACTTTAAAAACGTGATGTCATCATATCGCGTAAAAATACCATTTGGTATTGCGCAAATCGGCAAGTCATTTCGCAATGAAATCACCCCAAAACAATTTTTATTCCGCACGCGTGAGTTCGAACAAATGGAACTTGAATGGTTCTGCAAACCAGATCAAGCCTCAACAGATTTTCTCTTCTGGCTTTCTCAACGTAAAAATTTTTATGAAAAACTTGGTTTCAACATGGAACATCTTCGCTTTAGAGCGCATGAAAAAGATGAACTTGCCCATTATTCCAAAGAATGCACTGATGTTGAATATCAGTTTCCTTTCGGATGGAAAGAACTCGAAGGAATTGCAAATCGAGGAAATTATGATCTTTCACAACATGAAAAATTCTCTAAAAAAGATCTTAAAGTTTTCGATGAAGAAACCAAAGAATCTTATACCCCTCATGTTGTTGAATGTTCCGTCGGCTCAGACCGTCTCATGCTTGCATTGTTATGTGACGCTTATCATGAAGAAGAAGTTGAAAATGAAAAAAGAGTTGTCTTAAAATTACATCCTGCAATTGCGCCGATTACTGCCGCACTTTTACCACTTACTAAAAAACTTTCAGATGCCACATTCCCATTATTTAATGAACTCAAAAAGAAAGGTTTTTCAGTTCAATTTGATGAAACAGGCTCAATTGGCAAACGTTATCGTCGTCAAGATGAAATTGGCACACCGCTCTGCTTCACATATGACTTTGAAAGTGATAATGATAAAATGGTAACGGTTCGTGATCGCGACACCATGACACAACAACGAATTCCTATCGATCAAATCGAAACAATTATAAAAGAAAAACTCACTTATTAAACAATAAAAATACGTGATTAAAAGAATTTACAAGTCGGTAACGGCTTATGTTCATCATCCTTTTTCTTCTCTTATTTTTGCTTTTTTGTTTTTTATTGAAGCAATTTTTTTTATTCCTGTTGATCCGTTACTCATTATATTTTGTTTGCAAAAAAGAGAACGCGCATACTTTTATGCATGTTTAGCAACATTCTCTTCCGTACTGGGGGGCATTGCAGCATATTTTATTGGTGCAATGCTCTTTGATTCAATTGGTTTAAAAATAATAAATATTTTTTCCTCTACCGCAACATTTAATCGCATCACCAATATTTATCATTATTACGAAGCGCACGCTGTTTTATTCGCAGGTTTTACACCATTTCCCTACAAAATAATTACGTTAAGTGCCGGTTTTTGCAAATTACCAATCGTTCCATTTATAATGTATTCGCTCATTGGGCGAGGCGCACGATTTTTCCTCATTGCTTTTTTAATTAAACGATATGGAAAGCAAATTCAGCGTATGATCGATAAATATTTCAATTACTTTGTCATTATATTTACAATAATAGTTCTCCTCTGTATGGTAGTTTTAAAGTAAGAAACAATAATCAATAAGGATCCTTTATGGCAAAACGGCTTATTCACCGTTATCCTGGTCGCATTATCCTTGCCACACTACTTCTAACGATACTCATAGGGACACTCTTATTAAAGTTACCTTTTTGCCAAGCAATTCCCATGGGTTGGTTCGACCTCTTTTTTACTGCTACAAGTGCAACAACCGTAACGGGCTTACTTACCGTTCCCGTCACCAACTTTACCCCATTTGGACATCTCGTTATTTTAATTCTTATCCAGATTGGCGGCCTTGGTTTAATAACGATGACGCTCTTCTTTTTATCTTTATTTATTGATATCGGCCTTACAACAAAATTAATGGCCACCGAAATATTAGAGGTTGAAAGCATCAAAGACATTCGTCATATTGTAAAATTTATTGTAACAACAACACTCGTATGCGAACTTACCGGAGCCATAATCACCTACTTAACGATACATAATCAATATCATTTTAAAGAAGCTCTCTTTAAATCAATCTTTCACGCTGTGTCATCTTTTTGTAACGCAGGGATTACATTATTTCCCAATGGAATGGCAGATTTTGTTTACAACCCCATTATGCTTATAACAACATCCCTTCTCGCCTTTTTAGGCGGATTGGGATTTCTCGTCATTTATGAAATAATACGCTATTTTTTTTACCGTAAATATCCAAGAAAACTTAATTTGCATTCACGCGTCGTTCTCTGGACGTCATTTTTTATTGCCATAATCAGTTTTATTCTTTTCTGGATTCTTGAACATAACAACACATTAAGTACCATGAGCCTTCCCTACCAATGGTTAAATGCATTTTTTAATAGTATGTGCATGCGAAGTACTGGATATTTGTCAGTAAATTTCAACAATCTTCAATTGGCAACAATCTTTCTTATTATGTGTGTAAGCTTCATTGGCTCGTCTCCCGGATCAACTGGTAGTGGTATTCGCACAACAACGTTTGCCATTTTTCTCGCTACAGCACGGGCCATCATAACAGGAAGAACATTTGTACACATTCAAAATAGAAAAATAAAAACAATACAAGTGTTCCGCGCAACAACTATTATTTCTATCGCATTAGCATGGATTGCTCTTGTAACATTCTTATTGTTAATTACGGAAAAAAACTTCTCTTTTCTCGCAATATTCTTCGAAACAGTGGCATCATTTACTGATCTCGGAATAACATCGGGAATTACCCCTTTACTGACTACCATTGGAAAAATGTTTATTATGACAACCATGATAATTGGACGTATTGGGTCGCTTACAATGATTCTCGCATTTGCCAAATCACCAGACGAAAAAGATTTCTCATATCCCGAAGAACGCGTTATGTTAAGTTAGTAGAGTAAGGAAAAATTTATGAAATTTTGTATTATTGGCCTTGGTAGATTCGGATTACAATTAGCAAAAAGCCTCGCTGACAATGGCGCTGATATTTTAGCTATCGATAAAGATGAAGAACGAGTTGAGTTAATCAAGAATAAAGTAACTCAAGCAGTAGTAATGAAGATGGTTGACGAAGAATCTCTTAAAGCCATTGGCATCGAAGAAATGGGCACTGTTATTATCGCCATCGGAAGAAATTTCGCTCATTCAGTTTTATTAACGCGCATTCTTAAGCACGATCTTGGAATTGACCGCATCATTGTACGCTCAGTAAGCGCCCTTCAACGCGACATCCTTGAGCTCGTTGGCGCTGATCAGGTTATTTTACCCGAGCAAGATGCAGCAATTAAATTAGCAGACAATCTCAGTTCGCATTTTCTTGATGTTACGCGTATTAGTCCAACTTTCATGGTTGCTGCAATTATAACACCATCAGAATTTATCGATAAAACAATTGAAGAACTGCAATTTTACTCAACATATCACATAAATTGCATTGCGATAAAACGAGATCAAGAAACAATTACACCATTACCCGATACACCAATCAAAGAGCATGATATTCTCTATTTTGCCGGCACCAATCAAAATGTAGAAAAATTAGTAAAATAACATGTACTCAATAAATATTTATAATCTACGTTTGTGATTGTTAAACAAAATATATCCCTTAAACCTCAGGGCCCTCACAAACCACCTTAGACGCTTCTTCTAACATATGTTTTTTTGCACGTATCGCTTCACGTTGAAGCTCAAAATCCTTGATAAGGCCATTAAGAAGCGAATCTTTAAACTGCTCAACAATATGCGCTCGCGTTTCATCTTCGGCTTTAACTTCACTTATAATAGTCTTTGCCGTCGCCGGATACACCAAACGGTCTTTAAATGCTGCGACAGTCGCCTCGAAAACAGCTCTTTCATCGTAATCCTTCAACGCACGATTCAAAAGATTTGTTATATTTTTCTGTCCATAAGGTCTTATATTTAAAAAACCATCATTCACATTACGTAATGCCTCTTCTTTATCTTTCAGCGACCCATGATGTTTTATCCGTTTGAGATCATCGGTTATAAAATTAATGATCCCTTCTTTTATGAATTCAACATCAATCAGATATTTCAATTCACTACAAAAAGTTTCTAAACCAGGTGTCCAACCAGAAGCTTTGTGTAATTCCCGGTAAAGCCTTCTTTTATTATGAACTCTTAATGGATGCTGCTGTAATGTATCAATAATAGTTCTTCGTAAAAATTCTTCATTAGCCGTATCACCAAATGTTTGAAATAATTCAGAAATCACTAAAGCTAAATTACTTACCAACCAACCCAAATCTTTTTTTTCGTAATCAAATGCTGCAAAAATTCTATCAATCTCCATTTGCGCAGATTTTTTAATCAAGTACTTTTCATGAACGGAAGCAACAGATGGATCATCAGACCATGCACGTCGTGGTAAAATCGGATGTTTGGACACGGATAATGGATGCGGATCAGTATAACAACGGTGACGCTCACACAGTGGCTGCACCTTCTTCATTTTACTCCCACAACCACCGGCAAAAACATCTAGAAATAAACTTGTTAAAAATAAAAAAGAAAAATGTTTATTCATTTTTACGCCTCCATTTTTCTTTCAATTTACACGATCACAAACTCAAATTGCAAGATTTCAATTACAAATAAAAGAAATCGCCAGCACCAAATATTTTAAAATTTTAAGGAATTAATAAAAGCGAACCAATAAACAAAATTAAAGCAAATACACAGATTCGAAGAACCATCCCTTTCCCCATCTATCCCCACCTAAGTATATAAAATGGATCATTAAGAAGAAAAGAATCGGTGAAAAATTCCCTGAAGAGCTTCACCCTATCTCAACTTTCAATGAATGCTTCTTCAATGAAATATTCTTTTTTTGTCACCGGACGCACTAAATAAAGAGAGCGCTTTTTTGCGCTCTCCAACGATAACATATTTTTTTAAATGTTAAATTGCTTCAATTCGTATTACCGTAAACGGTTGACGATGACCCTTTTTAACACGAGATTTATGACGTCTTTTAAATTTAAAGACAACCACTTTAGGTGACTTATCTTGACGTACAATTGATGCTTTAATTACCGCACCCTCAACAAGCGGCTTACCAATCTCAAACTTTCCATCGCCAGATTTTCTGAACAATACTTCTTTAAACTCTACTTTATCACCAAGCTCACCAGTAACCTTTTCAATAGCTACTGTTTTTCCTTCAATCGCCTGATATTGCTTACCACCGGTTCTGAAAATTGCATAACGTTCAGCAACGGCTTCTTTCTCCACTTTTTCTGTTACTTCTTTAGCTTTTTTTTCAACAGAAGCTGATTCTTTTGCTGTATTTTCAACATCTTTTACAGATTTTTTTTGAGGCTTTTCAGCTGTCTCTGTCGACTTTTTCGCTGTCGTTTTCTTCTCCACCATCAAATGCACCTTCTTATCATCAGTTTGCCTACTTATATTATTTTACCACAAGAGAATTTCCTGTCTAGCAACTCTCTTTATATTATTTTTCAAATTGTAAATCAGACTTAATTCGATATAAAAATTCGTGCGCCTCCCGTGGGGTTACATTGTCCAGATCGATCTTTTTCAACTGATCAAGCAATGCCTTATTTTTTAAATTTTCATCTTCTTTTACCATTTCTTTTTGTACAGGGACATAAAGACCATGACCATTTTTTGCCAATTCGTTCAAAATATCCCGTGCACGATCAATGAGCGGATCAGGTAATTTTGCTAATCGAGCGACTTCCAACCCAAAACTTCCTTCTGCAGCTCCTTTAATAATTTTGTGTAAAAAAAGAACCCCCGTTGGCCGCTGCTTACTTGCCGCATGATAATTAACAATCCCTGGCAACTCTTCTTCAAGTTTTGTTAATTCATGATAATGGGTCGCAAAAAGACATTTTGCTTTAACTCGATGGTACAAATGCTCAACAACTGCTTGTGCCAATGCAAGACCATCATACGTACTCGTTCCACGTCCCACTTCATCAAGAATAACAAGGCTCCGTTCGGTTGCCTGTGTACAAATAGTAGCAGTTTCTTCCATCTCAACCAAAAAAGTACTCTTTCCTTCTGCTAAATTATCGCCAGCCCCAACCCGTGTAAAAATACGATCAAGCACTGGTATCTGAGCTGATTCTGTTGGAATAAACGAGCCACAATGAGCCATTAAACACAATAATGCTATCTGACGCAAATAAGTCGACTTTCCCCCCATATTTGGCCCCGTTACAATCCATAGATATTCTTGGTCCGTTAACAGAGTGTCATTGGGAATAAATTCTTGGTTTAACATTGCTCCAAGAACAGGATGTTTACCCTTGTTTATTATAATTGCATGATCATCACTTATTACCGGCCTTGTATAATTATGATCATACGCGGTCAATGCAAATCCAATCAATGCGTCAGTATGCGCTAATGCGTAAGCCAATTTACGCAATGAAGTAATTTCAGCAAAAACCTCTTGTTTTATGCGCTCATAAACCTGTTGTTCAACAAAATTAATTTCTGTGTTTGCTTTAGCTAATTGGTGCTCCAGCTCACTTAATTCAAGTGTGGTAAATCGTTCTTTATTAATTAAACTTTGTTGACGCTTATATTCATCAGGAACCAAATGAAGATTCGGCTTTGTTATCTCAATATAATACCCTTGAACCTGATTAAAACGAATTTTGAGCGAACCAATTCCGGTTCTTTTTTGTTCTTGTTGTTCAAGTGCGACCACTTTATCATGTGCATGCGCCAACAATTCTCGCAATTCATCAAGTTGTTGATCAAATCCCACTTTTATGAGCCAATTTTTTGATGAATCAACATTTAATGCTGCTGCCAATAATTTATGTAATGAGGTAAAATTTCCAATAGCTTCAACAGCCCTTTGCAATAATGCACTCTTTTTAAAACTATCAAGTAATGAAATTATTTTTGGTATATGTGCTAATGCATACATCAAATGTACGTAATCATACAAATGTGCACGATTGAGCGCAATGCGACCAACAACGCGTTCAAGATCACCAATGTCATGCAATAACTCGGCTAATTGCTGTGTCATACCAATATCTTTTACCATTACCTCTACCGCATCAAGTCGATGATTAATTTGAGACTTATGAACCAATGGGCTCAAAAGCCACTTCTTAATCATGCGCGACCCCATCGTGGTTACAGCTCGATCAAGAACAGTAAAAAGCGTATGCTGCGCAGAACCATCTTGATTATTTTTTATTAATTCTAAATTGCGTTGTGTTGCTGCATCCACTATTAAAAAATCATCAGAACGATATAAATAAATCTGTTTAAACTGAGCTAATGCTTCCTCTTGATTCTTTTTTAAATAAAGATAAAAACATTCCAATGCCCTTTCCAAAGATGACGATTTTTTTATTAATGATTGATCCTCTCCTTTAAATGCCGCTATCCATGAAGGAAAATCACCAACAAAACCCTTTACCGGCTCACTTAAAACAAACCCCATTTGCTTTAAAATAGCCTGCCATTTTTTGGTATTTATCAGACCATCAAGTATAATTTCATCAGGCATATAACGATGCAATTGTGTTTCAATGGTGCGCCAATCATCTACTCGCATCATGGTTGCACTCAATTGTCCCGTCAACAATTCACCAAAGACTAAGATAACACTTTCGGCAGCAACAAACATTGAACATAAATATGAAGAACGTTTATCATCAAGCAATTTTTCATCGGTTAACGTCCCAGGAGTCAAAACCTTTGTTACACCGCGTTTAACAACAGACCCTGGACGAGCCTCTTCCAGCTGTTCACAAATTGCAACATGAAATCCAGCTTTCACTAATTTAGTAATATGATGATCAAGCGCGTGCACAGGAACGCCACACAACGGAATTGGTTTTCCATTATGTGTACCACGCTTAGTTAAAGCGATACCCAAAATCGCTGCCGCCTGCTTTGCTTGATCAAAAAAAAGTTCAAAAAAATCGCCAACTTGAAAAAAGAGCAATGCTTCGGAATACTGCTCTTTCAACTGAAAATATTGCTGCATTAAAGGAGTTAATTTTTCTGTACTCATCAATTACTACCATTAAAAAATGATTAACTTTTTTTATTAAATTTACCGACCAATGGCTCAATGAGCCAATAGTCAGGAAATAACTCACCCTTGGTTGTCAGATTCATATACTTCGGAAACATTAAATTCTCTAAAAGACGCAACGCTGCAACAAAATCTACTTGATTACCATAACGAAGCATAATATCATCTTCAGGACTTTTCAAATTCATATGCAAAGTCGCAAGCGCATGAATAACCCATCGCGTAGCCTCATATGAAATAGTTATCGGCTTAGGAATTCGCATATCACGTGGCTCTAATACCCAAGCCGCCCACAATTTATTCGTATCCAAATACTCAACTAATTGAACCAATGGAACAAAGAATTTTGGCGCCTCACTATTATATTTTTCATGATAATCCGTCCTTTTCAACTCATTTAACCACGACCGTGCATAAGAAACCTCATATGCTTGCTTTCCAGATAAACCAAATTGACGAACTTCTTCTAATAACGCAGGCGCTTCTTCTCCCACTTCATTGTGACGATAACGCAACAATAACAAGGTACCATTAAAATTTTTAACCAGGAGCGCTTGTTTATACGCCTCATTTAATTCTGGAACAATTAAGCCAATCAAATGACTATACCACGTTTTGCGCGCTTCATTTGCCAAAAGTTCTATCAATGATCGATCAATATCATATGCACGCAGCGGTCTTACAACTTCTAATTTCAAGTCATTTTCAAGTTTTACAAAACGCCCACCATCAGTAAATTCTTTTATATCAGCTCCTAATTGCGTCCATAATTCACGAACGGCATCATCAACATGAAACTGAACAACTAATGAACGAACCATTTCACTTAACCCTGCAAAACGATCAACAGAAAAATGGGTAACCGCTTCATAAAATTTACTCAGCTGATAGTGAATGACGGTCGACTCTTCCTGTTCTAATCGTTTGCGAACCATACATAAAATATCATTCAATTGATCTTTGTGAGAATGGTACAATTCTTTAATTTTATCCTGTAAACGTTGATAAACTTCTTCTGATGTTAATGCGGTTAAATCTTCACGTGACGCTTGCATAATAGTATCATGAATAACCCACCGCAATAATGATTCCAAAAAAAGACTCCGTTCAAAATCATCTTTATAATCAAAAAATAGCGGATAAAGTTCGTGATAATGTGCAAATGACCGATAAGAACTTCGATCTATAATAAATTCATCTTTATAAAAAGACTTTAACTGTTGTAAAAGATAATTAATACGAATGGTCTCACGTGACGTTCGCGGATACATACTCAAGAAATCCACAAAAACAACATTTTGCACACCACTCGCTTCAAGTTGATCTGCTAAATCTTTTTTAAAATTATCATAACACATGGGAATAGAAAGACCTTTGTCAAAGATCATCAATTCCGGTTCTTTTATCTTTAATCCCTGTGAATGCACATCTTCAAAAGAAGTCATAATACGAATTTGACGTGGATCGTAAATATTTACGACAAAATGTTTATCTTTAAATGCAAAGGGACACCATGCAGAATGAACTTGCAATGTCTTAATATTATAAGCTACCGCTTCTTCTGGAGAATTATTTTTTTTATCAACAGATACCTCTTCTAAAAGATCTTCAAACTGTGCAACTATTTCATGATAGTGCGTTAAGACATGTTGATGCAACAACCCTAAATCTTGAGCAGAAAGCGTTCGATCAAAGCCTAAATCGATATAAACATGGCCATCGGGTTTTGCGCAATAATGACTAATTTGAGCAGGCAAATCGGCAATAACCACATCATCATTAACGTGGTATAACGTTGCACGTTGTGATGATGCATTGCTCACATGCTCATATTTATCAAAATCATCTTTATGCGACAACCAATTACAAATGTTTCCCAAAAGCGTACTCTTGCCAACCCCATCTACAAAACTCCAAAAAATGTATGCAGTTTTTTTATTATCAATGGGTTTTAAATAATGTACAAAGTGAGAAACAAATTGCTGCGCATTCTTCGTAACTTCAGCCGGTTGTCTTTCAGTTATTTCAATAGGATAACTAACATCAGGTCCTACAAAAATCTTTTTAATTGGAACAAAACTCTCCATTAAATGTTCTACATAATAAAATGAAAACAAAATATCTTGTGTTGCAAAACGATTTCCTTGAGAGCCTTTACTCTCCGCCTCGTAAATCGATTGCCAAAAATTGAGCAAATATTTAAATATCGGCTGACACTGAGCATCCTTTATCTTATTTTGAATACACGCTTGATAACCTAAAATAGTCTCATACCATTTACCAAATGCATGCTTCTGTAAAATTTCTGTTCCTTCGTGAAACAATTCAATAGAATCAGCGGCAATATGTTCAACTAAATTTTGCCCCACTTTTGAAGCATCCTTAAAAAGATATCCTGTTAAAAAACCAAAAACGTTTCCTGGTGCAAACTCCCATCCACTCTCAGTTTTTGTTACAACTTCATCTTCGATCTGTTTTTGAGATAAACAATCAAAATAACGCGGCACTGCATTCTGCTCATATCCCATAATAAGCATGCGCCCCGATAAAGAAAATTTTCGACCTTGCAAATAATGTTCAAGATTTTGAAGCGAATCTTTCGTCTTTTTTAACAAATAGGGATGATATTCGCGAGAAAAACGGCTTTCTGGATTAAAACAAAATCCTTCAATAAAACTTTGCGAAAAAGGGACAATCGCATCCTGCTCACCATGCAAAAATAAAAAACTGAAGAGTAAACATATAAAACGAAATTTCATAAATTATTCAAATCCAATTCTTTTCAACAATTCAGATACAACCATATCAAGCACTGATTCAATCCGATCATAATGATATGCCATTTTATGAGCATATGTTGCCGATGCTTGTTTAGTCTTATGTAAACAAGTCCGATAAATCTGTGTCATAAGTTGTTTATGTTTCAACAATTCCATAATATGTTCAAGCGACATTTCTTCTTCAAAATAAACATAATTGAGCTTTTTCAGCATAACATTGGTCAATTGCTCAAAGAAAAATCGATAAAAAGAAAAATGCGCTTCCGGAACCATCTGAACCAGCAAATCCTGTAATTGCAAATAATGTTTTTTCAAATGAATAGGTTTTTTACGCTTCTTTTGAATCTTTTGTACAATCACACCACGTCGCGTATCTAAATAATGGGTCGTTAAAAAAGTATGATATTGTTCGCATTCTCTCAGCCATTCTGTATCAAGACTTTCCCGATCATAGCGCTCGAAATTACTATAATAATCCTTAAGCCTTCTCTGATAAGCTGCCGGTGTATCATACGCATAAAACCATCGCTTTCTCTCATCGGAAATTAACTCACTTAAATGCTGCCATGAACTCAGAAACTCTGGCAAACTCATATCAGCAAAATCTTTGCAAACCCAATCAGCAGAACAATAACAGTTTTTAATCTGAGTTAAAAAATCTGTCCCCGCCAATACACCAACTCTCGTGGCACTTATAAAAAAAAGAATGAGCAGACACCACTTTTTCATAATCATCCCACAATATCATTGCTATCTAAAATGGCGCACAAATGTTGCATGCTATTGGTATACTCATAAACAGCACCCAGAAGACCACTTGACTCATGCGTCGCATCTCGCGTAATTAAGCTTGGCAAAACATGCGCAATATTTTGTGTAGCACGAATCATATCATCACGACACATAATTAATTGATTTTTTTCAAATTCATCAGCATCGCCATCATTGCTTAAACGATAATTAATAAAGCCAATACAACAAGAGACTGATTCAATTAAATTATTCCATTGCCGTACAAAAAGCTCCTCATATGACGCAACATCATCTTTATCTAATGTCAAACGACGATCAGCGATTAATTTCAACCTAACCAACTCATCAAAGGCTGCTAAATGTTGACGTTCATCATTACCGAAAACCGAAACAAACTGGTCACTCCAATTAATGGTAACGTTTTTAAAAATAGAAAAATCAGAAGAGTGAGGATCAAGAACCGCCGCTGTATATTTTAATTGCATAATTTTTTTATAAAAATTAAGACGATCTTTCAAAAGCCACTCTAGATTTAATGGCCTAAAAAATTGATCAAACGCTTGCCACATTCTAAATGCATAAATCGTTGCGCCCGAACTGAAAAAGGCAAAACCCAAACCTATGGGAGCTTGTTTTATAAAATCGACACAGCCTGACTTAATCCAGCCACCTACTGATGAAAAAAAACCAACTTTTGGCACCTCTGGAATTTTCAATTCACCTTTTCGATCTTCTAATTTGACACAAGTATTATTTTTTTGATTTGTATTATCTCCGGCATCATGGTGCCACTTATACAGTCCCCATGCAGCACCACCAAGAACACCTGCACCAATTATGTATTTTGCAATGGTTCTTTTGCGTTGCAATTGAGCAAGATCAAGCGCAACTGAATTTGCGGCCAGATCAATAACTTCTTGCTCGAGAGTTTTAAACTCATATGAGAACAATTGAACTGTTGTACAAATCAATAACCACCACTGTTTTTTCATCATTTAACCTTTACGATTTAAAAGCGAGGAAGGCCACCACCTAGAGCGCCGCCAGCACCCTGTCCAAAACTTGCCGACGCTTGACCAGGCTTGCCAAGACGCTGCAACTCAAGAGCTTCTTTTTGGTCAATAATACGCGCAATATGAACAAAGGTCTCGCTGCAGTTTTTGCTAATAAATTCAAAATCATCTTTCAAACGTGCAATATCATTATCTTCTTTAATTTCATCACACAATTGCACAAGCCGTTCAAGATAATTAATAAGAGTATTTGTCAAATGAATAATCATTGAACGATTGACATCTGAAAGATTAGCTGCAAAAGCAACCGCATCCTGTGATCTGAGCCAATGGCTTGCGCGATATAACGCAAACAACATAATACCAGTCTTAATTCCCAATCCAATCAAACGATCCTGTGTCGTAACCTCTTTTTGACTGGCTAATTGAGCATAATGCTCAGCTTTTTTATTTTCATGTTCAATCTGTTTATCCCATGCAGACAAATCTAAACTAACTGGTTTTGCACGCTCAATATCCAAGTCTTTTTCGCTTCTCCTTAATGCAAATTCAATTCCAAGAGCCTTTTCCTGCATAAGAAATTTACTTTGTTGCAATTCGGCACTCTGTTCCCAACACTTTTTTGATAAAGCTTCTGCGTTATCCTTACTCATCGGAGCCCAAAGCCAACGTAAACCAAGATAACCTAAACCACTAACCGCAACACCATCTAACACGCGGTCAATAATGGTATGTTTTCTTTTTTTAGTAAAATTAACATCATAGTGATTTACACGCTCTTGCAAATTACTAATAATATATTCAATATCACGTTTCAATGCACCAACACCGTATGGAGCTTCCATGGTTTCGTTATTTTTCTTTTCTTGATCAAGAACGTGCGCACGG
Source organism: candidate division TM6 bacterium GW2011_GWE2_36_25 (assembly GCA_000991575.1). Taxonomy (GTDB): domain Bacteria; phylum Babelota; class Babeliae; order Babelales; family UBA12409; genus UBA12409. The sequence goes on from LBRU01000004.1 coordinate 85,991, forward strand.
ACAACTCGCGCACCTTTGGCAACATTGCTAATATGGGTATTAACGCTTCGTTCAATAACCCATTTCCACCCAAAAAGATCACGCACTTCAAAACCTTGTGCGCCACGCAATTTTGTCATAAAAGTTTTGTACCAGGAGCTCAATGCGCCATGACCTTGATCAATTGAAGTACCTAATGCACGCGCAAAAACACCCTTTGTCGCATCAGAAATGCAACTAATCGCACCAAGCTTAACACCCACAACAGCAGAGTCTTTAAATGGTAATTGCGAAATTTCACGCGAATTTTGCATGGCCGCCAACCCCATAAACATCGCAGGGTCATAACCAGAACTTTCTGCAAAAAGAGATCCAAAAGAACTGAGCACTAATAAATAAATTTTACGCTGTAAATGTTTCATAAAAACTCCGAAAAAGTAGCTTTATTAAAAGAAAATTTCAGCTTTTATTATAATGAAAAATAAATTTTTAGCAAAAAAAGACTTTTTTATGCGTCAATAATGACCGTCACTGGTCCATCATTAACCAATGAAACTTTCATGTGTGCACCAAAGATACCTGTCTGAATTTTTTGAGAATAAGCCAATGCAAGACGATCAACAAATTCATTGAAAAATTGATGCGCAATTTCCGGTACCATCGCAGCATCAAAAGATGGCCTATTCCCTTTGGTACAATTGGCATAAAGTGTAAATTGCGGCACAAGCAAAATATTGCCATTGATATCACCAACATTTTTATTCATGCGATGCTCTTCATCGGAAAAAATACGCAAAGAAACTAATTTTTTAACCAGATAATCAATCGCCTCTTTTTTATCATCTTTATGAAATCCGACTAAAATAAGTAACCCTCGGCTTATTGCCCCCACTATATCATCATCAACTTTAACCGAAGCTTCTAAAACGCGCTGAATTACTAATCGCATGCATATTTCCTTTACGAGAGAAAAGCACTTAAGGCTTTTTTGGTATTTCCACCAAGAACTGTGCCGAGAAAATTCACGGCCATTCGCTGTACCACCGGGTTATAAATTTGTTGCGATAAGGCTCTCAACAAATCAACCAGTCCAATCTTTGATGGAAGTTTTACTTCAATATCATTATACTTCAATTGTAATAATCTCAAAAACGCCCCCAGTCGAATATAAACATTAGTTTCTTCTTCTGCAGCTTTTTCATAATAACGAGCAGCTTTTTGTAAGTCTTTTTTTATGTCATCATAACCTTGATAATAAGCCTCTCCTAAGGTAACATTCATAAGGTTAATTTCACTTTCATATTGCTTTTTTTCTGGTGGTGTTAATTCATCAAACAAAGCCAAACTCTGTTTAAAAATATCAAAAGCAGACACAACATCCAAATACGGAATCATAAGAAGCCCTTTTTGATACAATAAAAAAGCCTTCTTGCCTTTATCCTGTTCAGCATCAATTTCTTTATCAAATTCATCCAAAACAGAAGGAAATGGCTTTTTAAGCAATCCAAATTGCCATTTCCACTGAGGCATGACAGCTAAAAAAAACTCTGCCAAACGCTTTTCATTTTGTGAACCAAGAGAAGCTGCTTTTTCGAATGATTCTTGCGCAGCCGCATAATTTCGACTCACTCCCTGTCCCATCAATTGCATAAGGCCAATCATATACGATGCCATAGCTTTAACATGATCATTTGTACCATTATTAATCAATCGAGAAAAACTCTGATAGGCATCATTATATAAACCCTTTGTATGATGCAAAAAAGCATTTTTAGTAGCAGGATTATTAAAATCTAAGGGATAAACATAAACAAGAGCATATGATAAGTCTTGTAATATATCCTCGTTTGTTTGAGAACGTATTATACAAAAAAAGAATAAACATAATAAAAAAAGCTTTTTCACTCGAGCCCCCTCTTTTTTATAATGTTAACAAAAGGCTTCACTTAAAAGCTAGATTTTTACCTCTTTTCACAGAGCATATCATAATTCATGTCCTGCAACATTGAATTAAATACTTGATTTGTGGTGCAAAATTCAAATATGATTAAAATATAAGTGGAGGATGTCTCGTGAAAAAAATATTATTTTTGTTATCGCTGATTTTATTCATTCCGGTTATTTGTATGGATGAAAAAATGGATGTTGAAGAACCCGCAGAACGTTTAATCTCGCTTCCGGTTTCCGAAGGAGAAGAACCACGAAATGTTGATTTAAACCAAGAAGATCCCATTGCCTATGAAACTTTTGCTACCATGATCTCTGCGATTAATTTAGCAATCGAAAAGAAAGAAGAACAGATACCTCATTTACGTTTAGCCGAAGTTGTAACTACTATTGATGAAAAACCTTTTTATCATCATTTCTTATCTGATTCGATAGATGATTACATAAAAGATCAGGTTCTTAACAAACATCAGGCCAACCCCGAAAATCCATTAAATCGACAACCAATTACACGCATTTATTTTTATACATATCATCCTGAGGAAAGAAATTTTACGCGAGATGAACTTATTCTTGAACCGCCATTTGCCATTCAAGAAGATGCCATCGTTCATCAAGATGCACCTGATTTAGAAGCACTTGAAAATCTTTTACAAGAATTAAGTCCTCGTGCCCATGCTCATAGATATAATCAAGAAAGACAAAGGCTTGATTTAAGTAATTTAGATTTATATAGTGAAAACATTCCAGCTGACTTTTTTACCAGACTTGCTCATATCCTTCCCAATCTTAAAACGCTTGATGTATCAAACAACGACTTAGAAAGACTACCAGACACCATTGGCAATCTCGCCAATCTTAAAAGGCTTAATGTATACAACAATCAATTGAGATCACTGCCAGAAAGTATTGGCACTCTCGCCAATCTTCAAGAGCTTGATGTATCCCACAACCACTTAGGGTCACTGCCAGAGACCATTGGCACTCTCGCCAATCTTCAAGAGCTTTATGTATCCCACAACCACTTAGGGTCACTGCCAGAGACCATTGGCACTCTCGCCAATCTTCAATGGCTTAATGTAAACTACAATCAATTGAGATCACTGCCAGAGACCATTGGCAATCTCGCCAATCTTCAAGAGCTTTATGTATCAGTCAACTACTTAGAATCACTGCCAGACACCATTGGCAATCTCGCCCATCTTCAAAGGCTTAATGTATCCCACAACCCTCATTTAGCACTATCACCAGCCCTTCGTCATGAATTAGAAAATCGAGGCACCCGAATAATTCGATAAAAGAAAATTTTAGGAGGTTAAATTGAAAGTATTTTTTTATATTTTTAGCTTATTCATTTCAACAAATTTAATAGGCGTCGATTGTATTGCACAAAAAGGCGAATCTAAAAAATGTAATGGAACGGTAGGAAAATGTCTCTCAGAGGGTGGCCATGTAACATGTGAAAATGCAACAAGCTGCGAAGCTATGAACGGCGGCACTGCAACCTGTACGGGAATTGTTATTAATGACTGTTCTGCAAAAAATGAAGGTATTGTTTCCTGCACTGGCACAGTAAAAATTTGCCAAGCAACAGACCAAGGAATTACAACATGCCCAGGAAATGTTAAAAGTTGTGCTGCTAAGGATAAAGGTACTGTTCGATGTCCTTCACATGTACGATGTCGAAAAAAATCTGGCGGAAAATGCGAAAAAATCTAACCCCAAGCAACACATCTATGGCTTGTTGAGTTTTGTAACACAAGCTATTTTAAAAGGCCGTTCGTCCAGAGCGAACCCTGAGTGAATAAATGAACCGAAGGGTGAGTCGAAGGATAATTCCATTCAATTCTTCGACTCGGATTTCGGCTCTCTTTGTTCACTCAATCACTCGATCAGAACGAACGAATGATTAATTATCAATCTTTGTCTTTTTATAACGTTTTTTAAAAACTCAACGGACCCTAGGCATTTTTTTTAGATGACATAAACTAAAAAGAAACTATTGGAATTTATGAAAGATTTAAAACCTCGATACGATACAACAAAAAAAGCTATCGGCAGCTTCACCATTGCTGTAGAAAAATTAAAAGGTGCAGATGTATTGCCAGAAGAAGAATATCGAACCTTGCGCGATTCAGCCATTAAACGTTTTGAAATTTCGGTCGACACCTTATGGAAATATCTTAAAATATATTTAGAAGTTCAAAAAGGAGTCATTCACAATTCTCCCAAACCTGTTTTTCGTGAATGTTTGCGAACGGGCATTTTGTCTGATAAAAACACGCAAGTTGCACTTGAAATGGTCGATGCACGCAATATGACTTCACACATTTACAAAGAAGAAATTGCTGAACAAATTAGTAATAATTTTCCTCTTTACGCAACACTCATGGAAAAAATAATTTCCACAACTATCCCACAATAAAAGGGCTCCAGTGGTAGAACCTGAATACAAAAAAAAATTAATTGAAATCATTAACAAATACCTGCCGAAAGCCAAAATCTATCTTTATGGTTCTCGCGCTCGAGGTGATCACTCAGAAGGCTCTGATATCGATTTAGCGATTGATACCGGCAAACCAGTAAATTTTTCAATTATAGGCAACATAAAAGAAGCCATCGAAGAATCAACAATACCATTATTTGTTGATGTTATTGATATTCAAAATGCTTCATCCAATTTTATTAATGAAATCAAGAAAGAATGGATTCCTTGGTAATTAATCACTTAATTTAAGATATTTTGCAGTAAAACTTTTCTCAGATTTGATGATCTCATTCGGACTACCTTGTGCCATAACATAACCACCTTCATCGCCACCCTCAGGGCCAAGGTCGATAATATAATCTGATGCACGCAACACATCGAGATTATGCTCAATAACAATGATGCTGTTCCCTTTATCTACAAGACGATTAAGAACCTTTAATAATTTTTCAATATCAGCATTATGTAAACCAGTTGTGGGCTCATCAAGAATATAAATCGTATCTGAACCACGTTTTGCCAATTCTCGAACCAATTTAATTCGCTGTGCTTCTCCACCAGATAACGTTGTTGCAGGTTGTCCCAATTTTAAATAATCAAGACCAACATCACACATCAACTGCAATCTCTTTTTTAATGAAGGATAAGCACTAAAAAATTCTAACGCTTCAAACGCAGTCATTTCGAGAACATCATAAATAGTTTTACCGTTATATTTTATTTCGAGCGTCTGTTTGTTATATCTTTTTCCTTTGCAAACTTTACATTCAACCGTCACGTCCGCAAGAAAATGCATACTAACGGTAATTTCCCCTTCTCCCCGACATTCAAAACAACGGCCATCAGCAACATTAAAACTAAAACGTCCAACTTGATAACCACGGGCCCTGCTTTCAGGCAAACGCGCATACAGGTGCCGAATTTCATCAAACATTCCTAAGTAAGTCGCAGGATTTGAACGAGGCGTTCTTCCAATAGGTGATTGATCAATCACCACTAATGAATGGAGTGATTGTGCCCCTTCGATATAACTTTCATGGTTATTAAAATAATGCTGGGCGGTCTTTGAACTGTAGGGCTTATTAAATTCACGTTCTAACGCAGGAACTAGTTCTTCAATAACCAACGTACTTTTACCCGATCCAGAAACCCCTGAAACCGAGCAAAAAACACCCAATGGAAATTTAACTGACTCTTCTTTTAAATTATTTTTAGTCAATTTATACAATGTAATAAAGCAACGCGGCTCACGAATTTTGTCTGGAACGGCAATTGCTCTTTTTCCAGACAAATATGCCCCGGTTAACGAATTTTTATCACGGCGCAATTTTAGTGGCGAACCTTGAGCGGTAACACGTCCGCCATGAACTCCCGCAGCTGGCCCCATATCAATCAGATGATCAGCAGATTTAATCGTATCAATATCGTGCTCAACCACTAAAACGGTATTTCCTTGATCACGCAAAGATTTAAGCGTTTTAATTAAACGTTGATTGTCACGTTGATGCAATCCAATACTTGGTTCATCAAGGATATATAAAACACCTGAAAGCGCAGAACCTATCTGCGTTGCCAAACGAATACGCTGTCCTTCACCCCCTGAAAGTGTTCTTGCTGAACGATTTAAAGTTAAATAAGCAAGACCAACATCATTAAGAAATCCCAATCGGTTCATAATCTCTTTGATAACCGACTGTGCAATTTCCATCTCATGAGCTGCTAATCTAAGTTTCTTAAACCAAACCAAAAGCTCTCTGATCGGCATATTAACCAGATCATCAAGTGTTTTTTTATTAATTTTTACTGATAAAGCAAACTCATTAAGCCGTTTACCTTTACAATCTGGACACTCAGCAATTACCACATACTTATTATAATGCTCAAGACCTTTATTCATACGCGAGTAACGATCATCATACTGCCACGGCCATTCATGAATAGTCCCCAATCCATGACATTTTTTACACGCACCAATAGGAGAATTAAATGAAAAAAGTCGAGGCTCTAATTCAGGAAATGATTTTCCACAAGGTACACACATGCGATCTGATGAAAAAACATATTCATTCATACAAGCAGACTCGCTCGTATCCTTCGATGAACTCAAGACAAGCGCTTCTGTCATTTCTGCGCGATCTGCAGTAATAATTTTCACTTTACCACTAGACAACTCAAATGCCTTCTCAATCCCTTCATTAATGCGCACTTTTTCATTGTCTAAAACAGTCACCACATCAATCAACAGGTCAATTGAATGTTTGTGTGTTTTTTTCAATCCGAGTTCTTCAACCGCTGCAAGTGAATTAAAACGGTAGCGTTTACCATCAATAATAAAACGATGATAACCGTTGTTAAAATAGTGGATCAATTCACTCTGAAATTCACCTTTTTTTTCGTGAGCAAGCGGCGCAGCAATTACTATTTCTTTATTTTTAAATTTATTAGTGATAAGTGCGGTAACTTTTTCAGGTGATTCTTGACTAATTTCTTGGCCGCAGGAAGGACAATGAGGTGTTCCAATGCGAGCATAAAACACCCGCATATAATCATAAATTTCTGTAATAGTACCCACCGTCGAACGCGGATTTGCGCTCACTGTTTTTTGCTCAATCGCAATAGAAGGACAAAGTCCAATAATCTGATCAACATCAGGTTTGCGTGCAATACCCAAAAATTGTCGCGCATAAGCCGACAATGATTCAGTATAACGCCTCTTGCCCTCGGTATAGAGAATATCGAGCGCTAAAGAACTTTTACCAGAACCCGAGGGCCCCGTAATTACCGTAAATGAGTTTTTAGGAATCTCAATATCAATATTCTTGAGATTATGCTCTCGTGCACCAATCACACGAATTACATCTTTTTTCTTTTTATTCATAAATAATGGCTATTAGTCAGAAATGCCTCCACAATTCAAGTATAACAGGATCCATAAAAATGTTAATAAATCCTCTTTGCCTTTTGAGTCAAATTTTCCTATACTATGAGTAAATCTTGAAATGGTGGGTGTAGCTCAGTTGGTAGAGCACCAGATTGTGGCTCTGGGGGTCGTGGGTTCAAATCCCACCACTCACCCCATTCTCTTTAAACGCTTATTTTTTAACGTTTTTTTGCCGTCTCTAATTGCTGTGCTAACAACCTTCTCATTTTACGCAGCTGTAAAGCAAAATGCGTGTCGGTAGCATATTTTTTTCTAACCAGAGAATCCATTACATTTCCACTAAAAGTTCGTTCAATTTTTGATTCTCTCTCCACATGACGCTGATCCAGAGGATGTCCTGAAATTTTATCACAAACTGAAGTTTGCATGGCAGCGAGTGCCTGAGTACCTGCAATTATAAGAAACAATGTAATTTTCATAAAAATCCTCTCAAATTAAACTTGCCAGGTCATAAAAAAAACTCTAATATAGTTATTGATATACGTATTGAGTCGGAGCGTGGCGCAATTGGTAGCGCACTTGCTTTGGGAGCGAGGGGTTGCGAGTTCGAGTCTCGCCGCTCCGACCATTTTTTTTTAATCCTTCTTTTTCTTTGTATTTTCATAAGAATCAACAATTTTTGTACGCGGCAACGAAGAAATCAAACGCCTCAAGCGGTCAAATTTGCTTAATTTTTTATGAACAGGTATGGGTTCAGGTTTAGAGCTTCGTTCAAAACCCATTAATGAAAAACAAATACTTATAAAAATAAGCTTTTTTAAAATGTTTCTCATGCTCGGCCTTTCAACCCTTGCTGAAATTTAGTGTAGCTCAGTACACTACAATTACAATAAAAACAAATATTTAAATATGTTTAAGTTTAACGTTTTATTTTTATCCGCCATTCTTGTCAATATTTCTTTATGCGCATATGAAGCGGTAGTTATTGAACCAATCATTGACGTCGTCAAAAAAAACTTTTCAACCCCATCCCCGGAAAAACTTTATTATGCACTTCCCAATTTATGGCATACAAAAAAAGAAGAATGTCCACGTTTACATCAATTACTCTACAATCATCGCGTCTTTGTTCTAGAAGAAGATCAAAAACAAGCAAAAATTTCAATTCCACATCTCATTGTTAAAAATAAATTTAATAAAAAAGATCATCTTAAAGGATGGATTCTTAAGTCAGAAATAAGAAAAATAGATGAATTAAATCAATCATATATTCCCCCTTTTCTTCGTAAGGATACAACTGCTTCTTCAGTTGTGACACTTATTTTCCCATGGCAAAATCCCCATGATAAAAAATTGTATTCAGCCGGCACTCGTTTTGTTCGATCTTATCAAGATACCGCAACATTCATTGGTGCATATTGGTTTGATTTTGAAAATAATAGAAAGACTCACATTCTCTTGCCCGTCAATCAAACTCTCGTATCAACGGAAAGATCTTTTTCAGAAAAACAACGTTTGATGATACAACTCATCAATCATTGGGTCGACGCATATGGCATCATTCCTTATGTCTGGGGAGGTGCCAGTATTGGCAACCAAGCATCAAACTCTTTTTATTTAACTGCAAATCCAATGTTAGGAAAAAATTATAAGGGTTGGCTTTGGCCACATCAAAGTTACCCTTATGCCGGACTCGATTGTTCCGGTTTAATTTTACTCGCAGCCCAAATTGTTGAACTTCCTTATTTTTGTAAAAACAGTTCTACTATTTTCAAAACGCTTCGCCCAATAAATAAAGATGAAATAGTAGAAGATGGCGATATTATCTGGATGCCGGGACATGTCATGATCGTCAGTGATGTTATTAATAATGAACTTATTGAAGCACAAGGCTATTGGCCAAGCGTAGGACGCGTTAGAAGGCAAAAATTATTTGAACGATTCAAAAACATTAACGCATATGATGATTTTGCATTGGCGTTTTTTAATAAAAAACCACTTGAACGCATTCATGCGGATAGAAGTATTCAAACATTCACTGATTATGCATTGCTCAAATTTTCCTCTATATCACTTTGAAATGATTCAAACTTAAGGCCGTTCTGTTCAAAAATTAATCGAAGATGATCGTCATAAATGGGGTATTTATAATGAAGAAAATCACATAAATCTGTCAATATCCATTCAGCACAACACCCTTTTCCATACATTTTAAATTCATTAATATGCCTCTTCAAAAAATATAATGTTTTAAAAGGAACAAATAAAAAATGTGCATCCCGTTTCTTTGCTCTTGCTAATTCCTTAACAATATCGGTAAGATCAATATCTAATTCGCCGAACCGCCCTCCTTCTACTCTTGGACGATCGTCAGATTCTGTATCTTCAACCTGATTGATTGGGTGCACTTTGCTCATGCAACCACCTGCAAAACAATTCACTAACGTCAAAGAACAAAATAATAATTTCAAAAAAAACACGTTTATTTTTCCTTTCTTTTTCTTACCATTATAATGGAAAGAACATTAAAGCATAAATAAGAGAATTAAAAAAATGAACTTAACATGCAGACAGGTCACTTGGAAACTAGCAGGCAATATTCCGATCATCATTGCTGATATCAATGATACTTACAGCATTAGTGAAACAAAAGATCTTTTGTCTCAACCATTTGAAACTCATGTGGCTGAATAATCGCATTCTATCATCATTTGATTGGATCAATTTTTTTTTAACAATGACGATTGCACTTATTGGCATCACCTTTATTTACAGTGCAACAACCACACAAACAATCATCTATTCTACTTTTTTCACTAAACAAGTCATTGGCACCTTAATCGGCATAATCATTTACATAATTTTTTCATACATAGATTTCCGCACAACATGTCGATGGGGATATTTTCTTTATTTCATTACGATAGCACTTCTGATTTTCACCATCATAAAAGGAAATATTGGCATGGGTGCTCAACGATGGATCGACATCAAAATTTTCAAATTTCAACCTTCAGAATTAGCAAAACTATTTTTACCTGCTTTCATCGTTTACTATTTGCAAGGAGAACATGAAACGGCACAGTTTACTTTTAAAACATTTATTCCTCTCCTTGTCATTTTAGCAATCAGCTTTTTATTAATTTTAAAACAACCAGATCTCGGCACCGCACTCATTATTCTAACATCAGGCCTCATTATGCTCAGACATGCAGGACTTCCCAAAAAATTTTTTCTCATAAGTGCATTAATTGGTATCATAACCGCACCTGTCTTTTATAAATTTTTAAAACCATACCAAAAAAAAAGAATTGAAGTCTTTTTAGGAGCGGGAGATAAACAACGTGAACGTTATCAAGTAGAACAAGCAAAAATCGCTATCGGGTCAGGAGGATTTTGCGGAAAAGGATTTTCTCAAGGAACACAAAATCGATTGGCGTTTTTACCAGAACGAAGAACTGACTTTATTTATTCTGTTCTCTGCGAAGAATGGGGATTCATAGGAGCATTTTTTTTATTAGCCCTCTATTTTATATTGATTATTCGATTGCTTTTGCTCATAAGTACCATTCGGTCTTTTTTTACGCAGCTTCTTGCGCTCGGTCTTTTACTACCAATTTTGATATCGGTTGTTGTTAATATTGGCATGGTAATTGGTCTGCTTCCAGTCGTCGGCATTCCGCTGCCACTCATGAGTTATGGCCTTTCACACACCTGGATAACGTATGCAGCACTTGGATGGATTAATAACGTCATCAAACATAGATTCTCAATATCAACTAACTTTTGAGCGGAGCACTCAACCAACACGCCATGGTGGTGGCCCTTGTGTAGCCCCTAGATAAGAACCACCTGCAACAGCCACACAACAAATAATAGCACTCACTCGATAAAGAGCAGAACGTTCATCAACCGTCATCTTACAATTTTTTTCCTTATCAAAGCAGCATGGGCATGCGCAACACACCAATGTTTGCCACCATGAAGGACATCTTTTTGCACCACAGTGTAAATATAAGTCTGCTTCAGTTCGCTCTCCATTGAGCCCATCAATCCGCATCGCCAACTCAAGCGCCGACATACGCGAATGATCAATCAATCTTCGTTGCTCCTCATCACCAGAATGAGACGTCTCCCACTCCATACACCACATAAAACTCGGAATAAGAAATAACGCTAAAAGAAACCGCATAAACCCTCACTAAAACACACTAACAAACGTATTTTATTATAATCGAACAATTGCTAAGCACAATTATTTTTTGCATTTTAAGCAAAAACAACACCATCTTTTTTTAGCGCCAGGCTCCTTTTTTTGGAGAGGAACATTAATTAATCCAAATTCGCCAGTTTTAAAAACAGACATATCACACACAGGACAATCTCCTGCGTGTCCACTCCAACAATCAAGGTGAACAAAATGACCACAACTTAATTGATAAAATACTACATTACCAAGCAAATTGTTTTTTTTACATATAACACATTCTCGCTGTAATAAACTTTCAGCAGAAGGATGCTCTTCCATAGGATATATTGTCCACGCATAAAACATAAAAATAATTATGTACATTTTCATAAATTCTTCCGGTTAAGCGTCAATCGCTAGAAAGTAATTACTCTGCATAGTATACTGGCACAATAAAAGATTAATAAAGAAAAAACCTTATGCAAGAACTACAACCAATAGATATTATTAAGTTCCAAGATTCTCCTGAAGATATTTCACATGATTTTACCCCAAAAAATTTCAATCAATTTATTGGTCAATCATCTTTAAAAGAAAAATTAAATATTTATACCACAGCGGCCAAAATGCGTAATGAACCGGTCGACCACCTTCTCTTTTCCGGTCCTCCGGGATTAGGCAAAACAACCCTTTCACAAATCATGGCAGAAGAAATGAATGTAGGCATTAAAATTTGTAGCGGTCCAATGCTTGAACGAACGGGCGATTTGGTGGCAATTCTTTCAGGGCTTCAGCCGAAAGATATCTTATTTATTGACGAAATTCATCGAACACCTAAAGCGGTTGAAGAAGTTTTATACAGTGCGATGGAACAATTTCGTGTTGATGTTATCATCGGCCAAGGAGCCGGTGCTAAAACCGTTAATTTACCCATCAACCCATTTACTTTAATTGGCGCAACAACCAAAGCAGGACTTCTCACGGCACCGTTGCGAAGTCGTTTTGGCATCACTGAACGCTTAGATTTTTACGCTGATGACGAACTCAAAATAATTGTACAACAATATGCCTCTTATCTTGAAATAAAACTTTCTGATGCTGGCGCTTTACGCATTGCTAAATCTTCCCGCGGAACACCGCGCATTGCAAAAAAATTAACGCGACGTGTGCGTGACTTTGCACAAGTCAAACATCAAAAAATTATTGAAGATGAACTTGTCCATCAATCATTATTATTTTTGGGTATCGATGAAGACGGCCTTACATCAGTGGATAATTTAATTTTACAAAAAATAATTAAGCATTATGGCGGTGGCCCTGCCGGAATTGAAACAATCGCATCTCTTATTGGTGAAGATAGTGATACCCTTGAAGCGGTTTATGAACCTTTTCTCATGCGCAAAGGTTACCTGGAAAAAACACCACGCGGAAGACAAATTCCCCATTTGATGTTACTCAAACTAAAACGTAAACTCCTTGGGCAAGAAACTATTTTTTAATTGTATCGCTCACCAGCACCCAATTCCCGTATTTAAAAATTTTGTGTATACTGTTAACAAATAAAATTGATCATATTGAGAGGATTATTCCAATGTCAGGTCATTCTAAATGGGCTAATATTAAACATAGAAAATCAGCACAAGATGCTAAAAAAGGAAAAGTTTTTACCAGAATCGGCAAAGAAATCACCATCGCAGCAAAAGAAGGTGGTGGCAATCCTGATGCAAACTTCAGATTACGCACCATCATCGATAAGGCACGCGAAGCAAATATGCCCGCAGACAACATTCAACGCTCAATCAAACGCGGAACAGGTGAACTTCCTGGCGTTTCTTATGAAGAACAATTATATGAAGGTTACGGGCCTGAGAGCGTCGCGGTTTTAGTCGCATGCGTTACTGATAATAAAAATCGTACGGTTGCAGAAGTACGACGCGTTTTTAATAATAATGGGGGTAATTTAGCTGAAGCTGGCGCAGTAAGCTGGATGTTTGAAAAAAAGGGAGTTATTCGCATTAATGCAGGTGGCCTCACTGAAGACGATCTTCTTGAACAACTCATCGATTTTGGCATTGATGACATCGATGTTGATGACGATATCGCAACAATCACGGTCAATCCCAAGCAACTTGAACAAGTAAAAAAAGTTTTAGCCGATAGTGGTCATAAAATAGAATCAGCGGAACTAGAGTTCGTTGCTAAAAATTCAATGGGATTAAGCGAAGATAAAGAGAAAAAAGTATTTGATTTTCTGGAAAAACTTGAAGATCTCGATGACGTACAAAACGTTTATACAAATTTAAAATAGCTCCTTGGGATAATTTTATGCAAAACGTGTATTCTACAAAATATAATCCTCCTAATATAAAAAATTAATTAAAAGGAAAGTACTATGTTATCAAGCATGACCGGTTTTATTTCAAAAACAATTACCATATCAACTGATAAAGAACAATTGGTAAATGTCAGCATTCATCTCAAGACACTCAATTCACGTTTTTTTGAAGCAACATGTCGGCTCACGCATGCACTCAGTGTCCTGGAAACCGAATTCATTAAACGAGCAAAAGAAAAACTGAACCGTGGGCATATGTACTTAAGTATAACTATCAGTGATCCTAATTATTTTAAAGGAAAAGTAACCACCTCATTGAGCATCGTTAAAGGATATCTCGATACGTTAAAGGAAGTACAAAATCAATTTAAACTCCCGGGAACTATCGTTATAAATGATTTGTTACGTATTCCCAATATTTTTGTAGCCGAAGAAACGTTTATCGATGAGAAAACGCGCGATCTTATTTTAAAAGGTTTTGATGAAGCACTTCTCGAGCTCAAAAAAATTCGTACTGCCGAAGGCGCAGAACTTCTGACCGACCTACAAAAACGTACCGCTATCATGATGGAAGAAATTGAAGAAGTAAAAAAATTGTCCAAAGCAACATTAAAGAAAAAACAAGAAGAAATAAAAAAGGAACTGGTACAACTAGGTAAAATCGACTCAGAATTAGCGCAACAACAAAGAATGCAACTCTATTTAGAACTTGATCGAACTGACGTCCATGAAGAAATTGTTCGCTTTAAAACACATCTGAAAAGCTTTGATACATTGCTCAACAAAAAGCAAGAAGAAAAAGGTCGTCAAATCGATTTCATTCTTCAAGAACTTGGCCGAGAAATTAATACTATCGCCGCAAAATCTGACGATAGCACGATCAGTTCACATGCCATCAATATTAAAGTTGAACTCGAAAAGTGCCGCGAACAGATTCAAAATATTGTGTAAATCAAACAAATTTAGAAGTTTTTTTGTTTCCCCAAATATAAAAAAACTAAATATTGCATTCTTGCTAAAATCAATATTAAAGTATCTTAAAAATGAATCTAAGGAGAATCATGACCAAAGGATTATTTTTCTTCTTCTGTTTTGCACATTTCATATGCGCAAAAACTAATATGGAAGACTTTTCAAGAGCAGAAGCACTCAAACAATTATTAAAACTCAAAACTGAAACCCCCGGTCTCTTTTTATATCTCACTGCTCCTCAAAAAGAAGATCTGTGGGTTTTTCATGACAGTAAACGCACAATTAATAACGAACGCATATTTGACAACAAACGCGCACTTGTACCTCATGCAAAAGAACTATTAAAACAAGGGTTTATGTATCTCGACCATTCAGAAATAAAAGTGCGTCCGATCTTCAAAGAACTTATAACGGATCTCGAAAATGAATTACAAACTTCATAACTCTGTAGGTATAATGAACCCATAAATTCGGACCACTAGCTAAGATATAATTTTGCCTCCAAAATAATAAGAGCGAGGAGGCATAAATGAGTCGCAAAAAACATAGTG